>JBALXM010000072.1:0-9804 GCA_036960695.1 Sneathiella sp.
TTTATAGCGCTTTTCAGACTTCTGTGCTGATTGAAACATCCGGTGGTTTGGGCTCAAAACGGCAGTTTGCGATTTTCTTAGTCCTGCCACTCTGGATATCTGCTTTGGTTTATTTTACTGATAGCGAACTTGGAAAGGCCAATGCCCGCTTTCCGCCCAGTTCAGCAATTGGCCGATATTTGAGTTTGGTCAACTTAGTCCCCATAGCGAAACTTTGAGCCATTCAAATGAATGTCTCTTGAGGGTCAAACTGAGAAATTTTGACGACCACTGATTAGAGCCAGCTCTACCCCTAATAGCCGACATTGGAGAAAGTATTTCATTCAAGCCTCAAAGATTTTGAGGCGTTCAGTCAATCCAAACAATAAAATTTCGGTTTTTCTTTGGTTTTATTTCACAGTACGTATTTGGTACATTGACGACTGAGCCTTTGAAAAATGGTACGTAATTAGGTCAATCGACAAACCGTATTATTATCAAATACAGGCAAACTTTATACACTACAGTCAGTTTCCCCCCCTTTGTCCTGCAATTAGCCTGAAATTCTTTTTATCTCCGAAAATTTGTTAGATATTCGAACAGAATACCTACCTTGCCCTTCGCCCGCGTTGATGACAAAACGCGGGATGATACAATCCGCGCCTATAGAAAAGTAGAATGAAGCCTCTGGCTCTTTCAGCTGCCTGTAATTTTGGCTCCATCCTCGCGGCTACAGTGGGTTATCAACAAGTGTTAGAAACCTTCCAAGCACCAACGTTTTGGTGTTCTCTTCGTAATAAAATCATAGCTAGTGTCTTCATGTTCGCTTCAGCTTGGCATGCCATTGTTCCGATTATGGACCAATAAGCGTGGAGTAATATTGTATGTTGCAGGTTGAATGCATTGAAGACGGTCAGAGTATTGGCCAGCTTGTTCTCAGAAATGCGAACATTCTCAGATTACTAAAAGGGAAACCGTCGATAATATCCATTGTCACCGGTCAGTGTGATGAGCGCAATACAATGGAAGCGTTTATTTCCGACATTTATCGCACGGCCTATAATGCCGATATCAAAGTCACCTATCCTTATCTGTTGGGCGTGCTTAATGACACGGGTGACCTTATCGCGGCGGCAGGATTTCGCCCTGCCAGCGACGGCCCACTTTTTCTAGAAACATATCTAACCGATTCCGTTGACAAATTGTTGGTGGCGGACCGAAAGAAGATTGTGGAAATCGGTAATCTAGCGTCAAACGGCAAAGGGGCCTCATTGTTTTTATTCGCCGCAATTTCCGCATATCTGTACCACCATAATTACCAATATGCCGTCGCAACCGGCACCGATTTTCTCGAACGCCGGTTCCAGCAAATAGGACTGAAACCAAGACGTCTTGGGCAAGCCTTTCCATTGTCTGAAACCGAGAATGATGACAATTGGGGCAGCTATTATCTGACCCGCCCGCATGTTTTGTCCGGATCAGTCTCTGACGGCTATGCCCAACTGCAACATCAACTTGGTGTAGATTTTAGTCCGGGGAAAAATTTGCCTCGGCTGAACTCTCAAAATGAGGAGGCACAGCGAAATGTTGTTTAAGCTGATTGCCGCACACACGCCGGACAAAATCGCGCTCAAAGATAGTGCTCAGGAAATCACTTATGGAATGTTGGTGACTGAGATTCAGGCGCGGGCAGAGCGGCTCAAAGACGTTGGCACATTAGGTATTGCCTTAGATAACTGCGTTGACTGGTTACTGTGGGACCTTGCCGCCCTAAAATCCAATGTGGTTTGTGTGCCGATCCCTCCTTTTTTTACGGCAAGCCAGATCCAACATACCGTGCAAACAGCCGGTATTACGCATCTTGTGAGACCTGAGGGCATTCAGTCAACAGGCATGTCCATATCTGATAATATACCGATAGGTACCGCAAAAATAACCTTTACCTCCGGCACCACGGGGACACCTAAAGGAGTCTGCCTATCTCAATTGGCCATGGAAAATGTCGCATCTGGAATCAAAAATGTTCTGGGTGACAAGTTTGTAGGAACCCACCTTTGCACATTACCCCTTGCCGTTCTTCTGGAAAATGTCGCCGGCGTTTATGCAGGGTTGATGGCCGGATGCAGTATTGTCCTTCCATCCCTTACCGAATTTGGTGCCCTTTATGAAAATCTACATGATCGGTTGATGGAAACCCAGGCGACATCCGCCATTCTAGTCCCCGAAATTCTGAGAAGCCTGATGGCTCAAGTCGCAATGAAGGGACCGATCCCAACGCTTAAGTTTATCGCTGTGGGCGGCTCTAAAATATCTCCTCAACTCATTAGTCAGGCCCGTCAGATGGGGCTTAATGTTTTTGAGGGATACGGATTGTCCGAATGTGCCTCAGTCGTATCCTTGAATTCACCGGATAATGACAAGCAAGGTTCAGTCGGAAAACTCCTTCCTCATGCTCAAGTTATAGTGCGCGACGGTGAGATATTAGTCAAAGCGCCAGGTTTCCTTGGATATATTGGAGAACCAGCAGAGCCGGTTTTTGCTACTGGCGATTTAGGCGTCCTTGATACCGATGGATTTCTCTCTATTACAGGACGTAAAAAAAATGTGCTGATTACTTCTTATGGACGCAACATTTCACCTGAATGGCCAGAAGCGTTATTATTGTCGCAACCGGAAATACTTCAGGCCGTCGTTCATGGTGATGGTGCAGCGGCCCTCAGCGCCCTAATTGTGCCCACGTCAAAATCGTCAAATATTAAAGCCGCAATAGCGAAGGTCAACAACCAGCTTCCTGATTATGCACATATTGAAACCATCGATATTGTGCTCCCTTTTACCGTCGAAAACGGACTTCTAACGGGAACAGGCCGTCCGCGCCGTGATGCAATTTTGCAAACACTTTCTAATAACCAAGAGGATCCTATGACTTTCTTTCACCGCCTAGTTCAAGAGACTGAGGATGCGCGCAATGGACTTTATACCGTTCCGCAATTGGCCGCGGCCATGCAAGGGAAAATCAGTCTAGAAACATATTTGGGTTACCTTGCCGAGGCCTATCACCATGTTTCTCACACAATTCCGTTTTTGATGTCCATGGGTGCCCGTTTACCAAAAAACCGAAAATTTCTTCAAGCTGTCATTAGCTCATATATCAGTGAAGAAGTTGGGCATGAGGAATGGATTTTGAATGACATTGAAGCGGCTGGCGGTGATCGCGCAAAAATCATCAACTCCAAGCCCAACTTGGAAACTCAGGTCATGATTGCCTATAATTATGATTATATAAATCGTCAAAATCCTATCGGATTTCTGGGCATGGTTTTCATGCTGGAAAGTACATCAACCCAGATAGCGGCAAAAGGCGCGAATGCAGTTCGCGCCAGTCTGAATTTGCCTGAAGGTGCTTTTTCTTACCTCCAGTCTCACGGAGAACTGGATATAGAACACATGAAATTTTTCGAAAGTACCGTAAACCAGATCACAGATCCAATAGATCAAGAAGCGATCATTGAGGTGGCTAAAAGTACTTTCCTTCTTTTTGCCGATGTTCTTCGAGCCATTCCTTATGATGCCGAGAACCAACATGCAGCTTAAAGGGAAAACTGTCTTCATTACTGGTGGAACGGGCGGAATTGGTGTTCCATTGGTTAATCTTATGGAACGCCAAGGTGCTGTCGTGACTGCCTATAATCGTCAGAAAAGCGGAGCGATTGAAGATAACCTTGAAGCAATCTGTCTGGGATTAAGGAAAAGCCCACCGGATATTTTACTGAACCTAGCAGGTACTAATCAGTTCTCTTACGCTGAGGATCAAGATTACCAAAAACTTGTTTCAGTTAACCTCATTGTTCCAATGCAGCTGAGCCAAGCCGTTCTGCCCGCAATGATAGAACGTAGATCAGGCCATATTATTACCGTCGGTTCCATGAGTGCCCTAATACCGTTGCCGCATGTATCGGGCTACGTTGCAGCCAAAGCAGGGCTAAAAGCCTTTACTGACTCGTTGAGGCGCGAGTTAGAAGGCACAGGCATCGACATTACGCACGTGGTGCCGCGGGCCGTTAAAACCCAGATGAATGCTGGTGCGGCAAATAAGGTCAATCTTCAAACAGGTATCCATTCTGATGATCCGTCGCAAATAGCCTCTGTAATTTTAAACGCGATATTAAAGCGACAGCGAGAGGTTCGGGTTGGATGGCCTGAACGAGTGTATGCATTTCTCAATGCCATTTTCCCATCCTTAATTGATGTTGGATTGGGAAAGACCCGCAAGGCAGGAGAAGCCATCCTTCAAAACCCGCAAGCGGTTCTCGGAAAGCCCTGCTCAACATTTACGGAGAAAAGATTATGAATATAAAAATTTTGATGACAACAGCGATTGCCTGCATGACTTTGCCTTCCCTTGCATTAAGTGCTGGCCAGTCCCCAAAAAATGCAACAACTCAGATTACGTCACAACAAATCATGCAGGACAAAGTGAGCGATGAGATTAGGAGCCTTCAAACTCAATGGGCTCGCATCAAATATCAAACCCCTGACAAAGCTATACAGATAGAAAAAATTCATAAGCTTGAAGTGAGTGCTGCCGCGGTATCAAACACTCATCCCAATAGCGCTGAGCCAAAAATATGGGAAGCTATTATACTTGCAACAGATGCAGGTATTGATTCCGGATTTTCCGCCCTGAGCAAGATCAAAAAAGCTAGAGAACTTCTTGAAGACGCCTTAAAAATCGACGCTAATGCCTTGAACGGTTCAGCTCACACATCTTTAGGATCGTTATATTACCAGGTACCGGGATGGCCGATTTCATTTGGCAACGACAATGAAGCAAGAAAACATCTTAAAAAGGCTCTAGCAATAAATCCCGACGGCATTGATCCAAATTATTTTTATGGAGATTTTCTATATCAGGATGAAAAATTTGACGATGCCAAGGAATATCTGGAAAAAGCCCTAAAAGCCCCCAGCAGAAACGGGCGCAAGCTTGCAGATGAAGGTCGGCGTCAAGAAATACGTGCCGCGCTTGCCAAACTCCGCGATACCAGTAGACTTAAGCAGCATCTAGAAAATGCATCCCAATAGGAAACTAAAAAAGATGCGGTTATTGCTGGTTGAAGACGACTTGAATTTGGGAAGCGCGACGACGGATGGGCTTCGTGACGTATTTGCGGTTGATTGGGTAATGAATGCCGAAGAAGCCGAAGAAGCACTGCTCACTGTAGACTACAGTATGATTGTATTGGATATAAACCTGCCCGGAATGTCCGGACTGGATCTTTTGGATCATTTAAGGCGGGACAAAAACCAAATTCCAGTTTTGCTATTGACCTCAAGGGACGCCGTTCATCACCGTATTGAAGGCCTGAACACTGGCGCTGATGATTATCTGGTGAAACCTTTTGATCTTGACGAGTTACTGGCCCGGTGTGCGGCACTGATCCGGCGTAGTGACGGAAACGGAACACCGCAAATTTCTGTACGGGGTATCCGGTTTGAACCAGCATCAGGGCTTGTAGAAGTAGAGGGAAAGAGTATTCTACTAACAGCTCGAGAACAGGCTATTTTGAACTGCCTTATGCGTAACCTCGACCGACCCGTCAGCAAAGACAGAATAAGAGAGAATATCTATGATTGGTCGTCAGATGATGCTGAAAGCAACACCATTGAAGTTCATGTTGCGTCGCTGCGACGTAAGCTGGGCAAAGAATTGATTAAAACAATACGTGGCATCGGCTACGTTATAATCAAATGACTCAAAATTACTCCATTCGCTCGAGACTGATACTTTGGCTTAGTTTCCCTATTGTTTTGGTTGGAATTCTGACTTTATACCTAGGGTATAGCTATACACGACATGAAATTGAGGAAGTCTATGATGCCCAACTTGTACAATCGGCAAAAGTGCTTCTTCAACTTACTCAGCATGAAATAACAGAGGATCAAACCTTTGATCTGGGCATCGAAAGCTCTGTTCTAGAACACAAATATGAACGAAAACTGCGACATCGCATCTGGGTTAACGACAGATTAGTAGAACTATCTTCTGGGACAGATGAATTTAAAAATTTTTCTGCCCCTCCCGGATTTTCCGAGCAGCAGATTGGACTATATAAATGGCGATTTTTTGTCTTTCTCGAGCCAGAGAAAGGCATCCGAATTGAAGTTGCCGAAAGAAATGATGTCCGCAGTGAACTCGTAACTGAGTTGATAAGCGCGCTGATCCTCCCTACCCTCTTCTTTTTCCCAGCAGTATTCTTAATCATCGGCTTTGGCGCCCGCAAGATATTAGATCCGGTGGTTCGTATTTCTGATGATGTTAATAAAAGAAACAGTGACGATCTGCACCCGATCACAGGCAATCACGTTCCCAAGGAAATTGTGCCTCTCGTTGGCGCTTTGAACAATCTGTTCAAGCGTATTGAAAGTAGCTTTCTTAAAGAAAAAGAATTCACCGATCATGCCGCCCATGAATTGCGGACACCCCTCGCCGCTATGAAAACCCAGACTCAGGTATTGATTAAGCAGTTCGGGGACCAGCCAGAACACAAAAAAGGTTTAGAGAACCTACATGTATCGATTGGTAGAGCAACCCATTTGGTAAACCAATTATTGTCTCTTGCCAGGCTACAAAACGAGGAATTCCCTAAGCAGAATCTTGATTTATCAAAAAGCCTTTACGAGACAATAGAAACTTTCACTGAACAATTTGCACAAAAAAACATTGAACTAATAACTCACATTGATCATTCAATTTTCGTTGAAGGACATAAACACTCACTGTCAATTCTTCTTGGAAATCTTGTAGAAAATGCCCTGAAATACACACCGCCAAATGGCCAAGTGACAGTCTCTCTGTCCGCAGCAGGTAAGCTTGATATTTCTGATAATGGGCCTGGTTTGATGGGCGCTGAAAAAAGTGCCGTTTTTGAGCGTTTTGTGCGGGTTGATAAGACAGGCCAGACTGGCAGTGGGCTCGGATTACCCATCGCGCAATGGATTGCCACAGCGCATGGCATCGATATTAACCTGACAGACAATAAACCCAATGGACTTAAAATCACTATCGATTGGACGATCATATCGTCAGGATCGATACCTTGAGCCCGCCGGTTTACGTGATGAGGTTATGATCGAATATTATTAGCGAATACTGCCCAGTTCCCGTCACTTCCAGAATGTTAAATGCTTTGCTCAGATGTCATCCATTCACTCTCTTTTTTCCAAGGAAATCTAACCTTACACTTTCAAGTATGTGATCGGTTTCGATATTCACGTTGTTCACTAAAGTCTATGGAAAACGTGTCCAAACTTGACTGAAATATAAGTATAGATCTGATGACTCATCAGCAAAAATAAGAGTTATCTAGTTATTATTAAACATATTTATTTAGTCCACATTTAGGTCAAGATTGTTGTTTTAGCTGTGTTCGGCACAAGAGACTAAATGCAATTGAATTAGCTGGTGGACTCAACAATAAGCCACACCAATTAGAGGCCATAAAAATTGAAGGATAAAGCATTAGTGTCATTATCAACAAAAGAAACAGCACAGGGCGACGCGATACAAAAGGACGCTCAATATTTTGAAACCGTGATCATTGGCACAGGGTTTTCAGGATTGTTGGCGGCTATACGCCTACAAAAAGAGAAATTCAATGATTTTGTCTTGTTAGAAAGAAGCTCTGAATTAGGTGGAACATGGCAGGTCAATTCGTACCCCGGAGCCGAGGTCGACATTCCAACCGCCTTGTATTCCGTCTCTTTTATTCCCTACAAATTCAAGAAAACATATGCCCCGCAAAGCGAATTGCTCGACTATACGAACCATATCATAGACAAGTTTAATATCAGAAAACACGCAAAAACAAACCAGACCGTCACCAACCTAACGTATAATGAAGATGAATTTTTGTGGCATGTTGAAACCGAGGCCGGCGAGAGGTATATCGCTCGTTTTATTATCGATAGCAGCGGTGTTTTAGCAAACCCACACGTCCCTGTTATTAAAGGAGCGGAAACTTTCCAAGGGGCAAAATTCCACACAGCACAGTGGGATCACAGTGCTTCTTATGACGGAAAACGTGTTGGGATTATTGGCTCCGGGTGCTCCGCCGCACAGGTCGTTCCCGCGATAGCCAGTAAAGTAGCCAAATTAACATTGTTCATGGGTAAGGCTCAGTGGGTAATTCCACGTGGTGACAGGAATTATGGTTCCGTAGAGCGTTTCATTAGATACCTACCAGGAATACGCCATCTCAACCGTTTCCTAATTTTTATTTACCATGAGGTGAGGTTTGCGGCGTTCCGCCATTATGCTTTGACAGGAGGGCTCATTAAGTTTGGTAAAAGTATCTATCAAAAAGTGCTAAAAAATAACCTTGAAAAATACATCGCTGACGAAAATTTACGCCAACATATGATGCCTGATTACGAATTGGGCAGCAGGCGTGTCATACCGACAAATACTTTTCTCCCAGCCCTTTCCCGTGAAAATGTTGATGTTGATATCAGTGGTATTGAAAGCATAACGCCGACTGGAATTAAAACAAAAGAGGGGAAAGACATCCCTTTGGATATCATTGTCTATGCCACGGGATTTTATGCATATTCAGACATGAAAAGAGCCCTTTCGTTTCAGGTCAATGGTATTGGCGGCAGGAACCTTAACAGTGAATGGGAAACAGAGGCTGTGTCTTATAAAGGCATCACCGTTTCAGGTTACCCTAACTATTTTAAAGTCAACGGTCCAAACACCGGTACAGGCCATAGTTCGCAATTGTGTTATATGGAGGCAATGACCAAATATACGGTTAAAGCTATTTGTGCGATAAAACGAGACAAGAGCATCAAAGCTATTGATCCCAAACAAAATCTTCAGGATGATTACATTACAAAAATGAAACGAAACATGAAATTCACAGTTTGGCAAAATAGCACTTGTAGCGCATTTTATAGAAAGAACATGACGGGTGAAGTCACCAGTTTGTCGCCAGAACCAGTGGTCAAATTTATCTTTTCGCGCACATGGTTTCACTTGAGTGATTATAATTTATTAAAGTGATGTAACTTGCTGTCAGAAAAATTCTAACCCGTTTCAGAGACACTTGTACTAACAGAATTTTTATACACGAAGCTGGCATCAATCGCCAAAAACTGTGACATGTTAAGCCCTAAATGTATTTCTTGAATTTGAGATAACCAGTTTCAAGTTACTGGTTTTTATGAGTTTTTTTTCAGCCCGCCAAATTGCGTGTTTTAGATCCCAAGCAGACTAATTTTCGCCGTTTTCAGATAACCCGACCTAACTATGCCTGACCAACGGACATTACATACGTTCCCATATTTCAGGGCTTTGTTTATCTGGCAGCTGTGGTCGACTGGTTCACCCGGCTTGTCCTGTCCCAGCGGCTCTCCATCACAGTGGAAGTAGATTTTTGCGTTGAAGATGGAAGATAAGTAATGGCTCGGCATGGGAAACCTGAGACATTTAACCCCGATCAGGTGTCACAGTTTACTTCTTACTCAAATGCTGAAAGATGCCGGAAACGCTATCTCCATGGGTGGAAAAGGAGCTTGGTGGGAGAATGTGTTTGTTGAGCAGTTTTGGAAAACTCGGGGTCAGGTTTACTTCAAGTTACAGCAACAAACACCGGTTGCCGCATAACCGGGCCTAAAATCTACGTATAAACCATCTCAAATTGTTCAAACAAACCGAACTACTTCTCGTGGAAATGTAGAAAAGCCTGTTCCCTACAATGATTTCAGATGGCATTAGAATGTCTTCATCATGAAGTGTTTATTTTGAATTCTGCTGCACAGCCA
>JBALXM010000072.1:9904-16200 GCA_036960695.1 Sneathiella sp.
TATTTTGAATTCTGCTGCACAGCCAATATATATTTCAACAATAGAGCATCGCGCTTTTGCACTAGCTTAGTCATTGAAGTATTTTTCAAAGCCGCGTTCACACCTGTTTCCAGAGTATCCACAACTTCGGGCGTAATCTGCGGGGTACCGAGATCATCCCACCAGCTTTGAAACGGGCCGCCCAGATGCTCGCAGAATGCACGAATACCGCCCTCTCCTCCGCCAAGATGCAACAGAGTGTTAGGGCCCATTGCCGCCCACCGCAGTCCCGGCCCAAAAGCAACAGCTTTGTCAATATCTCCAACACTAGCAACGCCTTCCATGGCAAGATGAATTGTTTCACGCCAGATCGCTGCTTGCAGGCGGTTTGCGATATGTCCTGGGATTTCCTTTTTCAGACGCACGCAAACCTTGCCAATAGACTCGTAGAAATCACTCGCGGCTTCCAACACTCCCTGTTCGGTTTGTTTATTATCCATAAGCTCGACAAGGGGGATCAGATGCGGCGGATTGAAAGGGTGAGCAAGAATAAATCGGCCAGGGTTTTTGAACCCTGCCTGCATCTGTGACAATTTCAATCCGCTGGTTGAGCTGCCAATGATAACATTGGCTTTGATATAGGGTTCAATTTGAGCATAGAGTGCATGCTTGATATCAAGTTGTTCAGGCACACTTTCCTGTATAAAATCAGCTCCGATAACTGCTTCAATCGGGTCGTTAGTAAAGATCAATTTTGAAACATCGCCGGCATGACTCCAACCAAGAGCCGCCAAGGTTTCTGATGCATTTTCTACGAACGATATCACGCGACCTTGTGCCTCTAGAGATGGATCGTAAACTGAGACATTGCGCCCTGTGGCCGCAAACAGCGCCGCCCAGCTCATCCCGATTGTACCTGCACCTAGAATGGCAATATTCGGGTAATTCATACGCGATATTCCTTATTCAATCCTGCGTAAACTGCGTTTCGAAGACCAATACGATGATCAGAACGGTAGTCAGGGGCGTGGGTCAAAAAAACGACGATCAAGTCGTTTTCTGGATCAACCCAAAAATTAGCACCGGAGATGCCTGGCCAAAGATATTCCCCCATACCGCCTGGCAGGTGATCTAAGCACTTAGTTCTAACAGCAAATCCGAGGCCAAAACCAAGCCCGTTTTCAGGCCAAGGGGCTGTGATGCCAAGTCCAGCAGTATAGCTTCCATATTTCACCTCTTCCGGCAGATGATCTTGCCTCATAAGCGCTACGGTTTGAGGTTGCAAAACTTGGGTACCGTCCAAATGCCCACTGTGGAGCAACATGCGTGCAAAGCGCATATAGTCAGTTACTGTGGAATAAAGCCCACCTCCACCTGACCACCAAGTCTGCTCAGGTGCCGCCAAAGGGGCAATGGTATCCCGGATCACTGAAGGCGGGATATTGGCGAGCTTTTTAGCATCCGGGAGAAACGTCGTGTCATTCATTCCCAAAGGACCGAAGACAAGATCCTGCAGTGCATCGTTCAGCTGCAGGCCCGTTATTACTTCAATCACGTGACCAAGAATATCTGTCGACATGCCATACTCAAACACCGTTCCCGGTTGATACAGAAGAGGAAGATTGGCCAGCTTCTCAGCCATTTTTACATTGTTTGAGCGAAAGTCAATCATCTGAGCTTGAGCATAACGTTGGTGTATAGCTTCGTTGCCAAACAGACCATATGTAACGCCTGATGTGTGTGTCATAAGATCAAGTATGGTTGGCGGTCTTTTAACCGGTTCAAGGCCACCCTCGGATGTAAGAACGCCATGTTCGCCAAATCCTGGAACAAAATCAGACACCCGATCAGATAGAGATAACTCTTCTCTTTCGATCAAACGCATGGCAGCAACCGAAACCACTGGCTTGGTCATTGAAGCTATCCAAAACATAGTGTCTTGCAGAACCGCATCGCCGTCTGAATTTGATGTCCCGAATTCGTTTGTGTAAACGGCTTTTCCAGCATGATAAACCTCGAGCGCTCCCCCCTCAAGCCGCCCCGCGGATAATTCGCGGGACAGCCAGCTCTCAAACAACTCAGGATTGAAATGGGATTGTGGTTTTTTGATCATCTCATAAGATCCGGTAAGAAAGTGATAAGGCTGGGCATTGCAAAAAACAGAAAAATCATTGCTAAGAATGCGCCAACGAACGGGATGGTTCCCATGGAAATCTGACCGAGTGTCACTTGCTCATCAGAAACACCAGAGAGCACATAAAGGATCATGCCGACTGGTGGCGTAATCAAGCCAATTTCCACCAACATCACCAGTACAATACCAAACCAAAGCGGGTCCCAGCCAGCAGCTGCAATGACAGGCAAAATTATAGGCAAGGTCATCAAAACCATACTGATTGGTTCCACGAACATGCCAAGGAAAAGGTAAAGCACAACGATAGCAATAAAGAGCCCAAGATCGGAAAACCCCATCCCTTGTACGAATTGCACCAGTGCCTGAGGCATCGATAAAAAATCGATTGCGAAACTCATTACCGAAGCACTAACAGCGATCATCAGCAGGAATGACGTTGCTATCGCGGCTTCTTCAAGTGCGCGGATCAGTTCTGTAACTGTCAACGTCCGGCGAGTGAAACTGATCACTAAAGCCCCAAGGACGCCGACAGCGCCGGCCTCAGTTGGCGTGGCGATCCCCGCATAAAGCGAACCCAGCACCATCATCATAAGAATTAGGAAGGGTACAACACCTTTTAGCGCGACAAATTTTTCGCGCAATGTCGCACTTTTACCTGCAGGTGCTGCTGTGCTGTCGACGGTAATCCAAATCTGAACGACGAGAGCAAATGCCGCAATCATCAACATGCCTGGAACGATACCAGCCATGAACAGCTCGGTCACTGGCACACCAGCCAAAGGACCATAAACAATCATCGCAATGCTGGGCGGGATCAGGATGCCCAATGTGCCACCAGCAGCAAGTACACCATATGCCAATTCGGGTTTATACCCTTCGCGCATCATTTCAGGTCCTGCTACCCGCCCCATAGTAGCTGCTGTAGCTAAGCTAGAACCAGAGACCGCTGCAAAAATTCCGGATGCCATTATCGATGCATGTGCCAAGCTACCCCGTATGCGCCCTATGCCTACGCGTGCTGCCCCAAACATCTCGGTTGAAGCATTGCTGCGAACAAGGATTGCCCCCATTAACACAAACATCGGGATTGCTGCGAGTTCAAAGGTATTCACCGCTTCCCATGCACGTTCTCCAATATAATTGAGTGTGACCGGTGGCAACCAGAAAATCATTGCAAAAACACCGATTGCCAAAAGGCTAAACACTACAGGAAGGCCAGAGAACAGCAGAAAAAACAAGACACCTATCAGCCCAACAGATTTTATAGACAACGCTGCGCTTTCGGTGGCAAAAAACAGCAGTGCTACCGGTATAATTACCCCGCAGATAATAGTCAGCGTTGGAATGCCGCCAGCCAACCCAGCACTAACCAAGGTCAATATGCCTATGCATGAAAGGGATTGTACTGGTGTCAGGCCAAGTGATACGAGGCCGGCTCCTTCCAGCAAAGAAAATATTAATGCTGCGAAGATCGGTAAATAACTCCCTATCCCTGATTTCGCTGGAACGTTGAAGATCAAGGCTAAAACTAACCCAGTAAGACCAACGACAGCTGACAACTGAGGTATCCAGAGCGGCGTGTTCAATAGACTCCAGCTTCGCGCACCGCTGTGAAAATTCTCTGCCCAAAATCCCGTCACTTTCCAAAGTGACACCAAAGTGACAAAAACGGCAATCCAAGCCAGGGAATTCTTGATCACACTCTGGTTGGCAGTTGAAAAGAAATTCAATACCAGATCAACACGGACATTCTCATCTCGAATTGCCACAAACGCAGCCCCGATAAATGTAATAACCACCACCAGATAGGTTGTAACTTCCGTCACCCAGATTGTAGCATGATCAAAAAAAGTCCGACCAATGACCTCAAAATTCACGCTGACAAACATCGCGAGGACGGCAAATATGCCGAGCCACCGCGATGAGAAGCCAATGAAATTACCAATAATCAAGGGCGCTTGCGCCCTCGATCTAGTTTCCAAAAGGGTTTCCATTATTGTTATTTAACCGCCGCTTTTGCAGTGCTCAATACTGCGTCTGCATCGAGACCAGCCCGATCCATATCTTTGCGCCATGCAGCGATCACAGGGGCCTGAATTTCATCTGCGTAAACACGGATGGTTTCTTCAGCCGAGATTTCGGTAAAATGTACACCTGCTTTACGCCAAAGATCCGGCATTTCAGCAGCACGTTCACGCCACCGGATTTCAAAATCAGCCTCGATAGATTTGAATTCAGCAGTGACCTTCCCGCGCAAATCTTCAGATAGAGCATTCCAAGCGTCGTTGTTGACTAAAACAGGTGAAGGGGCAACACTTCCCAGTTTCCAATCTGATGCGTGGGTGACAACGGTGGCAAATCCAGCGCCATAGGCCCAGCAACTATCAGTAATCACACCTTCGATCACACCGCGCTCCAGAGCAGGCAGTACTTCACCCGCTGAAAGTGACACGGTCGTTGCGCCCAATTCCGCACCGATCAAGCCGGTTCCACGATTATTTACGCGCAGTTTGCGATTTTTCCATTCATCAACCGTCGTGATCGAAGTTGTTGAGAATAGTGTCTGCGGACAAAAGGCCGTCTCCATCAGCTCTGTCGCGTTATAAGTGTTTTTATAGATCGCACGAACCTGATCACCATATGCAGAGTCAGACAGTGCTTTAAGATCGTTATAGCTTTCGGAAATGCCCGGAAGGCTAGGAACTGTGAAGAGCGGCTGAGAGCCGGTATAGTAACCTGTGAGCGGCAATGTCATTTGAACCAAACCGTCGCGCACCCCTTCTAACAGATGGTTACCTTTGAGAAGCGATGAATTGGGAGTAATAATCAACTGTCCATCAGTTGCGGCAGCAATCCTTTCAGGTATAGCTAGCGCAACCTCTTCATAAATCGTTCCCTTGACCGCCAGATAAGCCAGCGTCCACTTGGTTGGTTCAGCTTGAGCTGCTGCAGCAAAAAGCGTTGCGCCTCCCAAAAGTACTGCGAAAGTTACTTTTCTCATTATTTTTTCCTTATTGGTTTATATATCTCGCCTTGGGTCAGGCGTTATTTATTGTTGATCCTCCCAGAGCGAAATATTAATAGGTGTTTTCAGCGCTCATTTCTTGTGTTTGCTGCCATGAATTTTTGTGATAGCGTCCACTTTTTGCAGAAAGTTTTGACAAACAATTCATGGGCAACAATACAAATCTTCCTTTTATTGGTAGCTCGTCCGACGTTGCGAGTGACCAACGCGAAGATCACTGGAGATCCGTATTTGGTGAAATTTGGGGCCCCGTGGACATAAAAGCAGTGACCGATGGACAGATCTCCGGTAGCTTGCGCAGCAAAAAGGTTGGCGGACTTTCTGTCAATTGTATCGAGTTTGGTAATCAGCAATTTGAAAGATCGCGCAGCGACCTCAAGCGGTTAGACGAGCCTTTTTATTCGCTAAGTTTCCCTGATGACGGCGAAGCCCTTTGTCAAATCGGTGATATGCAGACTCGCCTCGTACCTCAAAATGCTTATCTACTAAACAACAACATTGCGGCCAAACTCAGAGTCGAAAAAAACTACTCAACTTTTAATATTAAGATCCCGATGGACGCGTTGGAACATCGATTGGGTAGGAACGCGAGCATATTGTCTCGACCGATCATCCAGCCTGATGCGATTTATCATATGATGCAGCGCCTAATCGCCGAGCTCATTGAGAATGTTGACAATTACAATGACCAAACTGCTGGTTTCCTGACAAACCAGATGCTCGACACTGTCGCTTTTTTCTTAACGACTGGTGGAGGTGAATCCGAGGACAGTATCGCTGTACAGGCGATCAAAGCCACAATTATAGCCTTCATCGACTCTCGTTTCCGTGATACGGAATTAACTCCTGAGACTGTTGCGAAGGCTTGTGGTATTTCCCGCAGCTACTTATATAAAATTTTCTCTGAAGGCCCATCGGTCATGGAGCGAATAAGAAAACGCCGCTTGGTTGCTGCCCGTGGGATGATAGAGCTTCGAACAGCGTCACTCTCTATGACCGAAGTTGCAATGGTTTGCGGATTCTCAAATTCCAGCGAGTTCTCACGGCTCTTCAAAATTGAATTTGGGGTTGTTCCCAGTAAGATGTGATTTCAAGCCAGTTTCATAGAACTCTCATCAAATTCAAAGAGCGTAAGAGATCTAGCAAAAACGGAGCCTG
>JBALXM010000006.1:0-56071 GCA_036960695.1 Sneathiella sp.
CTCCCACGAAAGTCCGAGCCGACCTCATCTTTCGAAAATCGAAAGATCACCGGATTAACGAAGTGCTCTTAAGGAATACTTGAGGTTTAGACGATTAAGCAAGAAAATTTCTAATTTTCATAGGCAGCATTTACAATTGCTTTGGCCTTATCACAATCATGAAGGTTGGTTATCCTATCGGCCCCAACTTTGTTCGAATTGAGCTCGTACCCCTTTTTAAACTGTTTGTTATCCTCATACTTTTCAGTCAACGAGCGCAGAACGAGTTTATCTGCACTATTCCCTGAAAAATAACCGCACATATTGCTATAAGTAACGTAATAGCCGATTAGATATGGATTTTTAACGTCCACAGTAGATATATCGACAGGTTTTCCGCCTGTCGTATTACACGCGGCTAAGAAAACTAAAGAAATCAACGCAAAATACTTCATCACTATGCCCCTCAAAAAAACGTTCAACCTCAGATAAAAGGTCGGTCTATTTAGCAAATGCTAGTTGGTATAATTTGAAATTAATTATATTGCCGGCTGTATCTGTTCCTGATCCGGTCGACCCTTTTCCCGACCGAATGTCCTTCATGACACCAGTGGCCTTAGTACCATCCTTACAAGCGACGATCCAAGAACCAGCTCCTTTCGAAGTGTAATCGAAAGCACCTCTACAATCTTTACCTCCAATAAGAGACACTGATGTCAAATACCCTTTTCGTCCTGTATTTTTAACGTAAACGGGATAGGTTTTTTTAGCAGTTAAGAGATTTTCCCAAGACACTTCCAATTGATAGAGCTCGCCTCTTACATTACTTGGCGCTGGATTTGGGAGCACTGTTGCAGTTTTTGAGTTATTATTATATGCCGCATCAATGACAGCGTTCGCTCTTGGGCAATCATTCAATTGAACCCAGTCATAGACAAAAAGATTAGAGTCCCTGTCCATGCCTTTCTTAAACTGCCTGTCTCCTTCGTACTTTTCCTTTAGTGCCCTTATCTTGAGTTTATCAGCACCCGCACCCGAAAAAGTCGCACATAACTCGCTATAAGTTACAAACGTTCCCAGTGCATAAAGGTTTTTAAGGTTTACGTTAGAGATATCAGCAGGTTTTCCGCCTGTCGTATTACAAGCAGCTAAGATCACTAAAAAAACCAATGCAAAATATTTCATAAAACCGCCTTTGAGAACAACTATTGCGGTTGAATATAGATTGTGTTTATTAGCTTGTCACAATTAATTATGGATTGATTTCAATTTTTACGCGTGGAAGTCACTTGTAATGGGGAATGATAAGTCGCCCATCCGTTATGTATCATTCCCACTCCCATAAATGTCATGAGCCCTGGTTTCAAAGGCTGCAATCATGCGGGTAACGGCTTCGTTGAATAAAAGTCCGATGGTTTTTTGCAAAATTATGGATTTGAATTCAAAATCAACATAGAAGTCGATCTTACAACCACTGGCATGGGGCTCAAAAATCCAGTGATTATTCAGATAGCGAAACGGGCCATCCATATATTCGACATCGATCCGCATAATGCTGCGATCCAATGTAACTTTTGATGTAAAACGTTCGCGAAACATCTTAAAGCCGATGACCAAATCAGCAAAAATTTGCGTGTCTGTCCGTTCTTTAATACGCGCACCAACGCACCATGGTAGAAAATCAGGGTATTTTTCAACCCCAGCGACAAGGTCAAAAAGCTGTTCAGGCGTGTAGGGTAGGACACGTTGTTCGGCATGTGTTGGCATCAGATACTCTTCGGATACTAATTATTTTGACTGAGCCTTTTCGCGAGCGGCTTGAAGTTTTGTAAAATCTTCTCCGGCATGGTGACTAGAACGCGTAAGCGGAGAAGAGGACACCATTAAAAAGCCTTTTGCGTAGGCTTGTTTTTCAAAGGCTGCAAAATCATCAGGATGCACAAATCTATCCAGACCATGATGTTTAATCGTGGGCTGCAGATATTGGCCAACAGTTAGAAAATCGATACCAGCCACCCGCATGTCATCCATAACCTGCAGAACTTCTTCATTTTCCTCCCCCAAACCGACCATCAAGCCTGATTTGGTGAACATGTTTGGATCTAGCTCTTTTACCCGTTGCAAAATCCGAAGTGAATGGAAATAACGCGCACCGGGCCGGACAGTTTGATACAGCTTAGGAACAGTTTCAAGGTTGTGATTAAACACATCAGGTTTTGCGTTAACAACAATCTCTAACGCTCCGTCTTTCTTAAGAAAATCAGGCGTTAAAACTTCGATGGTTGTTCCAGGAGATGCTTCCCGGATTGCTTGAATAACATCGGCAAAATGTTGCGCGCCGCCATCGGCTAGATCATCCCGATCAACGGACGTAATCACAACATGATTAAGCCCCATAGTTTTCACAGCTTTCGCCACATTGAAGGGCTCAAACGGATCAACAGCCGTGGGTTTGCCCGTTGATACATTACAAAAGGCACAGGCGCGGGTGCAAATTTCACCAAGGATCATCATGGTCGCGTGTTTTTTCGACCAGCATTCGCCTATATTGGGACAGGATGCTTCCTCACAAACCGTGGTGAGGTTTAAATCCCGCATCAACTCTTTGGTTTCATTAAATTGGCGTGACACAGGCGCCTTAACCCTAATCCAAGCGGGTTTCCGCTTAATTGGATTATCGGGTTTACGCATTTTTTCGGGATGCCGTACGCGCGCCTTAATCTCTGCTGTATCACTCATCTTCGTACCAATCTATTTTGAATACTGTCATATTCCATGGACTACATATGGATCACTTTACCATATGCATCAAGGACAGATTCATGCATCATTTCTGACAATGTAGGATGCGGAAATACCGTATGCATCAATTCCAGTTCAGTCGTTTCAAGAGTTTTAGCAATGCCGTAGCCTTGAATCAACTCTGTTACTTCCGTTCCGATCATATGGGCACCAAGAAGCTCACCGGTTTTTGCATCAAACACGGTCTTGATTAGCCCCTCAGCCTCCCCTAGAGCAATAGCCTTGCCATTACCAATAAACGGGAATTTTCCGACTTTTAACTCATACCCTGCGGATTTCGCCGCAGCTTCTGTAAGACCGACGGACGCTACTTGCGGATGGCAATAGGTGCAGCCGGGAATATTGAGGATGTTCAAAGGATGAACGTCTTTTGATCCCGCAATCTTCTCAACACAAATCACACCTTCATGACTTGCTTTATGGGCAAGCCATGGCGGTCCTGTCAAATCGCCGATGGCATAAACGCCAGGTTCTGCCGTTTGGGAATAGGCATCCACGTCGATGTGAGTGCGGTCTACTTTGATTTTTGTGCCTTCAAGTCCGATATTCTCAACATTTCCGACAATACCAACAGCCATGATCACCCGATCAAAACTATCTGTGGTGAGTTTGTCTTTCTTATCTTTGAAAGTAGCTGTAACCGAATTCGCGCCTTTTTTAAGGTCAGTCACTGTCGTCGATTTTTTGATTGTCATTCCCTGTTTTTTGAACGCTTTTTCTGCATGAGCAGAAATATCAGCATCCTCCACAGGAAGAACACGATCAAGAACTTCAACGACCGTCACATCAGACCCTAAAGCATTAAAGAAACTGGCAAATTCAATACCAATTGCCCCGGAGCCAACCACCAATAATTTTTTAGGGGTCGTATCAGGAACGAGTGCTTCTTTATAAGACCAGATGAACTTACCATCCGGCTCCATTCCCGGAAGATTACGAGCCCGTGCCCCTGTCGCAAGAATGATGTGTTTTGCATTCAAGACTGTAGGCTTACTAGAGCCTTCTTTTGTGACTTCAACTTTACCTTTGCCAGCAAGTTTTCCGTGGCCGTCAAAAACTGGAATTTTGTGTTTCTTCAGTAAGCCTGACACACCGCCAGATAACTGGGCAGCGACTTGACGAGACCGCTTAACAGTCGCCTCCAAATCAACTTCAGCAGATCCCACATTAATTCCGTAGGCCGCAGCATGCTGAATGTTGCGATAGATGTCCGCAGTTCGGAGCAGTGCTTTCGTGGGGATACAGCCCCAATTGAGGCAAATTCCCCCAATATGTTCTCGTTCGACGACTGCCGATTTAAGACCAAGTTGAGCGGCACGGATTGCAGCAACATAACCACCAGGACCAGAGCCAATGACCACAAGATCAAAATTAGTATCACTCATATCACATCCCCTACAGCATCATGGTCAAAGGCTCTTCAAGATACCCTTTGAAATATTTCAGTAATTCAGCACCAACAGATCCATCAATAACGCGATGATCACAAGAAAGCGTTGCGCTCATCATCGTTGCAATGGCGACAGCGCCATCTTTAATGACAGGGCGTGGCTCCCCAGCCCCAACAGCCAAAATTGCAGACTGAGGAGGATTAATGACAGCAGAGAATTCTTTAATACCAAACATGCCAAGGTTTGAGATGGAGAAACATCCGCCCTGATACTCTTCAGGCATTAATTTACCGGCTTTGGCTTTTCCAGCAAGCGCCTTCATTTCATTTGATATAGTACCGAGGCCCTTTTGGTCAGCCCCTTTTACAACAGGCGTAATCAAACCACCGTCGATGGCAACCGCAACCGAAATGTCGATATCTTTATATTGCAGGATCTTATCACCGCCCCAAATTGCGTTAGCATGGGGTACTCGCTTCAAGGCCAAAGCGGATGCTTTGATGATGAAATCATTAACCGAGATTTTATAATCATCTGACTGCGCGTTAAGTTTTTTGCGCATGGCAAGCAGGTTATCAAGGTTGCATTCAACGGTAAGGTAGAAATGCGGGATATTCTGCTTGGATTCTGTCAGGCGTTTTGCAATTGTTTTCCGCATTCCGTTAAGCGGAATTTCAATAAAGTCACCGGCATGAGCTGGTGTTACTGAAGTTGGCGCCGTTGGTGCGATTGAGGCCTGAGCTTGCCCTGCAACTGGCGCCGCTTTTGCCGTAGTTCCGCCGGATGCAATAAAGGCATCAACATCAGCTTTGACGATACGACCGCGAGGGCCGGTGCCAGAAATGCCGCCAATATCAAGGCCAGCATTGCCCGCAATCCGCCGCGCAAGTGGGCTTGCGAACACCCGACCACTTGGCGATGGTGCAGGAGCAGAGGGTTGAGTAACTGTTGGCGCGGCAGCCGGTGCAGGCGTTGCGGATACTGCCGCGACTGGAGCTGCCGCAGCTGCGGCCGGCACTGGTGCTGGGCTCCCGCCCACATCAAAACCGTCAAGGGCACTCATATCTTCGCCCTCCTCCAACATGACGGCGATCGGGGTATTCACGGCAACATTTTCAGTGCCACCCGGTATAAGGATTTTACCAAGTATCCCCTCATCAATTGCTTCCACTTCCATGGTCGCCTTATCCGTCTCGATCTCAGCAAGGACATCGCCTGACGAGATTTCATCGCCTTCTTTTGCTTGCCAGTTTGCCAAGGTTCCCTCGGTCATCGTGGGAGATAAGGCTGGCATTGTAATAGTAATTGGCATCCCTATTCCCCTTTAAGACCTGTAAGTGACTGATTTAACAGCATCAACGACATCTTGCACATTTGGTAAGGCTAACTTTTCAAGATTAGCGGCATATGGCATTGGAACATCTTTTCCTGTTACCCGAAGAACTGGGGCATCCAGATAATCAAAAGCTTTTTCCATAATCGTCGCGCAAATTTCAGCGCCGACCCCATGCTGCGGCCAACCTTCTTCAACCGTCACACATCGATTAGTTTTTTTGACAGAAGCCAGAACCGTATCAATATCCATTGGCCGGATAGTCCGAAGGTCAATTACTTCAGCATTGATCCCTTCTTCAGCCAATTTATCCGCAGCCTGCAGTGCATAGGCCATGCCCATGGCAAAGGAGACGATGGTGACATCATCACCAGCACGGGCGACTTTTGCTTTGCCTAATGGGATTGTGAAATCATCTAAAACCGGCACATCAAAGCTTTGCCCATAGAGAATTTCATTTTCCAGGAACACAACTGGATTTGGATTGCGAATTGCTGATTTCAGCAATCCTTTTGCATCAGCTGCATTATGAGGAGCGACGACAATCAAACCCGGAATATGGGCGTACCAAGAGGCATAACATTGTGAATGCTGCGCACCAACACGGGATGCCGCACCGTTTGCCCCCCGAAACACAATGGGGCTTTCCATCTGACCGCCAGACATATACCGAGTTTTAGCGGCAGAATTGACGATTTGGTCGATGGCCTGCATCGCAAAGTTGAAAGTCATAAATTCAACAATTGGTCGTAATCCGTGAAACGCGGCGCCAACACCAATACCGGCAAAGCCTTGCTCTGTAATTGGTGTGTCGATAACCCGTTTTTTACCAAATTCATCGAGCAAGCCTTGCGTAACTTTATAGGCTCCTTGATATTCGGCAACTTCCTCGCCCATGATGAAAACACGATCGTCGGTACGCATTTCTTCTGCCATGGCGTCCCGCAACGCTTCGCGAACGCTCATTTTCACCATTTCGGTGCCGGCTGGAATTTCACCGCTTGCATCATATGCTTCATGAGACGCTTCGATTACAATCGCTGTCTCCATAACACTTTCTTCACTGCTCGCTACGGCCGCGGGCACGGACCCCGCGCTATATCCATCAAGAGAGGCCGCATCTTCCCCTTCTTCCAGAAGAAGAGCAATTGGCGTATTGACGGCGACGTTATCCGTATCACCTGCGATCAGGATCTTGGCTACCGTTCCCTCGTCTACAGCTTCCACTTCCATGGTTGCTTTATCAGTCTCAATTTCAGCGAGAACATCGCCGGAGGAGACTGTATCTCCTTCACTTACTAACCAACGGGTTAGTTTACCTTCAGTCATTGTCGGCGACAGAGCCGGCATAAGAATCTCTGTTGGCATCAGAATTTCCTCTTTATTTTCAGCGCTGCGCTTATATTAAAATGTCAGTGTAAAGTTCATCAGGATGAGGTTCAGGACTTTCCTGAGCAAATTCCACGGCTCTGGCAACGATGCCCTTCACTTCGCGGTCAATGTCTTTTAGCTCATCTTCTGTGTAGACTTTATCGTTCAAAAGTTTTTCGCGAATACGCTCGATAGGGTCACTTTCGGCGCGCTTCTTATTTACTTCTTCTTTTGACCGATATTTTGCAGGGTCCGACATGGAATGTCCGCGATAACGGTAGGTCTTCATTTCAAGAATGTAAGGCCCCTTACCGCTTCGTGCCCACTCAACGGCTTTACGGCCAGCTTCTGCGACAGCAAACACGTCCATGCCATCCACTTGTTCGCCCGGCACGTTAAAGCTCTCTCCGCGACGGAAAAGCTCTGTTTGAGCTGAGGCCCGCTTTACAGATGTCCCCATGGCATATTCATTGTTTTCAATAACGTAGACCACAGGAAGGCCCCAAAGTTCCGCCATATTGAAACTTTCGTAGACCTGTCCCTGATTAACAGTTCCGTCCCCCATATAACAAAGGGTCACATTATCAGTTTCTTTGTATTTTTGGCTGAAGGCCAAGCCAGTTCCAATAGGAACGCAAGCGCCAACAATTCCATGACCACCATAGAAATTCTTTTCCTTGGAGAACATGTGCATAGAGCCGCCCTTCCCCTTGGAATAGCCACCTTCTCGACCCGTAAGCTCGGCCATAACCCCTTTGGGGTCCATGCCACACGCTAACATATGGCCGTGGTCTCGATAAGACGTAATCACTGCATCTTCAGGCGTAATAGTGGACTGCATTCCCACAACAACAGCTTCTTGGCCAATGTAGAGATGACAAAAGCCACCGATGAGGCCCATGCCGTATATTTGGCCGGCTTTCTCTTCAAAACGACGGATCAGCAACATGTCCCTATAATATTTTTGGACTTGTTCCTTATCGACCTTCGTTGTTTTCTTCCGAGTGGTTGTGGCTTTGCGTGCCATGTTTTCTCCCTTAGATGAATGGTGAAACCAGTCTTAATGGCGCACCGACTACGGCCCAATGGGCTTCATGATTATTGGAATGTGGAGAAAAAAAGCTCAAGAAACAAGAGAATCTCACAAATTAACTAAATTTCAGTTATTTCGGTTAATTTCACTGCGGTGCAGCAAATTTCGGGCTCAAAAGGCACTCATGGGCAGTTACGCAACAAGCGCATACATTAGCCTTTAAAAATTGAAACAAATGAAAAACATTAAAGGAACGATGTGAAACTTTTAAACAAAAGTCTCTCTTGAAACTTATTTTTGCGTATAAATTACGAGTTCGTCTGGATGCGCTAAACCGAGAACCTCACGCGCTCTTTCTTCTAACATATCCAAATCTAGATTCTTTGGATCGAGTAAACCGACTCGTTTTTCAAGTCGGGTTCGCTCAAGAAATGAAATTTGATATTCTGCTTCGGCTGCTTGGATTTCATGCTGTAATTTCAAATACGCAAACAGTCCCCTATCTCCTTCGATAAGGTGATAACTGAAATAACAGATCGCCAGTAGCACCAAAATAGGAGCCGCGCCTGCTTTCGCTCTTTTGCGTATATCGTAACTAAGGTTCATTAAATGAATGAATCAAATTACGCAGCTCTGGTCAACCACTAATTCGTCAAACAGGTCAATTAGTTGCAGTATTTAGGCGACTGTTGAGATCTTGCATCTAATATCGCGCATATTAGCGATTTTTAGCTTATTTAATTCTGGTCAGCGGGCGCGTGAGACACGTTGGGCCACCTGACCCTAAATAAGAGATATGACGCCCAGCATAAGTTTGCACGGTGCAGCCAGCCTCCTCCAGTCTGGATTGAGTGATTGGGTTCCCCTCGATCATCACGCAATTGCGCGGGGATAACGCCAAAACATTACATCCCATGCTGTCATATTCAGTGTCGGGTACTTCTACAAAATTGATATTTCTATTTTTAAGCCAATTCATAAAAGGGACAGGCATCATACGGGGATAGATTACAGCTAAATCTTTATCCACGGGAGAGATAAAACTCATTAAATGGAGAACGTCAGATGGTCCATTCCAATGAGGCAACGGCACCGCAATTACCTCCACATCAGGTAGAAGGTTCGATAACTGTTTTATGCCTTCAGGGTTTGTCCGATACCCGTCAGCCACCGCGAGGGTATTTTCATCGAACCATACCAAATCACCACCCTCAATCGTGCCAGGCGCCGTAATTTCTCCTAAAACAGGGATGTCATTACTTTCGTAATAATGGCGAACCGCGGCACTTTCAGCACGTCGCGCGCCTTTCCCCATATTGCATAAGATCATGCCATGAGGCGTCATCAGGGAGCTGTCCCGCATATAAAGGCTATCGATAGAAGTCTTGGAGTTTTCAGGAGCGACAAGAGTCTCGACTCCAGCCTCTCGCAAAATTGCAACAAACCGAGCATGCTCGTTGATTGCACATTCCAAGTCAGGGCACTCTAGGTAGTTATGGGATAACCAATCATCATTGAGAATGGACTGACTCACAAAAGCATTCAAAGGCGATTTTACGAGCACTTTTGCAAGCTTGGAAAATTCATTAAATTCAGCGGGCATAAAGGGAATCCTAGACAATCAGCAAACGTTACATTCTGAATAAACTCTTAAGTCAAAAAATACCAGTTCGATTTTTGCTCTGGCTTCATCATCAAATTCAATACTTAAATTACAGAAATCTTTTTACGATTGATTATCTGTTCTTCGATAAAAGTAGAGAGAAGCTTAAGGCTTTCTTTTGCGACCTCTGAGGTCCGTTGCCGCAGGACGAAAGTATTCTCGCCTTTGTCCGCAAATTCTTCAACTTCCTGAGCTTTTTTGGACAAATAAGGCAATCCAGAATTTGCCGCCATTCCCCCAAGCTCATGTGCTAATGACTTGCAACGATCGGCGTTCAGCTCTTCAGTGACAAATTCGTCCAATATATTGTTAGTTGCCTCAATGAGAGAATTATGGAAGTTTTCGAATTGGTCATCTGACAATATTTCAACCAAATTATTCAGTATTTCGACATCTAGATAACCGGGTACAATCTCGACATTGTTTTTCTGTAACTCAGCCTCGCCTCCATCCTTTGCTTGATCAACCGGCTGGGAGTATAAAGCAAGCACTGCCCGCAAATCCTTTTGTACAATCGGTTTTGTTAGCGTTCCTTGCATACCCACTTCTCGGTATTGCTCAACTTGGGAACTAAATGCGTTCGCTGTTAAGGCGTAGATTGGAAGCTTATTCGGATCGCTGATCAATGCTCTTATTGCCTTTGTCGCTTCCATACCATTCATGATAGGCATTTGGATATCCATTAAAATCAAATCGTAACGCAGAGGAAACTTTTCAATCTCTTCAACAGCCTCGGCCCCATTGGATACCATAGTGACTTGATGACAATCGTTGCCGAGCATCTCCTTAACAATCAACTGATTGATACTGTTGTCTTCTGCAACAAGAATAGTGAGGGGATCAATTTTAATATGATTTTGGGTTGCCTTCAAGGGAACTTGCTGCACTTCAGTTTCCACAACCGCCACTGAAAAACTAAAGGAAGTTCCTTTGTTTATGGCACTTTCAACCTTCAAATGTCCTCCCATATAGTCAACAAGCTGCTTTGAAATACTCAATCCTAAACCCGTTCCCAATCCAGATTTACGGCCACTTTCTGATTGTTTAAACTCTTCAAAAATTGTGCTTTGTTCTTCATTAGAAATACCAGGTCCCGTATCAATCACTTCAAAAGTAAGTTGGATACCGTTGTTTTCACCATATTTCGCTCGAACCACATAAGTCACTTTACCTTTGGAGGTAAATTTAATTGCATTCCCAATTAAATTGAACAGGACTTGCTTTATGTGAGCATAATCGCCTTTTACCCATAAACTGTTGGGACAAAGCGTCGAAAATTCAAATTGAAGCCCCTTTTTTTGAGCTTGATCATTAAACATTGAATGCAAGTCAACCATTAGACTATTGAGCGAAAAATTTTCCTGTTCGCCTTCAATTGAACCTGCTTCAATTCTAGCAAAATCCAAAACTTGATTTACGAGAGTAAGGAGGTAATTTCCAGAGTCTTGTGCAATCTTAAGCCTATCGGACACTTCTTTTTGAAGAGGATATTCATTGACCAGTTGTAAGATACCAAGAACGCCGTTTAGTGGCGTTCGTATTTCATGAGACATGGCTGCAAGGAATTTTGTTTTAGCCTCGTTTGCAGCTAAAGCCTCCTTTTCTGCCATTTTCCTCACATGGCTTTCGGCCTCTAAGCGGGCATTGGTGTCTTGCATCTGTCGGCCAACAACGGAAGTTTTTTGTAAGGCAAAAACTAAAATACCAAGAACAATACCAAATAAGGAAAATGCCCCCGAGACTGCTAATGCAACGAATTTACCTTCATGAATGAAAAAATGGGACGTAGGCTGAACAGATACTGAAATTGGATGGTCAAGAACATTTATTTCATGTTTTGAAATCCATTCTGAATCATCATTCGGTTGATAGTTAGGCGTTGTAAAAACAACATCCCCGCTCATTGCGACAGATAATTCAAAATCTAAAACGTCCTCATCGACATCTTCACTAGTCAAAACATAATTAAGCCATTCTTGAGTTCTGAAAACAACAAGCAAAAAACCTTCAAATTGCCCTTTAACATAAATTGGAAAATAGACCAGAACCCCCTTCCCACCCTGAACGAGATTGATGGGCTTAGACATTGTGGGGTGCATTAGATTTTTCGCAATTTCTAAAGATTGACGACGTCTTTCTTCAAAACCAAGATTTAAATTTAGAGCTCTTTCATTTCCGGCTAGAGGAACAATCCATCGAACGTGATAACTTTTATCAACCCATTCGATGGCTTGAAAACCAGGCAAATCTCTCATGTAATCAGCAGCGTCAGCAAGAAATTCTTCTTTAGGTGTTCCGCCGCGTTCTTGCCATCGATGCGCTAGACGCTCCAAGGCTGGTAAGCGCACATTTAGATCTGCAGAAATTTTAGCGGTTAATGTCTTAGGAAAATTATCTAGTTCCTCCCGTAAATCCGCATGACGCTGATTTGTCAAATACCACCAAATCAAAAATGCAAATACTATGCATCCCAAAAAAGTGAAGAGTGAGGGAATTTTGGGCGTTAGTATTTTAGGCGATTGGTTTTCCATACAACGACCCTTACAGTGTTTGGCGTAGTTTTAGACAAAACTAAGCAGCGCCCTTTTTAACAAAGCAATATTACGAAATTATTAATGTAAATTTTGTTCTCTTTTTGCGGGTTGTACATGACACAAAAAAAAGACAGGAAAATCCTGCCTTTTTTTGTGTACAAAAGTAGTTAGATTACTTCAAAATTGTACGTCCAGCATACTGGGCTACAGGGCCAAGGGCTTCTTCAATTCTGATTAACTGATTGTATTTCGCTAACCTGTCTGATCTGGCTAAGCTACCTGTTTTAATCTGACCGCAATTGGTCGCAACCGCGAGGTCCGCAATTGTCGCATCTTCAGTCTCTCCTGAGCGATGGGACATTACGGACGTGTAACCAGCACGGTGAGCCATTTCTACGGCTTCCATTGTCTCTGTTAAGGTGCCGATTTGGTTTACTTTCACCAAAATTGAGTTTGCGACACCTTTTTCAATACCCTCCGCAAGGCGGATCGGATTAGTCACAAATAGATCGTCACCGACAAGCTGAACTTTATCACCGATTTTATCGGTCAGTAATTTCCAACCTTCCCAATCGTCTTCAGACATACCGTCTTCAATAGAGATAATTGGATAATCGCCAACAAGGGCTGCATAGTAATCAACCATTTCTTCCGCAGAAAGGATCTTGTTCTCGCCCTTCAGATTATACTTACCATTTGCGTAAAATTCAGTGGATGCTGAATCAAGAGCAAGGTGAATATCTTCGCCTGGTTTATAGCCTGCTTTTTCAATAGATTTCATAATGAAATCAAGTGCATCCCGAGTTCCGCCAATATTTGGAGCGAAGCCGCCTTCATCCCCAACATTTGTGTTATGTCCTGCATCGCTTAACTGTTGTTTCAGCGTATGAAAGATCTCAGACCCCATACGAACCGCATCACTAATGGAGTCCGCTGAGACTGGCATAATCATAAATTCTTGGATATCGATTGGGTTATCCGCATGCTCACCACCATTGATGATGTTCATCATTGGTACGGGAAGAATGCGCGCGGAAGATCCACCAATATAGCGATAGAGCGGAAGGCCAGCTTCCTCGGCTGAGGCTTTTGCAATCGCCATACTAACGCCCAAAATGGCATTAGCGCCAAGACGTGCTTTATTTGGCGTTCCATCCAAGTCAATCATCAAGCGATCAAGTGCGATTTGGTTATCTGCATCCATTCCGGAAATGGAGTCAAAGATTTCACCATTTACAGCTTCAATAGCTTTAAGAACGCCTTTTCCTTTATAGCGTTCTCCGCCATCCCGAAGCTCAACGGCTTCGTGAGCACCGGTTGATGCTCCTGATGGTACTGCGGCACGACCAAAGGCACCGGACTCAAGTAAAACGTCCACTTCAACAGTAGGATTCCCGCGGCTGTCTAGAATTTCGCGGCCGATAATGTCAAGAATTGCGCTCATTTTGTGGTCGTTCCTGTTATTAAGATTAAAAGGAAATAGTATTAAAGGTTCTTGGAAATGGCATCGAATGCTTGCAAGTCGCCAAGCAATTTTTCCATCTCATCAATTTTCAGCATAGTAGGCCCGTCTGATGGGGCATTGTCTGGATCCTCATGGGTTTCCATGAAGACCATAGCAACACCGACAGCAACAGCGGCTCTTGCGAGGACTGGTACAAATTCACGCTGCCCGCCAGTAGTAGCGCCCTGCCCGCCAGGTTGCTGCACGGAATGTGTTGCATCAAAGACGACTGGGAAGCCAGTTTCAGCCATTGTTGGAAGGCCGCGCATGTCAGAGACCAAGGTGTTGTATCCAAAGCTGGTTCCGCGATCCGTCAGCATTACCTGCCGATTGCCGCTTTCAACCATTTTTTCAGCGACGTTTTTCATATCCCAAGGCGCTAAAAACTGGCCTTTTTTGATATTTACCACTTTGCCAGTTTTTGCTGCAGCCACCAAAAGGTTTGTCTGACGACACAAAAACGCTGGAATTTGAAGCACATCAACAACGGATGCAGCCTCAGCGCAATGATCTGACTCGTGAACATCGGTCAGAACAGGAACATCAAATTCTTTTTTAATGCGCTCAAACACAGACAAAGCCGTGTCCATACCCAAGCCGCGTTTTGTATGGATTGAAGTCCGATTAGCTTTATCAAAGGAGGATTTGTAAACTAAACCCATACCCAGTTTCTGGGTCATCTCAACAAGCTGACCCGCCATATCCATAGCATGGTCTAAGCTTTCCATCTGACAAGGCCCTGCGATCAACGCTAGGGGTAGATCATTACCAACTTCAAAATTCCCGATTTTGATACGGGTTTGCTCGGTCATATCTAATTTCCTTAAAACCAGTCTGAGTTACACTAATCTTGATTTATCCAAGGCTGCTTTCACAAAACTCTCAAACAACGGATGGGGATCAAACGGTTTGGATTTAAGTTCGGGATGGAACTGAACACCAATAAACCAAGGGTGATCTGGGATCTCAACAATTTCCGGTAAATCACCATGAGGAGAGAGACCAGAGAATTTATAACCCACTTTTTCAAGTGCTTCACGATAAGCGATATTGACTTCATACCGATGACGGTGACGTTCATGAATGACATCTTTGCCATATATCTCGCGAACTTTAGATCCTTCAAGCAGGTTGCAAGGGTATGATCCCAAACGCATGGTCCCGCCAAGGTCTCCATCTTCAGACCGTGTCTCAGTTTTATTGCCTTTAGTCCATTCAGTCATAAGACCAACAACATTCGGGTCAAAATTTCCAAATTCAGACGTACCGGCATTTGGCATAGACGCCAAATTACGGCACCCTTCAATAACGGCCATTTGCATGCCATAACAAATTCCAAAGTACGGAATATTGTGCAGGCGCGCATAATTCGCTGATTTTATCTTACCTTCAGCGCCGCGTTCGCCAAACCCACCAGGAACCAAGATTGCATGAACGTTACTAAGACGGTCAGCAATGCTATCCTCATCTTTTTCAAACGCTTCTGATTCAATCCAGTCAATATTAACTTTGACCTTATTGGCAATACCACCGTGAATAAGAGATTCTGTTAAAGATTTATAGGCATCCCGAAGTTCGATATATTTACCCACAACAGCAATATTCACTTCGCCATCAGGGTTTATAGAGCGATCGACAATATCTTTCCATGTCGATAGATCAGGTTCAGGGGCATCCTTAATGCCAAAGGCATTTAGAACAGCCGTATCCAGGCCTTCATTATGGTAGCTCAGCGGCACTTCATAAATAGTCCGAACATCAAGAGCTTGAATAACAGCCTCTTCCGGTACGTTACAGAATTGACCAATTTTGGCCAACTGTCCTGCAGGAATAGGTCGTTCACTCCGACAGAGTAAGATGTCAGGCTGAATTCCAATTGAGCGGAGTTCTTTAACGGAATGCTGCGTTGGCTTTGTTTTAAGCTCGCCAGCGGCTGCCAGATAAGGAACCAGTGTTAGATGAATGAATATTGCGTCATTGCGCAATTCATTGCCCAATTGGCGAATTGCTTCCATAAACGGAAGGCTTTCAATATCACCAACTGTTCCACCAATTTCTACGAGAATAAAGTCCTCGTCACCAAGGTCCGCAGTCGCAAAATTTTTGATCTCATTGGTGATATGCGGAATAACTTGCACAGTTCCGCCGAGATAGTCACCGCGTCGTTCTTTACGAATAACACGCTGGTAAATGCGACCCGTGGTAATATTGTCCGTTTGCTTGGATGCAACACCGGTAAATCTCTCATAATGACCGAGGTCGAGATCTGTCTCTGCCCCATCATCCGTCACATAGCATTCCCCATGCTCGTAGGGGTTCATAGTGCCAGGATCGACATTAATATAAGGGTCTAGTTTCCTCATTCTTACTTTATAGCCACGAGCTTGCAGTAGGGAAGCAAGCGCTGCCCCAGCAAGACCTTTGCCTAAAGAGGAAACCACACCACCGGTAACGAAAATAAACCGTGCCATGGGATTACACTATATCTACAAATTGTTTCGTCGTGAAGTAAAAGAGGCAGGAATTTTCCTGCCCCGTGAAATTATTTGCCTCGAACTTAATTGGACAGCGGCGCAGCAGGCGCCGAAGGTGCCGCTGGAGTGGTATCCACCGGTTGGTCCAAAATAGAAGTTGGAGCAGTATGATTCCCACTTAGAACAGCGAGCAGAATGCTTGTTCCAAAAAATGCAGCGGCTAAAATAGCCGTTGTTCGTGAAAGCAAATTAGCAGCGCCACGGCCAGTCATAACACCGCCGCCACCTCCGCCGCCGCCGCCAATACCTAGCGCACCGCCTTCAGAGCGCTGTACTAAAACAACACCAATCAAAAAGACGGCGATAATAATATGAACGACTAACAGGACTGTTTCCATGGAGCCAAATTTTCCCGGAGCATAACAAGTGGGCAAACCACTTTAGATTTCAAGCACAATTGAACGGCTTCTACACCAATCCAAAAAAGATTACCAGTCTAATATGACACGCTTAGATGCAGGTTTCAACAATGGGCCAAAAATCAGCCGCTTTGAGACTTGCACCACCGACGAGTGCACCATTTACATGATCAAGTGCCATTAACTCAGCAGCATTACTTCCCTTCACAGACCCACCATAAAGAAGACGCATCGTGTCAGCATCTTTCAACATTCCTTGAAGGTCTTTACGTATATGCGCGTGAACTTCTGCGACATCTTTAGGTGTCGGCGTTTTCCCAGTCCCAATTGCCCAAACAGGTTCGTAAGCAATCACTGTATTTTCTGCAGTAGCGCCAGCGGGAAGAGAATTTTTTACCTGATCAGTAATGACTGAAAGGGTTTGTCCCTGCTCACGCTCATCTAACGTCTCGCCAACACAAACGACAGCAATCAGGTTCGATGCCAATGCCGCTTCAGCTTTTGCTTTTACGGCCTCATTTGTTTCGCTATGATCAGTCCGGCGCTCAGAATGACCAACCAGACAATAAGTAGCGCCGGAATTTTCAAGCATATTGGCAGCGACGTCACCTGTATGGGCGCCACTTACCGCTGCGTGACAATCTTGGCCACCAATTGAGACTGCTGATCCAGCAGCAATTGAAGACATTTCACGAAGAAGAATTGCTGGCGGACAGATAAGAACATCACATTTAGCACTCTCAACCGAGTTGGTTTTCTCGATTAATGCTTTTAATTGAATGGCTGATTCATCAAACAGGCCATTCATTTTCCAGTTGCCAGCTATTAAAGGACGTACAGTGTTGGTCATCATTCCTCGCAAATATCAAAATCGCAGTAGTTTTCGGTAACTTAATAGCCCATATGCCATCTTTTTATGCAGAAAGATACCGCTTAGCAAAATTCCATGTTGCCCGACACTATATCTACCCCCTATCATGTCGGACCGCTGTGAGGATTAGCCTTGCTATATTAGATTTAACGATATTTAACTGATGGTAAATTATGCTTGAAGCCATGCGTAAAGGAGCCGGTGGATGGCTCGCAAAAGGTATGTTAGGCCTTCTAGTCTTAAGCTTTGGTGCTTGGGGCATTGGTGGCGATATGCTGGGAAGTTCAGTCGGATCCAACGTTATCGAGGTTGGCAATCGGACAGTCACTATTGGCGAATTCCAACGACAGTATCAAAACCGCCTGAATCAACTTTCCCAATATGTCGGCCGTCAGCTTACTGCTGATCAAGCAAGACAATTTGGTGTGGCTCAATCGACCATTCTTCAATTGCAAACTAGTTTGCTTGAATCAGAACGTGCCAATCAGCTCAATTTGAGTGTTGATGATAATATCGTTCTAACGGATATCAGAAACGGCCCAACCTTCAAAAATAGCGCAGGAACGTTTGATCGCTTCCGCTTTCAAGACATTCTGCGACGCAATGGATATTCTGAAGGTGAATATGTAGAAATTCTGCGCGGAGAAATTGAACGTCGGCAACTTACAGCCAGCATGATACTGCCTAACGATAAAACACCATCCGTTTTGGTAGACACTCTCTTTGCCTATTCAGCAGAAAAGCGAAGCGCTGAGTTCGTAGAGATTTTGGATGCGAATATTAAAGACGTCCCGTCCCCTACTGACGAGCAGCTGACAACATATATTAAAGATAATGCCGCGACGTTTACGTCACCAGAATACAGAAAAGCAGTTTATCTCGATCTGACGCCCTCTAGTTTTACAGACGGCATTACCGTGAGCGACGAAGAACTTAAGCAAGACTTTGAAGGCCGGGGCAGCGAATTTAACGTCGCTGAAAAACGCGCTATTTTGCAAATGATCTTTGAAAATCAAGATGCCGCTAAAGTTGCCGTCACGAAACTTTCTTCGGGCGCAGACTTTGCAACAGTTGCAAAAGAAGAATTACAATTAACACCCGCCGATATTAATTTGGGTGAGATCACTCGGACTGACTTGCTTGATGAGTTGCAAGAACCGGTCTTCTCAGTGGCCGCAGGCGGCGTAACATTCCCTGTGAAAACGGTTCTCGGTTGGCATCTTGTAAAAGTAACCGGCATTACCGCTGGTACAACCAAATCCATGGCTGAGGTCAAAGATGTCCTTCAAAAAGATATAGCCCTTCGTAAGGCGGCTGAAATCATGTTTGAAAAAGCAACTGCTCTGCAAGATGAGTTTGCGGGTGGCGCGACAGTTCAAGAAGCGGCGGCAACAGTCGGACTAATTGTAAAAACGACCGATTGGGTTGATATTTCTTCCAAAAATGAATCTGGTAGTGTTGATAAGAACCTCCCTGCTGTCTCTGAATTCATGCCTGAATTGTTTGCAAAAGAATTAGATGCGGAAATCGACCTGACAGAAACGGCTACCGGTACTTATTTCGCGGTGACTGCAACTGACATACGGGAAGCTGCGTTAAAAGACCTCGATGCCGTTCGGACAGAAGCCACAACAGGTTGGCAGAATGAATGGCGCCATACGGAAAACAAAAAAGTAGCCGAAGGATTGCTCGAACAACTAAAAGGCGGCAAGAAGCTTGACCAATTAGCCAGCTCGACTGTCTCCGGTGTCAAAACAACAAGTTCTCTCCGCCGTGATGAGCAAAATCCGATTTTGGCAGGAGATGCAAACGCTAAATTGTATACTTTAGGGTCAAATGACTACAGTCTTGGTAGCAATACCACTGGCAACGGTTATATTCTCTTTAAAGTCTCAACCGTTACACCCGCTGATAAAACAGCAGAAAAAGAAATTGTGTCCCGTTTGAACGAGCAGCTGGCCGTTAGTATTCAGCAAGACCTTCTTGTGCAATACCAATCCTATCTTGAAAAAGAAATTGGTGTTTCGGTCAAGCAGAACCTAATCCGGGAATATTTTTGATATCATGTCTATTCAGCCAACCTTTTCAGACTTTTCCGAAAATTTTAATCAGGGAAAGTCTCAAATTCTTTGGACGACATTAGTCGCTGATTTGGAAACTCCCGTCTCAGCCATGATGAAACTAGCGGAGGGAAAATCTAATTCCTTCCTGCTAGAGTCCGTTGAAGGCGGAGCCGTTCGCGGGCGCTACTCCATCATTGGTATGAAACCAGACCTAATCTGGCGGTGTGATGGACAAAATGCACGGATAAACCGGACGGCTCGATTTGACCCGGAGGCATTTGTAGCCTGCGACAAACCTGTGTTGGAAAGTCTGCAAGCACTCATAGACGAGAGCCATATAGATCTACCCGACCATCTTCCCCCAATGGCCGCTGGGCTTGTGGGATATATGTCCTACGATACTGTTCGATTAATGGAAAATATCCCCGACAGCAACCCCAATGAGTTGGGATTGCCAGATGGCATGTTCATCCGCCCCACTGTCATGGCTATTTTCGATAGTATTTTGGATGTAGTGACGATCGTAACGCCCGTTTGGCATGGCGATGGCCGAGCAGCACAAACAGGCTATAACCTTGCCGCAGAACGTTTATCTGACGCAGTCAATGACTTCTCCCGAAGTCTTCCTCACGCTGTCACGGCAGACATGTCTTTGGATGACTTACCGGAACCTGTCTCCAACACGACCAAGGATGAATATTTCTCCATGGTCGAGAAGGCAAAGTCCTATATCCGAGCAGGTGACATTTTTCAGGTGGTTCCAAGCCAACGGTTCGAGATGCCTTTCACCTTGCCATCCCTCTCTCTTTATCGCGCCTTACGGAGAACAAACCCGTCACCGTTCATGTATTATTTGAACTTTGGCGAATTTTCAGTGGTTGGCTCCAGCCCAGAAATTCTTGTCCGGCTTCGTGATGAAAAAATCACCATTCGCCCGATTGCTGGCACGCGTCCTCGCGGCGCGACGGCAGCTGAAGATGCGGCACTTGCGAAAGATTTACTGAGCGATCCAAAAGAACTTGCCGAACATCTTATGCTTCTCGACCTAGGACGTAATGACGTCGGTCGCGTGGCACGCATTGGCAGTGTCACGGTCACAGAGAAAATGCAGATCGAGAACTATTCTCATGTCATGCATATTGTCTCAAACGTTGAAGGTGACTTTCAAGAAGGCTTAACAGCAATAGACGCGTTGAAAGCTGGGTTTCCAGCGGGAACCGTTTCCGGGGCACCGAAAGTACGGGCCATGGAAATTATTGACGAACTCGAAAAGTCAAAACGGGGCGTGTATGGTGGTGCGGTTGGTTACTTTTCCGCCAATGGCTCAATGGACACATGCATTGCCTTACGGACTGCCGTTGTCAAAAACGATAAAATCTACATACAAGCTGGGGGCGGCGTTGTTGCCGATAGTGACCCTGAGGCCGAATACCAAGAAACGGTCAACAAAGCCAAAGCGCTGGTTCGCGCGGCTCAAGAAGCTGTGCGTTATGCAGCTGAGACCGGCAGAAACCGATAATCGGGGGCGGCTCGCCGCCTCCTCTCTCCACAGCAGGTAATATCTGTCAATTTGGCGTGCTTTCGTAAAACGTTTCTCGGCGAGATTGAGAATATTCAATAGGTCCGACGTGATCCAAAATTACGAATATTTCTTTGCTGTGATAATACCTAAACTTGATCTGTTTATTGTCAAAACGGCAGAGAATTCTGTAGAAGACAAATAATAATTTTTACCCTTCAATTGAATTTCACTAATGGGTGTCGACAGTATTATCTTCTTACAATGATTGACCACTTCAGCATCAGTCATCGCCAGTAATCCTAAATTTCTTCTTATTCTGATCAGTCCCATTTCAGTATTTTTGAAATTGTCGGCAAGATATTGTCGCCTGACTTCGGTAACCTGATTTTCGCTGTGCATCTTGTTTCGTACTTTTCCAATAACCTGTGTCCGAACTTAAATGTCCCTAAGGAAAGCATAGTTCTGTGGATAAAGTACGTCTACCCTATTGATCTTGATCCCTTCAGCTTGGCGCGCGCGCCTTTTACGGTCCTAGCTATCCACCGTCTCCGCCACATCCACCATGCTGTCACGAAGTCGCTGTGGAGGGAAAGTCAGCGTAAAACAAGTGCCTATGCCAACATCACTTTCAACCTTGATCGTACCATCGTGAAAATCAACAAAAGATTTAACAAGGAACAAACCCAACCCCGTTCCTCTGCTTGGCGCTACTCCCTTGTCGATTCCTAAAAAGAAGGGCTCAAAAATCTTGTTAAGATCTTGCTTCGGAATTCCGGCCCCAGTATCGTCTACCTTTATTACCAATTCATCGTTTGCGTTAATATAACAAGACACACCTACTCGCTGCGACTTACGAGTAAATTTGATCGCATTAGAGACAAGATTATTTAGGATCTGCTGAAACCTTAAGGGGTCTCCTAAAAAACCCGATACATCTTCACTTATCTCAGCGTTAAGCTCAACTTCTGACTGCTCTGCCAAGAATTGATGGAGGTGAACCGAATTTCTGATGACATCTGGTAGATAAAACCAACTTTCATTCATCGTAAATTTTCCACTCTCTATACTCGAAACCACTAAAATATTATTTATTAAATCGAGTAGATGGTGCCCGGAAAAGTGAATGTCATTTGAATATTCAACATATTTTTCATGTCCTAATTTTCCAAAAATCTCGCCTTTTAAGACTTCGGAAAATCCAATGATGGCGTTAAGCGGTGTCCGCAGGTCGTGTCCCATATTTCCAAGAAATTGGCTTTTTACGCGACTGGAAAGAAGAGCTTCCTCCCGCTGATCCCTCAATTTTTTCTCGACTTCCCCCATTGCCTGGATATTGCGCTTGAAAACTTCTGTTGCTCGTGAAATTGTTTCTATCTCAACGCTTCCAACGTTTTTAGGAAGTTCAATATCCAATTCATTTCGAGATAATTTTCCAATTGCATCTGTTACCACTTCCAGTGGACGTGTCAGACTCCGGCTTAAAAAGAACGATAAAATAGTTGCAAGAATAAGGGATAGAACCCCGAATAGGATATACCAAATACTAATAGAGTATTTTAGCTCACTCAAGAGCACTTCAATGTGATTGATGGACTTGTTCGCTAACGCCAAAGGCATTCCTGTACATTCAAGGCCTACAAGTTTTTTATCTTTCAGCCTTATTTCACGACAGAACATATTCTCGTCATGACGCTCAACAAAAAATGTCCCTTTTGTGAGGCCCGGAACAACGCCAACTCCACTCTGGTAATGCCCTTCCAAAGGGGAATGAGCATATAATCCAGTTGACAGATTTGAATATTTTGACGTGTATAGAGAATAGTCAATTTTTGTCCTTTCTTTAATGCCAATAAATCGGTCTTGAAGATTTCTAAACAGCTTTCCCAAAACCAAGACGCCCACGGGGTCGCCAAAATCCGAATGAATGGCGGTTACAGTAAGCAAAGCAAACTCGTAATCTATTTCTTCTGAAATCCATTCAATCTGAAGATTTTTTGCCAAAGCAGGGGTAACTATAAAATAGGCTGTTGAAACACGGTCAAATTTTGAAGGTAGCTCCACAGCCAATTTTTTAAGCATTTTTCCAACGGCATTATCCGTTTGGCTATAATATGTTTCCATTTCAACGTCATGGGTATTAATAGGGAAACTAGCGACAACATTACCCTCATGGCTCAGAATATTTGCAAAATCGTAAGTACCATTCTTTGCCTCTTTGGATAGAAGATATTTAAGAGGGTCAATTCTATTTTTTAGAATAAAGGTTCGCAATTCGTCCGAATGACTTAGATTTAATGAGAGTTGTTCCATTCGTTGAATTTGGTACCGTACTTCAGCATCGTAAATCTCAAAACCGTTCCGCAATTCCTTTTGCGTTTCATTTGATGAATTCTGACGTATTTCTTCTGTGTGCTTCCTGACCGCACCGCCCCACTCCAGCCAAAAACTTATCCCAAATAAAAGCAGAACAACAATAAGAACAACGTTGATTGCAAGAAGAAACTGGTACCGAATTGAACGCGTTTTTCCAATCATTTCTATTTCACCCTAGTACGGAATAGCTTGGTTATCTTTAATCACCTTTTGACCCTTACTCGAGGTAACGTAATCGACAAATCCCTTAATTTGTCCGCTGTTATTTTCCTCATAAAAAACCAAAGCAAGGACGAGCTCCAGCAGGTAATCTTTGGCAGAGGGTTGTTTTCCGTCAAGGGACAACACGCTCACATCAGGCTCTTCAACGCCGGGTAAGGGTCCAAATCCGATGGCACCGGGAACCGAAGAGACTAGGCCGACACTTTGAGACTCGCTTGTCGCGACTTTCATAAACTCAGTGAACTGAATTTCGCTAAATGCCGGAATGCGTTTGTTAAGTAAAAGCATAGAACTATCTCCCCGCTCTCGCCTAACAACTCTTATTTTTCCTGGCCGCCCCTTAACCTCTGACCAATCACGTATATCGCCGCGATAAATTTCCAATATCTGATCGACTGATAGCTCTTTCACATCGACTAATGGATGTGCATAAAAGGCGACGGGAATTCGGGCGTAGGGCACGTACGTTAATCCGAGATATTCCTCGTCACCATTAATTTTCCGGGCGACACGTCCAAGTTTGTTTTTGTTCAATCCCACCAGTTTAACGCCACCAGAAGATCCAACACTGGGCGGAATTGATACAGTTTGATTAGGGTTTTCCAGTACATATGCTTTCGCTAAAGCCCGCAAAACATGTGTACCGTCTCCAGTACCAACAATTGTCAGCGTATCCGCTTTTGCGTTATGTGAATAAAGGGGGGAAAGAAATAGAAATAGAGCAGATACGCTTATTCTGAGGGCTTTCATCATCAATACACATACTCCAGCCCCTCATTAAAACTGCATGCCAACGTTTTTTTATTATTTATTTGGCTTAGTTTTCGACTAAAAAGCTTCAAAAAATAAAATCGCCATTTCGGTTAAACTCCACCGAGTTATACAGTACTTTCAACAATCTTAATATAAAAATGTGGCTTGAGAAAAGGAGACATTCAACAAGTTCGGTTTCTGATGCAGTAATCAGCAGTTTTGTTACGCTACCTATAATTCAATAAAGATGTGCAAAATGTAATTTCACATTTCATTGATTTAGGTTCGCTGTAAGCGCGGCACTTATTGGGATAAAATGGAACCCTTTTTCAACTGCTTTTGGCATCCATTTTTGTAATGCAGATATAGTCTCCAAATGGGGATGCCCGATGGCAATTGCGATCCCGTTTTTCAACGACAATGCCTCCACTTCCTCCAATTGCTTTAAAATCGCAGGTTCACTAATTTCATTATCAATAAAAACATCTCGAGTTCCGGTTGGTATGTTATGAGCCTTGGCAAGCTCAAACCCTTTAGATCCTGAAATAGTACGACTATCTAGAAAAAGGAGACCTTCTTCAGACAAGACGTCCATCACGATTTCCATTCCGGGCCCAAAGGCGGTAAATTTACTGCCCATATGGTTATTAACTCCCACATAACCATCAAAACGCCGTAGGTTTTCATATGTTCTTTGCCTTATTTCTTGCAAACTAAGGCTATTCAACAAGGCATTAGGACCAGGATCGACCCCGACCCCCATTGGTTCCATAGGTAAGTGAAGCATTGCCTCATGTCCTTGGTCGCGAATGCCCCGGACACTGTCATTCAATCCGTTTGCATAGGGCAGGAATGCGAGTGTTAATACATGTGGTAACTGAGCGAGAGCCTTAACCCTGCCCTTGTTCATACCAACATCGTCAATAACGATTGCGATGACCGGCCGACCATTTGCTGGCGCTGAAAATGCGGCATACCGCTTCCAGGGCGGTAAAGTCAGGTTCTCTTTCTCTGGCGGCAAAGATGCCGTAACAATCTCTTCGGTATCTTTTTCTACATTTGGCTGTTCAGCCGAATTTTCAGCAAGTCCCAACCCGGCAGCATTGCGATCATAATCAAGCGCATCAACGGCCTGCGCGTTTTTATTATCTGCAGACAACTCAATTGTATCCGGATCGTCTTGGCTTTGTGTCTCGATCGTGGTTGAGGGCGCTACTGGCATACCGGAAACTATTGCGACAGCAGGCGTCTCCTTAACGGCATTCCCAACAAGCATTCCTGTGGTTAGGCTGATAAGCAATAAAGCCGTACAAAAAACTAAAAGCTTTATGGGCGAGTCGACAAAATTGTTGACCTTTTCAAGAAAATTTTGGCCGCCAGCTACCTTAGAGACCTCTTGTTTCTTCTCCGCCATTTATACGCCTTGGTTAGTCAAAATATAATATCTGCAATATTGGAGTTTTAAGCCAATAAGGATTGTATTTCTATAGAATTCTTAAATCATATAAAGTGATTAGCTGTCGTCTTGTAAAATGGAATAAAGGTTTAATTGTGAAACCATTTATCTTAAATTGCAAAGGAGATATCTACAGTCTGTACAAGATACAAAAAACAGTTAAATTATAGGTAAATGTGGACTAGACCCACTGCGACAAGAATAGAAACGACCGGAACCGGACTCATCAGCAGTTATTTATGTTAAAGTAAATAATTAATTAAATATGGCAAAACATTGATATGATAACCTTAATTGATAATTATGACAGCTTTACCTATAATCTGGTTCATTTTATGGGTGAGCTCGGCGCGGACATTAAAGTCTATCGGAATGACGTAATTTCAACAAAAGACGTTCTTGCTGAAAAGCCGTCTGGGATTGTTTTGTCCCCGGGCCCGTGCACCCCAGACAAGGCGGGCATCTGCCTTGACCTAGTTAAAGCTGCGGCTAACGCCAAAATTCCGTTATTCGGTGTATGCCTGGGTCATCAGTCAATCGGACAAGCGTTCGGCGGGAATGTTATCCGTGCAAATGAATTAATGCACGGTAAAACCTCCCCCATTCACCATACGGGTAAGGGCGTTTTCGAAGACATACCGGATAATTTCATCGCGACCCGATACCACTCCCTAACTGTTGAACGGTCCAGCCTTCCTGATTGTTTAGAAATAACGGCAGAGACAGCGGATGGCGTTATCATGGGTATACAGCATAAAGAATTAGACCTTTATGGTGTTCAGTTCCACCCGGAAAGCATCGCTTCTGAATATGGGCACACTTTATTGTTCAATTTTCTAAAACTGACGGGTGAGCCTGTTAAGGCTGTTGCATAATGAGTAAAGCAAAAGATTTCAAAGGTCTCATCTCTGCCATTGCAGCGGGCGAGACACTTTCTACCGAAGAAGCACGTTTAGCCTTTAATACCATTTTATCTGGAGATGCAACGCCCTCACAAATGGGCGCGTTCCTAATGGGCCTGCATTTACGGGGCGAGACAACTCAGGAATTGGTGGGTGGCGTTTCCGTTCTACGGGAGAAGGCCAGTTATATAAATGCCCCTGAAGGTGCCATTGACTTGGTCGGTACTGGCGGCGACGGTTTTGGCACACAAAATATATCAACAGCCGCCGCATTTATTGTCGCAGGCGCTGGAGTTCCCGTGGCAAAGCACGGCAATAAGGCCGCCTCCTCCAAGTCAGGGACGGCAGACGTACAGGCTGTTCTGGGCATCAACACCGAATGCGATATGGCGTTGACTGAGAAAGCTCTGTTTGAGGCCGGCATCGGGTTTATGGTTGCTTACCGTCATCACGGTGCCATGCGTCATGTGGGGCCGACCCGCGTTGAACTTGGCATTCGAACCATTTTTAATTTGTTGGGCGTCATGTCTAATCCGGCGGCGGTAAAGCGGCAGCTCACCGGCGTATATGATCCAAGATGGATGATCCCTATGACAGAGACTTTGCGCGAGCTGGGGTCTGAGCATGTGTGGATTATGCATGGATCAGACGGTTTGGACGAATTAACAACAACCGGACCGTCCTTTGTTGCTGAATTAAAAGACGGCAACATTCGGGAATTTGAAATCACGCCAGAGGAGATGGGTTTAAAGCGCGTCTCCCTCGATGATTTGAAGGGCGGAACACCGGAAGAAAATGCAAGAGACCTGTTGGCTTTGTTAAACGGTGATAAAGGCCCTTATCGGGATATAGCACTGCTAAATGCCGGTGCTGCCATTCTGATTGGCGGCAAATGCGACACTGTTCAGGAGGGGATCGCGCTTGCAAATCAATCCATAGATAGTGGCAAAGCCTTACATGCCATGGAAGAATTGAAACGAATTACGAATTTGAGTAGCCCAGAGACATGAGTATTCTTGCCAAGATTTGTGCTGATAAAATTGAGCATATTAAAAACTGTAAAACTAAAAAATCGCTAAAAACGCTAGAAGCTGAAGCAAAAATCGCATCTGCTCCTCGTGGTTTTGTCCGGGCATTGAAAAAAGCCAAGGCCGAAGGGCGTTATGGTTTAATTGCTGAAGTAAAGAAGGCGTCCCCGTCCAAAGGGTTAATCCGTGCTGATTTTAACCCTGCTGTCCTTGCCAAAGCGTATGAAGACGGCGGCGCGACGTGTATGTCTGTCCTGACAGATATTCCCTATTTCCAAGGATCGGATGATTTTCTTGTTGCCGCAAGAAATGCCGTAAGCTTGCCCACATTGCGCAAAGATTTCATGCTTGACCCCTATCAGGTTGTTGAAGCGCGAGCGCTTGGTGCTGACTGTATTTTATTGATAATGGCGGCTCTTTCAGATCAACAAGCGGCAGAATTGGAAGCCGTGGCAATTGAATATGGCATGGATGTTTTAATCGAAATACATGACGCCGAAGAGCTAGACCGGGCCAGCAAATTACAAAGTCCCTTAATCGGCGTCAATAATCGTAATTTGAAAACACTCACTGTTGATATTGCTACAACAGAAGCGTTGTCTAAGAACCTGCCCGCAGGCTGCCTTCCTGTTAGCGAAAGCGGCTTATACACACCTGCTGATTTAAGCCGTATGGAAAAAGCCGGATGTAGTTGCTTTTTGGTGGGCGAAAGTCTGATGCGGCAAGATGATGTTGCTGGCGCTGTTCGTGCGCTCCTAAGTAAGGGTTAAGACTATGACCGGATTTACGCATTTTGACGATAAGGGCGCAGCCCACATGGTCAATGTAGGGAACAAGGAAGTTACAGAGCGAAGCGCGACCGCCACTGCGCGCGTTATCATGAAACCCGAAACCCTTGCGCTTATCCAAGATGGAAAAGCCAAAAAGGGAGATGTTTTAGGGGTCGCCAGATTGGCCGGCATCATGGCCGCAAAAAAGACGGCGGACCTTATTCCCCTTTGCCATCCGCTAGCCCTCACAAGTGTAACCGTTGAGTTCACTATTGATGCCCCAGCAGCTGCAATCGATATCTTTGCAACCTGTAAGCTTAAAGGCCGTACAGGGGTCGAAATGGAAGCCCTAACGGCTGCCAGTGTTACCGGCCTCACAATATACGATATGTGCAAGGCCGTGGACCGCGGTATGGAAATCACAGGAACCCGCTTGCTTGAAAAAAGTGGCGGAAAGTCAGGAACTTACAAAGCACAATGATTTCAGTTGATGAAGCGCGCGCGAATATAATAAAAAACATCTCTCCGGTTTCAACAGAAACAGTTTCCATTGATGACGCCGCTGGGCGGCTTCTTGCGGAAGATGTTTTTGCCCGTAGAACCCAACCGCCTGCTGACCTATCCGCGATGGATGGATATGCTGTTATAGCGAGTGATGTCGCGCAAGTTCCTGCCAATCTGAAAATCGTTGGCGAAGCACCCGCCGGTGGCTCATACGATAGCCCCGTCAATAAGGGAGAAGCCGTCCGAATTTTTACCGGTGGCCCTTTGCCTAAAGGCGCGGATGCCATTGTTATTCAAGAAGATACGGAACGAAATGGTGATACTGTCACGATCAAAGAAAGTGTTCCTGCGGGGCATTATGTTCGCGCTGCCGGGCTTGATTTCACCGAAGGACAGATTGGCGTAAAAACGGGAAAAACACTGACCCCTCGGGACATAGGGCTGCTTGCTGCCATGAATATCCCTTGGGTCACCGTAAGACGTAAACCTCGTATCGCCCTGCTCTCAACTGGGGACGAGCTTGTCCGTCCGGGTGAGCCGGTTGGCCCAAATCAAATTATATCGTCTAACAGTTTACTAGTGGCCGCGATGATCCGCCAGGCAGGCGGTATTCCTATTGATTTAGGAATAGCCAAAGATAATGAACAGTCTTTGAGACAAATGGCATCCGGTGCAAAGTCAGCCGATATGCTCGTAACCTTAGGGGGCGCATCTGTCGGTGATCATGATTTGGTGCAATCTGTTTTAGGTAAAGAAGGGCTCCAAATCGATTTCTGGAAAATTGCCATGCGCCCTGGTAAACCTTTGATGTTTGGTGATTTGGAAGGAACGCCGATGCTCGGTATGCCCGGAAACCCGGTATCAAGCATGATTTGCAGCTATATCTTTCTCTATCCTGCGCTTGACGCTCTTTTGGGTCGTGCTTTCAGAACACCGCCCACTATCCCCGCCCTGCTCTCTCATGATATCGGTGCGAATGATCGCAGGGAAGATTATCAAAGAGCACAGATCACCGGGTATGAAGAGGGAATGCCGTGCATTAAGCTATTCAGTAATCAAGACAGTTCCATGTTATCCGCCCTGTCTGCCGCGAATTGCTTGTTAAAACGGATCCCATTTGCAAAGCCCGCAAATAAGGGCGAGAAAGTCGAGATTATCCTCCTTGATGAAAACTATCCTCTTTGTTAATCAACAGATTGTAAATTAACGGTTTTAAGGCCTTGACGTCGCATGAGAACTTTTATAGAACATTAGTTAATGTTTTTGTTTTGTTCTCAAGGCGGATGAGTGAATGCTTACCAAAAAGCAACATGAACTTTTAATGTATATCCATACCTATCTTGAAGGGCGCGGCGTTTGCCCTTCTTTCGATGAAATGAAAATTGCACTGGATCTTAAGTCCAAATCGGGCATCCATCGCTTGATAACGGGCCTCACAGAACGGGGCTTCATCAGGCGGCTTCCCCATCGTGCACGGGCGCTGGAGATTTTAAAACTTCCCGATGCCGTCTTGCCCGATGGGATTACTAAGCGCCATACAAAACCTGTTCAATCCAACGAATTTAATGTTGTACAGGCACAATTTGGCGGCAAACCCGCTCCCAAGGCTCCAAAACCAGCTCCCAATAGTGATGACAATATCTTATCCCTTCCGCTCTATGGCCGCATTGCAGCAGGTACTGCAATTGAAGCGTTGAGAGATCCGACAAGCTTTGTTGACGTGCCGCCGTCCATGGTTGCTAAAGGCTCCCATTATTGCCTAGAGGTCGCTGGCGATTCCATGATTGATGCGGGTATCCATGATGGCGATACAGTTCTTATAAAGGAATGCACAACCGCAGAGAACGGCTCCATTGTCGTAGCTTTTGTCGATGATATGGAAGTAACATTGAAACGTCTTCGCCGAAAAGGAAACACTGTAGCCCTAGAAGCTGCCAATCCTAATTATGAAACCAGAATTTTCGGCCCCGACAGAATAAAAGTTCAAGGTCAGTTAGTGGGACTTTTCAGAAAATACTGAAAATTGACTTTTTGGGGATTTTGGAAAGACTTTTCCGGTATCGCAACGGGACCCATGGACGATTTCCCCGGACCGAATTGACAGTTTCAGTCCTAACTTTGCCATCCTTATCAAAATAAAACGCATGGGTACCCGATCGCCACAAGTCAAACTTATCTTTAATAAGGGTCGGGTTCTGACAGTTTCTCTGCACGGGTACAGAACTCACAATAATATCAGCCCTCTCGCAATCTAATTTTGCGGCCATCCAATTGCTAGAAAATGCAATAAGTTGCCCTGCCCGATTGAAAACACATCCCATCGCGTCGCATTTTATGGGAAGCTCTTTTTTATCAGATTTAGAAATCTTCTGAAATTTTTCACCGCCGTATAAAAGGGCCCATCTTTCTCTCTCAAACCGATCAGACCGGAGGGAAGAGACAAATGCCTTTCCCTTTTCGTTTTGAACTAAGAAGAGGTTTCCAGAATCAGAGATCAGTATATCGGGGCGCGGCTCAATGAAGATAAAAGTGAGTGAGAAAAGTAAAATAAAAACAGCTCCCCATCTTAACCTGTTTCGCCAAATCAGAAACCAAAGTACTGAAAAAACTAAACCACCGAGAAAACCGGCGGGATATGTTCCCAAATTCAAATGGGCTCCCGGCAGCTCTGCAACAAAATGGGCTATTTTTAAGATGACAACAATCCCAGCACCGGCAATTTCTAAGGGGATGCCCGTTTGGCTAAAGGGAAGCACTGCGAAGGAAACCAACGTCCAAGGCATAACCCAAAGCCCCATAATGGGAACCGCTACTAGATTTGCAATAATGCCCAAGCTGGCGAATTGTCCGAAATGGTAGATAGAAAAAGGTGCCGTTGCAAAAGACGCGATGAGAGACGTGACTATAATACCTGTAAGATAAAAAACTGTCCGTTTAATAATCCCGCCCTTATTTGCAAGGATCATAAGACCATTCCCAAATTTCTCGTAGACAGCGATCAGACAAAAGACGGCCCCAAAAGACATTTGAAAACTGGCTGTTGTTAAACTTTCGGGCAGGATCAGAAGAATTAGGATCCCGGCGAAAGCCAGATTACGAAGTGATATTGCGGTTCGGTCGAAAATGATGGCCATAAAAACCAATGAGATCATTAAGTAAGCCCTAACCGCAGAGACGGACATACCACTAACAAGCAAGTATCCGCTCAAACCCGCTAAGGCGATCAGGGCGGCCCATTTCTTGATGGGGTAATTCAGTGCTAAGCGAGGCCATAAACTCGCAAGCAACCTGACCGCAAAGAAAATCAATCCACCAACCATTCCCATATGCAATCCTGAGATTGCCAAAATATGCGCAAGGCCAGATTGTCTCATATCTTCTAGCTGGCGCTTATCCATTGCCTCTTTATCGCCAGACATGATGGCTATTGAAAATCCTGAAGTATCAAACGGTGCCACTTTCGATACATGGTCGTTGATAATATCGCGAAGCTTTGCTGACAAACCTGAAATATCGAACACCGTGCTTTTCTTGGTTTCGATAATGGATACGGCACTAATAGCGTATCCCACGGCACCGATTTGTTTAAAATAGGAAGCACGTTGAAAATCATAAGCACCGGGATATGCGGGCGGCGGGGGCGGCAGAAGAACCGCAGTCAGCGAGACTTTTTGCCCCGGATGGATGTGAGCGATATCTTTTCGTACAGTAATTCGAATTCTGGACAAATCCGGTAAGGATGCCCTCTCAAAGGACAGGTTTGAGATAACCAATCGTGATTTCTTTTTACTAGCACTTTTACTGACAACAAACCCAGTAAGGCCCGTTATTGTCTTTTTTTGCAGCACAGGCGCATCCACGGCGAATTGACGTATGCTTGCAGCGTTAAAGCCGATACTTAAAAACAACCCCGCTAATAGGACAAGAAGAAGATAAGGCTTTTGGTTTACAAAACGGATAAATAGAAATCCGAATAAAACTAAGGAAAGGGCGATCCATTCCAGTCCCGGTTCCCACTTGACGGAAAAATAAAAGGCAACGCCCGCCCCCAGCAGGACTGGCGACCATAAAAACCACCGGCTACGCTCCTCAATTAGTTGATTTAGCATTCATTCTTTACCAAATTTATGAAACATCCCCATTCATTACGCATCGCGGGCTTGCCCAAACGCCGTACAAAGAGTAAAAAAACGACAGAAATCAGGATGATTTAGAAATTTAAACCTATAATTGAATAGGATGCAAAGTAAATTGCTATGACCGTTATTACTCGATTTGCGCCCTCTCCTACTGGCTTTCTACATATTGGTGGTGCCAGGACCGCTCTTTTCAATTGGCTTTATGCTCGCCATCACAATGGAAAGTTCTTGCTTCGCATTGAAGATACGGATCGTGAACGGTCTACTGATGCTGCCATTGATGCTATTTTAGCTGGCATGAAATGGCTGGGTCTGGATTGGGATGAGGAACCCACATACCAGTTTTCAAATCGTGATCGCCATGGGGAAGTTGCTCAACAGTTGTTAGATGAAGGCAAAGCCTATCATTGCTATGCATCAAAAGAAGAGCTGACTGAGATGAGAGACCTTGCCCGCGCTGAAGGCCGCGCCCCTGGTTATGATGGTCGATGGAGAGACCGCGACCCATCGGAGGCACCGGCAGGTGTATCTCCTGTTGTGCGGTTCAAATCGCCCAATGAAGGCAACATCGTCATTCAGGATGCCGTACAGGGTGATGTGACGATAGCAAATGCACAATTGGATGATCTGATCCTTCTGCGCGCCGATGGTACGCCCACATATATGTTGTCTGTGATTGTTGATGATCACGATATGGGCGTCACTAATATCATTCGTGGTGATGATCATTTAACCAACGCCGCACGGCAAATACAGCTTTATGACGCCCTTGGCTGGGACGTGCCTCAAATGTCGCACATTCCGCTCATTCATGGTCCAGACGGCGCAAAACTCTCCAAACGTCATGGTGCATTGGGTGTTGAGGCTTATAGGGATATGGGATACTTGCCTGAAGCCATGCGCAATTATTTATTGCGTCTGGGCTGGTCTCATGGTGACGATGAAATAATTTCAACAGCCCAAGCGATCGAATGGTTTAATTTAGAAAATATTGGAAAATCTCCTTCCCGTATTGATTTTGACAAGCTTGAAAACCTAAACGGCACATACCTTCGTAATGCTGATGACGCTTATCTCACAGAGTTGATTATTCCTCTTTTAGAAGCGAAAACAGGCTCTTCAATTACGGAAAAACAAAAAACAATGATCGAAAAAGCCATGAATGGCTTGAAAGAACGAGCAAAATCAGTAATATCCCTTTCAGACAGTTCTCAGTTCCTTATCGCTAAGCGACCATTGTCGCTAGATGATAAGGCTAATAAATTACTTAACGAAGATGCGTGTGGAATTTTGGGCCGACTGGCTGAGAAGCTGGAAACTTTGTCCGTATGGAATAAAGAGGCCTTAGAAGCTGTCGTTCGGGAATGTGCCGAAGCTGAAGAATTAAAGCTCGGTAAAATTGCGCAGCCGTTACGCGCAGCATTAACAGGTACAACTGTATCTCCCGGAATTTTCGACGTTCTTGAGATTCTGGAAAAAGAAGAAGCTCTCGGGAGAATCAAAGACGCTGCGGGATCTTGAATTCCTCAAGCTGCCTAATTTGGCATGCTCGCGTCTTTATTTATGAAACAAGCACGGTTTTCTCCCGAAAACATTGTAAACCTGATGCCAACGTCGCGTTGGCTATTTAAAAGGGAAAAGAATAAATGAGTGGCTCAAAAGTTAGTGGAAGCGTCAGTTTCACTGAAGAAAATAGCGAACCTACCAGTCTTCCCCTGGTAAGTGGTAGCGTTGGTCCAAAAGTGATCGACATTCGTAAACTATACGCACAAACTGGCCATTTCACATACGATCCAGGCTTTACGTCTACAGCCTCCTGCGATTCAGCAATCACCTATATCGATGGCGATGAAGGTGTTTTGATGCACCGTGGGTACAAGATTGAAGAACTCGCTGGCCAAAGTGATTTTATGGATGTTTGTTACCTTCTGTTGAAGGGCGAACTGCCAAATGCGCAAGAAAAAGATAAATTCACTCACGACATCACCTACCACACCATGCTTCATGAGCAATTGACCCAATTGTTCCGCGGTTTCCGCCGTGATGCTCATCCAATGGCAATTATGGTTGGTGTTGTTGGTGCCTTGTCTGCATTTTATCATGACAGCACCGATATTGCAGATCCACATCAACGAATGGTGGCGAGTTATCGTTTGATCGCTAAAATGCCAACAATCGCTGCAATGGCTTATAAATATTCAGTCGGTCAGCCTTTCATCTATCCAAAAAATGACCTGTCTTATGCTGAAAATTTCTTGCATATGACATTTAGTGTTCCTGCTGAAAATTATAAAATGTCTCCGACTATTGCTCGTGCAATGGACCGGATTTTCATTCTTCATGCAGATCATGAACAAAATGCATCGACGTCAACTGTTCGTCTTGCGGGCTCTTCCGGTGCAAATCCATTTGCTTGTATTGCTGCTGGTATTGCTTGTTTATGGGGTCCGGCTCATGGCGGTGCCAATGAAGCTGTTTTGACTATGCTTGAAGAAATTGGCTCTGTTGACAGAGTTCAAGAATTCATTGCCAAGGCAAAAGACAAAAATGATCCATTCCGTCTTATGGGCTTTGGTCATCGCGTCTACAAAAACTATGATCCACGCGCAAAAGTTATGGCCGAAACATGCCATGAAGTGCTTGAAGAACTTGGCATCAAAGATGAGCCTATGCTCAAACTTGCTATGGAACTTGAGCGTATTGCTTTGGAAGACGAATATTTCATCGAGAAGAAACTCTTCCCGAACGTTGATTTCTATTCCGGTATCATTTTGAAAGCCCTCGGCTTCCCAACAAGTATGTTTACTGTTCTATTTGCACTCGCTCGGACAGTCGGCTGGGTTGCACAATGGAATGAAATGATGGAAGATCCTGGGCAGAAAATTGGTCGTCCTCGCCAGCTTTACACTGGCCCAGCAGAACGTCCCTTCGTTCCTTTGAACAAACGGTAAACTTATGGTTAGCCCACGCCAGATGATTTCGAAAACTTCCTCTTCAGCTCATGCTGGAGGAGAGGCGCGTGGGAGAAAATTACGACTGAAAGCGGCTAACGACAACCGTCCGCCGCTTTCAGTACAAATTACGCAATTTTTCTTTATAGCCGCCCCTGTATCAGTCATACTGTTTTTTGCGGCTGTCTGGCTATTTTCCTGATTTAAGCAGCGATAGAACCGCATCAGCAGCTCTTGATCCTGGTGCAGGACCGCCAACACCGATTGCCTGCAACGCATGCTCACACCCTTCAATCTGTAACTGCCGCTTCTCTTCATTTTTGAAAAGCTCTGTAATTGACGGGCTCAGTCGTGAAGGTAGGCAATTTTCAAGCAGATGCTCTGGCACTATTTCCCGATTTTCAAGAATATTGATCAAATTCACATAATCGAGTTTTACGAATTTTCGGGCGATATAAGCAGTAAAAGCATGCATTTTATAAGCGATAACTGTTGGAAGTTTGGCAAGTGCCAGCTCTAAGCCCACAGTCCCTGACGCTGCCAGAGCAACATTCGAGGCCGCCATCGCATCGTATTTTTCAAGTTCAGCCTCAATAATCAGAACTTTTAAAGGCCAATTTTTAACATTCTCACGAACTATTTCAGCGGACTTTCCGATAACGGGAATAACGACTATCAGGTCATCGATAGATGATTTAACCAATGTGACAGTTTCTTTAAAGATTGGTAGATGTTTGCTTACCTCTCCTCTCCTGCTCCCTGGTAAAATCATTAACAAAGGGGCATCGGCTGCGATTTGATGCCGCGACCTGAACCCTTGTCCATCCCCCGCATCAGCACCAGTTTCAATTACTGAATGCCCAACAAAAGTCGCAGGAAGCCCTTCTCTTTCAAAATAAGGAGGCTCAAAGGGCAGTACGGTGAGTAAGTGGTCGTATAGTTTCGCTATTTTTGCAGCGCGTCCAGGGCGCCACGCCCAAACTGACGGGGCCACATAATGAATTTTTAAAAACGGAGCATTTTTTAGTTTTGCTGCTACACGGAAACTGAAATCTGGTGCATCTACACTAATAAAGGCGTCAGGTTTGATGCTTAACGCAGCGTCCGCCGTCTCATTTATACGCCTTAACAGCTGCGGAATTTTAGGAATAACTTCCGTAATTCCCATCACAGTAAGTTCCTCCATTGGAAAAAGACTTTTAAGTCCCTGCGCTTCCATCAAAGGGCCGCCGATGCCAAAAAACTGAACGGCATCCGCGCCCTGTTTTAGAACAATTGCAGCCATTAGCTTTGCTGCGAGCGCATCTCCCGATGGCTCCCCCACTGCGAAAAAGAACTTATATGTGGGTTTCTTCACCTCAAGTTAGATCCTTATGGGTCTTTTTTGATACGCCATAAATAAACAACCCTAACTGGTTCGCCGTTTTTATGGTTTCAGCACGATTTAAAAGCAAGCAAGCGCCGGCTTCGATAGCAACGCCTTTTATATTTGACTGAGATAAATGACGTATTGTCTCAAGCCCAATTGTTGGCATGTCAGTTCGTAAATCCTGACCCGGTTTTGATAATTTCACCAAAACACCGGCTGGTTTCTCCCGCGCAAAATCACCGCACCGTTTAACAAGACCATCTGTCCCTTCGGCAGCTTCAACCCCAAGCACATATTTGTCCCGAACGACGACGGCCTGACCAATATCCAATGAGCCAATAGCATTTATAATATGCGTACCCTCTTCAATATCAATCAAATCATCAGCGCTAGGCTCGACATCTCCAAGTGTTCCGGTATCAGGTAGTAAATCAGCATTCAGCTCGTGTGCGCCGACAATATGAAAGCCTTTTTCCTCAATATATTCCGAAATAGCACGAAGGAGGCCATCGTCACCTTTTTTGGGGGCCGTTGTAATACGAGCTAGTAATTTTAGGCCTTCAAAATCGGGGATAATATTCTTAAAATCAGGTCGCGTTACAGGTCCAACCAAGGTAACCAATTCACATTTTTCTGCGGCAAGTGTTTTTAAAAACTTGCCTACCTTGGTAATAGCGTACTCAACAAAAGGAAAATCTGAATAATCTTTAGGATCAGCCTCTCCCTTAATTAAAAGCAAAAAAGGGTCCTGACCTTTAGACTTCAGGCTGTTGGCGAGGTTCAGAGGGAGTTTACCGCCGCCTGCAATAATGCCAACCCTGGGACTGTGTCCCTTATTTTTTTGGCTGACAGAAACCACGACCGGATTCACCTTGAATAAAGTCAAGAACGACTTTTACGACTTCTGACGATGCAAACTGCTCTTCAACTAAGGAAGTTCGTTCTTGCAACGTCCCCTCCTCACCAAAAAGAATTTTATAAGCCTTGCGAAGGGCATTAATTTCATCGCGCGGAAAATTGCGACGTTTCATGCCTGTTAAATTAAGGCCGGCAAGAGAGGCTCTATTGCCCGTCGCTGAACCAAATGGTATAATATCAGTTTCGACTCCGGAAGCACCGCCAACCATAGCATGGGCGCCAATGCGAACAAATTGATGTACCGCTGACAGGCCACCAATGATCGCAAAATCGTTAATAATCACATGACCACCAAGGGTCGCGTTATTGACCAAAATTACATTGTCACCCAGAATACAATCATGAGCAATATGAGCAGCAACCATCAACAAACAGTTATCGCCAACTTTTGTAATTGATCCGCCGCCTTCAGTACCCGGGTTAATCGTTACATGTTCCCTGATATTACAATTGTTCCCAATGATGACTTCGCTTTTCTCACCGTCAAACTTCAGATCTTGCGGCGCATGACCAATGGATGCGAAGGGATAGATCGTGCATCCTTCCCCAATTGTAGTCTTTCCCGCTATGGCCACATGAGATTTCAACACCGTGCCAGCGTGAATGGTAACGTCTTTATCGATCACGCAAAAAGGGCCGACTTCAGCAGTTTCATGAATGGTCGCACCGTTTTCGATTACTGCGCTCGGGTGAATGTTACTCATCAATAACCAACATTTTTATGAAATAATTTATATACAGTGCTACCAATCAGCGTAACAAGTAGCAAATCAAGCTTTGTTACAACTGATTTCGAAGGATAAGTCTATTTACTGCCGGTAACCATTGCAGCAAAATCCGCTTCAGCGACTTTTTTCCCATCTACTTCTGCTATTGCCGAGAATTTCCAGACGGGACCGCGACTTTGTTTTTTCTTTACCTTGATCTCAAGGACGTCACCTGGCGTAACAGGTTTGCGAAATTTCGCATTTTCGATAGACATGAAAAGCACTTGCATACCAGACGTGTCACCTTCCGTCGAACGCACAACCATAACACCCGCAGTTTGTGCCATCGCTTCAACAATTAAAACACCAGGCATAATGGGATTATCAGGAAAATGACCCTGAAAATGCGGCTCATTCATAGTCACATTTTTAATGCCTGTTGCGCTTTCGCCAAGAACAATGTCCTTCACCCGATCAACAAGCAACAAGGGATATCTGTGCGGTAGCATTTTCAGAATGTCCTGAATATCTAACGTCTCTACAGTCGTGTTATCTTGAATATCGCTCATTTTTCTTGCCTTTTGCCTTTCGCTAACCTGTTTAAGGTCGCGACGCCTTTAAAAAATTCCTTTTGAGGCCTTGCTGGAAAGCCAACATAAACCGAACCAGCTGGAACATCCGACATCACACCCGCTTGGCCTGAGATTTGGGCAGCCATACCAACGGTAATATGTCCAGACACGCCCGCTTGGCCGCCGACAACCACAAAATCTTCTAATACGCCACTACCGGCAACACCTGATTGCGCAGCCATAATACATCCGCGTCCCAATTTCACGTTATGGGCAATTTGGCACAGATTATCAATCCAACACCCATCCCCGATAATTGTATCGGGCCCGGCTCCCCGATCGACTACTGAATTCGCCCCAATTTCAACATTAGATCCTATCAAAACGCGACCAAGCTGAGGGATTTTTACGTGTCCTGCAGCATCTGGTGCAAATCCAAATCCGTCTTCGCCAATTTTTGCGCCAGAATAAAGGGTAACATTATTGCCAATATGGCTATATCTTATGGAAACTTGCGCTTTGATTTTGCAATCCGCGCCAATTTTTACATTCTCGCCAATAAAGCAATGAGTGGAAACTTGTGTATTATCGCCAACCACAACACCGTTCTCGATAACACTATAGGCCCCAATCGATACGTTATCGCCTATTGTCGCGTCCTTGGAAATTATGGCTGTTGGATGGACAATCCCGGTTGATTTAGTTTCCGGATAAAACTGGGCAGCCAATAAAGCATATGCTTTGTAAGGATCTCTTACGACCAAAAGGGCCATCCCCTTTGGGGCTTGCTCGACAAACTCAGACGATATTATACAAGCAGCAGCTTTAGATTGTTTGAAAGCCTCTATATATTTTCTATTGCTAAGAAAACTAATCTCTTGTGCGCCTGCGGCATCAAGTGACCCGACATCATTAATATCAAGATGAGGATTAATCACATTTACTAATTCTGCGCTGACAACTTGCGCAAGATCTGACAAAGAAAAGGGACCCATTCTTTTGTAGAAATCGGGATCAGCCATGCGTTTATTTCGCCAAAGGAACTAGAGTAACAGGGATATCTTTAAGGGTTGCGTTCAGCTCGTCAATAACCTGCTGGGTTATCTCCAAACTCTTTTCACCAAACAAAATCTGTTTTTTCTCAATGATCATCGTAGCGCCGACTGATTTTGCTATTTTAGAGACAATCGGCTCCATCTTTTTTTCGATCTTATTCACTGCTACTGACCGACTAAGAGCAATCTGATTTAGCATAGATTGCATCTTTTTCCGAAATTCGCTGGCTTTAACATTAAAAGCCTTTTTCTTTTGATCGAAAACCCCTGGAGACAGAATTACCCGTTGCTGAGCGAGTTCGTCCTGTTCTTGCCTGAGTGCTTTTTCTTGTACAACACCATCTTGGCGAAACCTCGCCTCCATTGCCTTTACTTGAGCATTCACACTTTTCATAGCGATAGAACTCGCTAAAACTTTTCCAAGGTCTAGCAACGCCACAGTCTGTGAAGTCTGAGCTGAGGCATTCTGGAAAGATGACATCATCAAAACCAGAAACAATAAAAAGGTCATTTGAATTTTTTTACACATATTAAACAGCATCTTAGAAACGAGTTCCAAATTCAAACTGGAAATTTTCTTCCTTATCATAATCTTCCTTCATGAAAGGTAATGAAAGATTTACTTGTAACGGACCAAAGGGCGAAGACCAGTTCACACCAAATCCGACAACACCGCGAATAGATGCATCATCAACAATATCAGCATCACTATCGTCGATGCCGGTAAGCGTCCCTGCATGAACAAACGTTCTCCCCATCAACCCAAATTCTTCTGGGAAACCAAGTGGGAAACGAACTTCAGCTTTACCAACTATATAGGCGTTGCCGCCTAATGCATCGCTCGTTACACTGTCGCGGGGTCCAATACCTGACTTCTCGAAGCCTCTAAATGAAGCTCCACCACCAAGGTTGTATCGTTGAGCAAGAACAGCATCTTCGCCTAGTCCTACCAAATACCCGGCATTTGCACCCAAGCTCATAACCACGTCATCGCCATAAACGGGGTAAAAGTGTATATACTCGGCGATGTTTGAAAGAGAATGAATATCTCCTCCCAAACCAGAGACAGTTTGACCAAAGGTGTATTTATTACCCTCAGTTGGCAAAATATTATCATCAAGATAGTTAAATGTGAGGGAATATCCAACAGACGACGTTAAAAATTCACCTTCAGATCGTTTGATAGAAGAGGATGCATCATCATCTACATCACTAATATTCTCATTAATAAGGGAATATTTTAATGTAGCACTGATATTCTCTTTAATTGGGAAACCTGTACGCAAGTTCAAGCCAGTGCGTTCCAGATCATATCCACTTTCATCCTGAAGATCCTTGCGGACATTGAAAACATCGATCCCGGCCTTCAAATCCTTACCCATGAAATAAGGTTCGGTAAATCCGAGGTCAATTTGTTGGTTTTCGGAGCCAAGAGAGACACTAAATCGCAAATCCTGACCGCGTCCCAGCAAGTTTCTTTCTCGAATAGTCAAGTCGGCAGACACGGATTCAGATGTTGAAAAGCCTGCGCCAACACTTAACTCACCAGTAGACTTTTCCTGAACATCAACGTTAATAACTGTTTTATCAGGTGAAGATCCTTCATCCTGAGTAATTTCTACTTTTTCAAAGAAATTCAGTGAGCGAATTCTGGACTTAGAGCGTCTAAGCAAGGCCGTATTGAAAGCATCGCCTTCAGCTAACTTAAATTCGCGGCGAACAACATGATCTAATGTCCGTACATTCCCCGTAATATTAATCCGTTCAACATAGACCCGAGGTCCTTTGTTGATTTGGTACGTGATACCAATTTTCAGATTTTCCTTGTCACGGGATATTTTAGGGCGGATCTGCACAAAAGCGTATCCAAGTTTACCAAGTTCAAAAGTAATTTCTTGTATACTTTCTTCGATTGCATCCGCGTTATAGGTCTCCCCCTCAAACGTGGTTAGAAGCTGGCGAATAGCTTCAGGCTGAAGGTCCTTGATCTCACTCGTAACGTCGATTTTCCCGAAAGTATATTCTTGACCTTCATCCAATGCAAAAGTGATAAAGAAACCATCTCTGTCTGGTGTTAGCTCTGCAATAGCCGAGACAACTCGAAAGTCAGCATAGCCCTTGCTTAGATAGTATTTCCGCAGCAACTCTCGATCATACGTCAATCGATCTGGATCATATGTATCGCTATCGGAAAGGAAATTGTACCACCGGGTCTCATCAGTGGCAATTTGGCTTAACAAGCGCTTATCTGGAAAAATTTTATTACCAACAAAACGGATTTTCTTAATACCAGTCTCTTCGCCTTCATTGATCTCAAAGACAAGATCAACACGGTTCTGAGGGAGCTGTATGACTTTTGGTTCTACAACTGCCGCAAATCGGCCACTACGGCGATAAACAGTGATAATTCTTTGAACGTCATTTTGGACCCGTGCGCGGGTATAAACCACCCGAGGGCGAAGCTGAACTTCGGAGCTTAATACATCGTCGTCGATACGCCGATTACCTTCAAAGGCCAACCGGTTGATAATCGGGTTTTCGACAACATTAACAACGACTGAACGTCCTTCACGGCGAATAGTCACGTCTGCAAACAAACCCGTATTAAACAAAGCCTTCAACGACTTATCAACGCGCGAGCGATTATAAGGGGAGCCTTGTGAGAACAGGAGGTATGACAGCACTGTCGCACTTTCAATACGTCGATTGCCGTCCACACGGATATCAGTGATAGTCCCAGCAGTTTGGGCATAGGCTATATTGCGGTCAACAATATCAATGTTCAGTAGTGTAATTGATACCATACAGACGAATAACAGAACGCGCAAAATTCCACCCCCAAGCGGATACTCGACTTAACCTAAGTCGTGCTTTTACCAGAACAAAAAGACTAAGAGAACAACCCAGAAAAGAAATCTGTTATCCAAGGTTTATTCAGGTCATTCCAAGTGGCAAATATCATTAACATTAGTACCAGAGATAGTCCAATACGGAAACCGTATTCCATATATTTTTCACCAAGAGGTTTTCCCTTAATGGCTTCAAATACATAAAATAATAAGTGTCCACCATCCAACATAGGTATTGGAAATAAATTAATCAGACCAAGACTAATAGAGACAAAAATCATAAAATTGAAGAGGGATAACAGACTACCGGATAAATCCTCACCCCGTTTTGCCGCATCCCCTGACATTTTCAAAATACCAAGCGGACCACTTAACTCTGTGCTATCGCGAGCACCCGTTATCATCTGACCTGCGCCCTTTAAGGTTGCTGTCGTGATAAACCAAGTCTGCTCCAACGCACTCCCTAAAGCACTAAATGGGCCATGCTGTTTAAAGGCACGCTTGTCAGATCGAATGCCGAGTTGGCCAATTTTTTGTACGTTTCCGTCCCCATCGGCATATTCAACAATTTTAGGCGTAATTGTAATATCGAGATTAATACCATCCCTATCAACGACGAGATCAATAGGTTCATCCAAGCCAATGAGTACAATTTGTCGTAACTCTTCAAAACTTTCGATGTCACCGCCATTCATAGCGATCACGCGATCGCCGGCCTTAAGGCCAGCTTCAAGCGCAGCACTCTCGGCAACTACTTCTGTTACAACGGGAGGCGTATGGGCTTGCCCCAAGGTAAAAAACAAAATGGAAAGGGCAACAATCGCAAACAAATAGTTAGCGGCGGGTCCAGCGATAACAACGGCGGCACGCTTCCACAAGGCTTTGTGATGAAAAGAGACTGCCTTTTCTTCATCAGAAAGGTCGGGACCATTAGTATCAGGATTACTAGCAACCCCTGCATCGCCAAAAAACTTTACGTAACCACCAAAAGGTATGGCGCTGATTTTCCAGCGACAGCCGTTTTTATCGTACCAACCGAAGAGTTCTTTACCAAATCCAATAGAAAAGACATCCACTTTCACGCCGCATAATCTTGCAATTTTGTAATGCCCATATTCATGTACAAAAACAAGTACAGTGATCACGGCGACAAAAGCTGGCACATAAATCCAGTTTTCAGTCAAAAGCTCCATCGTCTATTCCATTATCTTATAATTTAGGCGCATATTTTACGCAAAATAGTGTTGGCAATTTCTCGCCCTTTCCGATCTTCTTCATATATATCGGAAATGTCTGAAAATTCCACGAACTCATGACAATTTAGTGTCTCCTCAACAATACTGACAATGTCTAGAAAACCTATTTGCCCTTTTAAAAACCCACTGACAGCAATTTCATTTGCTGCATTTAGGATCGTTGGAGCTGATTTACCAGTATTAAGAGCAAACTTAGCCAACTTTAAGGCAGGAAACTGAGATGTATCAGGTTCAATAAATGTCAGAGCAGATATTTTCCCAAAATCCAAGCGTTCAGCCTTAAATTCATGACGATTTGGCCATCCAAGTGCGTAAGAAATTGGCGTTCTCATATCTGGTGCGCCCATTTGAGCCAATATGGAACCATCACCATATTCCACCATACTATGAATAATAGACTGAGGATGAATGATAATATCGACGCCATCATTTCCAACCGGAAACAAATGCACAGCTTCAATTAACTCCAACCCTTTATTCATCATCGTCGCGGAATCAACTGAAATTTTTGCCCCCATATCCCAATTAGGATGAGCAAGGGTTTGTTCCAACGTCACATGCCGCATCTCTTCATAGGATAAATTCAAAAATGGGCCACCGGAGGCTGTCAAAATAAGGCGTTCTACCGTATCCATCTGCTCTAGGTCGAGCACTTGAAAAATTGCGTTATGTTCACTATCGACAGGAAGAAGTGTGGCACCGAATTTTTTTACATTTTGAAGCATCAGATCACCGGCGCAGACCAATGCTTCTTTATTTGCCAAGGCCACCACCGTTCCCGATTGAATAGCCGCCAATGTGGGCGCGAGTCCCGCAGCGCCAACAATCGCTGACATAAACCAGTCGACAGGTTCAGATGCCGCTTCAATTAATGCATCTTGCCCCGCAGCGGCTTCAATTCCTGTGCCAGACAAACAATCCTTCAGGTCTGCATATAAATCACTGTTCGCAATAACGGCTTTTCTAGCGCCCAAACTAATGGCTTGTTCTGCAAGTTGTTTTACGTTGCGGTTTGCCGTTAAAATCTCAACTTGAAAATTTTCAGGCCGCTCATTGATTAGACTTATTGTACTGCAGCCAACAGATCCCGTTGCCCCAAAAATACTTACTTTTTTGGGCGAAACAGCTTGCATTGTCTGACTATTTTTTGCTTGTGTCACATTGCCCATTCTATATTCCAATCACCACATTCATAAAATATAGGGCAGGCGCAACAAATAACACACCATCTAATCGATCTAAAACACCACCGTGACCTGGGATAAGGTTGCTTGCATCCTTAATGTTGAAATACCGCTTCCATCCGGATTCGGCGAAATCACCCATTTGCGCCACAACTGCAAGCAATGCCCCTGCAACACCTGCCGTAAGAGCAGAAATATCAGTTTGCATAAGGTATTTCGTTGAAAGTATCGCAACCAAAGCCGCACAAATCATACCACCGATAAGACCAGCCCAGGTTTTGTTCGGGCTAATTGAAGGGGCTATTTTGGGTCCGCCGATTGAGCGTCCTGCGAAATAGGCGCCCGTATCTGTTGCCCAAACGACAAAGAAAAGACTCACTGTTAAAGCAAAACCATCATTTTCACTGGCCCGAAGCGCCAACAAACTCACCACCGGAACACCAATGTAGAGAGGTCCCAAAAAGGCCCCCTTCCATTCCACGGGGTTTGGACGCAACCAGGTAAGCAAAAAAATGCAAGCCGAGCCAATCAAAAGAACGGCAAACGCGCTACTCAATTGCCCTGAATAAGCCAGATAGATGGATACAAGTAGCAAAAGTCCCGTCAGAGCGAGGAACGCTGGGATGTTGTTGCGGAACGACGTCTTACACCATTCAAAACACATAGCAGAGGCTGCAATAAGCAAAAACAGAGTAAAATAAATACCCCCCAAATAAAGGGCGGCGACAGCAACTGGTGCAAGGACGGATGCAGACAAAACGCGAAGCTGCAACGAGGATAAATTTTTACTAAGCACTAACGGCTCCGTACCTTCTGCATCTATTACAATATTCATCGACTGCTTGTTGTAAGTGGTTTTTTCTAAAATCCGGCCACAAGACATCAAGAAACACAAGTTCGGAATAGGCACATTGCCAAAGAAGAAAATTACTAAGGCGCTTCTCGCCGCTAGTTCTAATCAGCAAGTCAGGGTCTGGAATACCGGCCGTATCCAAGGAAGATGCAAATTCCTTTTCGCTAATATCATCTGGATTAAGGTCGCCAGCTTTAACTTTTTCCGCAAGCCGCTTAGCCGCCTTCACTATTTCTTCTTGGCCACCGTAACTTAACGCAATCGTTAGAACCAACTTAGAGTTGTCTTGAGTTAAGTTAACAGCATTCTCAATTAATTTCTGAACATCATCTGGTAACTTACTGATATTACCGATAAAATTAATTCGGACTCCGGCAGAATTTAGCTCATTCATCTCCCGCTTAATGAAAAACCGAAAAAGCCCCATAAGGTGATTAACTTCCTCTTCGGGGCGTTTCCAATTTTCGGATGAAAAAGCAAACAAAGTCAAATAAGGGATTTCCAGTTCACGGCACCCTTTTACCGCTTCACGCACGGCCTTAGCTCCCTGCTCATGTCCTTTTAAACGGCTCATGGAACGACGGGTCGCCCACCGGCCGTTGCCATCCATAATAATGGCAACATGCTTAGGTACTTGCGGTATCAATGACTGTGACTGAATAATCCCCATAAATCAGACCTGCATAATTTCCTTTTGCTTATGAGCTAACATTTCTTCTACTTTTTTAACAAAAGTATCTGTTAGTTTCTGGATTTCGTCTTCAGCCTGCTTAACGCCATCTTTAGACAAATCACCGTCTTTTTCCGCAGCCTTAGCGTCATCATTTCCATGTCGACGAACATTCCGAATAGCGACTTTCGCTTGCTCTGTATAATTGCTGGCAACTTTGGTCAATTCAATACGGCGTTCTTCCGTCAATTCAGGAACGGGCACACGAACAGTCATGCCATCAACAATTGGGTTAAGGCCAAGACCCGCATTGCGGATACCCTTTTCAACAGCAGACAAATTCGTCTTGTCCCAAACGGCAACGCAGAGCATTCTTGATTCTGGCGTACTGACAGTTCCGACTTGAGTCAAAGGCATTTCTGCACCATAAGAAGTCACAGTAACAGGCTCTAGCAAGCTAATATGAGCGCGACCCGTTCTAAGACCAGCAAATTCTTGCTTCAGCGCATCAGTTGCCCCATTCATACGCTTTTCAAGATCCTTTAGATCTGGACCGGCCATCTTATTCTCCCATTTCCTCAGGTCATCCTGAGCTGAATTGACACGTTTATCTCTGTATACACTGTTTTTTGGATTAGACCACTTCCGTAAAGCAACCTTCTTTTTTCAAGACCCGCGCAAAAGATCCCTCTTCTTGAATTGAGAAAACCAATATTGGAATGTTATTTTCACGTGCCAAGGAAATCGCCGCAGCATCCATAACTTTAAGATCATTCGCAATAACATCCAGGTGAGATAAAGTCTCGAACCGTTTGGCATCAGGAAATTTCCGTGGATCTTTATCATAGACACCATCAACATTTGTGCCCTTCAACAACGCATTACACTTCATCTCTGCTGCGCGGAGAGCAGCGGCTGTGTCTGTTGTGAAGAAAGGGTTGCCAGTACCTGCCGCAAAAATAACAACGCGACCTCTTTCAAGATGGCGTTCCGCACGTCGGCGAATGTAAGGCTCGCATACTGTTGCCATTGGGATAGCGGACAGGACGCGACTGTCCATTCCTTCTTTTTCGACGGCATGTTGCAATGCCAAGGCATTCATTACGGTTGCCATCATCCCCATATAGTCGGCATTTGCCTGATCCATACCTTGCGCGGTACCGGATACCCCGCGGAAAATGTTCCCGCCGCCAACAACAACGCACACCTCAACACCCATGTCGCGGGCAGCTTTAATATCTTTGGCAATACGGGTCGCCGTTTCAACGTCGATACCGTAATCTTGATTACCAAGGAGCGCCTCACCAGAACATTTTAGAAGCACACGTTTATATATAGGTTTTTGCGGCATTGTTATCCCCGATCTAAAATGTTCTTAACTGACCTTAACGTCGGGAAAACAGCATACAGGAATAGTTTATTTTTGAAAGCGATCCTGTTGTCCCATAAAAATATGGCGGCCTCGTGACCGAGACCGCCATATCAATTCGATTTTTTTTGCGCTTAGCTGCTTACGGCAGCAGCAACTTCAGCAGCAAAATCAGATTCTTCTTTTTCGATACCTTCACCAACAGCAAAACGAACCATAGCGGTTAGTTTGATGGGGCTTCCGATTTCTTTAGCAACCAGATCAATCGCTTTTTCAACAGAATTTTCGCCATCAATAACGAAGGTCTGTTTAAGCAGAACAACTTCCTGATAGAATTTGTTGATACGACCATCAATCATTTTAGCAATGATTTCTTCTGGCTTACCAGACTCGCGTGCTTGTTCAGACAAAACAGAACGTTCACGTTCAACAGACGCCGGATCCAAATCATCAACGCTAATTGATTCTGGGTTCGTTGCTGCAACATGCATGGCGATCTGCTTACCAAGCACTTCAAGTTTGGCGGCATCGCCTTCACTTTCAAGCGCGATAAGAATACCAATTTTTCCAAGGCCATCAGTAACAGCGTTATGCATATAAGAGGCAACAACACCATTTTTCACTGACACACGTTGTGCACGGCGAAGGTTCATGTTTTCGCCGATAGTGGCAATCGCATTTGTCAAAGTTGATTCAACAGTGTCGTCAGATCCAGGAAACTTAGCTCCCTTGATCGCGTCAACATCGTCGCTAACGTCAGCTGCGACAGAGGCAATGCCCCGTACCAAACTTTGGAATTCGTCACTGCGGCCAACAAAGTCAGTTTCCGCATTAATTTCTACGATAGCGCCCGTTGTGCCGGATGCAATAACCGCAACAAGGCCTTCAGCCGCAACACGACCAGATTTTTTAGAGGCCGTTGCTAGGCCTTTAGTCCGAAGCCAGTCAATTGCTGCATTCACATCGCCTTCAGCAGCAGTCAGGGCTTTTTTGCAGTCCATCATGCCGGCGCCGGATTTTTCACGAAGTTCTTTTACCAGAGCGGGTGTAACTTTAGACATAATGTGTCCTCAAGTCTGAATTATTGAATTGGAGAAAGGTTTGTCACACGCCCATAAAGGCGTGTGACAAAAGTCCTTATTCAGTAGCGGCAGCAGGTGCAGCAGGAGCTTCAGCAGGTGCTTCAGCTTCAGTGGCAGCAACTTCGACTGCAGCTTCTTCAGCAACAGGAAGTTCTTCCAACATTGGAGCATCCGCAGCGCCAAGATCTTCACCCTGATCAGCCATTTCGACAGAAATACCATCGATGACAGCTTGTTTGAACAGATCACAATACAGGTTGATGGCACGTAAGGCGTCATCATTTCCTGGAATTGGGAAGTCAATGCCATCTGGGTTGGAGTTACTGTCGAGGATACCAACAACTGGGATGCCCAATTTGTTAGCTTCTTGAACAGCGAGCTCTTCCTTATTCGTATCGATTACAACGATAATGTTTGGAAGTCCGCCCATATCCTTAATACCGCCAAGAGCAAGCTCAAGCTTGTCCCGTTCGCGTGTCATTTTAAGGAGTTCTTTTTTAGTTAGGCCAGCACCGTCACCCGCAAGTTGCTCTTCAACTTTGCGTAGACGTTTAATTGAACCTGAAACTGTTTTCCAGTTTGTCAGCATTCCGCCCAACCAACGATGGTTGACGTAGAACTGTGCGCACTGTTTGGCGCTGTCGGCTACGACTTCAGATGCCTGACGTTTCGTACCAACAAACAAAACACGACCGCCGCCTGCAACTGTATCACGTACAGTTTTAAGGGCTAAATGCAACATAGGAACAGTTTGCTGCAAATCGATGATGTGGATGTTATTCCGTTTTCCGAAGATGTATGGACCCATTTTTGGGTTCCAACGACGGGATTGATGACCAAAGTGGACACCTGCTTCGAGTAGCTGACGCATAGTAAAAGTAGGCAGTGTCATTCTGCTTAGCTCCTTTTCCGGTTGAACCTCCGTGAGCCTTGGTCCAGACTAGGCTGAACACCGGACGGGAGCCATCAACACAACGGCACCCAAACTCACGTGTGAATTTACAAGCCGGTATCTACCGCTCAATCGCTTTGTATGCAAGGGAAAAATCACTGAAAATGAGCTTCTCCTTAAATTACATCTATATTTCCTCAAATATCGTGGACATCGACGACACCAGACACGTATTTAATGGCCTGCCTGATCTCAGGGGAGATATTAAAGGTCTTTGAAAGATCAAGTTCGACTTCCTTAGATTCACCCTCAAGATTTAACACAAAAGCAACGCGCCCCCGGCCAGATCCGCCTTTTTGAAGTATATCCGAGACTTGTTTTAGGGGTTCGTCATTATCGATAAAAATCCGCACGCCATCGCCGGTTTGGGCAGCGACCACTTCTAATCGTTGAACGCCTGTCGCTGTTAATCGGGGTTGGTCGTTATCCACATTTCCCAGAACGCCCACAACGATAGAGTTGCCAACGACTAAAATGTCTTTGCACTGCATCAAGACTTCTTCGAACATGGTAACTTCAAAAGCACCAGCCCCATCAGATAACTGAACAAAAGCAAGGGCTTTCCCCTTCTTTGTTCGCAACTGCCTCATTCCCATCACAGTACCGGCAAGCCTTGCTGCGGTTTCTGTCGATCCCAAAGATGCTATATAACTTACGCTGGATCGCACCCCCGCTTTATCGAGGGTTTTTGCATAAGCATCGAGCGGATGTCCGGACAAATAGAAGCCAACGGCATCGAATTCCTGCTTTAGCAATTCAGTCGACGTCCAACGGGAAACTTTTGGCAAAGAGGGTTTGGCAACTTCTGAATTGTCAGCACCACCAAAAAGGTTCACCTGCCCTGACCCGCGCTCCTCTTGTGCTTGTTGAGCTTGGCGCAGTAAAATTTCAATGGAGGAGAAAACTTGCGCCCGGTCTCCGTGGAGGGATTCAAATGCCCCTGCTCGGGTTAAATTCTCAGCCTGACGTTTATTCATATGTTTTGGGTTAAGGCGGCTTGAAAAGTCAAACAAGTCTTTAAAGGGGCCATTTTCAGTGCGTTCTCTAACGAGACCGGCCATAGCCTCCTTCCCTACATTCTTAACAGCAGAAAGCCCGTATCGGACCGCGCCCTGATCCCCTTCAAATTCAACGGAGAACTCAACCTCTGACGCATTCAGACAGGGACGGTGAAGTGGAATTTTCATTCTCTCCAAATCCTGCCTAAAGATATTCAGCTTATCTGTGTTGTTCAGATCAAGGCTCATGGATGCCGCCATAAACTCAACCGGATAGTTCGCTTTTAAATAAGCGGTATGATAAGACACTAATGCATAAGCCGCAGCGTGAGATTTATTGAAACCATAACTGGCGAATTTCGCAACAAGATCAAAGATATGACTGGCTTCTTTGGCCTTAACCCCTTGCTCAACCGCACCATCACAGAAACGCTCTCGCTGCTGATCCATCTCCGCCTTAATTTTCTTACCCATGGCACGGCGCAATAAATCCGCTTCACCAAGACTATATCCTGCAAGAACTTTGGCGATCTCCATCACTTGTTCCTGATAAATGATAACGCCGTAAGTCTCTTCCAGAATATGTTTCAGCTTCTTGTGCAATAAGTTAGGCTCTTCTTCTCCATGCTTACATCGAATATAGGTTGGGATATTTTCCATCGGCCCCGGACGATAGAGCGCCACAATCGCGATAATGTCTTCAAAGGCATCGGGTCTCATTTTTCGAAGCATGTCCCTCATGCCTGAACTTTCAAGCTGGAACACACCGACTGTATTACCGCTTGATAACAGCTCGAATGTTTTTGCATCATCAAGAGGAATTTGAGCAAAATCGATTTTGTCGCCTCTTTTAGCGATCAAATCCTTTGCACGATCAAGAACGGTCAGTGTTTTCAAGCCCAAAAAGTCGAACTTGACCAGTCCAGCTGTTTCCACATATTTCATAGAATATTGGGTAACAGGCATATCGGAGCGTGGATCGCGGTAAAGCGGTACAAGCTTGTCTAATTCCCTATCCCCAATAACAACACCGGCCGCATGGGTCGATGCATGCCGGTAAAGCCCTTCAAGCTGCAAAGCAATCTCAATCAATCGGGCAACTTCAGGATCACTCCTCCGCGCTTCTCGCAAAGGGACTTCTGTATCAATTGCTTCTTGCAAGCTCATAGGATTAGCAGGGTTAGATGGGATCATTTTACTAATCCGGTCCACTTGACCATAAGGCATCTGCAAGACACGTCCTACATCGCGAATAGCAGCCTTTGCTTGCAACTTACCAAAGGTGATAATCTGCGCCACTTGATCGTGGCCATATTTATCCTGCACATAACGGATAACCCGTTCCCGTTTATCCTGACAGAAATCGATATCAAAATCGGGCATACTCACCCGCTCTGGATTCAAAAATCGCTCAAACAGCAATCCGAACCGCAAGGGGTCCAAATCCGTAATGGTCAGCGCCCACGCAACAACTGAACCTGCACCGGAACCACGACCGGGGCCCACCGGAATATTATTGTCCTTCGACCACTGAATAAAATCCGATACGATCAGGAAGTAGCCGGGAAACCCCATCTGATTGATAATGCCGATTTCATAATCTAGGCGACCAAAATACTCTAATCTTTTAGCTTCCCGCGCCGCGTCATCCATCTCATCCGTATAAACTTCTTCGTCCATACGTTTTATAAGACCTTGGGTGGCGAGCGCCTCCAAAGCTTCCGCCTCATCCACCCCATCACCAGAGGAGAAGGCGGGCAAAATCGGATCCCGAACGGGAGACTGGAAAGCGCACCGCTTTGCGATGATCAGGGTATTTGAAATAGCTTCAGGTAAATCTTCGAACAGGGCCTGCATTTCGCTCGCAGATTTGAAGTAATGCTCTGGGGTGCGCCTGTCACGCTCCAAATCCCCGACATATTTACCATCGGCAATGCACAGAAGCGCATCATGGGCGTCATACATGTCTTTCTTGGGAAAGAAGCATTCGTTCGTCGCGACAAGAGGAACATCCATCTCATACGCCAAATCCAACATACCCGGTTCCGTTTGTTGTTCTAACGCCACGCCATGACGCTGCAACTCAATATACAAACGGTTTGGGAAAAGTTCCTTCAAGGAATTGAGATAATCACGGGCGGCGTCAATTTGCTCTTCGGCAACTAAACGACCAATCGGACCTTCTGCCCCCCCTGTCAGGCAAATAAGGCCGCCCGAATGTTTTGCAAGGACATCTTTGGGAACTTGCGCCGTGTCCCCCGCTTCTGTTTTCAAGAAGGAGTGAGAGCTTAATTTTAGAAGATTGTAGTAGCCTTCCTCATCTTGCGCGAGGAACACCAATTTATCGGGTTCAGGCCTACGGCCGACGCGATCAACGCTGCCATCATTGCTAAGCGCAATCTGACATCCAATAATAGGTTGAACGCCCCCACCGGGGAAAGAGAGTGACATTTCCAGAGAGCCGAAAAGATTGCTCGTATCTGTAATCGCCACCGCGGGCATGTCATTTTCCTGACAAAGCCCTAACAGTCTTTTTACCTGGATTGCCCCTTCGGACAGGGAGTAAGCGGTGTGAACCCGCAGATGTACAAAACCGGCATGGGACAAGGGAGCATCCTCTAACAAAAACTTCATTCTGCCCATTATCACACATCCACTTCAAAAGATCAGTCTTTGATACCTTCCCTTGTAAAAAATTCTTGTGGATAAGTTGCGCGGGCTGGCCCCCGAGACCGCAACTAATAACCCCTCACCCCGTAAAACTGCGCACAACCTCCGCCCAGAAAAACATTGTGCTCAAAGCGCCACCGAAAACAATTGTCTCGAATGCGTTCTTTTTCCAATTCAAATTTCCCATTGTCTTCTCCTCTGTTGTTCGTTGAGGCAAGAATGTTCTCGTTTTGTTCTTTTGTCAAATTAATAATGGAACATCGGTTTACGCTGCACCAAACCGCAGAAAACAGACGTTTAGAATCAACGGATTTATTTGCCGGCCTGTTTAGACGCGGCTGAATGACAACAGATATTTTAACAACCAAATACACCACCATCAGATTCGGTGCTCTCATTATTTTGATATTCAATTTGTTGGAAAATGTATCGTCACTCTCCGCGGCACCCAATAGTATTGCGCACTCCAGCTAAACCTCCGGCTCCACAAAACAGGGAAAATTCGCCATGGTCGTTGGACCACTCATGAGAAATGGGTATGGTACAAAAATATTTGCTTGGGAATAAGGCGCATATCTATCAGCTTTGCCAACGGGGATATCCAAGGACTGCGATATAACAAACGTATCGCATTTGTCAGAAGATCAAATCCTACCAAAAAAATTATGGAAACGGTTCTGATCTACGAACCCGTTCGATGCCGTTTTGGACAAGATGGGTTTTGTATAAAGAGGGTAAAATTCATTGAAAAAATAGAAAGTGATAGGTTTACAAAATAAGTCGCGCCTTCAACCCGACTAAAGTCCCTCAACCATTTTTTTGATTTTTACTGCCTTCTCGAAATGGTCGAGTTTATGGGTCAGTATCCACCATTCAGCTGCTTCCATTAACAATTGGGGATCATCGTTTTTATTGGCAAAGAATGCGTAGAAGGACAATCCAACATTACTTCCCTTCTGCTCGATTTTTGCGTTGCAAACGGAAATGATTTTTTGTCTCAGAACGTCTCTCATACTTCCCCCAAAAGCGTTCCCAATTTAGGATCGGAATTGCCAAGTAAACTAATCGGATAAATAACCATTATCTCTAATGGCGTTGAGCACTTGAAGTGATGTTTGTTCCATGGAGCGCGCGGAAGTGTCGATCTCGATTTCAGCGCGGGCATAAAGAGCCTCCCGGCTCATGAGAATTTCGCGCAACTCACTCATTGCTTCTGGGTTCCCTGCCATGGGACGCTCATCCCCTTGATCCCGCACTCTCGTCATGTGATCCGTCGGGTCGGCCTTTAGCCAGACTGTGTGATAGTGGCGAAGGAGATAATTATAAGTCTCAGGCTCGGACACGATGCCTCCAGCCACGGCCAATGTAAGGGTCGAATGAGTGGCCGCTACTCTTTCAAGGGATTGGCGCTCTAATCTGCGATAACCTTCCTGTCCGTAGAGAGCGATAACTTCGTTCACCGGCATACCGCTGGCCTGCTCAATTTCCTCGTTCAGCTCCAAAAACGGAA
>JBALXM010000006.1:56171-106106 GCA_036960695.1 Sneathiella sp.
GCATCGGCAACCCGCCGGAGAAGGATGATTGAGATATTACCCGACCCGGTTTCCAGCTGAGCCAAATACCGCAAAGACACTCCGGACCGCTCCGAGAGCACTTTGCGAGATATGTTTTTGCGGGATCGTGCGCCCCGAACTCTATCTCCTAACCGCATCAAAAAAGCATGGGTGAGATCTTCGGCCTCAGTATTCCCTACCGAAGCCGCTTCTCCATTTTTCCCGCCAAATGTTGCGATTTCATTTTCCATAGAAGGACATATACTGATCGTTACGATTGATGCAACTGAACATATTCAAAATCACCGGGTTGATTATTGATGCCCAGTTTTGGCGGAGAAATCCAACCTGCGTATTTTCCGGGCTCAGTAACCGCCACCATCAAAGACTGAATAAATTCGCCGTCTTGAACGGTAGGAAGCCATTCATGTTTTTTTGCTTCCCATTTCTCGTCCGAAATAACTTCCCCGTCCGGTGTGGTGTTTATATTTGCAAATTCACCAATTTGGCGATGGAAAGCTTGATGGGGCATTTTCATCTCAAAATTAATACCAATTTTCTTAATAATGGCATTCCATCGGACAACACCGCCTGACGCCTCTCTCGCATAATCATTACGAAGACGCATATTAAGGGCAGATAGCGCGGGGACTTGCTCCTCCACAAACTTCCCATCAACCAATTTTGTCACAGGATAGGTATCATTGAGCAACTTATGATCATCCTCAATACGCGTCTCTCTATACCGTCCCTTAACGCCGGCACTAAAGGCATTGGCGGCATTGGTGGACACTTCTGATCCAAACAGATCAAGGGACAATGTATAATGAAGGTTCAATTTTCTCTGGATTGTTGGCAGATCAATGACGCCTAAATTACGAACGGCTTCAATGTTATTAGGATCATCAATACCAGCTTCCTTCATCGCCTCACACGTCCGCCTGATGGTGCGTCCAACACCAGTATCGCCGACAAACATATGATGGGCTTCTTCTGTCAGCATAAAACGGCAGGTGCGCGACAAAGGATCGAAGCCAGATTGCGCCAAACTTTCAAGCTGCATTTTACCGTCGCGATCGGTGAAATAAGTAAACATGAAGAAGGACAACCAATCCGGTGTCTCCTCATTAAAGGCGCCCAACATCCGCGGCGCTTCTTCTGAGCCTGAACACCGCTGCAGCAACCCATTTGCCTCTTCCCGTCCATCGCGGCCAAAGTACTTTTGTAACAGATAGACCATGGCCCAAAGATGCCGGCCTTCTTCAACATTTACTTGGAACAGGTTCCTCATATCATACAAGGATGGTGCTGTTTTCCCCAAGAACCGTTGCTGCTCTACGGAGGCAGGTTCTGTATCCCCTTGAATAACGATAAGGCGGCGGAACATGGATCGGTATTCGCCGGGAATTTCCTGCCATGCAGGTTCCCCAAAATGTTCGCCGCATGGGATAACTCGGTTTTCCACTTGCGGCGCCAATAACACGCCCCACCGATATTCCGGCATCTTCACATAATCGAATTTGGCCCAGCCCTTTGGATCAACACTCACCGCTGTTCGCAAATAAACTTTCTCGTCATGAAAGCCTTCGGGTCCCATATCTTTCCACCAATTAATATAACCGGGGTGCCACTTTTCCAACGCCTTCAAAACACGCTTATCACTGGACAAGCCCACATTGTTTGGAATTTGTGTGTCATAACTCACATTCATGAGGTCAACCATATCGCACCCTCTTTTCTTTCATATTGTGGGGGATCGATCCCCAAATTTTTTGTAGTTCTGCCCAGTTTTATATTATTCAATCAAACCCGTCGCTTGTCATATTCACCGCGAACGCCTGTGCCATACCGCTGTAGCGCTCCTGTATCTCCCACGGCATTTGGCCGCTGGAATATCCAGTTTTGCCATGCAGTCAGGCGCCCAAAAATACGGGTCTCCATTGTCTCTGGTCCCGCAAACCTTAAATTTGCTTCCATTCCAGTAAGGGCGTCGGCAGAGAAATTGGCTCTCTCTTCCAAGAAAATACGAATTTCATCATCCCAATCAATGTCATCAAAACAAAAGGTTACAAGCTCTAACTCATCTGATTTGTCAGAATTCAAAGGTTGTCCAATGCATTCATGGGCGGCATCAACCAAAGCATCATCGCTCAAAAACCGTGTTTGCAGGCGCGTCAGATTATTGGCCATCGGATACGTTCCAAAATTGCACTGACTTAACGTGAGGGTCGCCTCACCAAGGTCATTATCTTCGAACTCTCCTTCCGCCATGTAACTCCGGTCCACTGCGAATAAAATTTCTGCGAGCACGCCAGCAAAACACGAACCTGGTTCGATAAGGGCAACAAGAGATCGGGAGGTCATATCAATGCGTTTTAACACCCGCTTCCAATACAACAGGATTTCATGAGATAACCAGTGATCTTGATGAGCCATCAAAAAGGCTTCATGGGCAAGCACTGCAGATGCATCGCCGCTAGTTGTAAAAATCAAATTGCCCAATTCCAACTCATTAAGGCGAAGATGAAGCAGAGCATCATCGAGCTCTCGTGCACATCGTAGCATCCAAGTGTCTGATCCCTGCTCCACTAAATCCACTAAGGATGCTGGAACGGCACTATCAGGGCCTTTAATTGAAATCGTTGCAAGGCGCCGGGCACGATCAAGCGTAACGGTCACAGAAGAATATCTCACATCGCCATTTTCATCAAAAGCGCGATAAAGAGGGTTAAGTTCAATGCCCCCATCTGACGCGGATCGGCTTGATTTTGCCGCAAATTCTTTTGCTCTTTGATCAACCGTCTCGGCAAATTTGGAATTGATAATTACTTCATCTACCAAGTTCCATTTTTTTGCGCGCGGGCCCTTAATGCCTTCGACTAAAGAGCAAAAAACATCTGCGCGGTCTCTCCGAATTTTACGTTTATCTGTCAATCGAGTGAGGCCGCCCGTTCCGGGAAGAACTGCAAGCAGAGGAACTTCTGGTAGCGCCACTGCAGCAGATCCATCATCGGTCAGCATAATATAGTCGCAAGCCAGAGCCAGTTCATACCCGCCTCCGGCACATGTTCCGCTAATGGCAGCAATATAATGCTGACCGGATTCTGCGCCCGCCGCCTCGAATGTATTTCTGGTTTCATTGGTGAATTTACAAAAATTCACTTTATGAGCATGGGCGGCGCTGCCCAGCATTTTGATGTTAGCGCCGGCGCAAAAAACGCGATCTTTGCCAGACTGCAAAACCACTGCTTTGATTTCAGGATGCTCGAACCTCATACGCTGCACAACATCGGCAAGTTCGATGTCAACGCCGAGATCATAGGAATTGAGCTTCAACTGATACCCATCGAACAGCCCTCCCTCTTCATCAACATCCATATAGAGGTTGGCCACATCCCCATCATAGGTCACACGCCAATGGCGGTAAGAGGTTGGATCAACTTGAAAATCGATAGGAATGCTCACAAATTATCTCCCGAAACAATAATGACTAGTGCATAATAATGCACTTTATTGCTATTTGTCTAGGGATATTTAGGAAAAATAAACCAAATATTTCCTCTAACTTGTGTTATTACGTGCATTTTAATGCATAAAATCATTTTATTTGATTGTTTGCATAAATTTTGCAATCAACGCCATAACATCTTCCGCTCTTTGAATATGCGGTGAATGTCCACAGCCCTTTAGTATCTCCAAATCAAGGGGTACTTTCAGGCGTGACTTCAAACAATCCATCTGCTTCAACGTCCCATATTCGTCAGCATCCCCTTGGATTGCCATAACGGGCACGGAAATATCATCAATGATATCTTCGATATTAAATCCAATGAAACCGGGATCTAACCATGCGTCATTCCATCCCCAAAAGGCATTATCCACATCGTTATGATAGTGCGACAAACCGGACTTTAGATTGCCTTGCTCATAGGCGACGCGTGCGGCTTTGATTGCGTCAATACTCACCGCCTCCACAAAGAAATGCGGGGCCAACAAGACGATCCCGAGGATGCGTTCATCGACAACGCATCCACCGTAAAGGGCCGCGATGGATGCCCCATCACTATGGCCCAGCAGAAACCCTTCCTCAAATCCAATGCAAGATAAGACATCTGGCAAGACAGATTGCGCTTCCGATGCCATATAATCGAGCGGTCTTGGTAATGTTACTGGATCGGATCCACCATATCCCTGCCGGGAATAGACAAAAACACCGTACCCCGTCGCTTGTGATAAGCGCGTTGGAAAATCTCGCCAAAGGGCAATGGAGCCTAATCCTTCATGAAGCAGTATGATCGTCCTGGCTTTATCTGGCGCAGGTCCGATACATTGTCCTTCTAGCTGGACACCCTTCAAATCAAATTTAAAAACGCCTTCATTTTGCCAAATCACGCGCCGGTTCCGCCATCCCGTAATTTAAAACGCTGGATTTTTCCCGTTGCCGTCTTTGGTAAATCATCCACAAAGATAATCCACCGCGGATATTTCCATTTCCCGACAGCTTGCTTCACATGATCGATCAGATCTTGTTCCACATCGGCGCCGACAAACCCTGCCTGCAGAACTACATAAGCTTTTGGTTTTTCTAGCTTATCCCCATCCATCGCGGGGACAACAGCCGCTTCAAGCACGGCAGGATGTTCAATTAGGGCTTGCTCGACTTCAAAGGGGGACAGCCAGATACCGCTTACTTTAAACATATCATCCGTTCGCCCACAGTAGATAAAACGTCCATCCTCTCGGCGTTCATACTTATCCCCTGTTCGTGTCCAGTGACCTTCAAAGGTGGTTTTACTTTTCTCCCGCTGGTTCCAGTAATCGTTAGCTGAAGACGCCCCCTTCACCAATAACTCTCCAATATCGCCGGTTTTTACATCCTCCCCCTGATCGTCTACCAGGCGGAGATTGTACCCTGGAACAGCTGTCCCGGAGGTACCATAGAGGACGTCATTTGGGCTGTTGGACAGGAAGATATGCAGCATTTCAGTCGAGCCAACACCATCAAGGATTTCAACTTTAACCAAGTCATCCCATTTTCGCCCTATCTCACTCGGCAAAGCCTCCCCTGCGGATATACATCGGCGAAGTTTATCAAACCCGTCAGGGAGCACCCCCTTCATCGCCGCTAAAAGAGCTGCATAAAGAGTTGGAACTCCGCAAAAAATGGACGGAGTAAATGTTTTCATAATATCAAAAACCGCGTCGGGCGTTGGTCTTCCAGGATATAATATGGCCGTTGCCCCAACGGACATGGGAAAGGTCATCCCGTTTCCAAGGCCATAAGCAAAAAACAACTTCGCGACAGAATAGACGACATCCGATGTCTCAATCCCCAGCACTTGTTTGCCGTAGGTCTCCGAAGTTGCTTGAAGCGCGCTATGAACATGTCGCACCCCTTTAGGCTTTCCCGTTGACCCTGATGAGTAAAGCCAAAAAGCGCATTCATCAGACGCGACTTTACGCGTCGGACGGCATTCACATTCTGACAGGGCATCGGTGAAGGAAAGGTGCTTTTCAGTCGTGCCGCCAATGACAAAAACCACTTTAATGTGAGGCGCATGTTTCAATGCGGGCTCAACAACAGGCAAAAGTTCAGCGGACACGAAAAGCGCTTTTGCGCGCGCATCGGAAAGTATGGCAGCATAAATGTCGGTTGATAGAAGAGTATTAATTGGAATTGGGATAATACCTGCTTTTAGGCTTCCCCAAAAAATGACCGGAAATTCTATACAGTCTAGCGTTATCATGGCCGCACGATCTTCAGCACCTAATCCATGGCGCTCATACAGATCCTCCATTTTTCCAGACTGCACGCCAAGCGCTTCATAAGTCAGGGACCGCCTATCCTTCGTTGCTTCGATAAAGGCATTTTTCTTAGCGTAAGGTCCCGTTCCTTGCCGATCGACAAAATAAACTGCCGCATTTCCCTGCTCATTTTCCAAACGAACACCCTCCCGAAGTTGTTTGTTTTCAAACTGATCATAAGCATATCAAATTTCAATACACAACAGATTGCTACAAAAAGGCGCGGGAAAATTTTGCCATATTTCTTATTAGAAAAAGGTTTTATTATTTGTTTGTTTCGGGTTGGTCATATTTTCCGGCAGACAGGTCCGCCATATACTGATCGTATCGCCCGCTTTCTCGAAACAGTTTTAAATGTTTATTGAATCGTGCAATTAATTCTGGATTATTTTTACTTTTTTTAGAAAAAAGGAGATAGCTAAAATTGTCAAAAAGGACTTTTGAATGATGTGTAATTTGTTTTTGTTTTTCTTTCGAAAAATTACTTCGAAGGATGAAGTAACCCACATTTTTCTCCATTGGAAAAAGATTTATCCGACCGAGTACTAATCTATCGAAATTTTGTTTATACCCGTTAACACGATCGATATTTACCAACCCTTTTTCTATTGCGGCATCAATTTCAGGACCATAGGTAGATATGTGATTCCCGCCAATTGTCAGTCCTTTTAAGTCCTTGATACTTGTCCAGTTAAACTTAAACGATTTTTGATGAAAAAAGACGAACTGTTCGCTGAGTAAAGGGTCGCTATAAATAAAATCTTTTTCTCTGGAAGAGACACGGAGCCAAACAGCTGTCGCATCAAAGTGCCCTAAGGCCGCTTCTTCATAGGCTCTTGCCCAAGGCAAATGATAAAAACGAACCTTTATTCCCATATCAAGGAAAATGGTTTTAATTATATGGGCAATAGCACCATTCTCGGCAAGGTCTTTAGAGATATAAGGCGGCCATTCACCCACTGTGATGTTAAACACTTCATTTTGTTTGGATTCTGCGCCATCCAAGGCAGCTTGAGCATTAGCATAACCAAGTCCCATGGCTTGAATTATTAAGAATACTCCAATTACCATCCCTGAAATAAACCGTAAGGCACTACGCATTCGTTTTATCCACTTGTCTGGGGTACGTGCTTTTTCAATGTAAAGTTAGGGCTGACGCATTTATTATCAATCAGGTTTCTCGAATTCTTGAAACGAAGTTTTAGTTTTTATTGGTTTATCAATTTTAGAAGTTTTAACTAATAAAACAATAGGTACATTACATTTAATTGCTGAATGATTGAATTGATTCAAGCTTTTACGCGTCAAATTATTCAAATAAGAATGACAAAATAGGCAGTCATGATATTTTCAACAATCATCAACGCATGCCATTGCTTAAACCACTGGGCGTCGAAGCAGTTGGGTTTCCCAAATAGAAAGTTGTCCTTCCCCTGCCCCACAAAATTGGTGACAACGGCATTCCAGACGCAAACAATTCTTCGCCCGACTGTTTAAGCTTCGACTAAATGGTGATCACGCACATAAACTACGCGATCCATACGAGAGGCTAACTCTGTGTTATGGGTTGCAACTAAAGCTGCGACATTCTGCTTTCGAACCAAATCAACGAAATTTTGGAATACTATCTCAGCCGTGCCCTCATCCAAGTTACCGGTAGGCTCATCCGCAAGCAGAACGGACGGATCATTTGCCATAGCACGCGCAATAGCAACACGCTGCTGCTCTCCCCCCGATAGCTTTGCCGGACGATGAGTAAGCCGGTGTTCTAGCCCCATGATAGTTAAGAGCTCAGTTGCCTTTTTCTGTGACTTGGCTTTTGCGACACCAGATATCAAATTTGGCATCATGACATTTTCCAATGCCGAGAATTCAGGCAGCAAGTGATGGAACTGATACACAAACCCGATTTCATCCCGGCGCATCTCTGTTCGGCGCTTATCTGACGATTTAGTACAATCCACCCCATTTATGGTGACAGTTCCAACACTCGGTGGCTCTAATAGTCCCGCAATCTGCAAAAGCGTCGATTTACCTGAGCCCGATTGTCCAAGCAAGGCAACAATTTCGCCAGGTTTAATGTCCAGATTTACATCCTGCAAAATAACAAGATCTTCACCTGCTTGTTTGAAGGATCGCCCCATATTCCGAAGCTGTAATACGGCATCACTCATATCGGAGCGCCTCCACTGGATCAAGACGGGCCGCGCGCCAAGAAGGATAGATAGTTGCTGCTAGGGAAATACCCAACGCCATGAGGACAACTGTTGTCACCTCCCCTGGATCAACTTTCGCTGGAAGGTGAGACAAGAAGTAAATTTCAGCAGAAAACAATTCGGCGCCCGTAAGACCTTCAATAAAGTTCTTAATTCTGTCGATATTAGCGCAAAATCCAATGCCGAGCAGAAACCCGAACAAAGTACCAATTACGCCAACACTAGCCCCTGCAATAAAGAAAACACGCATAATCATCCCGCGTGTTGCCCCCATCGTTCGCAAAATAGCTACATCCCTGCCCTTATCCTTCACCAGCATGATCAGGCTGGATACAATATTGAAGGCGGCCACCAGAATAATCAAAGTTAAGATAAGGAACATCACGTTCCTCTCAACCTCAAGGGCATTAAAGAAGCTCGCTCTCGACTGCTGCCAGTCGTAAATATAGGCTCGAATATTGACCGCGTTGATGATCTCGGAACGGATAGAAAGCGCTTTATCCGGGTCTGTCGCGAAGACCTCCAAGGATGTTACCCCATCTCCAAGCCTGAAATACTTTTGTGCAGCTTTAAGAGACATATAAATATAGCCGTTATCATATTCATACATACCCGTATTGAATAATCCAGCCACCGTGTAGGTCTTGACCCTCGGCATGGTCCCAAAGGCCGTGGCAGTCCCTTTAGGGGACAACAGCTTAACCTTATCCCCGGCATTCACCCCTAATGAGGCCGCAAGTCGGTGCCCAATAATAACCGCCTGCCCCGTATCAAAGCCTTTTAAAGAACCTGAAATGATGTTGGATGATAAAACCGAAAGATCGTCAAGTTGTTCTGGTGACATTCCGCGAACCAAGGCGCCGCTTGCAAGCGCGCCACTGGCGGCCATCACTTGCCCCTCCACTAACGGAGAGACACGAACCACATGCTTCACACCCTCAAGGCTTTTTACAACCGGGTCGTAATCCACAAGCAATCCGTTATCGGGCGCTTTGATTTCGTAATGCCCATTCATTCCCAGAATACGGTCCAAAAGGTCTGCACGAAAGCCGTTCATTACCGACATAACGATAATGAGAGTAGCCACTCCAAGCCCAATACCTAATAACGAGAAAAGGGCAATGACAGAGATAAAGCCCTCTTGCCGACGCGCCCGGAGATACCGGAGCGCCATGGTCCACTCAAATCTGGAAAACAAATTACTTAGCCTACCAATCGATTAAGGGCATCCTCTGGAGAGAGTTCTTCTTTAACTCCAGTTGCCCGATTTTTAAACTCAACAACACCCGTTTTAAGGCCGCGCGGTCCAATTGTAACTTGCCAAGGCAGGCCAATAAGATCCATTTTCGCAAACTTTCCGCCGGCCCGATCTGACGTATCATCATACAAAACATCAACGCCTGCATTCTGCAACTTGCCATAGAAATCATCACAAGCTGTATCACAAGCATCATCACCAGACTTAAGGTTGATCAAGCCAACTTTAAAGGGGGAAATTTCTTCTGGCCAAATAATGCCATTTTCATCATGGCTGGCTTCGATAATACCGCCCACAAGACGGGATACACCAATACCGTAGGAGCCCATAGAGACCGCGACATCTTTACCGTCTGGTCCCGTCACATTTGCGCCCATTGCTTTTGAGTATTTATCGCCGAAATGGAAGATATGTCCAACTTCAATGCCCCGTCGGGTGATTAAGTCGCCGTCTGCTACCGTACATTCCTCAGGCTTATGCATCTCGTCCGCGGCCGCGTAATAGCTCGTCCACTCATCAACAACCGCTTGCAATTCTTCCGGTGTCCGTTCTTTCTCTTCAGGTGTATCCAGGTTCAGAATGTCTTTATGGTAAAAGACTTCACTCTCTCCTGTATCTGCAAGAATAATGAACTCATGAGACAAGTCACCGCCGATTGGTCCCGTATCGGCACGAAGTGGGATAGCCTGAAGGCCCAGACGCGCATATGTTTTCAAATACGCAACGAACATGCGGTTATAGGCAATTTTTGAATTCTCTGAATCAAAATCGAAAGAGTATGCGTCTTTCATCAGGAATTCACGGCCCCGCATAACCCCAAAACGGGGGCGCACTTCGTCCCGGAACTTCCACTGTATGTGATATAAATTTAAGGGAAGGTCTTTATAGCTTTTCACGTTAGACCGGAAAATGTCCGTTACCTGCTCTTCATTTGTCGGGCCAAACAGCATTTCGCGATCATGGCGATCGGTAATGCGAAGCATTTCTTTGCCATAATCATCATACCGGTTGGATTCCCGCCACAAATCCGCAGGCTGGATCGTCGGCATCAGAATTTCCAAAGCACCTGCTTTATTCTGCTCTTCCCGCACAATTTGTTCGATTTTTTTCAAAACCATAAATCCAAGTGGCAGCCAGGAATAAATTCCAGCAGACGATTGCTGAACCATCCCGGCACGCAGCATCAGTCGATGCGATACGATTTGAGCTTCTTTTGGATCTTCTTTTAACGTTGGCATAAAGAAACGAGAAAGACGCATGGGAGCCTCTAAGAATTAACAAAGTTGAATGATAGGAAGACCTAAATCTTCAAGACGGCATTTTTCTGACTTTTAAAGGGATTTGGAAAGAATGCAAGATTTATGGACAAGAAAAGGATCAAGAATCTTTATTAAAGTATATTTCTCTGCATTTCACCGCAATAGCGTGAAGCGAAGGATCTGATAATTCCTGTCCATTAAATTTCAGTTTGCCAGAGGAAATATTATAGTCAAGCACCCCCACCTGAACTTCAGATTCCCGAAGTAACTCCTTTAACTGCCCCTCTTCACCGCCATCTTTCCTAAGCGGGAGAGCCAGATCAATAGTAAAATTGTCAGGGAGTTTAATTCGGCTCTCATTCAAGTCAGCTGGCGCCACAGCTTTACCATGTACATCGACACTGGGCTTATAGGTGACATCATCACGGGCTAGGTGTTTTTCTATCCGTGTGCAATCTTTCTGCGTCACCTCAATCTGAGCATCTTCAGCGATAGAGACTGCAGGCCCGTTCAAAATGACAAACAAGCTAAAAGCAAATAGATGAAGCAATTTAGGCATAGAAATGTGATCCCTAAAATTCCGTATTTTCTATGGTACCCTGAGTTTATATATTTCTCAACAAGTCAAAATAAGCGCTTTAAAGCCAAACAGTTATTCATCTTTACTTATGTTTTAAATTAAATAAAATTTAAGATCTATCGCCAAAAATGACGGCCCGATAGTCGATCCAGCCAAATTCATTTGATGCCCAGAAAGACCCAAATAAGATGACTGTTACCAGAGTTGTAATAGCGAATTTTTTCCACATTGCCGGGCTTGAAGGAGCGCTTGCTACTGTTCCCGGTTCAACTAGCCCATCTTCTTCTTGAGTACGAATACCCCAAGGTAGAACCGTGAAAAGAACAATAATCCAGGTAATACTGAAAACGACGATCCCACCAACAAACGACATAATCCGGCCTCTTTAAATTTGTTCTAATTCGACAAGAGTACCGTCGAAGTCTTTTGGGTGAAGGAATAAAACTGGTTTTTTGTGCGCGCCCATTTTAGGTTCGCCGCTTCCAAGAATACGCGCGCCTTTTGCAATCAATTGGTCTCGAGCGGCGAGTATATCTTCCACTTCATAACAAATATGATGCATGCCACCGGATGCGTTTTTCTTCAAAAATGCTTCAATGGGAGAATTCTCACCCAAGGGGTGCAAAAGCTCAATTTTCGTATTATCCAGCTCAACAAAAACAACCGTAACTCCATTATCAGGCTCATCTTGGGGAGCACTGACTTTCGCGCCAAGAACGTCGCGATAGGTTTTAGTCGCAGCTTCCAAATCAGGAACCGCAATTGCCACATGGTTTAATCGACCGATCATTTTTATTATTCCTTATAAGCCGTTAAGTTATATCTTCTTCAATTCTGACCACATGCACGTCCGTTATCGGTCTGCGACGCGCCAGTTTCCGGAAAATACCCCGAATAGCGCGACGTGCACTCTCCTCCACTTCGGAATCTTTCATGCGGTTCGCTTTGCTCAACTCATAGTGTCGTGTCTTAATTTCCTTATTTATGGTGTCCATAAGTCCCGGAAACAATCCCACATCCACAACACCGCGCAAGTGAACTACTGGCTCTTCTGTAATTTGACCTTTTTCATTCACGATCACAAGGGCATTTGCCGACCCATTAAAAATCATACGACGGCGGGTTGCCAAAAACTCACCGTCCAATGACGTCAAGCCACCAGCATCGACCGCAAAACGACCAACAGGCACTGTATCAATGATTTCAGCAGGACCTGGTGCAAGCCTTAAAATATTACCATTTTTGATCTCGATTGCCTGCTCGGCACCAAGTGACAAAGCAAGTTCACAATGTTCTTTCAAATGGCGGGCTTCACCATGAACTGGAACAGCAATTTTCGGTCGCACCGTTTCATACATGCTTTTCAATTCATCGCGAGCCGGATGCCCCGATACATGCACAAACTCATCTGCTTCTGTGATGACGTTTACTTTTGCTTCTGTCAGTTGGTTATGAAGAGCATAGAGTGACTTCTCATTTCCAGGGATTACCTTGGATGAGAAGATAACCGTATCCCCGGCTGTCAAAGTGATATCGTTATGTTCATCCCGTGCAATACGAGCCATGGCGCCACGGGGCTCCCCTTGGCTTCCTGTACAAAGAAGAAGAACTTTATTTCGAGGGATGTGCCCCGCATCTCGTGCATCCAAAAAGGGAGGTAAATCTTTTAAATACCCGGATTTTTTGGCGGCTGTCGTCATACGGTGCAAAGACATGCCAACAAGAACAACGTGACGGTCATGTTTTTCCGCAACCCTTGCAATGGAGGCAAGTCGGGCAATGTTTGAGGCAAACGTGGTTACGGCAACCCTGCCCTCGGTTATTCTTCCAAGAAGCTTATCAAGACTTGCCTGCACATCACCTTCTGATCCGGACGTGCCGGATTTAAAGACATTTGTTGAATCGCAAACCATCGCCAAAATATCATTGCCAGATGAGATTTCTTTCATCTTTTCCATGTTACTGGCGGGTCCAACGACAGGGTTAGGATCCAGCTTCCAGTCGCCACTATGAAGTACTTTGCCGTAAGGCGTTGTAATCATAAGTGCCTGCATTTCAGGAATGGAATGTGTTAGATCAACAAAGTCCAAATGGAACTCCCCTAACTGCAAGGAGCTTCCTGGGGCGACAATATTCACTTCCACCTCTTTATCGAGGCCTTCCTCCACTAATTTATTATGGAGAATTTGGGCCGTAAAGGGGCTGGTATAAACGGGACATTTAAACTGGGGCCAGAGGCGCGCAACAGCGCCGACATGATCTTCATGGGCGTGGGTGACAACTATTGCCAGAAGGTCTTCTGAACGCTCTGCGATCCAGGTTGCATCGGGGACGATCACATCGACACCCGGTGCCCGTTCATCGGCAAATGAAATACCACAATCGATCATCAACCATTTGCCATTACAGCAATACAAGTTGAGGTTCATACCGATCTCACCACTCCCGCCGAGTGGGAGGAATAGGAAGCTATTATTCAAATTCATTTGATCCGACTATTTTGGAAAATACTGGTGCTTTCCTATCAGCAATAGGAACAATACCAAAGAGCTTTCTTTAGTTTTGCCCAGACCCTGTCAGAAACTGACGATTGATACGACGTTTGTCACATTTAGTTGCAACATATGATTATCAAAGGAAAAAAGCAGGATAGCTTTAAATACCCGAAATTTTTAACATTCTAAAAAAAATTAGATACTCATTTTACACTTAAAAAACCTGGAAACAGAAAACTTGAATCGAGATTTAGCCAATTTTTTACTTTAAAAGAAACATCACCATCTTCTGTACTAAATATTTCATATTCATTTTCATTTAGGGAAGAAAGGCTGTTAAAAATTCTAACAAGTCCATACCCGAGAAGATTATCCACGATAACGGCTTCTCGGTAGTTACCAGATTCAGTTTTTCTCAATGAAATTTTATCTGTTATTAATCTGATATCTTCGCTACTCAGTTTGGTTTCAACACCTGTAAAGTCAGTTATTCTATTCAAACCTGATTGATAGTCCGCGTGATTAAAGATTGCGCTTCCTCGATCCAAAATGCTCGCTAAATCTACCAACCCAAAATGGCGAACAAAAATGCAATTCGCTGCTTTATCAATCTTAAATTCAAAACGAGCCGTCTTCATATAAACACCTACAAACTTAGCTTCGATTTTTTCTGTAAATTTCCACAAGCCCAAAGAGAGTAAGATCAGCATCTACAGTATCAATCATCGGCGTGCCTTTAGCAAAGAGCGGCGCAAGGCCGCCAGTAGCAATCGTTTTCAATTTTTGACCATACTCATCTTGAATACGAACGATCAATCCTTCAATCATGCTCACGTAGCCCCAATAGATGCCTGATTGCATGCATTCTAACGTACTTTTCCCAATGACTTTGGATGGTTTTTCAACTGCAATACGGGGCAATTTTGCCGCCGCTTTATGCAAAGCATCCAGACTAAGATTGACACCTGGCGCAATAACGCCGCCTGCATAGTTTCCGTCGTTATCCACCACATCAAGCGTTGTTGCGGTCCCAAAATCCAAAACGATTAGCGGACCGCCATATTTGCTATGGGCCGCGACAGCGTCGACAAGGCGATCGGCCCCAGCTTCCTTTGGATTGTCAATTTGAGGTATCATGCCCAGATCTACGTTCGCGTCCCCAATGACCAAAGGAACGCAATTAAAGTAGCGTTTGCACATGCCTTTAAGGTTAAAAAGAGCTTCTGGCACAACAGTACCAATAATAACATCTTTAATATCCCCAAGATTAACATTGTCTAATGACATCGCCTGACTAAGCCAAACACCATATTCTTCGGCGGTTGTGGTCGCTGACGTCGCAATGCGCCATTCATTTAGAAGACTTGTGCCTGAAAAGGCCGCGAAGGTAATATTGGTATTTCCGACATCAATTGCGAGCAACATACCCAACCCCTTTTTTATTATGAGACTGGAAAGAAGACCTCTCCGGCCGTCACATGTTTTATCGATCCGTCTGCTTGGGTTAAAATCAGAGCGCCGCTTGGATCCAGATCGGTAAAAATACCGTGATATTCATTATTGGCTAATCGCACAATAATGGGGGACCCAATACCTGTTGCTCTCCTCAACCATTTTTGTCGAATAGGTTCGAACCCGTTCTCTAACCAAACTGTATATAATTCCAACAGGTTAAGGCAATAACTTTCTAACACCTGATGAACGGAAGCCTTGCCGCCCTCCTTCTTCAAGCTGGTTGCAGGCAGGCCTTCAGTCCATTTAGGATAATTTCCAATATTGACACCAGTACCGACGACAAGCCAATCCAGATTGCCAGACGCATTACTTTTACTTTCTAGTAATATGCCGGCAATTTTTTGATTACTGACTAAAAGATCATTCGGCCATTTAAGGGCGAGATCTGTCCCCGCTGGAAGAAATTCGAAAAGGGTCTTGTGAAGGGCAACCGCAACAAGAAAAGACAGCTTAGCCCCTTCTGCCGCAGAGCAATTTGGCCGGAGCAACAAAGAGCAATAAAGGTTTCCCTCAGGACTAGTCCATCCCCGTCCCCGGCGACCGACGCCTTGCTCTTGAAGGAGAGACCAGACAAGTTGGCCTTGTGTGGCCCCTTCGTCGGCTAGCTTCCGCGCATGGTCATTGGTGCTTCCAATAGTCTCAAACGCAGATAGGTTGAAAAAGGGCGGAAGTGTTAGGCCACCGCCGCCCATCATCATTATTGAAACAATGCAGCAGCTGCCGCAGCAGCACTGGATAATAGAGGTGCTGGATACACGAAAAAGAGAGCCGTAAAGATCCCTGCTCCGCCCATAATCCAAGTCAACGTGCGGTTCACAGGCTTAAAGCCTTCTTTTTCATCGTCGAAATACATGATTTTAACGATGCGAAGATAATAAAACGCGCCGACAACAGACGCCAGTAACCCAATAACAGCTAGTGCATAAAGGCCTGAATTGATCGCAGCAACGAAGACGTAGAATTTACCAAAGAATCCAGCCAATGGCGGGACGCCCGCCAAACTGAACATAAAGATCATCAATAGCAATGCCATAACGGGGCGTGTCTTACCAAGACCCGCAAGTTCCGAGATGTCTTCAACCATGCCATCCTTTTGGCGCATGGACAGAATAATCGCAAATGTCCCGATATTCATGACCACATAAATGGCCAAATAAATCAAAACGCCGCGCACGCCTTCTTCGGTACCAGCCGCAAGCCCAACAAGAGCAAACCCGATATGACCGATTGAAGAATAGGCCATCAAGCGTTTGATGTTCTTCTGATTAATGGCGGCAAAAGCACCTAGAACCATGGACGCTATAGAGACGAAGACAATAATTTGTTGCCATTGATCCACAAGTTCGCCAAAGGGTGTTATAAACGCCCGTATAAACAGTGCCATACCGGCAATTTTTGGAGCGGCTGCAAAGAAGGCCGTCACTGGTGTTGGGACGCCTTCATAGACATCCGGCGTCCACATATGAAACGGCACGGCAGATACCTTAAAGGCAAGGCCGGCGATCAAGAAAACAAGTCCAACCAGTAAACCAAGACCGATTTGACCGTGGGTTTCGGCAACGGCGCTTGCGATTGCAGTGAAATTTGTGCTGCCGGTAAATCCGTAGATAAGGGAGCAACCATAAAGCAACATGCCTGATGACAGCGCACCAAGGACGAAATATTTAAGGCCAGCTTCTGTGGAACGGACGCTGTCCCTGCGGAATGCAGCCGTTACATACAAAGATAAACTCATCAATTCGATACCCATATACAGGGACATCAAATCGTTGGCTGAAATCATCACCATCATGCCAAGGGAGGCAATTACGATTAGAACTGGAAATTCAAAGCGTTCAATTTTTTCACGCTTATTGAAATCCATACTCATGATAATCGCAAGAGCGGAAGCACCAAGTGCCAACACTTTCATGAAATTACCAAAAGCATCGGTTCGATATAGATCACTAAAGGTCAGCTGGGTCTCACTCCCCCCCATCACAACAAGAAATCCTGTTATGACTAAGGATAGAACAGCAAGCCAAGAGACCGGGGCTGTGGCGCCCTTACCCTTGAAGACACCAAACATTAAAAGGAACAATGCAGCCGCTGCCAGAAAAATTTCTGGAAGTGCGATTGAGAATTCAGGCAAAACCATTTCCAAAACCTACCTATTTAGCCGCATGCAGCGTTGAATTCGTAGCATCCAAAGCCAACTGATGTTGTTCCATCAGACTGGTAACAGAGGCGTGCATAACATCAAGGAATGGATCGGGATAAATTCCAATCCACATAGCAACAGCGATCAACGGAATGAAAATCGCCATCTCCCGCTTGTTCACATCCACAATTGATTTCAAATCTTCTTTAACCAACTCACCAAAGACAACTCGGCGATATAGGTACAAGCTATAAGCCGCGCCCAAAATAACACCCGTAGTCGCAAGGAACGCTGTCCATGTACTGACTTGATAGACGCCGACAAGAATAAGGAACTCGCCCACAAATCCGCTCGTACCTGGCAGACCAATTGTCGCCATTGTAAAGATCATGAAGATAACGGCATAACGAGGCATTCTATGAACCAAGCCGCCATAACGTGCGATCTCACGGGTATGAATGCGATCATAGATCACACCAACACACAAGAACAGTGCGCCAGAGACAATACCATGACTGATCATTTGCAGAATGCCGCCCTCTAACCCTTGTTGGGTGAAGGTGAACACACCGATAGTGATAAAGCCCATATGTGCCACGGATGAATAAGCAATCAGCTTCTTCATATCTTTTTGCACCAACGCCACGAGTGACGTGTAGATAATGGCAATAACACTTAAACCGAAAACCATTGGCGCGAAATATTGAGACGCATCCGGGAACATGGGAATGGAGAAACGCAAGAACCCGTATCCACCCATTTTAAGCAAAACACCCGCCAAGATCACAGAACCCGCCGTTGGAGCCTGAACATGGGCATCGGGAAGCCAAGTGTGAACTGGCCACATTGGAACCTTCACCGCAAAGGATGCGAAGAACGCCAACCATAACCAGAACTGCAAATCCACATCAAAATTATACGCCATCAATGTTGGAATGTCCGTCGTGCCAACAATGTTATACATAGCAATCATTGCAGCCAGCATAAGAACGGAGCCGACAAGCGTATAAAGGAAGAATTTAAAACTTGCGTAAATGCGGTTAGCCCCGCCCCAAATTCCGATAATCAGGAACATTGGGATAAGACCCGCTTCAAAGAACAAGTAGAAAAGAACCATATCCATTGCGCAGAACACACCGATCATCAGCGTTTCCAAGATCAGGAAGGCGATCATATATTCACGAACGCGCGTGCCAATGGATTCCCAACTTGCAAGAATACAAATTGGCATCAAAAACGTGGTCAGGATGATGAACAACATGGAAATACCATCGATGCCCATATGGTAGTTGATACCACCGCCCAGCCATTCCGCTTTCTCAACGAACTGGAAACCAGCTTCTGACGTGTCAAAATTAATCCAGATCAGCAGTGACACCGCAAAGGTAATCAATGTTGTCCATAGCGCGACCTGACGCGCGTTACGTGCGGCCACTTCTTCCTTACCGCCAGTAAGCAAGATCAGTAGTGCACCAACCAAAGGCAGGAAGGTCACAAATGAGAGAATATTCCAATCAAGCATGACTTAAGACCCACTGCTTAGGAAAAAGAAGGAAACAAATGCGGCAACACCGATAAGCATCGCAAATGCGTAATGATAGAGATATCCGCTTTGCAGCAAGGACGCCCGCTTGGCAAGATCAACAACCCGCGCTGAAATTCCGTTCGGTCCAAGGCCATCAATGATTTTACCGTCACCGATGGTCCATAGTTGATTACCAATCCATTTAGCTGGCTGTATGAACACGAAGTTATACAGCTCATCGAAATACCATTTATTCAAAAGGAACTGGTACAAGGCTGAATGCGTTTTAGCCAATTGAACTGGAATATCTGTCCGGCGGATATACATGTTGAAAGAAATCGCCAATCCAAGAACACCAGCTACGATGGGAAGATACTTAACCCAAGCTGGAACATCATGGAAACCTGCCATAACAGTATTCCGCTCAAGGATCAAAATCGAGTCGCCCCAGAATTCTTTATAATCATGGCCGACCATTGGCTCATAGAAAGCGTATCCTGCGAAGATCGCACCGGCTGCTAGAATATACAGCGGGAACAACATAACAAAGGGGCTTTCGTGAACATGAGACATAACTTCTTTGGTTGCGCGAGGCTTACCGTGGAAAGTCATGAAGATCAGGCGCCATGAATAGAACGCTGTCAGGACCGCAGCACCAATGCCACACCAGAAAGCGTATTGCCCGACGCCGGTACCGGCAGCATAAGCCGCCTCAATCACTGCATCTTTGGAGAAATACCCTGCGAAGAAAGGCACGCCCGTCAAAGCAAGAGTTCCAATAATCATCATGGCGTAGGTAATCTTGATATGTTTCGCAAGACCGCCCATTTTACGCATGTCCTGCTCATCAGACACAGCGTGAATAACCGCGCCAGATCCTAAGAACAGAAGTGCTTTAAAGAAAGCATGAGTGAAGAGATGAAAAATCGCAACCGGGTATGCGCCAACGCCGATGGCGAAGAACATGTAACCCAACTGAGAGCAGGTTGAATACGCGATCACTCGCTTAATATCGTTCTGAACCAGACCAACTGTGGCCGCAAATAATGCCGTTGAGGCACCGACTGTAGCGACAACAGCCAAGGCCGTTGGTGAATATTCGAAAATTGGGGAACATCTGGCGACCATAAAGACGCCTGCTGTCACCATCGTTGCCGCATGGATCAAGGCCGACACAGGTGTCGGGCCTTCCATCGCATCTGGTAACCATGTGTGCAGACCAAGCTGCGCAGATTTACCCATGGCTCCTAGGAAGAGAAGCAAGCTGATCGTTGTGATAATATCCAAGTCATAGCCAAGGAAATTAAAGGTATTTCCCACTTGTGAGGGAACAGCTGCAAAGACCGTATCAAAGCTGATGGACCCGAAGACCATGAAAATGGCCATGATACCCAGAGCAAAACCAAAGTCGCCAACACGGTTTACAACAAAAGCCTTAATCGCTGCGGCATTGGCTGTTGGTTTCTTATACCAAAACCCAATGAGAAGGTAACTGGCAAGACCAACGCCTTCCCAACCGAAATACATTTGTAGGAAGTTGTCGGATGTAATCAACATCAACATGGCAAATGTAAAGAGGGACAGATACGCCATGAAACGGGCTTTATGCTCGTCGTGCGCCATATACCCGATTGAATATATATGCACGACCGCTGACACCGTGTTCACAACAACCAACATTACCGCTGTCAGACTGTCAATACGAAGGCTCCAACTCACATCGAAACCACCGGATTTGATCCAGGTGAAAAGCTCAATCGTTTGCGGGGCGTGACCGAATGCCACCTGATACAGGGCAACCCAAGACAGGATCGCACTGATAGAGACTGCACCAGATGTGATGATTTGGCTTCCCTTGTCACCAAGCTGGCGGGCTGTAAGACCGACCGTCAGGAACGCAAGGAGGGGAAGAAATACTATGAGGACGTACATCATTGCTGCGCCTTAGCCTTTCATGTGATGGATGTCCTCAACCGCGATTGTACCGCGGTTTCGGAAGTAAACAACGAGGATGGCGAGGCCAATAGCAGCTTCACCCGCAGCAACCGTCAGAATAAAGAGAGCAAACACCTGCCCTACCATATCGTGAAGATAGGTTGAAAACGCCACCAGATTGATATTAACCGCGAGCAACATGAGCTCAACCGACATTAATATAACAATGACATTTTTCCGGTTCAGGAAGATCCCGAAAATACCGAGTGTCAGCAATATGGCTGATACGCTCAAATAATGAGCTAGTCCGATTTCCATCATCTACCTCCTATACACCTTGACCAGGTTCAACTTTACGAACCGCCATAGAGTCTTCAGGACGGCGATATACTTGCTCAGCAATCACCTGCTTCTTGACGCCAGGCCTTGAGCGATGGGTGAGGACAATCGCCCCAATCATTGCAACCAGCAAAATCATTCCAGCAATCTGGAACAAATACACATACTGCGTATAAATCAAATTACCCAGCTGCTCCGTATTGGTCATTTCCGTCATCGCAACTGTTGGCGCAGAACTGAGTTGCAGCGCCTCCGGCGATAAGGTCCATCCACCAACAACCATCAAAAGCTCGATCATCAGGATAATTCCGATAAGAGCACCAATTGGCAGATACTGAAGGAACCCTTGCCGTAATTCAGCAAAGTTAATGTCCAGCATCATCACAACAAACAGGAAGAGAACCGCGACAGCGCCCACATAAACCACGATCAGGATCATGGCGAGGAATTCAGCCCCCAGCAAAACAAACAAGGCCGCCGAATTGAAGAAAGCCAGAATAAGGAACAAAACCGAATGAACCGGGTTCTTGGACGAAATAACCATAAAGGCGGACGCAACGGTCAACGCCGCAAACAGATAGAAAGCAAGTGTTGAAATAATCATTACTTCTCTCCCCCCATTGATGATGACATTAAATTAATCGTATAGCTCACAGCACTTATTCCACTTATCTGTATGGCGTATCAGCGTTTAGGTTTAGAGCAATCTCTTGCTCCCACCGATCGCCATTAGAAAGAAGTTTTTCTTTATCGTAGAAAAGCTCCTCGCGTGACTCTGTCGCAAATTCGAAGTTAGGCCCTTCAACGATGGCATCAACCGGACACGCTTCCTGACAGAACCCGCAATAAATGCACTTGGTCATGTCAATGTCGTACCGTGTCGTCCGGCGGCTTCCATCGTCGCGGGGTTCCGCATCGATAGTGATTGCTAAAGCCGGACAAGCCGCTTCACATAATTTACAAGCAATGCAACGCTCTTCGCCATTTGCGTAACGGCGTAAAGCATGCTCGCCCCGAAAACGCGGACTAAGCGGACCCTTCTCGTAGGGGTAGTTAATTGTCGCCTTCGTTTTAAACATGTATCGAAATGTCAGGCTAAGGCCCGATACAATTTCCGATAGCAGTAAACTGCGCGCTTGCTTGTCAATGAAGCCCATAATGAAACAGCCTCTATACCTTTGTTTTAAGATCCCTTGGAGTTAAGTCACCCCAAAAGGTTAGTTTACGTTTTAATTAGTCTTACGCCGGAACCATATCGAACACGATCAGGAAGCCTGCGGTCAATACCACCCAGATAAGCGAGAAGGGCAAAAACACTTTCCAACCCAAACGCATCAACTGATCGTATCTGTATCTTGGCAATGTTGCCCGAACCCAGATAAAGACAAATAACAACAGGGCAATTTTGATGCCGAACCAGACAACGCCTGGAATCCAGTTGAAAGGAGCAATATCCGCTGGTGGCAACCAGCCACCGAGGAAGAGAACAGTACAAATTGCACTCATCAAAATCATGTTCGCGTATTCTCCTAAGAAGAACAGCGCAAATGCCATGGATGAATATTCTGTCTGGTAACCCGCAACCAATTCCGCTTCTGCTTCTGGCAGATCGAATGGATGACGGTTGGTTTCGGCCAAAATGGAGATGAAGAAGATAATGAACATTGGGAAAAGCGGTATGAAATACCAGCTGAACATCCCATAGTCACCATCTTGCGATTTCACAACATCCGTCAGGTTTAATGAGCCAACACACAAGAGAACCGTGATGATGACAAAGCCGATTGAAACTTCGTAAGACACCATCTGCGCTGCAGAGCGCAAAGCTCCTAGGAAAGGGTAGCGAGAGTTAGAAGCCCAACCCGCGATAACGATACCGTAAACACCTAAAGATGATATGGCGAATAAGTATAAAACACCTACATTCAAGTCACTTAAGACCATTCCTTCATCAAAAGGAATAACGGCCCATGCGATCAAAGATAGGATAAAAGTCAACATTGGCGCGAACAAGAATAACAGCTTGTTTGCACCAGATGGGACAATTGTCTCTTTGAAGAAAAGCTTCGCACCATCGGCGAGCGGTTGCAACAAGCCATAGAAACCAACAACATTTGGTCCCTTACGCAATTGCATCAGCGCCATAACTTTACGTTCGTAAAGCGTCAGATAGGCAACGGCGACAAGCAGCGGTAATACAATTGCCAGAATTTTACCAACGATAATGACCGTTGGTAGACCGTAAATATCCCAGAACTCAACCATTGGTGCCAGTCCCCTCTTCGACCGATGTTGAATAGGTAGCGCTGCATTCCGCCATAATGGCACTGGCGCGTGATATTGCGTTGGTCAGGTAATTATCTTTAATTGGATTAACAAAAGCAGCTGCATCTACATCACCGGCAGTTCCGAAGTCAGCCCAATCGGCTTTTGCGATAATATCGATATCTGCCATATGGGGTACGGCTTCTACGATAGTTTCGCGAAGAGCTGCAAGTGTATCGTACGGTAATGTTTTACCAGCAGTTTCAGACAAAGCCCTAATAATGGCCCAGTCTTCCCGAGCCTCCCCCGGAGGGAATATGGCACGGTTGCCAAGCTGAGGCCGACCTTCAGTATTAACCCAAAGAGCATCTTTTTCAGTATAAGCGGAGCCAGGCAGAATGACGTCTGCGGCATGAGCACCGGCATCGCCGTGGCTGCCTTGATAGATAACGAAGGTTTTTTCAAGTTTCGATGTATCAATTTCATCGGCACCCAAAAGATACATAACGTCCAAGTCACCGGAAGCCGCAGCATCCAACATTTCTGGAACGGACTTACCATTGGTCCCGGGAACGAAGCCAAGATCCAACCCTGCAACACGAGAGGCCGCAGTATGCAAGATGTTGAAACCATTCCAATCGTCGGAAATCATACCAAAATCATCAGCGATCTTTTTAGCCAAAGCCAAAATCGCGTCGCTGTCATTCCGAGTTAAAGCGCCCTGCCCAACAATAATCATGGGGCGTTCCGCTTTTTTAAGAACGTCAGAGAAAGAATGTTTACCTGTCGCAACTTCTGTCAATGTTGCCGTTCCGGCCCCTAGATATTCGTGGGCGTAGTTAAGATTGACTTCTTCGCCAATCAAAGCAATTGGGAAATTATCTTTTTTCCAACGCTTACGAATGCGGGCATTAACAAGAGACGCTTCAACACGTGGGTTCGATCCTACGATCAGAAGGGCATCAGCCTCTTCAATTCCAGCTATTGTCGTGTTGAATATATAGGAGCTACGTGATGTCGCTTCTAATTTTGCGCCATCCTGACGGCAATCAATGTTGGTCACTCCGAAAGAATCCATAAGATCCTTCAGCGCCTTCATGCTTTCAGCACAAACCAAATCGCCAGCAATTGCGCCAATCTTCGTCGCATCGGTAACATTAATGCGGGCCGCAACAGCATCCAGTGCTTCTGTCCAACTTACGGCTGTTAGTTTGCCGTCTTTACGAACATAGGGCGTATCAAGCCGTTGAGTTTTCAAACCATCGTAGGAGAAACGAGAGCGATCTGTCAGCCATTCTTCGTTCACATCTTCATGTAAGCGAGGCAGAATGCGCATGACTTCCTGGCCTTTGGCATCAATTCGAATATTGGCACCAACAGCATCAAGAACATCAATGCTTTCTGTCTTACTCAACTCCCACGGACGGGCAGAGAAAGCATAAGGTTTAGACGTCAGCGCGCCCACAGGGCACAAATCGATGATATTTCCTGAAAGCTCTGAATCGAGAGCTTTTTCAAGGTAAGTCGCAATTTCGGTATTCTCACCCCGATTAATCGCGCCCAAATCATCAATACCAGCAACTTCCGTTGCAAACCGCACACAACGGGTACAATGGATACACCGTGTCATGGTTGTACTGATAAGCGGTCCCATGTTTTTCTCTTTGACCGCTCGCTTATGCTCAAGATACCGGCTGTTGCCAGAACCATAAGCCATCGACTGGTCTTGAAGATCGCATTCACCGCCCTGATCACAAATCGGGCAGTCAAGGGGATGGTTGATAAGAAGGAATTCCATTGCCCCTTCCCGACCATTTTTAACTTTTTCAGTGTTGGTATGGATAATCATGCCCTCTCCTGCAGGCATCGCGCAGGATGCTACAAGTTTTGGGGCTTTCTCCATTTCAACAAGGCACATGCGGCAGTTGCCCGCAATCGAAAGTCTCTCGTGATAACAAAAGCGTGGTATTTCCGCGCCCGCTTCTTCGCAGGCTTGCAGAATAGTAGCTCCGGTTTCTACGGTGACTTCTACACCATCAACTGTAAGTGTCGGCATTCTTCGCTCCTCAAGTAGCGTGCCAATCAGGCCGCGTTCACGGCTTTCTTGTTTTTAATCCGCTCTTCAATAACAGGGCGGAAATGTCGGACTAAACCTTGGATCGGCCACGCAGCAGCATCTCCAAGGGCGCAAATTGTATGACCTTCAATACGTTTTGAGACATTGATCAACATATCAATCTCGTCAATCTCTGCATCTCCCGTCACTAGCCGTTGCATCACACGCCACATCCAACCAGTGCCTTCACGGCACGGCGTACATTGGCCGCAACTTTCATGTTTATAGAAATGAGCCAGCCGTTCAATCGCGCGAATAATATCCGTAGACTTATCCATAACAATGACAGCCGCGGTCCCAAGTCCACTTTGCACTTCGCGCAAGCTGTCAAAATCCATCAGAACAGTGTCGCAAATTTCTTTTGGCAACATCGGGACGGAAGATCCGCCCGGAATGATCGCAAGAAGATTATCCCAGCCACCGCGAACACCGCCTGCATGTTTTTCGATGAGTTCCTTAAGCGGGATACCCATTTCTTCTTCAACATTACAAGGATTGTTCACATGGCCCGAAATACAGAACAATTTGGTTCCTGTATTATTTGGACGACCAAGGCCCGCAAACCAATCCGCGCCACGGCGCAAGATTTCAGGACCAACAGCAATACTTTCAACATTATTCACTGTTGAAGGACACCCCCACGCACCAACATTCGCAGGGAACGGTGGTTTAAGGCGTGGTTGACCTTTATTGCCTTCAAGGCTTTCAATGAGGGCTGTTTCTTCGCCACAAATATAGGCGCCAGCACCCCGATGTACGTAGATGTCAAAATCAAACCCGCTACCGCAGGCATTTTTTCCGATCAATCCATCGGCATAGGCCTCGCTAATGGCTTCATTCAAATGAATTGCTTCATTAACGAACTCACCGCGAATATAGATGTAGGCTGCAACTGCCCGCATGGAGAAGCCCGCGACAAGGCAGCCTTCTAAAAGACGATGAGGATCAAAACGCATGATCTCCCTGTCTTTACAAGTGCCCGGCTCAGATTCGTCAGCATTTACGATTAAGTAGCTTGGACGGCCATCAGATTCTTTAGGCATAAAGGACCATTTAAGCCCTGTAGGGAAGCCTGCGCCCCCGCGCCCGCGTAATCCACTGGCTTTAATTTGATCAATAATACCATCTTGGCCAAGATCAAGCAGCGCTTTGGTGTTATCCCAAATACCGCGCGCTTTTGCACCGGCTAGCCGCCAATCCTTTTGACCATAAAGGTTGGTAAAAATACGATCTTGATCTTTCAGCATCAAGCGTCTCCCGTTTTATCGAGCAACGTGGTTGGACCGCCAACTGGTGCCGAATTTATCCGATCGATTTGTGGTCCGTGATCTGGCACTTGGTCTTTGGCCAACTTATCGAGTAAATTTTCGAAGTTGTCTGCATTCAGATCTTCGTAAAAATCATCATTCACCTGAACAACCGGCGCATTAACGCACCCACCAAGACATTCAACTTCTAACAAAGTGAATTTACCGTCTTCAGTTGTCTCACCGTTATGAAGGCCAAGTTTACTTTCGCAAACCTTCGCAAGATCATCAGACCCGCGCAACCAACAAGGTGTTGTCCGGCAAAGCTGAAGGAAATATTTTCCAACAGGTTTCAAATTATACATGGTGTAGAAAGACGCTACTTCGAGCACGCGCATGTAAGGGACGCTGATATATCCCCCCACATATTCCAATGCTTCTTTGGACAGCCAGTTCTCGTTCTGACGCTGCGCCAAATCCAGAAGTGGCATTACAGCGCTTTGCTGACGTCCTTCAGGGTATTTTGCAATAAAGACGTTAGCCTTTTCCACATTTTCAGGCGTAAATTCAAACGCCTTACCAGTCGCAATTACCTGACTCATCGGTCAACCTCACCGAAAACAATATCCAAACTACCCAAAATTGCCGATGCATCTGCCAACATATGTCCTTTAGTAAGGAAATCCATTGCTTGAAGATGCGCAAATCCTGGCGCTCTAACTTTGCACCGGTAGGGCTTACTTGTCCCATCTGAAACCAGATACACACCGAACTCACCCTTAGGGGCTTCGATTGCAGTATAAGTTTCGCCGGCAGGAACCTTCACACCTTCAGTATAATGCTTGAAGTGATTGATCAGTGATTCCATTGAAGTCTTCATATCACTCCGACGCGGGGGAGCGATTTTCGGATCAGTGCTCAAAACAGGCCCTTCGGGCATTTTGTCTAAACATTGTTCCATGATATTAAGAGATTGACGCATTTCTTCCATTCGCATCAAATAACGGTCATAACAATCACCGTTCAGACCAACTGGGATGTCAAAATCAAGTTCACGATATGTATCGTAAGGCTGTGATTTACGAAGATCCCAGGCAAGCCCGGTAGAACGAAGCATGACACCGGAGAAACCCCAAGCCATCGCATCTTCTTGATTTACAACGCCGATATTCACATTTCTTTGTTTGAAAATACGATTTTCAGTCAGCAATGTTTCAATATCGTTGAGAACTTGCGGGAAAGATTTAATAAATTTCCGAATGTCCTCGTCTAATCCGCGCGGTAAATCCTGATGAACCCCACCAACCCGAAAATAGGCAGCATGCATACGGGCGCCACTAACGCGCTCATAAAATTCCATAAGCGTTTCACGCTCAACAAAACCCCAAAGCATCGGGGTTGTTGCGCCAACGTCCAAGGCTTGCGCACAAACATTCATCAAGTGATTCATAAGCCGTGAAATTTCAGCATACAAAACTCGAATAAACTGCGCTCTGCGAGGCACTTCACAATCGAGAAGTTTTTCGATGGCCAAAACAAACCCATGTTCCTGCGCCATTGGTGCAGAATAATCCAGCCGATCGAAATACGGCATGGCTTGCATATAGGTTTTGTTTTCGATGAGCTTTTCGGTACCGCGATGCAAAAGGCCAATATGAGGATCGATCCGCTCGACAATCTCACCGTCTAGTTCCATCACCATACGAAGTACACCATGGGCCGCAGGATGCTGAGGACCAAAGTTCATGGTGTAGTTTTTAATTTGTACTTCAGCCATTAGCCTTGCTCCGTTGCTTTTTCATCACCCGGAAGGACATATTCTGTTCCCTCCCACGGGCTCTGGAAATCGAATTTACGGAACTCTTGAGCCAAGGATACTGGCTCATAGACAACACGTTTTTGATCTTCGCTATACCGGAGCTCTACATGCCCCGTGAGCGGGAAGTCTTTGCGCAAAGGATGTCCTTCAAAACCGTAATCCGTCAACATGCGGCGCAGGTCAGGATGGTTTGAGAACATAATACCGTACATATCCCAAGCTTCTCTCTCAAACCAATTCGCCGTTGGGTATAGGGAGACCACACTTGGGACTGGCGTCCGCTCGTCAGTCTTCACCTTCACTGTCACCCGTTGGTTATGTTTAAGGCTCAACAGATTATAAACAACATCGAAGCGTTCCGAGCGGTCGAGATAATCGACACCACAAACGTCACACAAGACTTGAAATTTACAAGAAGTATCCTCACGTAGAAATGTGAGGATTTTTATAATCGCATCACTGCGACCTTCAACAAAAAGCTCACCATGTGCAACCGATACCCTGCTGACTTCTGATGAAAGCTCTGCAGCGATATGGTCGCCTAGTTCTTTAAGAGCGTTGTCCATATGAGTTCCGTTCACCGTTCGCTATCTGACAAAAGTACCTGTACGACGAATCTTCTTTTGTAACTGGAAAATACCGTAAATCAATGCCTCAGCCGTAGGCGGACATCCGGGCACATAAATATCAACGGGCACGATACGATCACATCCCCGCACTACTGAATAAGAATAATGGTAATAACCACCGCCATTGGCACAAGATCCCATGGAGATCACATACCGAGGCTCAGCCATCTGATCATAAACTTTACGAAGCGCCGGAGCCATTTTATTGGTAAGCGTGCCTGCAACAATCATAACATCGGACTGACGCGGGGAGCCACGAGGCACAATACCAAGGCGTTCCATGTCGTACCGTGGCTGCCATGCATGCATCATCTCAACAGCACAACAAGCAAGACCAAAAGTCATCGGCCAAAGAGACCCCGTCCGGGCCCAGTTAGCTAACTTGTCAACTTGCGTGACAACGAAACCCTTGTCATCCAGCTCAAGGCCTAAATCACGAAAAAAGTCGTCCTGCTGGCCGTCAGCGACGGCATTAGTTGGACCCGCCGGTACAGGATTTACTCCCATTCCAATGCTCCCTTCTTCCATTCATATATAAATCCGATTGTCAGGATGCCGAGAAAAACAATCATCGACCAAAACCCAAACAAACCTACATCACCAAGAGAGACAGCCCACGGGAAGAGAAAAGCAACTTCCAGATCAAAAATGATAAACAGGATGGCGACCAAATAGAAGCGGACATCAAATTGATTCCGTGCATCATCAAAGGGCTCAAACCCGCATTCGTAGGCAGATAACTTCTCGGAGTCTGGATGTTGGGCTGCAACCACCATTGAGGCAATTACGAGCACTGCCGATAATCCGGCAGCTAGGCCCAAAAATACCAAGATAGGCAAATATTCTAAAAGTAATGTTTCCATTTTTTTGACAAGGACCCCTCCCCAACATCTAAATGCTAGTTTGCGGCACTCCCTCTAGCTCTATATTCGTGCTCATTATAGTGCTGGGTTATACGGGAATAAAGCTTTTTAGCAACATAATTCGCCAATAACTTAAAAACACTAAACACAATGCATATCAATACTTGCGGCAGCTTAACGTTCTCTTAATTTTGGAGGAATTCTACAGAGGAGGATGGCGGGAGTGACGGGACTCGAACCCGCGGCCTCCGGCGTGACAGGCCGGCGCTCTAACCAACTGAGCTACACCCCCTCTGTGAGACCGTGTTTTATTGAAGAAGTAGCCCCCTGTCAATCACGTTTGATCGCTTTGTTCACAAATATTTTTCAATTAAGTATTCAAAAGGAAAAAAGCCTTAAACAACGACAAACTCTAACGTTGAAAACAACGAATTCTTGGAAATATAGAGTATAGGACATTGAATATTTGGGAGGTAGTACAGAGGAGGATGGCGGGAGTGACGGGACTCGAACCCGCGGCCTCCGGCGTGACAGGCCGGCGCTCTAACCAACTGAGCTACACCCCCTCTGTGAGGCCGTGTTTTATTGAAGCAACCGCCAACTGTCAAGCACCATAAACAGAAAACAGAAAGAAAATGTCTCTTAAAAGCAAAACCCGCTAAAAATCAGTGTTTTTTACCCGATTACTCAACGTATCTTTTACTATTTTCTACCATCGCAAAGACCTCAAATTCTGATATTTGCCTGCCAACTTTTATGAACTGACTCGTTCTCACACAAAACTTGAATCGGGCGAGACAAGTAAGCGTCCCGTCCGACCCTATCAAACATTTTTTTCGATAGGATTGAGGCTTAAAATTCGAATTCAGTAAAACAAAAAAATCTAATTAAAATAACAACATGGCGGAAATATCTAAGCTTAGTACGAATCAATTTAATTCCCCTCCACCACCCGCGATTCCTTCAACAAGATTCGATTCAAAAATTTCAAATCGGAAAGCGGGAGGATTTTCATTCACCTTCTTGCTTCACTCATCTCGAGAAAATGAAAACAATATTGAATTGGAAAAATTATGAACCTTGAAGGAAAAGTAGCAATCATCACGGGCGCAAGCTCTGGTATTGGTCGGGCAACAGCAAAACTTTTTGCCAAAAAAGGCGCGAAAATCGTGGCGGGTGCAAGAAATTCCACCGAACTACAGCAGCTCATCGATGAAATCACAGACACAGGTGGGCAGGCACGCTACATCGCCGGTGATGTACAGAACGAAGAATTCTCTAAAGAGCTCGTAGCACTCGCTGACAAAGATTTTGGCGGATTGGATATTGCCTTTAATAATGCCGGAATACTTGGTGCTATGGGCCCCGTGGAAGAGGTATCCCTCATCGGTTGGACCGATACGATGAATACCAATCTAACAAGTGCTTTCTTAGGCGCTAAATACCAAATCCCTGCCCTGCTTAAAAAAGGCGGTGGATCAATGATATTCACCTCAAGCTTTGTTGGACACACCGTTGGATTCCCAGGAATGGCCGCCTATTCAGCAGCAAAGGCTGGTGTCATTGGGCTAATGCGAACACTTGCTGCAGAACATGGTCCTGCGGGCATTCGTATAAATGCGCTTCTCCCCGGCGCCACCGATACACCAATGGCAGCGGAACTCGCGGCCGACCCAGATACGTTAAGTTACGTAAAAAGCATTCATGCCCTTAAGCGACTGGCTACGCCCGAGGAGATTGCGCAATCAGCTTTATATTTAGCATCCGACGCTTCCAGTTTTATGACGGGCAACGCCTTGCTGGTAGATGGCGGTGTCTCAATCTACAAAGCTTGAACAAGGGCTAAAATAAACAGGAGTTTTATAACAGGCCCCAGAATCAATAAAGCCCGCAAAAGCGGGCTTTATTCGAAGTAATGGTGGGTGATGAGAGATTCGAACTCCCGACCCTCTCGGTGTAAACGAGATGCTCTAACCAACTGAGCTAATCACCCATCGTGCGGTGCGAGGCAGTGTATAACAGGCCCTTTTGGGAAAGGGAAGACAAAAAAAGAGGCTAAGTCATTTTTTTTTGACTTAGCCTCTTTTTTTTAAAATAAACGACTAAAATTAACCGTTTACAGAATCTTTCAAAGCTTTACCCGCTTTAAATTTTGGCTGCTTCGAAGCTGCAATCTGGATTGTTTCGCCAGTCCGTGGATTGCGGCCTTCAGAGGCTTTACGATCAGCTACGCTGAAAGTACCAAAGCCAACTAGGCGAACATCATCACCACCGGACAATGCAGTTGAAACTGCTTCTAAAACGGCATCAACACTTTTAGTCGCGTCTGCTTTAGCAAGACCGGAAATTTCTGCCACTGCGGCAATGAGATCGTTCTTATTCACTATAAGCCCCCTTCGGTTTAAATTTAAAAATCTGTCAAAAATATTCTAACAAAAGACGCCTGAATATTAATAGGCTGTTTTCCATCGGTCAAAGGGAAAATGAAAGATATCCCCAGCTTTTCTGCGATTTGCAGACAGATTTCCTAAAATTTAATGAGTTATTACCTCTCCGGGGCCTTTTTGAGCAGCTGCAGCATTAGAAAGTTCACGTGCAATGCGTTCTTCATCCCAATCCAGAGGCTCTAATGGTTTGGTTAAAGCAATTTTTAAAACCTCTTCAACCTGCGCAACTGGAATAATTTTCAGACCTTCTTTTACATTATCCGGAATTTCCGCAAGGTCTTTCTCATTATCAGCAGGAATTAGAACGGTTTTGATTCCGCCTCTCAGTGCCGCCAATAATTTTTCTTTCAGCCCACCAATTGGCAAAACACGTCCGCGAAGTGTTACTTCGCCGGTCATAGCCACATCTTTATGAATGGGTATATCCGTCAAAACAGAAATAATAGAAGTTACCATTGCGATACCAGCTGAAGGACCATCTTTTGGCGTTGCCCCTTCAGGAACATGAACATGGATATCGTGGGTATCAAAGTCTGTAGGCTTAATTCCCATGTTCAGGCAACGAGCCTGTACAAAACTTTTAGCTGCTTGCACAGATTCTTGCATCACATCGCCAAGCTTACCTGTAATTTTCATACGGCCTTTGCCGTAAAGTTTCACAGCTTCAATTGTAAGCAGTTCGCCGCCAACTTCGGTCCAAGCAAGACCCGTGACAACACCGACTTGATCTTCTTCTTCGATCTCGCCGTAACGATGTCTTCTAACGCCTGCATACACTTCAAGATTTTCAGGTGTCACTTCAATCGTTTTAACACCATTGCTGACAATCTCTTTAATTGCCTTACGTGCTAGCTTGGCAAGTTCACGCTCAAGACTACGAACACCAGCTTCACGACAGTAATACCGGATCAAATCCTGAATTGCACCATCAGTAATGGACCATTCACTAGCTTTAAGGCCATGGCCTTTCATCTGTTTTTGCACAAGATGACGTTTAGCAATCTGAATTTTTTCGTCTTCCGTATAACCGGAAAGAGTAATAATTTCCATGCGATCCCGAAGTGGGCCCGGCATGTTCAATGAATTGGCAGTACAGATGAACATGACTTCGGATAAGTCGTATTCCACCTCAAGATAGTGATCAGCAAAATGCGTATTTTGCTCTGGGTCCAACACTTCAAGCAACGCAGAAGAAGGATCTCCCCGGAAATCATTACCAAGCTTGTCGATTTCATCAAACAAGAACAGTGGATTAATTGATTTAGCCTTCTTCATAGACTGCACGACTTTACCTGGCATTGAGCCAATATAAGTCCGGCGATGTCCTCTGATCTCAGCTTCATCGCGAACACCACCAAGGGCCACACGAACAAAGTTACGTCCCGTTGCTTTGGCAACTGACTGACCTAATGACGTTTTACCAACACCAGGAGGTCCAACAAGACAAAGAATAGAGCCCTGAATTTTACGAACCCGTTGTTGAACGGCTAAATATTCAAGAATACGTTCTTTAACTTTTTCCAAGCCGTAATGGTCGTCGTTGAGGATTTTCTCTGCAGCATTCAGATCTTTTTTGACCCGCGTGCGTTTTCCCCAAGGAATACTTAAAACCCAATCAAGATAGTTGCGAACAACAGTAGCTTCTGCAGACATGGGGCTCATGCTACGCAGTTTTTTCATTTCCTGCTGACACTTCTCGCCGGCTTCTTTAGTCAATTTGGTTTCAGAAATTCTTTCTTCGAGTTCAGACAGTTCATCCCGACCGTCTTCGCCCTCACCCAATTCCTTTTGAATGGCTTTCATTTGCTCATTCAAATAATATTCGCGCTGGGTTTTTTCCATTTGGCGTTTAACGCGGCTGCGTATTTTCTTCTCAACCTGAAGAACACCAATTTCATCTTCCATCAGGCTATAAACCCGCTCAAGACGATCAGCTGTTCCGTCAATTTCAAGAAGCTCCTGCTTTTCAGAAATCTTAAGCGCCATATGGGACGCCATTGTATCAGCAAGCTTAGAGGAGTCATCAATTTGGTTCAAAGAGACTAGAACTTCCGGTGGTACTTTCCGATTCAATTTCACATATTGCTCAAACTGCCCAATAACAGATCGCGCAAGGGCTTCGAGCTCAGGTGTCTCTCCTTCATCGACAGCCACAACTTCGGCTCGAGCTTGGAAAAACTCCTCGTTTTCAACAAATTCACTGATGCGCGCACGCTCAACGCCTTCAACTAACACCTTAACAGTGCCGTCTGGCAATTTCAGCAGCTGCAAAACAGATGCGATTGTTCCGACACGATGAATATCGTCTTCAGTCGGATCATCCTGATTAGCATTTTTCTGAGCGACGAGAAGGATTTGCTTATCATCCTTCATAACATCTTCTAGAGCACGAACTGATTTATCTCGACCAACGAACAGAGGAACAATCATGTGTGGGAACACAACTATGTCTCTAAGTGGGAGAACAGGAAATACTTGGAGTTGAGAAATATCGGTCATCATGTTGCCTTTTAAGATCGATATTACCGTCAAAAAGGAATGTGAACGTAATACCGATCTAGAGATTTGAATAAATCTAGTGAGGGGCATTACGCCCCTCGTTAATAGTAAAACTTAAGCGGTGTTTGTTCCGTCTTTTAAGTCTGCATATATATAAAGTGGTTTTCCTTCGCCCTCAACGACTTCGCCGTTAATGACAATTTCTTCGACACCTTCCAAAGTTGGCAATTCATACATTGGATCTAGCAGAATAGCTTCAAGTATTGACCGCAAGCCACGTGCGCCTGTTTTCCGTTTAATTGCTTTTTTGGCAATCGCGGATAACGCATCTTCTGTGAAAGAAAGCTTCACTTCTTCCATATCAAACAAACGCTGATATTGTTTAACCAATGCATTCTTAGGGTTGGTCAGTATTTCGATAAGCGCAACTTCATCCAAATTCTCAAGGCTTGCTATCACGGGCAAACGCCCAACAAATTCAGGGATCATCCCAAATTTGGTCAGATCGTCCGGCTCGACACCCTGCAATAAGACGCCAACATCTAAATCTTCAGCGGCGCGCACATCAGCGCCAAATCCGATAGACGTATCTTTACCGCGAGAAGAGATAATTTTATCCAGACCGGCAAAAGCGCCGCCACAGATAAAGAGAATGTTCGTCGTATCGACTTGCAGGAATTCCTGTTGCGGATGTTTACGTCCCCCTTGAGGAGGTACAGACGCAACGGTTCCTTCCATGATCTTCAGCAATGCTTGCTGAACACCTTCACCCGATACATCTCGAGTGATAGAAGGATTGTCAGATTTACGACTAATCTTGTCAACTTCATCAATATAGACAATACCCCGTTGGGCACGTTCCACATTATAGTCAGCAGATTGCAATAATTTCAGGATGATATTTTCAACATCCTCACCAACATAACCGGCTTCAGTCAATGTCGTGGCATCTGCCATCGTGAAGGGAACATCAAGAATTCTAGCGAGTGTTTGCGCAAGAAGCGTTTTACCGCATCCTGTCGGTCCGACGAGGAGAATATTGGATTTCGCCAATTCAACTTCGTCATTCTTTGCACTATGGTGCAAGCGCTTATAGTGATTGTGAACGGCAACAGCCAACACTTTTTTAGCGTGCTTCTGACCAATTACATAGTCATTCAGAACTTCGCTAATTTCAAGGGGCGTTGGAACTCCGTCACTGGATTTCACCAGGGTGCTTTTATGCTCTTCGCGAATAATATCCATGCAAAGTTCAACGCATTCATCACAGATGAATACAGTTGGTCCTGCAATAAGTTTCCGCACTTCGTGCTGGCTCTTACCGCAGAAAGAACAATACAGGGTATTTTTCGAATCTCCGCCGCTCAATTTGGTCATAGACACTCCAATTTCTCGTTGGACCCTATCTTAGCCATCGACCCTGCGCGGGACAACAACATTATTGCTGTTGCTGTCACCTAGAGGCCAATTAACTAAAAAGAGCGTCCAAGAAAACTATTTTAGCTAAACTGGCCTCAATATTTCGTTAACAGCTACATAATAATCGAAGTACTAGAGAACAAGCTCGCAATTAAAAAAACAAATTCGCGAATAATTTAGGAGTCTTTTCCACCTTCAATGGAGAGAGAATCTGGTCTCTGTTCGACGACTTCGTCGATCAAGCCAAACTCCTTTGCTTCTTCAGCTGACATGAAGTTATCACGTTCCATCGAATCTTGGATGGTCTTCAAGTCTTTTCCGGTATGCTTAACATACAAATCATTCAAGCGATCTTTGGTCCGCTGGATCTCAAGTGCTTGAATTTGTATGTCTGTAGCCTGCCCTTGAGCACCACCAGAAGGTTGGTGGATCATTACGCGTGCATTTGGTAATGCAAAGCGCTGGCCCTTAGCACCTGCAGCAAGCAAGAAAGAGCCCATAGAAGCGGCCTGTCCGATACAGACGGTCGCTACATCTGGGCGAATATATTGCATAGTATCATACATCGCCAAGCCAGAGGTCACGACCCCGCCCGGTGAATTGATATACATGAATATAGGTTTCTTCGGATTTTCAGCTTCCAAGAAGAGAAGCTGCGCGGTGATCAGGCTGGCCACTCCGTCATGGACCTGCCCGGTCAAAAAGATAATTCTCTCTTTCAGCAGACGCGAGTAAATATCATACGAACGCTCCCCCCTGGCAGTTTGCTCCACAACCATGGGGACAAGAGTGTTCATATAGGTATCGATCACATCAACCATTGCGCGTTTCCTTAAAAAAATCAGTATTTAATCAGTTTGCATATAGTGACGAAAAATTCCACTACAATTCAGAACTTTATTTTTCTGATTTTTTCGCACTGGCTTTTTTAGGAGCAGCTTTTTTCTTTGCAGGTTTGTCATCACCATCGTCTGCTTTAGTTTTTTCGTCCGCCTTTTTTGGGGCAGCCTTTTTCTTTGCAGCAGGTTTCTTTTTGTCTGACTTCTCGTCTGTTTCCGCATCGGGATCAGCAGTCAGCTCTTCAAAAGAAACTTTCTTTTCGGTGATTGTTGCAAGTTCAGAAATGAAATCAACAACTTTATCTTCGAAAATCGGTGCGCGAAGAGAGTTTTGCATTTCAGGGTTTTTCTGGAACATCTCAAAGATTTGTTGTTCCTGACCTGGGAAGTTACGCGCTTGAGCAACCATTGCTTGCTGCACTTCTTCATTGGAAACTTCAATATTATTGATGCGTCCAACTTCTGCAAGCAACAGACCCAAACGAACACGGCGTACCGCAATCGCATCATATTCTGCGCGAAGCTCTTCTTCAGACTGGTCTTGATCTTCAATTTTCTCGTTAGTCCGTTCCAATTCCTTGGTGAACTGTTCCCAGATGCTGGTGAATTCAGATTCTTTCATTCCCAGAGGAACTTCAAAATCGTGATTTTCTGACAGCGCATCAAGCATATTGCGTTTCAGAGTTTGGCGTGAATGCTGGCCATACTCTTCTTCCATACGACCGCGAACGGCATCTTTCAATGCAGCAAGGTCATCAAGACCAAGTTTTTTCGCGAATTCGTCATTAATTTCAACAGCAGCCGATTCCTGAACTTCATGAACAGTTACGTCGAAAACGGCTTCTTTGCCCGCAAGTTCGTCTGACTGATAATTTTCAGGGAAAGTAACCGTAACGGCTAATGCGTCGCCGCCTTTTTGGCCAATCAACTGCTCTTCAAAGCCTGGAATGAATTGACCCGAACCGATTTCAAGCTGATGACCTTCAGCGGCACCACCTTCAAACGGTACGCCGTCAACCTTACCAAGGAAGTCGATCAAAAGCGCATCGCCGTCTTTGGCTTTACGGTTCTTAGCAACTTTAGTGAAGTTTTTCTGTTGTGAAGCGATTTGCTCAACAGCTTCGTCGATTTTTACATCTTCGACATCTGTTACGAGTTTCTCAAGCTTCAACTTGGAAAAGTCCATTGCTTCAAAATCAGGCATGATTTCTACTTCAATAGTGAATTCCAGATTTTCGCCTTCATCGAATTTTGTAATTTCGATTTTTGGCTGCTGTGCTGGGCGCAGATCATTGTCGTTAAGGGCTTTCTGGCTGGTTTCATTAACCGTTTCTTCCAGAATTTCACCCATTACATTTTTAACAAACCGCTTACGCAAAACCGCCATTGGTACTTTACCAGGACGAAAGCCTGGAAGCTTTACCTGTTGTCCAACAGTAATAAGCTTTTCAGTAACTTTGGTTTCGATTTCCGCTGCGTCGACAACGACAGTAAAATCCCGTTTCAGCCCTTCAGAGCTCGTTAATGTTACCTGCATGAGAAATGCCCGTCAATTTCGTTAAAAGATCTATTTTGCACCGGCGACCGACCTTTGTGGTCAGTCGCAAAATTATGGTGCGGGTAGAGGGAATCGAACCCCCACTCCGTAAAGAACTGGTACCTAAAACCAGCGCGTCTACCAATTCCGCCATACCCGCGTATTTGTATCCCTGTCTCCAACCCTATCTCGAACCGAGCAATCAGGCCGTTTCAACAGTGAGCGGCAGTCTATAGCACAACAATTCTCGGTATGCATAGGGGAATTCTGACCTGTTTTTAAAGAAAAGTTGATTTTTTTTGATTTTTGGCAGTTTTCTGCGATATTTTTTATTATATATGGCAGAAAATTAATATGGAAAGCCCACATTATAGCCGCCCTGACCCTGAGTAGGGTGGGCGTTTGAGCACTTCTTTTTTTAGGGAGTTAGGCGTTTATATGAAAATCTTTGGAGAAGGCTTCAAGTGCCAAAACACGAACCCCTTGAAGATCTTTAACTCCGCCAGCCAATAAGGTCCGTTCATAATGGACATGGGGGATGCCTTGTTTATCATTAGATACATAAAGAACACGCGCTTGTTCTTGGGCACTGATTTGCATGTGACGATAGAAGATATCGCCGCATCCAATTTTATCCTTTAGTAAACGCTTCTTAAACAACATAGTATATCCAAACACTTAATTTTACCGTCTATGTTGATAGAATATATAGATAAATTGTAAATAAACTCTTTACAGTTGATTAAATAGGTTAATTCTCATTCCTTACGCGGAAATCCACCCTACTCATCCGTTATAATTTCCAATAAATCGGCTAAAATCCGGGGAATTTGAGCTTCTATATCCTCAGCGATCAATCCCGGCCCAAACCGTATCCCAGCTTCCCCATGCATCCAAACCCCCATCGTCGTTGCCTCAAAACATGGCATTGACGCTGCGATCAAGCCGGAAATTATGCCTGCCAGTGAATCGCCCGATCCTGCCGTTGCAAGCCAGGGCGTTGCATTGGTGTTAATGACAGTTCTGCCCGTGGGTTCTGATATAATTGTGCTAGCGCCTTTTAAAACAACAATGGCACCTGACCTTAAGGCTGCTTTTTGGCATCGCTCTAACGCCGTTCCCTCAAATTCAAAAATACGGGCAAACTCGGCTTCGTGAGGCGTTAAGATAACGTGCCCCACCTCCTTTTTTGAAATTTTATCAAAAAGTAGGTCCGGGTCGTCTTTGAAAACCGTCAAAGCATCGGCATCAAGAATAACAGTCGCTTTTGACTTCAATGCCTCAATCACATTTGCGCGTGTCCGATCACTCACGCCATTACCGGGGCCAATTAAAATACTGGCGATACGCTTCGTTGCGAGCCAATCACCCAAATCTTCGGGATCCCGTAAGGATTGCACCATAACGGCGTCTAGAGAAATACTATAAGCCATGAGAGCGGAAGGCGCACAAAGCAAAGTTACGGCCCCGGCCCCAGATCGCAATGCGCACCGAGCCGCTATTCGTGCAGCCCCCATACTTTTAAGGCCGCCTCCCATAACCGTACAATGGCCGCGATCATATTTATGGCCCATCGCTGACGGAACAGGTAAGAGATCAAGCCATAGGTCAGGGGCGTTTTCAAATACTTGTATTTTCAGATCATCAATGATCTCGTCTGAAATACCGATATCGATAACCTCGAAACGACCCATATTTTTTATGGCAGGGTAGAATAAGTGTCCGGTTTTGGGTCGACAAAAACTAACTGTCAAATCAGCACAAGGCGTGCCCTTAGCAACTTCCCCTGAATTACCGTCCATACCACTGGGTACATCTACGCATACGATTGAGATACTTTTGGATTGCATCGTATCGAAAAGTGTTTCAATTTCTGTTGGAAACGCGCCACGAAAGCCAGCACCGAAAAGAGCATCAACCACAAGATCAGTTTGATCTAAATCCAAAGCTGTGAGGGGTTCTACGTTACCCTCGATTTTTTGAAACATAAATTCTGCATCGCCAGATAATTTCTGCACGTCTCCATATGCATATACCTTTACTGGCCAACCAGCGTCCCGCAGGGCTCTAGCAATGACATATCCATCCCCACCGTTATTGCCGGGGCCGCAAAGGATCGCCGCGCGGCAAATATCCCATCCCTCTTCGATAAAGGCGGTTACCCCCTGCCCTGCATTTTCCATCAAGACTTTGCCGGACACGCCTTGCTGTATCGTCCGGCTATCAGCCTCATACATTTGCTCAACAGATAAGATTTTAAGATTAGAGGTCATTAAAGTCTCATACCAATTTTGATAAATCTGGGCGTGCCCCTTTTACAGGCGAAATCTTCTCAAACGCTGCCGCAGCTGCCAGAACTAAATCATCCCGGTGCATCGGGCCGACTATCTGCAATCCAATAGGCAATCCGTCACTGGATAAACCACACGGGATTGAACAAGCGGGTTGCTGCGTCAAGTTAAAGGGATAAGAAAATGGCGTCCAATCTACCCAAGCAGTCTCTTCTGCACTCATATCAGGAGCCAATTGCCCTGCTTTAAAGGCCGTCACGGAAAGTGATGGGGTCAATAGCAAGTCATACTTATCGTGGAATAAGCGCATTTTCGCACCCAACTCCACCCGTGCGACCGTCGCATCCAAATAATCGGTAAGGCTTATTTTCTCTCCCAGCTCGACCGCTTTTTTCAAACCCGGATCGATCAAATCCATTTGATCGTCAGTTAAATGACGCAGAGCGGAATATGCACCGGAGAACCAATGGATGTTAAAAAGATCCAGCGGCTTCTCAAACCCGGGATCAACCTCTTCCACATCGGCGCCGAGTTCTTTAAAAAGATTGGCAGCGTGTTTCACATGGGCCGCGACCTCTTTATCTACCTCTGCGTAGCCTAAGGTCGGGCTGTAGGCAACCTTACGCCCTTTCATAGAAGTCCCCAAACAAGCGCGGTAATCAGTTGTCGATGGCGGCAATGAATACCAATCCCGACTATCAGCACCTTTCATAACCTCCAACATCAACGCACTATCAGCAACGGTACGCGTCATCGGCCCAACATGGGATACAGTGCCAAATGCAGAGGGCGGCCAAGCTGGAACACGACCAAAACTCGGTTTAATCCCAAAAATTCCTGTAAAGGCTGCCGGAATACGAATTGAACCGCCCCCGTCACTCCCTGTATGGAGTACACCCATTCCAGCAGCACAAGCTGCAGCCGCACCGCCACTTGAGCCGCCCGGAGTTCTGTCTTTATTCCAAGGGTTGCGGGTTATACCGCTCAAGGCGCTATCAGTCACCCCTTTCCAACCAAATTCTGGCGTGGTCGTTTTCCCCAAAAAAACAGCCCCATTCTCCCGCAGCCGTGCCACAGCTGGCGCATCTTCTGTCCAAGGACCAGACTTATCAGTGATTAGGGAGCCCTTCAGGGTTGGATGTCCCTTTTGAAGCATAATGTCTTTAACTGTTGTGGGAATTCCATCAATCAAACCAACAGGTGCACCGGCAGCCCAACGTTTCTCAGATGCTTCAGCTTCCTTGATGGCACCCTCTTCATCTACAAAAACAAATGCGTTTAAAGCGGGATCATATTTTTCAATCTGATCGAGTGCTGCGCGCGTCGCGTCCACTGGTGAGATATCTCGGGTTTCATACCCCTTCAGCAATTCGTCCGCTGATAAAAATGCTAGATCTTTTGACATACCCATCCTCCCATTATTATTCATATTTGAAAAGAGTATGCCCATTGATCGATATAATTGGTAGAGAAAACAAAAATAGACAATAGAAGGGGCAATACTTGTTTTCATTGCAAGCACCCCCTACCATATTATGTTGAAATCAATCAAAATGAGGACCCGGCAATAGTGCTAGCCAGAAGGATAAAAATTCCCAAAAATAAATTTCAGCGCCTTATTTTAGGCTGGGCGTTAATAATCGGAGGGCTTGTTGGGTTTCTGCCCGTCGTTGGCTTTTGGATGTTCCCTTTAGGGATCGCTATTTTGTCTGTCGACTATCACTTTGCACGGCGACTTAAACGGCGGACGCAAGTCTGGTGGGGCCGAAGAGCCGAGAGAAAAGCTAATTCCTGATCACAACCGCCTCACGTTCTATTTCAAATTAAACCAATCAGCATTTCGTTTTATAAAATTGCATTCCTGCTTTTTTTTGAAGCTGCAGTAATAGCCACTCTTCCGCCACTACAAATTGCCAACACGTCTCCCTCGGCCATTTTGGTCACTACTTAATCCGCATTACCATTTGCTTGAGCACTTCCTGGAGTGAGCAATAGAGCTATTGAAGACAGAACTGGAATAGAAGTAATTTTACGCATTTATTTCCCCATAATTTCTTTTAGAAAAATAAAACATTAGAACTTCGCCCGACAAAAAACCACATAGTTGACTAGAACGACGTTCATATAAATATATTAGGGAAAATTAAAAAAAATGATACTTTCTATCGTTAAACATTCAACAGCGTGTTAGTTTGCTAATTAGTTATCATTCCATCTATAGTATTGCTAACGCTATTTAGAAATCGAATAACCTAATCAAATTTTACGTAGCGTATCCATAACCTGAACAGCCATCAGCAGGAGTATCTAGTAAAATGATTTCGCTCGATGTCATATTAGAAAGCTTCCGTACAATAGTCTTAATTGTTCTAGTTTGTTACATGTGGAATTTTGCTAGAAAAAGACAATTTATTGTCACTCCAGGTTGGCGATTTATTCAATTCGGTTTTCTACTCATTCTATTGGGTTCCTTCATTGATATCACTGACAACTTCGAATCCTTGAATCAATATTATTTTATTGGTAACACGCCTGTTCAAGCTCTTCTGAAGATAGTTGTAGGCTACCTGGCTGGCTTTCTATTTCTCACTATTGGAGTGATTAAGTGGGCCCCCGGCATAGAAAACTTAATGAGACAAAGTGCTGTACGCAGGGACGCGGAAGAGGACCTGCTAATCGAGCGCCAAAACCTAGAAGAAAATGTTGAGAAGAGAACAGCAGAACTTAAAAAAGAAATTGCAGAGAGAGACCGAATTGAAGATGCCCTATATTTTGTCGCGCAAGGAGGGTGGCAATCCGATGGCTCAGATTTCCTAAAGAGTCTCGTTAAGTATCTGGGGGAAAAATTGGCTATGGATTATGTCTTTGTTGACGAATTACTCGAAGATAATAAAACAGCTAAAACAGTTGCCCTTTATTCAATGGGAGAATTTCCTGAGAATATTTCCTATCCCCTTGAGGGTACGCCTTGCGCGAATGTTATTGGGAAAACTCTTTGTTGTTATACCCGTCAAGTACAAGAAAGTTTTCCTGAAGATGAAATGCTCGTCGATATGGATGCCGAAAGTTATGTTGGCATTCCACTCTGGAGCTCAGAGAACAAGCCTTTGGGATTAATTGCTGTTATGTCGCAAGGCCGCATTGAATTTCCTCAAGCGATTGAAACAATCCTAAAAATTGTAGCAGTCCGCGCAGCCCATGAACTTGAAAGACGCCAAGAAGAATTAAAACGACAAACTCTGGAAGAACGTTTGCGCCATGTACAAAAAATGGAGGCTGTAGGACAACTGACTGGCGGGATAGCCCATGATTTTAATAATATTTTGGGTATCATCGCTGGCAACTTGGAAATAATCCAAACCTTGGCTCCGGATAACACACAAATTCAGGTGCGTTCTGAAAACGCCTTAAAAGGTACAGAGCGCGCCGCAAACATTACGCGCAAACTTCTCGGCTTCTCTCAAACTGATGCCCACAAAATCAAAGTGATATCAGTCAATCAATTTGCCCAAAACCTTGGCGGATTTATTGAAAAATCGCTAACAGCATCAATTACTGTTCAGACAAAATTATCAGAAGGTCTTTGGCCGATAAAAGCTGACCCCGGAGAATTACAGGATGCGATCCTCAACCTCTCTCTAAATGCACGAGATGCCATGCCAAATGGCGGAATTTTAAAGATTGAAACTATAAACGAAACTTTGGATACTCGATTTCTATCCAAACAGTCTGAAGCCAAAGCTGGTGACTATGTAAGGATCTCTATAACGGATACTGGCGTTGGCATAGCTGACGAAATCAAAAATAAAATTCTTGAACCATTTTTTACAACAAAAAATCAAAGGGATGGTTCGGGCCTTGGTCTCAGTATGGTTTATGGTTTCGTTCAACGCTCTAACGGATATTTGGATATCCTATCGAGAATAGGGCAAGGCACGACCATCCACCTCTATTTACCCCGAGCAAATAATTTACAAAACGAAGATTTAGAAGCCGCAGAAACCGCGGAAGTCGAAGAAAAACAGCCTAATGGTTCAGAGACAATATTAATTGTGGATGACGAACCCGCGCTTCTCGATGTGGCCGCGTCCTTTCTTGATCAGCTTGGATACACCACCCTTACGGCAGGAAATGGTGATCAAGCTTTGCAATTGATCAAAGATAGCCCGAAATTGGATCTTCTCTTTAGTGACGTTGTTATGCCGGGCAACATGAACGGATATGAGCTTGCGGACAAAAGCCGGAACGCCAGACCGGACCTTAAAATCCTTTTAGCAAGCGGGTTTACCAAAAAATTAGAGAAACAAGATAAATATTTCGAATTACGAACAATTAAATTGTTGGTCAAACCCTATAACTTACTAGAAATGGCGAAAGCAGTCCGAAGTGTGTTTGATGACGAACAAACCCACATCCAGACCAAACTTGATTGATAAGCACTATAAATGAATAATTGGAACCTATACGCTTCCCTTTTTTTCAATCACTAAAATTCTAGCAGCTCCTACCGGATGGGCCACATGCTCATCCCCAGTCCTTGCGTGAAATATATCGCCCGAATTCATTTCTTTAATGAATTCCTTACCATCCATTCTGTAATGCATTTGAACTGTACCATCCAATACGACAAACACCTCATCCCCGTCATTTTCGTGCCAGATATAAGGCTTGTCTGTCCAATGAAGACGCACGCTTGCCCCTTCGATCTCGGCAATATCCAATGCATCCCATGCTTTGGCTCCGACAAAATCACCAGACTTAAAAAATTCCATTTTCTACCTGCATTCTTTTAAACTCAAAGCCCAAGCTACGTTGATCGCCCAGCTACGTATTAGCCCGCCTCCAAGCACCCAAGGCTAATGCAAGTGCAGGAATAGTGCCGTACACGACAAAACTAATCGCGACAAATATTAATAAAGACTCATATCCGCCCGTTAGCGTTTGCGTCACATAAGTTCCTGCCCCGATAGCAACAGCCAATCGACCAACACTTGCCAGAACCGGCCAAAAAACCGCGTGTGCCCCTTGCGAGGCAAAATACAACGATAAGCCAAGGCCGAAGAAAATATAAGAAGGGCCAACAATCTTCAAATACGAGGCTGCCGCATATAGCACAGCAGGATCGCTTGCAAAAATACCCGCCCAACTTTCCGGAAACAGAGCAACCAGTCCACCAATTATGCCGCAGATAAGAGCGGACATGCAACCGCCAGCCCAACCAATCTTTTGTGCCCGATCAATTTTGCCCGCCCCAATATTTGTACCCACTAATGAAATCATGGCGGCGCCAAATCCAAAAACAATTGGGATAAGAATAAATTCCAACCGTGCACCAATGCCAAAGCCAGCGATTGCCGTCTCTCCAAATTGACTTACCAAGCCTGTTAAGAGCACCACCGTTGTGACAGAAAGAAAGGGATTAGTTGCGGCCAATCCGCCAACTTTACCAATCTCTTTGGCAATACCGCTATCCCAAACAAGATTTTTTCTGGTAAATCGAATCCCGCTACGGCCAGACAATAACCTTAAAAAAGTTACGATTGTCCCAACTGTCATTGCGATAATAAGACCCCAGCCGATCCCAGCAATACCAAGGGATGGCAGGCCGAACCAGCCAAGACTTAACGCACCGCTAAAGAACACCTGTACAGCCGCCGCAAGGATCATTGCCCGCGCTGGCGTATTCATATCCCCTGCTCCGCGTAACAAGCTGCAAAAAATGTTAAAAAGCCACGTCGTAATGATCCCGGAGAAAACGACACTCGAATAGCTTAAAGCTTCCCGTAAACTATCTCCTTTGGCACCGATGGCAATTGCGATGGAGGCACCAAATAATTTGAAAATCAAAAAGAATAAGATTGAAGCGACTATGGCAAGGATCGTTGCGAACCAAACTATTCGATTTGCGCGAGAATTATCACCCCGCCCCAATGCCCGCGCTGTCGTCGCGGCAATAACACCTCCAACGGACCCCGCACTTAACATCTGCATCAGCATCACCATTGGAAACATAATGGCAAATCCAGCCAGTGCCGGAGTTCCCAATTGGCCAACAAACCACATTTCGGCAACCGCAACACACGACATTATGAAGAAACTAATGATATTGGGGGCGGCCAACTTTAACAAATTTGGTAAAATAGGACCGAACAGGAACGCTTGTTGTTGAGGTGAATATTTAACCACAGATTCAGTTTCAGCGTCACTCATAACCATAAGGAATAGCTCCTGTTCCGTTCAACTTTTTTTTATTATTTTTAAGTGTTCATTCTTAAGTTCACTTTCTGAACTTGTCAATGTAAGATAGGCGTGACGGCGAACACGAAAGGAGTATTGAAGTGAAGTGGCAAGATTTGAATTCCGAGCCCTGTTCAGTAGCACGAACATTGTCTGTCATCGGTGAGAGATGGACGGTTCTAATATTAAGAGAATGTTTTCGAAACGTCGCACGGTTCGATGGATTTGAAGCGTCCTTAGGCATTCCCCGCGCAATCCTTGCTTTGCGTTTGAAATCTATGGTTGAAGTCGGCATCCTTGAAAAGACTCAAGACCTGACCCACGCAGGACGATTTAACTATGTCCTGACAGAAAAAGGCTGGGACCTACGCCCTGTCATTTTAACAATGCTTGTTTGGGGAGATAAACATATGGCCGCCGGCGCCCCGCCAATGCTTATCAAGCATAAACCCTGTAATCACATAATTACACCAGTTCTCCACTGCCCAGAATGCGAGACTACAATTTTAAATACTGAAATTAAGGTGGTCAGAAATAGAGATCTTGAGCATCAGAAAACCTAAATCAAATTTCGTTCCGCATTGATTTTTAACTCTTTTATTCAATATTCTGTATACTGAGAGGCAATGATAAGAATAATCACAACGCTGGAATACTCAAAATGATTTTGAAAAATACTAGATTTGAACTCCAGATAGATACAAGCGTGAATTGTTTTTTTGTAAAGCACTATGGCGCCGTCACTTTTGATATACTTGCAGCGGCGAACAAGATCCTAACTGCGCACGAGAATTTTCGATGGGATTTGAACCGCCTAATTGATATGACCGAATGTTCGACCAACATTTCTACCGAAGATATTCGTAAACTTTCAAAAATCGTGGCAGCAAGAGACGTTCCCACAGGACAATATCGAGGTGCTTATGTGGTAGGCAACGCGCTGGATCATGGTATCATACGTATTTTCAATGCAATGGTCAGTAGCGCTGCCAACGATTACCAGATATTTGACATTCGCACCCCTGGCGCAAAAGAAAAAGCGCTCAGCTGGTTAGAGCTGGGTGAGAATTACAAACTTCCAGAGGTCATGAACTTCTCATAAATGCCACGCGTTACGCATTTTCGTAGAGGATGAAATACGACGCATTAAAAGGAGAAAACTGCATGGCTTTTGAATTTATTGCAGTATCAAACACAGATCACGTCACTAAAATCACCCTCAACCGACCGAAGGCGCTTAACGCCATACATTACCCCATGCATTTGGAATTGCAGGCGGCATTGGATGACTTCTCTCATGATAATGACCAATATCTGTGTGTTATTACTGGTGTAGGGGAGAGGGCTTTTTGTGCAGGGAGTGACTTAAAAGCTATTAATGACCCAAACGGTCCGCCCCGCCACACTTACCCCAAAAGCGGATATGCAGGTCTTATTGAACGATTTAATCTGGATAAACCAATTATTGCCGCCGTAAATGGTCTGGCCCTTGGTGGCGGATTTGAAATAGCTTTGGCGTGTGATTTAATTATTGCTTCAGAAAATGCCACATTTGGCTTGCCCGAACCATTAGTTGGGGCTGTAGCAATTGGGGGTGGAATGCATCGTCTTTCACGGCAAATTGGACTAAAAAAAGCCATGGGGATGATATTAAGCTCACAATCAGTTTCCGCTGAAGAAGGCGAACGATTAGGATTTATAAACGAAGTCGTCCCAATTGAAGAATTGGAAGCGACAACAACCCGTTGGTGCGACTTGATCCTTAAAGGGGCGCCGTTAGCGCTCCGTGCATCAAAAGAGACTGTGATGCGCGGCTTAGATGAGCCAAGCTTGGAACAGGCCCTTAGAGATCAAAGCAGCTACCCAGCTTTTCAAAAATGGAAAAAGGCCGAAGATACTACTGAAGGCCCCAAAGCCTTTTCAGAGAAACGAACACCGCGCTGGAAGGGCCGTTAAAATGAGGAAAAGCATATGAAACTTAAAGGTTCTTGCCATTGTCAGGCAGTGAAATTCTCCCTGCAATCAAGTCATCCCTACCCGTATAATATTTGTTATTGCTCAATTTGCCGCAAAACAGCAGGCAGTGGCGGATATGCAATAAACTTGTCTGGTGACGCGGATAGTTTGACAATCCAAGGTGAAGAACATTTATCAACTTATCAGGCCAAGATTACAGACCCCATCAGTCAAAAAACAACAGATAGTCCAGCCCAACGAAAATTCTGCAAAACTTGCGGCTCCCATTTATGGAGCTGGGATCCAAGATGGCCCGAACTTCTCCACCCCCACGCTGGAGCCATTGATACAGATTTACCGAAGGCCCCGGAACACACCCATCTCATGCTTGGATCGAAATCTCCTTGGGTTCCAGTCAATACGGCCCCTAAAGATCAGTGCTTCGACGAATATCCCAGCGAAAGTATCGCCGCTTGGCATGAAAGGCTGGGGCTTCCTACATAAGAGAGCCTATATTCGTTGTTATCTAGGCCGACAGGATTTTGATTTTCTACCCTGTCGACCTGACACCTAATCTTACCCCATAGTATGAATGTTAAGCTTGTTTCCATCCCTGTCGCGAAAATAGGCCGTATAAAAGCCCTCTCCTCTTGGGCCGGGAAGACCTTCATCTTGCCCGCCAAGCTCCAATGCTTTTTTATGAA
>JBALXM010000073.1:0-13699 GCA_036960695.1 Sneathiella sp.
AACGTAAATCGAAAGCCATCAGTTTTCTTAGTTGCACTAGAGGCCGTCCGGCAGAAAATCACGACCAACAGAGCCCCCATAACGCAATACGCAGAGGCGACTACAAAGGCCATTCGCCAATCCAAATTAGTCGCTAACCAACCATGACCAACTTGCCCCATTGCAATACCACTTGGCCAAGACATCACCAAGACTCCCATGGCGGTCGCCATCTCTTTACCCGAGAACAAATCAGCGACGATCTTGGTAAAGAAGATAGTGGAAAAGACAAAACCGGCACCGCAAATCATTCGTGCCGCGGCCAACAACTCAAAACTTTCTGCGATTGATGCGAGGGCACCTCCTGCCCCTAGGGTTAGCAAACCCATACCCACAATAAAGCGATCCGACATAAATCGTCCTGCGAATCCTGCGGGTATAGCCAGAAACACACCGGGCACCATGAACAGGCCAATTAGGCTGCCAATCTCAGTGTAGTTTAGGTCAAGTTCCTTGGCTAGTTCGCCAGAGACAGAACCCATTGTCTGGAATTGAAACCCCAGTCCAATGCGCGCCACGAATAACAGTGCGAGGATCATCCATCTGTTGTCCATATCTCGCTCTTTCAAATATGTGGGTATTCAATCGATGACCGGCCCGTTGCCAACTCGCGGATTAATACGTCCGCCATCAGCGATGGCCATTATCAAAATAATCTCGTCGGGCAACGGCGCGTCCGGTACGCAAACGACCATTGTGTCGAAATGGTCAAACGACCATGCCTCATCTTTGTGACCTAACGGGACATCAATAGCAGTACCCATATGGCCAAGTTTCGCGTTCGAAGGAATGAGCGCTTTGCCACCGCACACGGCAGCGCGCATTGGCTTGCCAAGTTTCGGGTGGATCATGGCACCGCCATGTTCCATGTCACCAGCGACACCAATAATAGCGGCCTTACCATAACTGACGGCAGGTCCAGGCAACAAGGCCACCAAATTCGCCATTAATTGCGCACCCAACTTACCGCCGATATCAAACAGCTTAGACAGATCCTCTTCGTAACGGCCAGCATAAGGGTTTTTCACCACTGCCGCGGTGGCAACCCGAGTTATAGTCGGGCAGCTTGTCCCATATTGATCGCGGAAAACCTGATCTGTGATCGTCACAATTTTTCTGATTTCCATACTCGTCCCCACTATCTATTCCCACAGATCGCTTCTGCTTTAGCACTCTTATGCCCAGCCAAGCGCACGCAACGAATATCCATCGTTCCAAATTTTCGTCATATGACGGATCTTTTCGTCGTCAAAATCCATCACATAAACATAATCGGCTGCAACGCTCTTGCCGGTAGCTGGCACCGGACCGCCCTCGCCGGTATGGGTGCCGTGAAAGACTGCAGCAGCCATAACTGATCCGCTCGCTTCGTCACAGGCAAAAGCCTTTAGTTCATAATGGCCATCGGCAATGGGACCCAACAACCCTTCCATCCAATCAGCATAACCGGCCAGCGTCTCCACATCCGCCAGTGCATCGGCTTGACACGAAAACGTCGTATCATCGTGGCACCATAATTTGCAACTACTCCATCCCTTGCCGGTCTCACAGGCTTAGAAGAAATCGCGGGCAGATTCTGAAATTGTCATCTCTTGCTCTCTCTTGGATATCCGTCCAACACTTTTATACTGTTAATTGCAAGATTTATCCTATACGGCGCAGAGTAAGTTAGATATCATACATATGCTGTATTTCAACTAAACTGTCTGGCTAATTTGACCTACAACATATGATGTATTCTCAACCGAACTGACTAACTAATAACGTTCGGACTTATGGCATCGTTTGAATAGGGGCATACATTGATTGAAGATCACTTGAGTCCGAGAGAGCAGGAAATCGCACGAGCTTACGCAAATGGGGACAACTACCATCGGATTGCTGAGCGGTTCTACATCGCACCATCCACGGTTCGAACGCATCTAGCCACTATTTACCGAAAACTCAGGGTATCATCCAAGCTTGATCTTCATAAATTGCTCGAAGGTGCTAATCCGATATACAAAAATCAGGACGATCAAGCGACGTTGATCTCCGAACTTGCACTTAGCCTCGATGAAGCAATTGGTCGAGAGCGGGCGCTTAGCGAGGCCTTAAGAATAATCAGTAGATCCGGCGGCGAAATCAATGACGTCATTGCATCGGTTATTGGCTATACGCTCGATCTATGTGATGCTGAATTTGGGATTCTTTTTGAGTACACGCCCCACGGCGGATCAAGGGCCACACACTTCCGGAAAATTCCAGAACCATTTCGGGAATGGCTAATTGAACAGGGTGAGTTCCAGGTTAGCCATCAAACTGGTCTTGGCCGCATGATCGCCAACCTAGAAGTGATAAACATTGCCGACGTTTGCTCCGAAGAGATTTATCGGCAGCGCGATCCTCTGCGAAAAGCTACCGTCGAATTGGGTGGTGCACGATCTTTTACTGCGATTCCAATGCTTGCGGGAGATCGTCTAATCGGTGCTTTCACGATCTATCGTCAACAAGTGCGCCCGTTTGATGGCAAGAGCCTTGAATTGGCGCGGATGTTTGCCGATCAGAGCGCCATAGCGATAGAAAATGCGCGCCTAGTGAGCGACTTACGGACAAAAAATAGGGAAGCTGACAATTTAGCAGGCTGATAGATCGCCCCTAAAGAAATTTACCCGCGTTCAATCAACCCCGACACTAAAATCTCGTTTTTTCTTTAGTTTTATATCCATATTCTTATATCAAGGGCGTGAGTAGTAATCTGAGGACCATATGACCAAACTAGATCGCTCCATAAGCATTACCCCGATGATGGATTGGACAGTTAATACATTTATCTAATAGTTACTAAACAACTTTTTATTTCATATTACGTATATGACACGTCGACGTTTGTGCCTTTGATAAATGGGACATAATATTGGAATTTGTTAGTGAATAGCGGCATACATGATCTTGTCTTCAGTAGCATCTGAAGCTTTGAATTCCTCTACAATGCGCCCCTGGCGTGTGACCAGAATACGATCTGAAAGGTTCATTATTTCAGGTAGGTAAGATGCAATGACAACAACCGCTAACCCCTGATCCGCCAGCCCATTCAACAGCTCGTGAATTTCCTGTATGGCGCCGACATCAACCCCACGGGTTGGTTCGTCAAAAATCACGACCTTTGGATGCTGGGTCAGGGATTTGGCGATTACAACCTTCTGCTGGTTACCGCCCGAAAGCTCTACAACCCGCGCATCATCATTCAAAGCCTTGATATTTAGGGTTTTAATCCATTCTGCAGAAACTTCCTTACGCCGCTTTGAGGACAACATGGCATCTCCTTTGCCAGAGGCCGCCAGTTCGCCCATATAAATATTCTCACCAATAGACATGGTTTCGAAGAAACCTTCGATCTTCCGATCTTCGGTGACGTAAACGATGCCATCCCGCATGGCCTGTTCGGGCACGCGATAACGAACAGCTTTGCCGTCCAAATATACCTCTCCCCCATGGAAAAAATCACGTTTAATAACCCCTGATATGATTTTCGCTGTCTCGGTCCGTCCTGATCCGATCAAGCCAAAAATACCGGTAATCTGACCAGCATATATAGAGAAGGAATTATTCTTCACCACGTTCTGCATAGATAGGTTTTCGACACTCAAAATTTTCTTGCCGCGCGGACGCGACTTCACTCCCGCCTGTTTGGAATAAAGTTTATCAGATAGTTCCCGACCGACCATCGCCTGGATAATCTTGTCACGATCCAAATTACCACTCTGCTCTGTCAGTATATGCTCACCATCGCGCAATATGGTAATTCGATCTGCATGATCGAGTGCTTCCTCCAACGCATGTGAAATAAATACGACCCCAACCCCCTTGGATTTCAGATCGTTGAGCAATTTGAAAAAATGTTGTTTCTCTTCCGGCGTCAATGTGGCTGTTGGTTCATCAAAAATGATAACTTTTGCTTTATGCAATACTGCACGGGCTATTTCGACCATCTGCTTTTGCGCCGCACCGAGCGTTGCGACATTGACTGTTGGATCAACACCAAAATTCAGACCTTGCAGAAACTGCTGAGCAGAAATATAAAGTCCTCGCAGTCTATTGTAAAATTTCTCCTCGCCGAGATAAAGATTCTGCGCCACTGTCATCGTCGGAACAAGACTTGTTTCCTGAAAAACCATCGCAATGCCAGCTTCTAGTGCTTCTCGCGGACTTTTGAAGCTGCGCACTTCATCTTCCAACAACATCCGACCTTCAGTAAGTTCAAGAACACCAGCAAGAGCTTTAGTCAAGGTTGACTTCCCAGCCCCGTTCTCCCCAAGAATAGCGTGGACTTCTCCTGGATACAGGTCAAAATCTACGCCCTTAATGGCATAGATACCCTGATAGGTTTTTGAACCGCTCTCTATTTTGATAACCGGCTGATTTGACTGGCTCATTGCACAATATCTCCCTCAATAGCAGACAAATTCAGGGCAAGAACCTGCCCGGCACCTCTCGCAACGACATACAGCATGCCATCCTTTTCAACAGCAGAGGTTACGCCATGGCGTAACCCACCAACTCTACTATGCAAGCTGTATTGTGGCTGGAAGTCTGTGTCGAGTTTGACGACAAGGCCATATGATCTTGGCGGTGCCCAAGGCTTTTTAATACCAAGCTGTTTAACCGCTCCTTGCTGCATCGGATCAAGAAAATTTTCTCTTGATACCAATGCCGGGGCCACCCAGTATTCTGGCGGCACAGTTTTTAACATTTGTTTTCGAAACTGTTTCTCACGCAAAATAAATTCAATCAACTGCGTCCGCATCCCAAAAATCGCCAGCCAATATCCACCATCAGAGGCCGGAGAAATGCGCGAGGGATAGCCTGGTAAATTATGACATAGAGATTTTTCTTTATTTAAATCGTCTACATTAGAAAGGCAGTGCCTCCAACTTTGAGAAACAATAATCTTGCCATCTGACGTTTCAGCTAGCCCACTGGCCCAGGCTGCTCCATTAGCAAGTTTTTCGGATTTACCTGTTTTCAGGTCAACGGATATGATCTGTCCGCTGTGCCCCCTCTCGAGAAGATCACGGGCCCAGTCTCCCGGCGCAAGGTGATCAGCCCCTTCAGCTACAATCATTCTATTTTTCTGAAGTAGAATAGCTGTCGGACATTTTACGTCACTCAGATAATGGCCTTCATAGGAACCGCCTTTGATCTCAACGCCGCCTGAAGCCAATCCTACAGCTATTGAGGACCCCTCTGCCGCCAGCGCAGTAATTTCAGAGTCAAAAGTCGCAATCGTCTCCTTCGCCTTATCAGCCAGCTCAAACACTTGATTTCCTGCGGACAAGAACAAATGATCGTCTGCAATTGCTAAACAATCTGCCCCTTGCTGATCTACATAAAGATCTGCATTTTCCAGCAAATCATTGGAGCGAAACGCACCGTCCATTGTCGGGATTGTTATGCTGGCTTTACCGCGTCCAAGATAAGACGCGATGGGTCCGAAATTCAAAAAACTCACGATTTCTTCCCCCAATAACTGTCAATGCCAACCCAATCTGGATCCGCATTTTCAAGCTTGTAGCGACCAACTCGATTATTTGATATGCCGCCAAGATATAGATGGCCCTTATGTTCACGCATTGATGTAATCATAGGATGATTTTCACCTCCCAGATCCCACAGAACATCCAGAATTTCACCAGCTTCGTTGAACTTGATCACGCAACCAGAATTAATATTCGGGAAAAGCCATTCATCTGGTGCGACCCGTCGAGCCATCTTTCGCCGGAAGGCTGGCATGGTCATGGCGAGGTCAAATGTCGGGGTACGCATACCTACCAATGCGAGCCAATAGTTCCCATCAGAAGAACGATTTATATTGTCTGGGTAGCCTGGAAGATTGGGAATGACAGGTTCGACCTTGCCGCGTTTAGGACCATCAATCCAGTATCGTGAAATGCTACAGCCCCATGTTTCTGCAAACAAGATCGATTTACCGTCAAAAGACGTGCAAATACCGTTAGGAAATATTAGATCCCGGATGACAGTATGTGTCTTGTTGGTATTCAAATCATGACAAATGATACGGCCATTTCCACGCCCCTCTAGACTATCGAGCGGCCAGCTATGCATTTCGTAACGAATAGTTGCTTCACTGAAATAGACCTGACCATCCGGTGTGATATCCAGATCGTCAGCAAGGCGGAGGCGGGAATCATCGTTGATGGAATACCAGGTGCGATTGGTCTCATCAGTCAGTTTATAGACCTCTCCACTTGGCTTGACACCATATAAACCCATTCCACCAACGCAGGTCAGCAAATTGCCGTCAGGATCGAAGGCCATTCCCAGTGGGTGTCCGCCGATATGAGCAAAAGTTTCCTGGGTTTCAAAATTTGGACCTGAAAATTTTATAATATCGCCGTGGCGCGTCCCGGCAAAAAGGTTGTCGTTGTGATCAAGGATCACATCTTCGGGACCCTCAATCGTACCCAATCCAATCGCAGTTACGGTTTTCAGTCGGTCATTAACCTCGTAAGGTGTACCAGAACCTTTTTCAGGAGAAGGTGCATCGGGGAGCTCAAGATAAGAGGGGCTAACATAAACCTTATTGATGATCTTGTAGCGATTTTTGAGCCATTTAACGTCAATCCCAACAGCGAACAGCAGAATGATCCCAAGCGCCAGTGAGCTGGAACCACCTTCCATACCCATTCGGATCATGCCGTTGGTTACCAATAGGACAATGGCGCCGCCCATAATGGCCTTCGCCACCGAGCCGCGACCGCCACCGAGACTAATACCACCCAGAACCGCAGCGGTCAGAACACCGACTTCCATACCTGAACCAACATCTGAGCCTGCGCTACCTAATCGGGCGGCGAAGAAAACAGCGGCTAAAGCAGTTAGAACGCCCGACACGACATAGGTCAGGCAAATGGTGCGCTTAACGGCAATTCCAGCATTATGAGCTGAACGGCGGGCTCCACCAATGGCCATGACATGCCAACCCGGACGAGTTCGGCTAAGCATGACGTGGCCTATTACAGCCAGAATTAAAAACGCTATCAGTCCAGATGGGATTCCAAAGATGTCACCATCCCCGATAAAATCCCATGCTTCGGACTCAAGAAACCCACCCGAAATTTCGACAGCAAAGTTCATCAGGCCAATGTCAACAATGGCGCGGTAAATAATAAGAGTTACAAGCGTTGTCAGAAAGGCACGGAGTTTGAGATAACCGATCAGAAACCCGTTGACTGCCCCGAGTGCCGCCCCAAAGACAAGAACCGCCGGAATGGCAGCCCAAAGTGGCCAGCCGAACATATTGATTAAGGAGAGCATCGCAATATTGCAAAGAGCAAACATTGAACCGATGCTCAAATCAACTCCACCACCGATCATTACCAGCCCCATAGCCAGCACAACCAACCCAAATTCGGCATAGAGACGGCCAAGATCCATCAAATTTATTGGTGATAGATAATGCGGCAGATTAAGAGAAAGATAACCAAAAACACCGACAAGAATAACGGTTGGAACCGCTGATTCCATCCATCTTTTTGACAATAGCTCGCCAATAAGGTGGTCTGGAAAATACTTGTATCGAGCGCGAGTAAATGCGTTTGCGGAAGCCACGGCAGCACTCCTGAGGAGTTGTTAATTGTTGGTTGCGTCAGATAAATGAAGCGACATCACAAGGCTTAATTCGCAAAAGCCTTGTGATGTCGTTATTTATTATTTTTTCAATGACCAGCAAATTGACGGATCAAAAGCTTCTCTGCTGATTACCTTGAGCGGCGTATAAAGAGCAACACGCATATCGCCAGGTTTGGCATTTGACTGGAAGATCATCTTGATCATGCTAACCAAATCCCGTGACTGGCCTGGCACGTCATAGCTCCAGACTTTATCAAAAGCACCAGATTTAACATTATCACAGGCCATCTGATTTCCGCCGCCGTTTGTCAGAACAGAAACTTTGCCTGTTTGTCCCGCTTCTTTTACTGCCGCTGCAGCGCCCAAAGTCATAACATCCCAGAAACCAAAAACTGCACAAAGATCAGGATGTTGTTGCAAGACAGTTTGCGTTACCGCTTTGGCTTTTGACGCATCCCAGTCAGCAGCCTGATTGGCAACGATTTTGATTTCCTTATGCTGATCTAAAATGTTCATGACGCCTTTAACCTGATAGACGCTGGCAGCTCCTGTTAAAGGTCCCTGAATGATGGCGACCTTACCAGATGTTCCTGATCCATCGCCACACCTCTTGACCATTTCCTGAGCGCCGGCTTCGCCAATTTCGACCCAGTCAGCACCGACATACACATTGGTCGAATAGCTGGATTTCATATTAACCTGGATAACATTAATTCCAGCTTTTTCAGCTTTCTTCAGCAGCCGTGCATATGACTGGACATCAGGGTTATGAGCGACAATGATGTCAGGTTTTTCCGCGATCAAAGCGGTTAATGCCTGCGTACCGGCATTTGTATTCCAATTTGGGTCACGAATGACAAACTCAAACCCATGCTTTTCTGAAGCCGCTTTCATTGCCTCGGCCCAACCTTCGGTCAAATCGAAACCCATGGCAATTGGTAGGAATGCTACTTTTTTGCCTTTGAAAGATTGAATATAGGGCTCACGAAGTTCGTCGATCAGTTCCGCATTGGCGGCACTCCCAAGCATTCCCAATGTAAGGGTCGACGCAAAGCCTAATGCAAGTAATTTTTTAAGCGTAAACTTTTTTAACACAGCTTATCCTCCTTGTTAAATATCGCCCTGTTGAGCGGTTTCTTCGTTTCTGGGGTGTAGAACACTGTCAAGAATGATCGCACCCAGCAAAATCAAACTCTTGATGAAATTTTGATAGGTGAATTGTATGTCCATAATCGTCATGCCGTTCAGCAGAATACCGATCAACAACGTTCCAACGACGACATTACGGACACTGCCTTTACCACCACTAAGTCCAATTCCTCCAAGAACGACAACCAGAATGACGTCATAAATCATCGTTGAATGAAAAATACGGGTATTCACTGCTGAAACGGACGTGGCAATAATTATGCCTGCAAAAAATCCGATAAAAGATGCCATGGCATACTGCCCAGTGATGATAATCCGTATGGGAATACCAGTAATCCGGGCTGCCAGCGGATTATCTCCTGTGCCATAGATAAAACGTCCGAAGCGGGTTCGCGACAAAACAAACCAGGCCACCACCATCGTTATACAGAAAAGGATAACCGGCATTGGAAACGGACCGATGCTTCCTTTGCCTATCTCTTCGAACCAGCCAGTATTTTCTGGCAGATAAATAACATCAAGATCAAGCATTGTAGACTTGCCAAGGCCATACAGAAAAATACCAGTCGCCAAGGTGGCAAAAAGTGCTGGTATTTCAACAAAAGCTATTAGCAGGCCATTTGCAACGCCAATTGCAAGCGCACACATCAAACCCAGAGCCAACGCCGATCCAAGCCCATAGCCGTTTTGCATGAGCTGTAAAGTCCAGGCAGACGATACAGCCATTACTGCAATCATCGATAGATCAATGCCACGCCCGATAACGACAATGGCCATTCCAATACCCAAAATCCCCAATACCGAAACATTCCTCATCAGCACGATAAGATTATCGACAGAAAAGAAACCACTCAAAGACAAGGAAAATACTAGGAACAGGACAAGTGCAATTGAAAAAACAATACGCTCCTGCGTGAACCAGCTAATGTTGAAATTCATGAATATCGCCCCCGATATTGCACAAAGAAAATCGGACATGGTTTTATTTTTATTGCCAAGGTAATCGCCCCCAAATTCCCCTTAACTTATTTCTGAGAATATTCGAGATGTATTGGTTTTGGTTATTTGACATCAGCGAAAACTTCAGTTAGTCCAATTGTTGGACAATAACAAAGCTAATATGCGTTAAGTAGAATGTCAAGCCACTATGAAAGCCCGAATTTTGCATTCTGAATTTCAACGAAATTGACAGTATACTGTCTGGCAAAACACTACACGCAACTTGATAAAAAGGGATAACACAGTGATTGATTTTCAGATGTCAGAGGCTCAACGTGAAATTGGAGAGCGCATTGAATCTTTTGTTATGGAAAAAATAGTGCCGTTTGAAAAAGATCCAAGAATCTCGTCGCATGGCCCCAATGATGACCTAAGAATTGAACTCAACGCACTGGCCCGCAAAGAAGGAATTTTCGCTCCTCATGTGCCTGAGGAATGGGGTGGCATGGGACTAGATCACGTATCTATGGCCATCGCATTTGAAGCGGCTGGTTTATCCCCGCTTGGGCCTATCGCACTGCATTGTGCCGCGCCTGACGAAGGCAATATGAACTTGATGCATAAAGAAGCAACGGCCGAGCAGAACGAGCGTTGGCTCAAACCTCTTGCCTTAGGTGATATTCGATCCTGTTTTTGTATGACAGAGCCGGGTGGTGCCGGCGCTGATCCTTCCAAAATGCTGACCAGAGCAACCTATGACGGTGATGACTTTATCATAAACGGGCGTAAGTGGTTGATCACGGGTGCAGATGGCGCCAGTTTCACAATCATATTTGCCGATGTAGAAGCTGATGGAAGCAACCCCGGTGGTCCGACAATGTTTCTCTCTGATATGGATGCGGAGGGCATCGTATTACTGCGCGAAATTGATACAATTGACAACAGCTTTACAGGTGGCCATTGGGAAGTCGGGCTTGAAAATGTGAGAATTCCCAAAGAAAATGTTCTGGGCAAAGTTGGAGAAGGTTTCAAATATGTGCAGGTGCGTTTGGCGCCTGCCCGACTGACTCACTGTATGAGATGGCTTGGTGGTGCACGACGGGCTCATATGATTGCCACCCAATATGCCCGTGAACGGCATGCTTTTGGCAAACCAATAGGAGAGCATGAAGGGGTTGGCTTTATGCTGGCTGATAACGAAATCGACCTTCAGCAAAGCCGCCTGATGATATGGTGGGCCGCAAGTTTGCTGGACAAGGGAGAGAAAGGCCGCCATGAATCCAGTATAGTAAAAACGGCAGTATCTGAAGCCCTGTTCCGTGTCGCTGATCGCAGTGTGCAGACGTTAGGCGGGTTAGGCGTCACCAAGGATACCATTGTTGAGCAAATTTTCCGCGAGGTCCGCGCCTTTAGAATTTACGATGGCCCGTCAGAAGTGCATCGTTGGGCAATCGCTCGTAAAATCCTGAAAAATGGATAGATTTGCATGAAACATTTTCCCATGATTGAATGGATTATCACTGGCTATTCAGCCCGTCAGGATGAAAATGGATATTTCTTTTACGAAGGCCGTGATGATGATGTTATCAATTCGTCCGGATATAGAATTGGTCCCATGGAGGTCGAGAATGCGCTGATGGAACATGGGTCAATAAAAGAATGCGCCGTGGTCGGAAGCCCGCATGAGAAGCGCGGCGAAATCGTCAAAGCCTTCATTGTCCTTAAAGATGGAAAGAACGGCAGCGATGCTTTAATCAAGGAGTTACAGCACTTTACTAAACACCTAACCGCACCATATAAGTATCCTCGCAAGATCGAGTTTGTTACGGATTTACCGCGAACAGTGACGGGCAAATTATCGCGACGCATTCTCAAAAATCAAGAATATGGGCGCGGTCAAAATATTTCTTAATTGAAAGAATGATATGGACAAGCCGCTATTCAACCGCCTAGAAAAAACCCCTGCCTATAAGGTGGTTTCGGATGCTTTGGAACAAGCCATACTTCAGCGTCAGATCAAGACCGGCGACGCCTTACCGACAGAAGAGAACCTGGCGACACAATTTGGCGTCAACAGATCAACAGTTCGCGAAGGCATCCGTCATATGGAGCAAACCGGCTTTGTCCAACGGAAGGGGAAAAAACTGATCGTATCACGGCCCTCTTATGATCTTGTGGGACATCAGATGAGCAAGGTCTTGATACTGAATGATGTCACTTTTGAAGAGTTGTGGCAGGTCAAGATGGTGCTGGAACCGTTGTCAGCACAACTAGCCGCAACCAACGCGTCGGACGATCTAATCAATCGCATGGCTAAAAATATCGAGGTCATGACCAAAGCGCTCGAAAATGAAGAAGATCTGGTGGCTCTAGATATTGAATTTCATGTGTTTATTGCAGAGGCTGCTAACAATCAAGCCCTCGTCATGGCCCGTGAGGCGCTTGCGCAATTATTCTATCCAGCTTATCAAGCCAGCATGTTCAGTGAAGTTTCAGGCCAGAGATTACTTGACGCCCATAAACATATCTTTAAGGCTATCAAAAATCGTGATCCAGTAACAGCAGGCGAATGGATGCGCAAGCACATCATTGACTTTAAACGTGGTTATGAGATAGCCGGATTAGATGCGAACAAGCCTGTTTCAAACGACACAAGAACATAACCTAAAACAATCACGAGCAGAGAGACATTGTAATTAAAAGATCAGTATTTTCACAGCAAATAGACTGTAAAACTGCTCTAAAAGTCTTTCTTTATGCGAGTAAATAGTTTTTCTTTTGCTTTATTCTCATATCCTTTTATCAAGGGTCTAAATAATAAACTGAAGACCCAAATGACCAAATCTATGCATCTCCAACAGTTCTTTTCGTGCCATAAGCCGAACTATTGGAGGCATTCGCTATACGTGGCCTTCAAGTAAATACGTTGCCCTAGGCCGATGCCCTTTGATCTCAATTTCACCCCGCGAGGAAGTCTGGAAGCGATCATTGAGCATTGCCCATGTTTCTGCAGAAATCTGGATTTGATCGGGAATACCTTCAGATTCCATCCGGCTCGCCACATTCACTGTGTTACCCCACAAATCATAGGAAAATTTCTGTTTGCCGATCACACCGGCGATGACAGCGCCCGAATGCACACCAATCCGCATTTTCAGATCAATATTGTTTTCCTGACGAAACTCGCCAAAAGCCTTTTGCATGCCTAACGCCAGATCAGCTATTTTTTCGGCATGATCGGCGGCGCTGCCACTCAACCCTGTCGCCACCATATAAGCATCGCCGATGGTTTTGATTTTTTCAGCTCCATGTAGTTCTGCCAGCTTGTCAAAGCGCGAAAATAAATCATTCAGCAAATTGACCAGATCATCGGCTAACATTTTTCGCGATAGGTTGGTAAATCCTGCAAGGTCGGCAAACAGTACCGAGACATTGTCATGGGCATCGGCAAGAGGTTCTTCCTGTGCCTTTAGCCGAGTTGCAATATCTGCAGGCAGAATATTAAGGAGCAACGCATCAGAACGTTGCTTTTCACGTTCAAGCTGTTGTTCCAGATGAAACGCACGCCTGTTGATGACATCCAGAAGATAGGCAAACCCGATGGCAAATCCGACACCTCCGCCAACCCACCAAAGCGCATTGACGATCTCGAAATTACTGGCACCATACAGCATCATCGTAATGACCATAAGGGCAAGATATGGCAGCGTAACGATTGCGGCCTGACGGGCGCCACTGACCATTACCGGCACGAAAATCATGCCGGTGATAAGACCGCCAATTCCCGCAGTAAAGCCAGTTGGTAACTGTGCAAGTATGGCGGTAAACCCGATAGCGACGACGGCATAGCTAAAAAGTATAATAGCCACCCAAACTTTGGGTTGGTTCCGAACACCGGGTATAAATGTTAATCCTATACCGAGACAAAAATACAGGACGA
>JBALXM010000073.1:13799-16015 GCA_036960695.1 Sneathiella sp.
CATTAAAAATTGATTTTCAGATTTCTCGGAAATAGTTTTCGCGTCCCGCGCTGTTAAGGACATAAACTCCCCGAGCTTAAAGGGTATTAAAACAGCTGGTCTTGGGCCTATGCATGACCATTCTATTTTTGCCGTCGCGGCAACGGGGAAATGTTTGCTGGATAAAGCTTGTTGTGCAAATATAGTTTTAAATACCAGAAACTTATGGGAGAGAATTGGATGGCTAATTTGGGTAATGTACCTATTCGGAATCGCGACGACCTTGAACGTTTCGAAGCTGATTTGACTCTAGATCAACGTCTACCGGAACGCAGTATTCTGGATGTGTTCATTGCAAGCGCAGCGCGGCAACCAGACGCCACAGCGATCACCATGCTGATGACTGGCGCACCTGACGAGGAGCCACGCCGTGTTAGCTATGGCCAGCTTCTGGAAATGATCCGAGGCGCCGCCAATATGTTTTCTGCTCTGGGTGGTCCGACGCCAGGCGTGGCCTATATGCTGCCGTCGCTGGTGGAAACTCATGTCACTTTGTGGGGCGCGGAAACAGCAGGCTATGCAGTTCCAATCAACTTTCTTTTACAGCCGGACAGCATTGCAGAATTACTCAAGTCCTCTGGTGCAAAAATTCTGGTTGCTCTCGGCCCACATCCTCAACTTGATATCTGGCAAAAGGCATTGCAATTGCGTGACAAGGTTCCCGGTCTGATATTGGTTCGTGTATCACCTCCCGGCACCCCTGCCGAAGAGGGTGTGGTTGATTTTGGTACAGCCTTGATGGCGCAGCCGGATGATCATCTGATCTTTGGCAAACCACGTGGTGGTGATGATGTGGCAGCATATTTTCATACTGGCGGCACGACTGGCGTACCTAAACTGGTCGCACATACTCATCGCGGCCAGCTGGTTTCTGCTTTTGGCGGCGCAACAATGTGTGGCTACACTCCGAGCGACATTCTCACGGCAACACTTCCACTGTTTCATGTTGCCGGGACTATTGTTGCAGGACTGAGCGCCTTTATGGCAGGAGTCGAATTGCTTGTCATGACACCAGGAGGTTTGCGCAATCCAGCTATCGTCGAAAGCTTTTGGCGCTTGGTGGCCCAATATAAGGTCACATTGGTTGGCGGTGTTCCAACCGCTGTTGGCGCTGTGCTGCAAATCCCCATAGAGGATAATGATATAAGTGCCTTGCGCGCAGGCCTGACCGGCGCAGCGTTGCTGCCTCCAGCAGTTGGCATCCGCTTCAAAGAAGTAACGGGCCGTAATCTCTATGAAATATTCGGCATGACTGAGGCCTCAGGATTGGTCAGCATCGATCCCTTATGCGGCCCTGGCGGAGTTGGTTCCGTCGGTTGGCCCCTGCCTTTCACAAAGGTCGATGTCATGCGCTTAAACGCCGATGGCAGCCTGGGTGAGATCTGCGCCACTAACGAGATCGGGGTTATTGCGGTATCAGGGGAACACATATCACCCGGATACCGAGACCCTGATCATAATCTCGGCGTATTCAATAGCGGCTTGCTGAATTCCGGCGATCTCGGATACAAGGACGACGATGGCAGGGTCTACATTGCCGGACGCTCCAAAGATCTGATTATTCGTAGCGGTCACAACATAGATCCGGCAATGATCGAAAATGCCATGAGCACGCATCCGGCGGTTCATCTTGCGGCAGCCGTAGGCTCGCCCGACGCCTATGCCGGAGAGTTACCTGTTTGTTTTGTCGAGTTGCTTCCGGGCGTTGAGGTGAGCGACGAAGATTTACTGGCACATGCCCAAAGCACCATTGATGAACGCCCCGCTTGGCCGAAACAGATCTACGTTATAGAAACGATCCCTCTGACCACAGTTGGCAAGATCTATAAGCCAACCCTGCGCTGTGAAGCGGCCAAATTGAAGGTAGAGGGTTTGGTCATCAATGAGTTGGGTCTGCCCAATGCTAGCGTTGACGTGACTATTGGTGGCACCCGCGGCATGCGCGTAACAGTGACACTTGCGGCAGACGATCAATCATCAGCGGCGGCCCTTGAGAAGACCCTTACCACCTATTTGTTCGAGGCTAAAGTGCACGTGCTGTAAGTAATTTAAAGTATACAAGCGCAAACTGGGCCGACAGCTTGAAGATAAGCTTTCGGCCCGTCCACTTCCAATGGATTAACATTTTCACTTCGGGACAAAAGCAGTTGAGTTTGCCGTGAATGAACTTGTCTGCT
>JBALXM010000074.1:0-15786 GCA_036960695.1 Sneathiella sp.
ATTCAATTTGCGCCTGAGCCTGAATTTGGACACCGTTCATGGAGGTAACTTTATCGGTAGGACAACAAATTCGGACGTCCCAATTTGGCAGTTTCACCCGATTAAGAATAGACAAGGCTACGAAGCTATCAAGCTCATTAAAGGCCTCAAGTGTTATAATAGCAATCTTCATCTCAATATCCCGTGGCATGTGAAGACGAGTTTAGTCGGGCTCGAACGCCCGTTGTCACTATCAACGGAAAGAATGTACTGGTCACGTTAATTTTTACGCACTTTGACAGAGGATACAAATTTTGCTATTCCTTTAACTGACCACAAAGTCAGTTAAAGGAATAGCCTATGCGCCCCCAAAAAGGGAAACAGAAAATCTTCGACGCCGCCATAAAACTTTTTGCGCAACAAGGTTATTTCGCGACGACAATTGAAGAAGTTACCAAGGAAGCGGGTGTCTCAAAAGGCCTTGTTTACAACTATTTTGTAAGCAAGGAAGACCTTCTTAGTGCCCTTATTGTTCAGAGCACTGAACGAATGGAATCCATTGCGCTCACTTTGGATCCCACTGCGTCCCTCGATGAAGCTCTCTCTGTCTTCATTGAAAATTTATTCAATTTTCTGCAGTCAGAAAAACAGTTTCTCAAACTGCAATTAACGCTAATGCTTATGCCTGAATTACAAGAAATCATCGGCAATGAACAAAGACACCGGGCCAAAATGCTGTTGAAAATAACTCACAATTGGTTTGAACAAGCGGCCGTCCCTCATCCTAAACACAAAGCCAGGCTTTTCCTTGCCCTCCTCGATGGGGTTGCGTTGCACTATCTCGCCATTTACGACCGCTATCCCCTGAAATCCATGAAAACGCATCTTATGAAAACTGCAAAAGATTTATGTAAGCCCCAAGAACAAGGCATATCGAAATGATTGAAATAAAAAAAATACCCTTAGACCAAATTACCCAATTAAAACAAAGCTATATGAAACTTACAACCGCTCCGTTGGATGGCATGTGGCTCACGGGTTTCGTGCCGATGGCAACTCATTATGGTTTTTTCGAACAGACTGAGCTTGTTGGATTTTGTTGCCTCAACGCTGATGGATATTTGTTGCAGTTTTTTATAAATTCTCAATTCAGAGATCAAACTGCACAGGTTTTTAAAAACCTCGTTGGGAACAGATATAACACTGTTCCGCCCCTAAGTGGGGCCTTTACCAGTACAGCAGAACCGTTCGTTTTGGCCTTATGCCTTGACAATTTTTCAAACTTTGAGGTCAACGCCCTCATGTTTGAGCTTCCGCATAACGGCAATTTCTCAGAAAACTTTCAGGCAGAGGTCTCTCTCAAGACTTTAGAAATGGGCGGCCTTGAGCCTGCTGTCGATTTTGCGCACGCAGCAATTGGCGCCCCAAAAGAATGGCTTGTGGGATATTATGGCACCTTGATAAAACGGCAGGAATTGTTTGGACTCTGGCAAGATAACGTCCTAATCGCCACAGGGGAAGCTCGCGGTTACGATGAATTTCAAACAGAATATGCAGATCTGGGCGTTATTGTTGCTAAAGCGGAACAAAATAAAGGATTGGCCACTAAAATACTAAAAACACTAGCGCACCAAACACGAAAAAATGGACTAACGCCCATATGTTCAACAGAGGCAACGAACATTCCCGCCCAAAAAGCGATATCCAAAGCCGGCTTCTTCAGTCAAAATCGTATTATTGAGTTTAAAGCATGAAATATCCGCAAGGTTGAAAATGACACAACAAAAAAACAACAGTACGACGCTCACAATACGCCAACTAGATGCGACAGATGCCGTCCCTTTTAGAGAAGTGCGCTTGGAAGGACTTCATACTCATCCGGAATCGTTCAGCTCGTCTTATGATGATGAGAGGGCAGAACCCCTTTCCTCGTTTGAAGACTGGCTGGAAAATTCGATCGTATTTGGAGGATATAATGAAGAAAATACACTGCTGGGTATTGCGAGTTTTATAAAACCAACAATGCACAAACAATGTCATAAGGGGAAATTGACGGGAATTTACGTCCGGCCTCAGGCCCGCGGGACAGGTCTTGCAAAAGCTCTTATCAGTCAATTGATTGCCACTCATGCAGAAGGCGTCGTGGAAGAAATTCTCCTGACCGTCGGGGCCTTTAACGCCCCCGCTATTACTTTATATAAAAGCCTTGGTTTTAAGGAGTACGGTTTGGAAAAACGAGCGCTTAAGGTTGGAGATACTTATTATGACGAGCTGCTTATGGCTCTCCCCTTAAATCCCACTTGTAAATAATGTGCAGGTTTATTTATTGAACAGCTTTTGCCTCCTCTTCTATCCACTGGACAAGAGCCGCCACAGCTGGACGATTAAGGGCTGCTTGACTTGCTACAATCGCGTAATGAGCCCCACTTCGAACTGCGGGCGCACAGGCGATCAGACGCCCTTGTTGTAAATCTTCCTGCACAAGAAGTTTGGGAAAAAGGCCGATACCAGCCCCGGCAATGGCAGCTTCTCGGATCATGAAGAAATGCTCAAACGCTAGGCTCCCCTGCACTTCGTTAAAGCCCGCGGGCAACGTCAATCCCAGTGTCTCGGCATATGTCCGCCACGCCCCTGCGCGCGTCGTATGAATAAGACGCGTTGCCTGATAAATATCTTCAGGTTCTGCGACTGAGTTTTTCTTCAAAAATGCAGAACTGCAAACTGGCACCATTTCTTCCCGGTAAAAGGGGCGCGCAACCAACGCCCGCCAGCCACCAAAACCCCACGTTAAAACGATATCCAAGGCGGATGGATCCCATGTCACAGGGTCTTTATGCGATGCGCTGAAATCAGAATCGATTGTGGTCATGGTCAAGGATACATCAGGGTTGTTTTCAACAAACCGCCCCAATCTTGGGGCTAACCACAAGGCACCCAACGAGTTCATAACGCCAATTCGAATAGCCCCAGATATGGGCCCCCCCAGCGCCTGACGAGTTTTCTCGATTAACGTGAGGGCTGCCAAGGCTGTCTCTCCCAAACGCAAACCATCCTCTGTTATCTTTAACGCGCGACCCCGGCGCGAGAAAAGAACAACGCCCAAAATATTTTCCAAAGCCTGGATACGACGGGACACCGCACTTTGTGTTAGACCTAGTTCAGCACCCGCACGGGTAAAACTGCCCAGGCGGTGCACAGCTTCAAAAATGGGTAAAGCCGAGAGAATATGTGCATCGTTGGGTCTTGTGGGTTTTCTTTGCATGACTTTAACTCATGTGTAATTGCCTATTATTAGGATTTTTACCCACTTTTTTATAGTGTAACAAGGGATAGAATAGTCCTTATCAAAGAAAGAGAATGTCATGCGCCCTTTTCACCTCGCCTTTCCAGTCACAGATCTGGACGCTACTCGTGACTTCTATGTGGACATATTAGGCTGCTCGGTTGGTCGCATCAGTGCCGGTGAATGGATAGATTTTGACCTATTTGAACACCAGATCACCGCCCACCTTCGAAGTGATATGCCATCAAGCCCAACATTTGGTCATGTTGACGGGGACGCGGTACCCGTTCCCCATTTCGGTGTAATTGTAACGATGGAAGATTTTAAGGCGCTTGCAAACCGATTGGTCGGTAATCCAGACACAAATTGGGTGGTACATCCACGAACCCGGTTTGAAGGCCTACCGGGGGAACAATCAACCCTCTTCATCCTTGATCCATCGGGGAACGCCTTGGAATTTAAGTCCTTTGCACAAGATTCGTCCATTTTTGCTGTTTAATTAAGTTCAGGAATTTCTTTATGGAAATCATCCGCCCGTCGTCACACGCTGAAATCCTTCCCGAAGACCGCTTGCGAGTTGGTTTATGTCAAATTGCCCCAATCTGGTTTAACCGGGAAGCCACATTGGCAAAGATTGCTGACTGTGTTGAAGTCGCCGCCTCCAATGACTGTCAATTGGTTGTCTTTGGTGAAGCATTGGCACCCGGCTACCCTTTTTGGGTGGAACTGACCGATGGTGCCCGCTTCAATGATGAAAAACAAAAGAAAATGTACGCCCGCTATCTTAAAGAAGGTGTTGTCATTGAACGGGGTGATTTAAAGACGCTGTGTGATCTTGCCCGCGCGCGCAACATTGCGATCTATGTAGGGATAATGGAGAAAGCGCCAGATCGGGGGGGCCATAGCCTCTATTGCAGTCTTGTGTATATCGATACCAACGGAACAGTTCAATCTGTTCATCGTAAATTGCAGCCCACCTACGAAGAGCGCCTTGTCTGGGCCCAAGGAGATGGGCACGGACTTGTTGTTCATGATTTGGAAGCCTTCCGGGTTGGCGGTCTTAATTGCTATGAAAACTGGATGCCTTTATCTCGCGCGGCTCTCTATGCCCAAGGTGAAGACCTGCATGTCAGTGTTTGGCCGGGAGGCCTCCATAACACCAGCGACCTTCCAATATTCTTAGCAAAGGAATCACGAAGTTATGTGATTGCTTGTTCCGGCTTAATGCGCCCTGAAGATTTCCCTGAAGATACGCCAAACAGGTCAGAAATTATCGAAAAATGCGGGGCCTTTTTGGCAAATGGCGGCACGGCCATCGCCTCCCCAGACGGTACATTTCTGGTGGAACCTGTTGTTGGAAAAGAAGCCTTGGTTATCGCGGACCTTGACCACGCGAAAGTGCGCGGGGAACGTCAAAATCTGGATATTGCAGGGCATTATTCAAGGCCGGACATTACACGACTGAAAGTGGATCGCCGCCGGCAATCCATTGCTGAATTTATCGACTAAGACCAGAACGGGGGCGTTAAACCCCCCGTTTATTTCCCCAGATTAGCACATGGAGTTGAGGTAAGATGGTGGCCTTAAACCAGCGATCCTTCATTGCCTTCTCAATCAACCAATCAAACCGCGCATGAATGCCCTCTATATCAATCTCTGCGTCGTCATCTTCAGGCGGTGGGGGAGTGTGATTGCCCGGCTGCAAATAAAGGGGCAAATGCGGATAGCGGTCTGCGGCGTCTTTCGCATAGTCGTAGTCAGCCTCGTCAAAAATCACAATTTTCAAAGCGATTTTTGGACCTCCACCTGCTGCACTCAAACACGCGTCGAACTTCGCCCAATCCGTCTCCATACCACTTGACGGAGGCTTAGGGCTCAATGTCAGCACATCCAGCAGGCTGAACCAGTCAGCGGATATAGATCCTTGAGTTTCCAGCGCAAACCGATAGTGCACCTCTTTTCCCATTCGAATAAGAGGTGCAAGGGGCTGAATAGCAGGGTTTCCGCCCGACAAAGACACAACAAGCGGAACACTTCCCGACAGATTTTCGATTTCGGAAAAAATATCTACTGCTGCCATAGGTTTCCAACTAGCTCGAAAATCCGTATCGACGGCATACATCGTATCACACCAACTGCACCGATAATCACATCCGCCCGTTCGTACAAAGACAGTAGGTTGTCCAATTAGGGCACCCTCGCCTTGAATAGTCGGGCCAAAAATCTCGCTTATTCGGATTTTAGGCTGATCATCCTTCTTCATGGCCGATATTCAGCCCATGTTTTTGGTGTCTCGCTGACCCGAACGGCGCTGACCTCCGCCCAACGAGATTTACTCCAGTCAAAAAGATGCTTAGCCATCCGCTCTGCCGTAACAGTTTCATCCCCGAGTACATCATTCAGATGACGATGATCCAGAGTGTCATCAATATACGCCTTAAGAGAGGCCAATTCGTGATAGTCCCGAACAAAACCAACAGCATTTAGCGCCGCTGCCTGCAGCTCAACTTCAATGACATAGTTATGCCCATGCAAGCGCGAGCATGGGTGATCCTCCGATAATCCCATTAACTGGTGGGAAGCGGAGAAATGAAATTCTTTAGTAATTCGGTACATTATACAGGTCCAGTGTCTGGGGCATTTAGAAGCGCTGTTTGCCAATAATCAGGGTCGCTATAATTGGTGGGGTCTTGAACTCCGGCTATATGGAAAGCCTCCCGCCGTTCAACGCACGTGCCACAACGGCCGCAATGATGCTCCCCGCCCTTATAGCAAGACCATGTTTGATCAAAAGGAGTGTTATATTTCGCCCCTTCAGTGACAATTGCGGATTTGGGGCTATTCACAAACGGTGTGTAAAGTTGAATGTCAGCGTAGCCATCAAGTGCTTGGGCCTGCATCGCTTCGAAGGCATCGATAAAGGCAGGCCTGCAATCGGGGTAGATAAAATGATCGCCGCCATGAACGGCCGTTGCGATAGCATCCACCTGTTGAGCCGCCCCAATTCCAAACGCCACGCTTAACATGATTGCGTTACGGTTTGGGACCACAGTCACTTTCATATTCTCTTCGGCGTAATGGCCGTCGGGAACATCGATATCATCTGTTAAAGCAGAGCCACCGAGCAGTTTTCCAATCGCCCGAATATCAACCACATCGCAAGGGACGCCAAGCCTTATGGCGCAATCCTGCGCATAATCAATTTCCTTTTCATGGCGTTGACCATAATTAAAGGTAACAAGGCGCACCAAATCCTGCTCATTAGCGATTTTATACGCCAGTGAGACAGAATCGAGTCCGCCTGAGCAAACAACAATTGTTTTCATCTTCATATCCTTGTTTTCTCCGGGTAGGCTGCGACCGGGACCTGACTTAACGTCAAGTACGAAATATGCGGCTCTTATATATCTTTTTAGAACCTGCGCAAGATTATATTAGATGTACTGTATTATTCGTTACAGACCCCTAATTTTGCGGCAGTTGGCTAAACTCTTTTGCGATAAACTTGATATCCAAAAAAGGGTGCCTAGAATCAACTAACTAAAGTAGATAAATACGATTCTCGTGCCTTTAAATAGACTTTCAAACGATCAGTATATCCCTCAGGTGTCGCATTTATAATGGACGGACGCTCGGATAACAGCGAGCGCCACGCGCTGACTTTTGGCAAATCCGCTGTCATATCAAGAGGCGTAAAAGTCTCAATCACATCAAAGTATCTGAAAATTGTGCCCCACACCCCATCAATCATGTGAAAACTGTCACCTGAAAAATAAGGTCCCTTGATCTCAGCCTCCAAACGCTCCAACTTTTCACCAATTGCAGCCCCTTTTGCTTCGAAAGCGCTTTTGTCTGGTGCCGTATAAAGGCCGACGATCAGTTTCAAAATTTCTGACCCAAATTCAATCCAGGAACGATGACGTGCTTTTTCCAACGGATCGCTCGGATGCAAGGATCCCTCGGTTACTTCATCCAGATATTCGGCAATAACCTGGCTCTCAAACAAAACGGTGCCACCGGTTTTCAAGAGAGGAACTTTTCCCAATGGAGAGACGGACTTGAACCAGTCTGGTTTGTTTGCCAAATCGATATAAGTCCGTTCATGTTCGATATCTTTTTCTAATAGAACAATAACGGCTCTTTGTACGAACGGGCATAAATGATGGCTGATTAAATGATGCATGAGGGTCCTTTTATTCACAAATCGATATGCTTGTATATGAGATATATACCTTGAATGTCAATGCATATGCATGTATATATTTTGAATGAAAAAACCAACTGACCTCACCGTGGACACATGGATATCCCTTATAAAGGCTCAAAAAATAGCATTCTCTACTGTCGAGAGTTCCTTGAAAAGGCATGATCTTCCGCCTCTGAACTGGTATGATATTTTACTGGAACTAAAGCGAGTTGGAGCTGATGGCCTGCGTCCGTTTCAGTTGGAGAAAGAGCTGTTATTGCCTCAATATGGCATTTCCCGCATTTTGGATCGCATGGAGGAAAAGGGATATTTAGCCCGCAAAGCGTGCGAAAATGATGGTCGAGGCCACCGGCTAATCATCACTGACAAGGGACTAGAGATATTGGCAAAGATGTGGCCTGTTTATAGCGACGCTATCGAAACCGCGGTCGGCTCAAAGCTCAACCCCAAACAGGCTAAAGTTGCCGTAGAGATCCTCAGCCAACTCATCGACTAAACACCTCTCACGGCAACCAGTGATTTTCCGTAAAGGTAGCAACCTTACTTTGGCTGTTTTACAACGCGCAAATAGGGCTTCAGTGTTTTCCAACCGTCTGGGTACTTCTCTTTCGCCATCTCGTCAGTAACACCCGGTACGATAATAACATCATCGCCATTTTTCCAGTTTACCGGCGTCGCCACTTTATGTTCCGCTGTCAATTGCATGGAATCCAAAACCCGCAAAATCTCATCAAAATTCCGACCCGTAGTCATTGGATAACTCATCATTAATTTGATGTTTTTATCTGGTCCCACAACAAACACAGTTCGCACCGTTGCATTTGTCATTGCTGTCCTATTTTCCTTACCAGAATCTTCATCGGCCGGAAACATATCGTAGAGTTTTGCTACATTCAGATCAGTGTCTGCGATCATTGGAAAATTAACGGCGGTGCCTTGTGTCTCTTTAATATCGGCAGCCCAACCAGCATGGTTATCAACAGGGTCAATACTTAAGCCAATAGCTTTACAATTACGTTTTTCAAATTCTGGCTTCAATTTAGCGACATAACCCAATTCGGTTGTACAAACGGGCGTGTAGTCTTTTGGATGGGAGAACAATATTCCCCAACTATCTCCAAGCCAATCGTGGAAATTGATTTTTCCTTCAGTGGTTTCAGCGTCAAAATTTGGCGCTAAGTCGTTAATTCTAAGTGACATAGTTTGCATCCCTGTGGGTATCTACATTGATCAACATTTTATATTTTTTACTCGTTCTCATAATGTGATAATTGCGGACCAAAATACAACCCATTAAGGCAACATAAATTTCAAAATTAGCAACCAAGCGGATATAGTGACAACCCCAAGCAAAGTGCTTTGCAAGACGGTATTTGCCGCAATATCGACAGATCGTTTATAGAATGTCGCAAAGATATAAACATTAAGCCCCGCAGGCATGGCCGCCGTGAGCACCGCCACCCGAACCAAATCTGGGTTTAGATTGAATACATAATGGCTAAAGAAAAGCGCAATGGCGGGATGCACAATAAGTTTGAGCAGGGAAGAGATTAAAGCCTGTCCCCAACTTTCTCGCAAACGATATTCAAGCAACGCCCCGCCCAAACCGAAAAGGGCGGCTGGTAAGACAGCTGTCGCCAGCATCTTGGTAACATCATTAATCAAACCGGGCACAGTTAAGCCGGATAAATTCACCAAAATCCCTAGCGTTATACCAATGAGTAGTGGGTTCTTGAAAATACGGTGTGCAGAGCTTTTCAATGCATCGATAAGCGGGGCTCCGTCTCGTTTTCCAAGCTCCATCATCAACATGCCAAAACTCAATAACACGGGGGCGTGGAAGCCTACAATAGCAAACAGATAAGGCAGCGCCTCATCCCCATACGCTCGTTGGATAATGGGCAGCCCCAACAGGACTGTATTCGTGAAATAGGCAGAAAAACCGATAGCAACGGCCTCCCCTGGTCGTCGCTTGAAGAAGATACGAGCGCCCAGAAAAGCCAATATAAAACAAGAGAATGCGCCCAAATAAAAGGACAGAAGATATTGCGGGTTAAAAGCCGTCGCAAAATCCACCGACAGCATGGCCTGAAACAACAAACACGGCGTCGCAAAATTATTAACGAAACTGATTAACCCCGAAACGCCAGCGGCTGGGTATAATTTTAGGCGAACGCTGAAATATCCCAGCGCCACGATTGCAAAAATGGGACCGACAACCGACAAAACCGAGAGCATTTATTATCTTTTCTTTTTCATTCTCCGATATTGGAAGAAAGATACGCCTTAATGCGCCTCTCCCCAATTATCGCCAATGCCAGCATCCACAATCAGGGGAACTGAAATATCAATTGCAGGCAAGGCCGCCTTTTCCATCACATCCTTAATGATGCGGGCACTGGCCTCAACTTCACTATCAGGTACTTCAAAAATCAATTCATCATGAACCTGAAGCAACATACGGGCGCCGAGCCCTTCCGCGGCCAATGTATCTGGCAGGCGGATCATCGCCCGCTTGATAATATCTGCCGCCGATCCTTGAATAGGCGCGTTAATCGCGGCCCTTTCTGAGAAACTTCGGCGCGCGCCGTTTGCATCATTAATGCCCGGTAAATGAATGCGGCGACCGAAAATAGTCTCCACATATTCGTTTTCATGACAAAAGGCTTTGGTATCATCCATATAAGCCCGAATACCCGGATATTGAGCAAAATAAGCTTCGATATAGCCTTGTGCCGCGGTTCGTGACACATCCAATTGCCGAGCCAAACCAAAGGCACTGATGCCATAGATGATCCCAAAATTGATGGCTTTTGCTGAACGGCGCATCATGGGGTCCATGCCCTCAAGCGGGACGCCAAAAACTTGCGATGCCGTTTTCGCATGAATATCAATTCCTGCGGCAAAGGCGTCCTTCAAGCTTTCAATATCGGCAATATGAGCAAGCAGGCGCAGTTCAATCTGCGAATAGTCGGCGCTGATGAGCTTATGACCAGGTTCTGCCACAAACGCCTGACGAAGTTTGCGCCCTTCTTCTGTCCGAATAGGGATATTCTGCAAGTTCGGCTCGCTTGACGAGAGACGCCCTGTTGCCGCCGCGGTTAAGCTAAAGGATGTATGAATACGTTTGGTCACCGGGTTAATTTGGGCTTGCAAAGCATCCGTATAAGTACTTTTCAATTTCGCAAGTTGGCGCCATTCCAAGATTTTGGCGGCAAGTTCCACCCCATCTGCGGCAAGCCCTTCAAGCACATTAACGTCAGTAGTGTAAGCACCGGTTTTACCCTTTTTGCCCCCTTTAAGCGCCATCTTGTCAAACAGAATTTCGCCTAACTGCTTTGGAGAGGCTACGTTAAATTCCTCACCCGCCAGTTCATAAATTTTCGCCACATAATCTGTCATTCTGGCGCCAAAATCTTCCGACAAATCGCTCAAGAATGCAGCATTCACCTTAATACCCTGCCGCTCCATATGAGAGATAATGGGGACAAGCGGGCGTTCGATCTTCTCGTACAGACGGGTAACTTTCTGCTTTGACAGGTTAGGCTTCAAGACTTTATGTAAACGCAAAGTAATATCAGCATCTTCCGCTGCATATTCCGTCGCCTTATCAATAGGGACTTCGGCAAATGTAATCTGTGATTTACCTGTGCCTGCCACTTCCTTGAACGGAATAGGGGCAATTCCAAAATGTAGTTTCGAGAGCTCATCCATGCCATGACCATGAAGGCCTGCATCCTGACAATAAGACAGCAGCATAGTGTCATCAATCGGGGCTACATAGACGCCCTCTTGCGCCAAAATAACCTGATCATATTTGATATTCTGACCAATTTTTAAAACACTAGGATCTTCCAGCAAAGGTTTTAACGCGGCCAGAACTTTATCTTTTGGAAGTTGGTTGAGGGAATTTTCGTCGGAGGTTGCATCGCCGCTCTCCTCTCCAAAGTCAAATCCACCTTGAGCAGCAGGCTTAACGTGACCGACCGGAATATAGCAAGCAACCCCCGGCTCCACACATAATGAGACGCCCACCAATTTGGCCTGCATGGCATTCAGGCTTGTCGTTTCCGTATCAACAGCCACCTGTCCTACGTAAGTCGCCTTGGCGATCCACCCCTCTAGCTCCTCCATCGTTGTGACAGTGGTGTAGGTTTTGGGTATATCGGACAAGCGACTGGCAATGTTCCCACCTTCGCTAGCCTCTTCAGCTTGTATAACAGGCGTAAAAGAGGCGATATCCGCCTTATACTCGCTCCCAAAATAGGAGGCGACGCGAGTGCTTAACTGGCGGAACTCATTGACGGCCAAAAACGCGCTCAAGTCTTCAGCGACAGGCTGTTGAAGACCAAAATCCTCGACATCGAGATCAAGCTCCACATCATCTTTCAAAGTAACAAGCCTACGACTAATACGCGCCAAGTCCGCATATTCGAGAAGCTTTTCACGGCGTCCCTTCTGCTTGATCTCTCCCGCACGCGCCAACAATGTATCCAGGTCACCATATTCATTGATCAAAAGCGCGGCCGTCTTAATCCCAATACCGGGAACACCGGGAACGTTATCCACACTGTCCCCTGCTAATGATTGGATATCGATGACTTTATCGGGGCCCACACCAAATTTCTCATGAACCTCGTCTACCCCAATATCTTTATTCTTCATGGGGTCAAACATAGTGACTGTGCCGCCCACAAGTTGCATCAAATCCTTATCGGACGAGACGATGACACATTCCATGCCCTTTTCCCGAGCCTGGCGGGCATAAGTTGCAATAATATCGTCGGCTTCAAATCCCTGCTTCTCAATGCTTGGGATATTAAACGCACGCGTTGCTTCTCGAACCAATGGGAATTGAGGGATAAGATCTTCAGGTGGCGCATCTCGATTGGCTTTATATTCGGGATAAAATTCAGATCGGAAAGTCTTCCGACTCGTATCAAAAATAACGGCCAAATGACTGATTCTGCCATCGCGCTGTGTATCCTGAATAAGTTTGAACAGCATGTTCGAGTAACCCAGAACCGCGCCCGTTGGCGTCCCGTCAGAACGGGTGATCGGACCACGCCCACGGATCATCGCAAAATAAGCGCGAAAAATATATCCTGATCCATCCACCAAATACACTCTTTGCTTTTGGTCGGGCTGTCCTGTCACGTCGGCTTCTTGCATTATCTCATCCTGTATCAACTAAACTCAGGCGGTATTTATTAGTGCGCGTCGGAGACCTTTGCGCCTTCTTTCAATACAAACAAGTGACTACAATAAGGGCATTCCACTTGATTATTTTCAGAAAGATTGAGATACACACGGGGGTGACCAAGAGCGCCATCGCCGCCTTCACACTGAACTTTTAAAGTTTCTACTTCGCTTTTATCAGGGGTTTTCATGCCTGTTCCAATTCCTAAATTCTGTCGAGATACTTGCATCCGGTTCAAATTATAACTAAGTCTTCTTGAAATAAGAGCCGAATTATTGGTCGGATGATATCGATTGCCCGCACTTTCGCAAGTTTGAAATGCCCTTGGGCTTATCTCAAAGGAAGAGAAAATAATCCATGACTGCCGCCGCCGCCATTGACCACGCAACTGCAAATGCCCTTGAAGTCCGTAACTTGACTAAAATTTACAAGGGAAAAGGCCCCGTTCCTGACAAGCACGCGCTTAAAGGCATCAATCTGGATGTGCCTCGCGGGTCTTTCTTCGGTCTGCTTGGCCCCAACGGGGCCGGTAAATCCACCATGATCAATATTCTGGCTGGTCTTGTGAATAAAACCTCAGGACAAGCCCGTGTGTGTGGGTACGACATTGAGAAGGATATGAGGCAAGCAAGGCGTGCCCTTGGGGTTGTCCCACAAGAGCTTAATCTTGATGCTTTTTTCTCGGCTCGCGAAGTGATGGAATTTCAAGCAGGCCTTTATGGCGTCCCAAAAGCCCTCCGCAAAACAGATGAGATTTTAGCGGCTATGGGCTTAACGGACAAAGCCGATTCTTATGCGAGAACTCTATCAGGTGGCATGCGCCGTCGCCTATTGGTCGCAAAAGCTATGGTTCATCAGCCAGAGGTGCTTATTCTGGATGAGCCCACAGCAGGTGTTGATATCGAGTTGCGCCAACAATTGTGGGAACATATTCGGGAACTGAATGCCCGTGGCACGACAATCATCCTGACCACACATTATCTGGAAGAAGCAGAAGAGTTGTGTGACCAGATAGCCATCATTAATCATGGTGAAGTGGTGGCATGTGAGCCGACCTCAAATCTTCTATCTAAACTTGATGCGAAAACAGTCTCCATCGTTTTGGATCAGGATATTGATGTAATTCCGGCGGCGCTTATGGAATTTAATGTGACCCTTACCCACAACCGCCGACTGTCAATTCAGTATAAACCCAGTGAAGTGTCCATCAGTAAAATCCTGGCTGTCATTTCTGCCAGTGGCTTATCAATCGCCGACCTTTCAACGGAAGAGCCCGACCTTGAAGATGCCTTTTTGCAAATGACATCCAGCAAAAACAAGTGAATTCTGAATAAAAAAGACAATATTCAGTAAAAAATAGGCCAGCCTTTTCTTCAGGCTGGCTTTTTTGTGGCATATTCCCTGCTCTCCATGTCATATTGTTTGAAAAGAAACAAAGATGAACATCTCTAATGTTTTAAGGTATATTTAAACATGGTAACGACTCTCTATTCAGGCGGCTCCCTTTTCGATGGAACAGGCCCCATCCTTCATGATCATGCTGTTTTAGTTGAGGGGGACAGCATTGTTGATGTCGCACCCGCCTCAAAATTTGCGGATTATCAAGGGGAGACAGTAGATACAAGTGGCGGCACCCTTATGCCCGGAATGGCCGATTGTCACGTGCATCTTGTGTATCGCGGAGAGGCCGATCCCCGCGGAGCAACCAACGGTGTTAGTCCCGCAGAAATTACGCTCCGCGTTCTTGAGAATGCTCAAACATCTTTGAAAGCCGGGATTACGGCGGTTCGCGATTGTGGCGGCAAAGATTTTCTGGAATTCCCAGTGCGTGATGCCTGTAATAGCGGCCGCTTTATTGGACCCAACATTATGGCGTCCGGTAAAATGATCTGTATGACTGGCGGTCATGGGAACGCAAGTGGACGGGTCGCCGATGGCTGCGACGAAGTGGTAAAGGCTGTCCGCGAGCAAATTCATGCTGGTTGCGATCTTATCAAGATCATGGCAACAGGCGGCGTTATGACAAAGGGCGTAAACCCTGAAGATGCTCATTATAGCGCCGAAGAAATGGCCGCTGGCGTCCATGAAGCCAAGCGGTTTCACAAAACATCAGCTTCTCACGCCCAAGGGGCGGAAGGCATCATGAATGCCGTCAATGCTGGTATTTCCTCTATTGAGCATGGCATCTTCATGGACCAAGAATGCTTGGACGCAATGATGGAGCGGGGAACATATTTAGTTCCAACCTTAGCCGCCGTCCAAAACATCATCAAAAACAAAGATATGGGCATTGCCGATTACGTAGTTGAAAAAGCCCTCCGTGTTTTTGAAAAACATCGGGAAAGTTTCAAGATGTTTTATGACGCTGGCGGCAAAATTGCCATGGGAACCGATGCCGGTACACCGTTCAACATTCACGGTGAAAACGCGATGGAGCTGGTCTATATGGTCGATTGTGGCATGACACCGTTGGATTCTTTAAAAAGCGCAACCTCTGTCGCTCATAACCTGATGACATTAGAAGACCGCGGGCAAATTAAACAGGGTTTTAAAGCCGATATGATCATCGTCAATGGCAATCCTGAAGAAGACATCCTAATGGCCGCCCAACCTGCAAACCACCGCATAGTGATCAAAAACGGTGCGGCTGTGACTTTGAGTTAATCACACCAAACTATCTTGTTTTGGAGGGGGCCGGCATTCATGTTGCGGCCCCCTCTTCGTTTTTACGCCGCCCGCCCTATCTTTTTAGTAGGACTATTTTCAATAAAGGAAGGAGCGGAGAAAATGGGATTAAACCGAGACCTAATCCGGCATCTGGAGAGAAAAAACCGCCTTTGGCAGCGGACATTGCGAGAGAAAGCCTATCAACGGAAAACCCTTGTAGATCACAGCCATGAATTTACTGAAGTGCTGAACGGCCAAAAAGGCCACTTGCGCCAACGCCACAAAATAAACCAAATGCGTCATCACTAAGCCGCGCACCGACTTTGCCGTTGCACTCCCCCGAATGTTGGGTTATAGGATGACCCTCTTCTAAGCACCCGTAGCTCAGCTGGATAGAGCGCTGCCCTCCGAAGGCAGAGGTCACTGGTTCGAATCCAGTCGGGTGCACCA
>JBALXM010000075.1:0-15749 GCA_036960695.1 Sneathiella sp.
ACCAAAATATTGAGATCAGATTTTAGCTTATTGAAGTTTGATGATTTTTCGAACGTTTTTTCATCCATATACAAGTCGCGACGGATTTCAACTTGAAGGCTATGTCTCCCGTCTGAAGGATTACTGTAGGCGCGGACTAACTCGACACCTGCATAAGGCTCGTTCACAGAAACCTCGTATCCCAACTCTTCTAACGTTAATTTTGTTAGCGCGATCATAGCAGGATCACAGGTAGTTCCGTGACGATCTCCAAGGCAGAATTGAGGGCGGATGACCCCGGGCCCTTCTTTGGAACTTTCGTTACTTACCTTTGGCATAGAGTGACAATTAATATGAACGACCTTGCCAAAGGAAGAATGCACATCATCAAGTGTTTCCTTGAGACAATCATGGTAGGGTTGCCAGAAGTTTCTAACCCGGTTTTTAACCTCCCCTACAGGCAGTAAACGATCATAGATATTCTTATCTTCTTGATTTACCCGCCAAATTAAACCGATGCCCGCTGCCGCTTTTTCACTGTCAATAACTTCGCCATCCCAGGCTCCGTCAATCAGGGATGTGTCAATTTCGTTTAAACCGCGGTTGACGTCTATGTAACTGCGCGGAAAGTTCGCTGCCATCAAGATAGCACCCTTATCCGGCGCATCGCCATATAGCTCGTGGATATATGTGTCTTCTCCCCTGCGAAGAACCTGATAATCACAGGCATATCCAAAATCTTCTGGGTAATCTGTGCCGCTGTGAGGACTATCTAAAACTAAAGGAACTTGATTGTTTTTCGGCGTTGCAACAAACAGGGCGCCGGATCGGTTAACGTCTTCCATTTAACTACTTTCATTCAGGTGGCACGCAGAATGGTGACCTGGGGTAACTTCTTTGAGGGTTGGAACTTCACTGCGGCACCGATCAATTGCGAAAGGGCAGCGAGGATGAAAATGGCATCCGTTTGGCGGATCCAGAGGTGACGGGATTTCACCTTCAATAGGCGTGAAATCAGAATGACGCGTTTCAAGACGCGGGATTTCACGCAGCAAGGCTTGGGTATAAGGATGGTTAGGACGCGCAAACAGCTCTTCTGTTTTTGCTGACTCGACAATGCGGCCTAAATACATGATGACAATTCGGTCTGAAATATGTTCAACCACGCCAAGGTCGTGGGAGATAAACAGGTAGGTCAAGTCCAACTCTTCACGAAGCTGCATAAACAAGTTCAAAACTTGCGCTTGTATGGAAACATCAAGAGCCGCCACTGCTTCATCGCAGACGATAAAGTCAGGCTGCACCGCAAGAGCGCGGGCGATGCCGATCCGTTGGCGCTGTCCCCCAGAGAATTGATGGGGATAACGCTGTTTGTATTCAGGATCCAAACCACATCGCAGCATCACATCGCTCAGATACTCATCGAGTCCTGCCGCGGTAACTAATTTATGATATTTAGGGGCCTCCCCAATAATATCCCGAACACGAAGACGCGGGTTCAGGGACGCAAAGGGATCTTGAAATATCATCTGAATTTTGAGAGCGGTTCTGCGAGCGGCCTCTCCGGATTGACCGGCTACATTCTCCCCTTCATAAAAAATATCCCCTGAGGTTTGAGGTAGAATACCAGCAACCATCCGGCCAAGTGTCGACTTCCCACACCCTGACTCGCCAACCAAGCTGACAACTTCCCCTTTATTAACTGTAAGAGATACCCCATCGACAGCATGAACGACCTCATCCCGAAGGTTTGATCCCAGTTTTTGGGCAATTTTCCCCGCGAAATCCAATGGTTTGACGAATTTCTTTGAGAGATTTTTTAGTTCGAGAACCGGTTTTATTATATCTTTTTCAGGCATGGGATCGTGCCTCCTCTACGCGGTGGCAGCGCACAAGCCGGCCATCCTCACAACTAGATATTATGGGTACCGTTTCACAAACCGGGGCCGCATAGGGGCACCGCATTCTAAAGGCACATCCAGTTGGAAGGTTAAGTAATGATGGTGTCATTCCAGGGATCTGAGTGAGGGGTTCTCCGCGTTTATTCCTGCTCGGTACAGAACCGATTAGCCCTTCAGTATACGGATGCTTAGGGTTATCCAGAACATTGTCAATTTTGCCAGATTCAACGATCTTGCCTGCATACATAACGCAAATATTGTCGGCAAGGCCTGCAACAACCGTCAAATCATGGGTAATCCAAACAAGGGATGTGCCCGTCTCTCGGCACAGCTTTTGGGTCTCGAACAAAATTTGCGCCTGAATGGTTACGTCGAGTGCCGTTGTCGGCTCATCCGCGATGATTAAGTCAGGCTTATTCAGGAGTGCAATCGCAAAGGCAACACGCTGACGCATACCACCAGAAAACTGATGAGGATAGGATCTCAACCGCTCTTCTGGGGAGGGAATACCAACTTGTCCCAGAGCATCACGGGCACGAGCAAACGCATCAGCCTTGCTTATCTTTTCATGGGCTCGAATAGCCTCAATCATTTGGGTATCAACTCGCAGAACAGGGTTCAAGGTCATCATTGGATCCTGAAATACCATGGAAATTCGCGAGCCGCGAATAGACCGATATTGATCTTCAGAATACTTGGTGAGATCGTCACCCTTGAACAAAATTTTTCCGCCCGTTACTTTTCCAGGTTGATCCACAAGACCTAAAATAGAGAAACCTGTTACTGTTTTCCCTGATCCGGACTCTCCAACCAGTCCCAAAATTTCACCGCGATTTACAGTAAAACTGACATCATCCACGGCAGTCGCAACGCCAGCTTTCGTGAAGAACTGCGTTTGCAGATTCTCTACTTGAAGGGTAGGAGATGAAACACTCATTTTTGTAACCTCGGATTAAGAACGTCACGAAGTCGATCACCGACGAGGTTAATGCTGACGATTGTTATAAGAAGGGCAATGCCAGGGAAAAAACTAACCCAGTAATCACCACTAAGCATGTAATCGAAACCATTTTTGATCAGAAGACCCAAAGAAGGTTCTGTGATTGGAACACCAATACCAAGGAACGAAAGCGTCGCTTCAAGCGATATCGCGTGGGCAACCTGAACCGTCCCAACGACAATCAAAGGCGGGGTACAATTGGGCATCAAATGCTTAAACACTATCCGTTTATGATCAATGGCAAGGCACGTCGCTGCCTCCATATATTCTTTGCGCCTCTCCACCAAAGCTGTACTTCGAATTGTCCGGGCATAGTATGCCCATTGAACAGCCACCAGCGAAATAATGATCTTATCAATTCCCTGCCCCAACGCCGACACAAGGATAAGAGCGATCAGGATCGCCGGAAAACTAAGTTGAAGATCGGCAATACGCATGATGATCGTATCCACCTTACCACCGAAATACGCCCCGATCAGACCGAGGGAGCCTCCCAAAAACAAGGCGATGACCGTAGAGATCGCCCCAACAGAAAGACTTGTTCGAAGGCCGTAGAAAATACCTGACAACAAATCACGGCCTTGATCGTCTGTTCCAAGCCAATAAGTGAGTGTCTCACCGACACTGCCAGGTGCCAGCCGACCATCCATAAAGTCAATTTGCGTAAGATCGTAGGGGTTTTGTGGGGTAATCCAAGGTGCAAAGACCGCGGCAAAAACCAACCCGATGAAAACAAAGAAACCAACGACAGCCAGTTTTCTTTCTGCAAAATCAGACACAAAACGGCGAAAGGGTGTAACCCCGTTATCTTTTACAGTCACGGAAGTCATTAGTTTGACCCTCCCAGCCGAACGCGCGGATCGAGGATCGAATAGAGAATATCCACGACAAAATTAATGAGAATAAACATGGTCACAGTCATCAATAGATACGCGACCACGACAGGTCTGTCCAAATTGGCGATGCTGTCGATTAACAACTTACCAATACCCGGCCACGCAAAAACCGTTTCAGTCACAACAGCAAACGCAATCACATTTCCAAGCTCAAGACCGAGAACAGTAATAACCGGAATAAGAATATTTTTAAGAACGTGAACACCAATTATACGATAATTCGAGAGGCCTTTAGCGCGCGCAAATTTAATATAATCCTGAAGCAAAACTTCCTTAGTGCCAGAACGAGCTAAGCGAATAACCAGCGATATTTTGAAAAGCGCTAGATTAAGGGCCGGTAAAAACAGATGGGATATGCCATCCCATGTGAGGAAACTAACCGGAATTCCAAGAACATCGACCGTATCGCCGCGTCCTGATGCCGGAAGCCACCCAAGAGACACTGAAAATAACATAATGAATATTAACCCGACCCAAAAAGTCGGAAGACTAAAGCCCAAAATAGAGCCCGTCATAATTGCCTTACCGATCCAGCTGTCTTCCTTTAACCCCGCAATCATACCAAGGGGAACACCCAGAATAATGGCAAACCCTACGGCTAGAAATGCAAGCTCTAGGGTTGCAGGTAATCGCGCTACGATAATCTCCAAAGCGGGAACATTGTGGACAAACGAATTACCAAGATCTCCCTGCAAAGCGTTCGACATAAAGGCTCCATATTGCACCCATATGGGTTTATCCAAACCCAGTCGGCGCATGGTTTCCTCTTGTTCTGCAATGTCGGCTTCGGGGTTGATTAAAATATCAACCGGGTTGCCTATCGCAAAAACACCAGCAAACACAATGATAGACATTACGAAAAGAACGACTGCACTTTGTGACAGACGCCGAATTGTAAAGGCAAGCAAGATTACTCTCCTGTGATCAAATAACCGGGCTACAAACGCAGCCCGGTTATCTATTCTTTATTTACTAGAAGATACGCCTGTGGCGAGCGTGTACTGATCGGCACGAGCTTTATAATTCAGGCCTTTTTTATGCGCCCAGCTTGTGACTTCATAGTGAAGTGGCAAAATAGAATAATCATCCATTGCCATTTTACTTGCGGCCTTCAAGATCAATTCCCGTTTCACATCGTCAACAGTAGACAAAGCTGTCAGGATTTTCTTATCAAGATCCGGATTGCTGTAGCGACCGCGGTTTGTGCCGCCAAGACCTGTCTCTTTGCTACGCGTACCGACAAGTGCGCGCAGTGGGTTTGACATCTCCCCTGTACCTGCGCCCCAACCGGCAAGATAGATAGAAAACTCGTATTTGTTACGGGTTTTGAAGAAAACGCTCTTAGTCATGGCGTTTACCGATGTTTTGACGCCAATACGCGTAAACATCTGTGCAATCACCTGGGCAACTTTAGCATCATTGATATACCGATCATTAGGCGTTCCAAGAACTAGCTCAAAGCCATTTGGATATCCAGCTTCAGCCAAAAGTTTTTTGGCACCTTCTGGATCATATGCCTCGGGCCCCGCACCAGGGTTTGTACCAAAGAAGCCTTGTGGCAACAATTCGCCGGCAGCAACAGCGACACCGCCCATAATTTTCGCTACGATTGCTTCACGATTAATAGCTTTGGAGAGTGCTTGACGAACACGCTTGTCAAGAAACGGGTTTTTTTCACAGTCCTTAGAAGCACAAGGGCCTTCACCTTCGTATTTCGCAGCAGGAGAGCCTGTACCTTTGACGCCGTTTGATGACGGACCGAACTGATCCATGTGAAGGTAAATCACTCTGTTTGATAGCCCTTGGGCCACATCAAACGCTGGATTGCTCTGCAACTTTGCCAAGTCCTGTGTTGGCGGAGCTGCAATAAAATCCACATCCCCTGCAAGCAAGGCTGCCATACGGGCTGCGGCATTGGTGATGGGCTTCATTACAACTGAATCCCACTCGGTCTTAGCACCCCAGTATTCTACATTCTGATCTAGAACGAGGCGGTCACCTTTTACAAATTCTTTAAATTTAAACGGACCAGTACCAATCGCGGCTTTGCCATTATTGAAATCAACTGAATTTGGAAAATTCGCGATACCGCAATTTTCTTTATCATATTTAATGTCGCCAGTAACACCCCCTGCTGCTGCGGAAATTACGCCCCAGTTAGCAAAATATGTCGGCAGAAGTGGCGTTGGAACAGCCGTATGAACAATCAAAGTGTGATCATTAGGCGTCTCAAACCCCGAAATGGCCTTCGTAAAACTTGTGAAGTTTGACGGGCTATTCGGAACGTTAGGAATACGACAGGCGGAGTAGATAACATCCCTTGCTGTAAAAGCAGATCCATCATGGAATTTTACGCCTTCGCGTAGATTAAACTCCCAAGTCGTCTCACCCGTTGGTTTCCAAGATACCGCAAGCAACGGTCCTAGATTCTGTTTTTCGTCCTGATTGACCAGCGATTCAAACATGTGACGACGCAAAGCATTGTTTGGGCCAAGATTATGGTAATGCGGATCAATTGAGCTCGGCTCAGAATCCATTCCCATCGTCAGTTTTGAAGCGTGTGCAGCAGCAGGCAACACAAGCGCCGCAGCCAAGGCAGTCACTGCCAGGCCAAGTTTTCTAATTCCCATTTTAGGCTCCCTGTTAGAGATATCGCTCCCCCCATTTACCTGAGGGTGATGTACTTTGTAATGAAATGACCACCTATACAAAATGATCTGAGGAGAATGTAGACACCTTATGCGTTTGTGTATAGTATTTTATTAATAGTATTCACCCAGAGTATACAATCAAGCGTTGGGACTCATTTATAAATGTCAAATTTCACCACTGGTTTAAATTTTCGCCAGCTGGAAATTTTTAATGCTGTAGTGGAAGAAGGATCCACGACACGCTCTGCCATGCGCTTAGGTTTATCTCAGCCGGCGGTTAGCCGAAACGTAAGTCAGCTTGAAAAAGACCTTGAATTTTCGTTGTTTAACCGCCAAGGAGGCCGCCTTATCCCGACGGAGGCGGCCCTTCGTCTGCATGCCGCAACCAAAAAGGCATTTGATAGCCTTGAAGATGTAGTCTCCTCAGCCCGGAACAATGAGGGCGTGACACGGGGTCAAATAACGATAGCGGCAGTTCCGAGCCTTAGCCTGAGCCTTTTGCCGCTGGCGATTAAGACATTTATAAAAAGCTATCCAGACGTAAAAATAACGATCGAAACGCGGACAAGCCGCAGCTCAATGGAGATGGTTGCTGACCGGAGGGTCGATGCGGCCTTGGTTTCAATGCCCATTACACATCCTGGGTTAAAAACAGAACTTATCGCGACGCCAAAAGCGGTCGTCGTTTTACCAAAAGGACATCGACTTGCCGAAAAGGAAATAATTGGTATCCCTGACTTAAAGGGAGAAAATCTTATTCCTTTATCGAGAAGCCATAATTCACGCCATAGAATTGACGACTTGTTTGCGAGCGAAGGTATGCTTCTTGATGTGAAGATTGAAACATCCACTATCGAAATGGCCTGTGTCCTTGTAGAGGAAGGGCTCGGGATTACGATCGTCAACGAAATCACGGCGGAACGCCATAGGAACAATGGAATAGTGATCAGACCTTTCCGCCACTCTATGAATTATGCCTATGCATTTGCTTTTCCAGCGAACCAACCGCCGTCAGAAATCACTCGAATATTTGCCACGCATCTAAAAAGGTATGTGGCAGACAGAGCCGCCAACAGCACAATTTTGTAAATCATCCAAACGGAAAAATCGAAGATGAAAAACGAGACACACCCGCAATTTGATATTCAATTAGAAGCCCCAGACATCTCCCCTTACAAACAAGGGAATACGGGCATCGACTATATTTCCACGTTTAATTCTGGCGTGGAGGGACCACATGTGATGATTAGTGCCGTGGTTCATGGGAACGAGCTTTGCGGTGCAATTGCCGTTGACCACCTTTTCAAGCAAAACGTAAAACCCCTTAAGGGTAAATTGACCTTGGCCTTTATGAACGTTGCGGCCTTTGAGAGCTTCAATCCTAAGGATCCCACAAAATCCCGCTTTGTTGATGAAGACTTCAATAGGGTTTGGACAAGTGAGATCCTAGAGGGCCCCAGAGACAGTGTTGAACTTCACCGGGCACGAGAAGTACTTCCCATTGTTCAACAAGCAGACTACCTATTCGACATCCACTCCATGCTCATCTCAACCGATCCCCTTATGATGGCTGGCCCTGCCGCAAAGGGGCGCGACTATGCGCGCAAAATAGGCCTTCCGAAATATGTAATCTCTGATGCGGGCCATAACAACGGAACCCGTATGCGCGATTACGCAGATTTCATCCGGCCTGAGAGTCCTAAAAACGCGCTATTAATTGAATGCGGGACACATTGGGAGCAAAAAACTGCCGATCTTGCCATCAAATCCGTCTACAAACTCCTCCACGAATTTGAGATGATTTCGGATGAACTGGCGTCACAATTTGGCCCGAAAGACACAGATCTCGCCGACCAGATATTCGTGGAGGTCAGTGGCCCTTATACTGTTCAAACTGACAATTTTAAATACGCCCACACGTATCTCGGCATGGAAGTTGTCGAAAAAGCAGGGACCGTCTATGGCCATGATGGTGATACACCCGTGACAACCCCGTATGATAATTGCGTCATGGTCATGCCCTCCCTCAACATTAAGAAAGGCGAAAGCTCCGTTCGCTATGGCCGCGTAATCTCATGAGCAGTTGACTACATCCGCCGTATTCACTGCCCATCTAATAAACTTAAATAGCAAATGCCGATAGTATTGGGGCTTGATTTGCTATTTAGGATATTACGTTTCTTAAAAGAAATGACTAATAAAAAAGATACTGAGTGTTGCAGCCCACTAACTATTCTAACGGGCTTTATCACGATAATTTTCTTTAGACGCAGATATTCCTAACTACTTTTGTTCAGGCAACTGCACTTAGCTGTTGCCTGAACGCTGGAAATGTCGTCGCGGAAATATTTAAATGAATTCGATTGAGTAGATAACGTTGAACGTAAAAGACATTGCTTGTGACTGATAGACTATTGAGAACCCTTTGGGCTGATCCTGATGACCTAAACTTATGCGTCTTTCGCTCTCTTGCCCTGTCAGAAAGATGAGAGTTTTCAGCACGATTGTTTGTTATCAATATGCTTCTGCAGTAAAGCCTAAGATTTTAAAATGCATTATGATAACATTTAAGTTTATCTGTGACGATTTGCGTTAGCGCAAAGCCTTGCTTCTTCAATAATTTATATATCAGTCTTAATGCAGCTTTGGCATTTTGTTTGGATTGTACGGGAAAATTCCGGACGTCGCCTTCGCTATCAACAGCGTGCCAAAGAAAGTGGCGCTTCCCTCAAATTCCAATAAACATTTCATCCCGATGCCATATGTCACAAGGAATACGGAGGGAGGAACGCATATTCCTGCAATTGGTTCACCAAACTTTAGAAACTATCGCCGAACTGTTTCCTACGAAATATCCAATCCGAGCTCGCTAAGAAAATCTTTGACTTCCCGAGGGCTCAGAGCAAAGCAAGGTGGCGTGTCGAATTATTTGAAGGGAGAAAAGATGGCGGGAGCAGGAAACGCTTTGCACTGAATGAAACCAAATGAACACCGTGTTCTTTACTACGAAGTTAAGGTGACAAGGCCTAACGAAGACAGGCATGCAGCATGCTCCATTCAAGTTGGGTTGGCAGGATTAGCAAATACTCACTTCGCGTTTGGATAATTCGAAAAAGCATTAATCCATTTCCACGAAAAAATGAATGCATTATTGTCTAAACTATAAGGAAAACTGAATTAAACAGCCTCACAGTTTGGTTATTTAACTCCCAATTTCTGCTTAATCTTTTCAGTTTCCAAAAGGGATTTAATGCCCTTGTGGTCAATAGTTTCCTTATCTTCTAGCTCCTTGGTCAAAGCTTCCACTTGGGGTTTATGTTTTGCAAGAATTGACATCGCCTTTTTTTCAGCTTCGTGCAACAGCTTGGAGACGGCTTCGTCAACCTTGTTACACATAGTCTCGCTAAAATGTCGTGGTTGTGCCATCTCCCGGCCAAGAAAAGGATGTTCTTCGCTCTGCCTTAAGTCAACGGGACCGATCTCGTCAGACATTCCCCAACGAGAGACCATTGCACGCGCGAGCTGCGTTGCCACTTTGATATCATCATCTGCCCCGGAGCTGATGCTCCCCAGAAATAATTTTTCGGCGCATCGACCTGCTAACGTTACTGCCAACCGAGTTTCCAAATATTCTTCAGCAAGCGTGTGGCGTTCTTCCTCAGGAAGCATATGTGTTCCCCCTAATGCGCGTCCTCTTGGAATAATTGTTACTTTGTAAACTGGATCTGCATTCGGTAGGAAATACGCAACGGCAGTATGGCCGGACTCGTGCACTGCCAGCCGGTGATGCTCTTCTGGTTGGATCGCTAAAGTGCGAACTGTCCCCATGATGATTTTGTCGCGCATATCATCAAAATTAGACATTGATACATTTTCGCTTTTCTCCCGCACAGCGGCAATTGCAGCTTCGTTTACTAGGTTTTTAATATCCGCCCCAGAAAATCCCGGACAATTGGCAGCAACCAATTCTAAGTCCACGTCATTATTTAATGGAACTTTACGAGTATGGACTTCGAAGATCGCTTTACGGGCAGCTTTATCGGGAAGTTCCAGTGTTACGTGGCGATCAAAGCGACCGGGGCGTAACAAAGCGGGGTCCAGAACGTCGGGCCGATTAGTCGCCGCCAGAACGATCACTGTTTCATGACCTGTAAATCCATCCATTTCCGATAAAATTTGGTTTAGCGTTTGTTCCCTCTCATCATTGCCCCCTCCAAAGCCAGTACCGCGGGCACGTCCAACAGCATCAAGTTCATCAATAAAAATAATACTAGGAGCCCGTTTCTTTGCCTCTTCAAACATTTTACGGACTCGGGACGCCCCAACGCCGACAAACATTTCAATAAACTCTGAAGCGGAAATGTGGAAAAAATTGACGCCAGCCTCTCCGGCTAACGCTCTAGCTAGTAATGTTTTACCTGTTCCCGGAGGTCCCACAAGAAGAACGCCGCGCGGTGGTTCCGCGCCGAGTTTTTTAAAGTCTTCAGGGTGCTTGAGAAATTCTACTAGCTCAGCCACCTCTTGTTTCGCAGCCACCTGACCTGCGACATCGTCGAAGGTCACATGTCGCCCAGCTTTTTCTTCCTTTGCAGCGGTACCGACCAGAAAATCACCCGACTTGCGCCCGCCAAAACGATCCATCAAGTTTCCCTGCATGCGTCGCATAAAAAAGAAATAGACGCCAAATAAGATGACCCAAGGTAAAAGCGCTCGCCACCAACTATTGCTGGACTCCGCCGGAAAATTCCAGACATTGACGTTTTTATCTTCAAATAACTGCAATATTTCTGGATTATCACCAGCTGGTAAAATCGTTCGGACTTGCCTAACTGGAACAGTACTTTTTCCCCTAATAACGGGTTGGTTCAATTCAGCGTTCGCTTGTTGACCAGTCAATTTGACCTCTTTTATCGCCCCCTCCTCAGCCATCTTCTTGAATTCAGTATATGAAATATCAACGACGACGGGCGGACTAAAAAGGTTTGTCGTAACCAAGGGAGTTAGGGCGATTAATCCAATTAAAATAATCCACGCCCAGTTAGAAATTTTATTCAACATGACCTCCCGCTTGTCAGAGAAAAAGCTAATTTCGGAAAAATTCAAGCAACCCACAATATCTGACCAAAAAATTGTTCAGATGAACAACATCACGGAAAGAAGTACCTTAGCATTAGCTGATTTTTAAATTTTTGACTTGATCACGCTCAACATACGTTAAAATTTCTAATTTGACTGCAGTCAATGCTCAAACTCTAATACATTCTATAAAAGCTATGGGCACTAATAAAGAGAAAGATCCACAGCATGTTACATTTGAAATGTATTCGCATTGATACATACCGTGAGAATGTGGCATTTCTTGCTAGAAACTGTCGCCTATATCGCCCTGAAGAGTTTCAAGCCTTCAAAAAAATTGAAGTTATTCATGAAGACAAACGACTACTAGCATCCCTTTTGATCGTTGACGACGAAACCATAATTGGACACGATGAATTGGGATTGTCAGAGCAGGCTTTTCAGAGAATGGGACTTGAGATCGGTGATATGGTGACAATTGCACCTGCAGAACCTCCTCGCAGCCTTGATCACCTACGAAGCAAAATTCACGGTGGAACACTTGATCGCCGGCAAATAGAAGCGATAATTGGTGATATCGCAAGCCATCGATATTCAGACATGGAAATAGCAGCTTTTCTTGTTTCATCCGCTAATTTTATGACAACGGACGAAATGCTCTCCCTGACCCAAGCTATGGCACAAGCGGGAAACTGCTTAAGTTGGAATGCACCAATTGTCGTTGATAAACATTGTATCGGGGGCATTCCTGGCAATCGAACGTCGATGATTGTCGTGCCCATTGTCGCAGCCCACGGTCTCCCCATTCCCAAAACCTCTTCCCGCGCGATTACATCCCCTGCTGGTACGGCAGACACAATGGAAGTGCTCGCAAATGTTGATTTGTCCATGCATGAAATGCAGCAAGTCGTCAAAGAGTGCAACGGCTGTATTGTTTGGGGCGGGCATGTAAACTTATCTCCAGCAGACGATATTCTTATCTCTGTTGAACGCCCCCTCTCCATTGATACCCGTGAGCAAATGGTAGCATCGATAATGTCAAAAAAATTAGCCGCGGGCTCTACTCACTTATTGATAGATATTCCCGTTGGGCCGTCTGCCAAAGTAAGAAGTCAAAACAATGCGATGCGCCTAAGAAAGCTTTTTGAATTTGTCGGAGATGAAGTTGGCCTTCAAGTAGATGTCATTGCAACCGATGGCAAGCAACCCATCGGCAACGGAATTGGGCCCGTCCTTGAAGCACGGGATGTTATGGCGGTTTTAAGAAACGATCCCAAAGCCCCAATAGATCTACGAGAGAAGTCTTTGAAAATTGCCGGTATGTTATTGGAATGTGATCCAATTTTGCGGGGAGGATCTGGTTATGAGCGGGCAAAACAATTGCTTGAATCTGGAGAAGCGTTACAGGCGATGGAACGTATCATTGATGCCCAAGGTCGTGTCTCCAAACCAATTCCCCTTGGCGAGCTAACCTATGATGTCCAAGCAGAAGAGAGCGGAACTATAACGGAAATTGACTGTTTTAGACTATCAAGAATAGCGCGATTAGCGGGCGCTCCTATGGATAAAGGAGCAGGCATTGATCTGTTTAAAAAAATCGGTGACAAAGTAATTCAAGGAGAGCCTTTGTATCGAATTCACGCCTGTTTCCAGTCTGATTATATTTTTACTAAAAAATTGGCGGACGAAGATGATGGATATAGCATTGGAGGCCAAAAGTGAGCAATAGCACCTTTCATTTCTTTCCTGAAAATAGGACAGCCGCATTGGCACTATGCCAACGACTAAACATTCCCGCTTACCCAATTGAAGTCCACAAATTTCCTGATGGTGAAAGTAGAATACAAATCCATCCGACTAAAGGTACGGCCATCGTCTATATGTCTCTCGACAATCCAAACGAAAAGCTAGTGCATCTTGCGTTCGCGGCAAATGCTCTGAGAGAGTCTGGAGTACAGCGAATTATTCTTGTCTCACCTTATTTATGTTACATGCGCCAAGATAGAGCCTTTCACCCCGGTGAAGCCATAAGCCAACAGGTTATCGGATCCTTTCTTTCCACTTATTTTGATCGTTTTATAACTGTTGATCCCCATTTACACCGCATAAGTGTTCTGCAATCTGTTTTTCCGGAATGCCTCGCCGAAAGCCTATCTGCGGCCCAACCGATTTCAGATGCCCTGTCTTACCTATCAGAAGACAAAAATATTGTTTTTGTCGGTCCCGACGAAGAATCTGCTCAATGGGTTGGTGCGATCGCAAACAGTCTTGCAAAGCCGTTTATTGTAGCAAAAAAACAACGCCGGGGAGACAGAAATATATCAGTAGCCCTTCCCGAACATGTTGATTTTCGCAATGTCCATGCGATTATTATTGACGATGTCATTTCCAGCGGGGCGACCATTTGCCGTTGCGCGGAAATGTTGCTTCTTGCCGGTGCTAAAACTGTAGAAGCTGTTGCCGTCCATATCTTATGCAAAAATGAAGATCTTATTGCGATGAAAAATTCTGGTGTTTCTCGGATACTTAGTACTGACAGTATAGGGCATGAAACAAACTGTATCCCACTGGCGTCACTTTTGGCTGCGGCCCTGAAGGAGGAGGTTTAACATGTCTGTTCAAATTAAATTTTGTGGGGCCGCGGGCACCGTAACGGGATCCTGTTATTGGATACAGACAGACACTCATCAATTTTTGGTAGATTGCGGATTATTTCAGGGAACGAAAACCGTTAAAGAATTGAATTATAACGATTTTCCATTCAATGCCACTGCCATTGATTTTGTTTTATTAACCCATGCCCACACGGATCACAGCGCCTTGGTTCCCAAATTGGTTAAGGCAGGTTTCAAAGGCCCAATTTATACAACGGCCGCTACGCGCGATTTAATGAAGTATATGCTGCCTGATAGTGCGTATATACAAGAGATTGAAGTCGAACGCCTTAACCGTAGAAATCAGAGGCGCGGGAAACCAATAGTTCAGCCAATTTATACCCGAAAAGATGCAGAGATCACGCTCACCCAAGTAAGAACCGTCACTTATGAAGACTGGATTGAGCCATGCGCCAACACGCGGGCACGTTTCTGGAATGCCGGACATATTCTAGGTTCAGCATCGATAGAAATTGAGATACAGGATAACACTGAAACTATTAGGCTGCTTTTCTCCGGTGACATTGGTCCAGACAACAAACTTTTCCATGCAGAACCAGACGCACCGAGTGATTTCGACTATGTAATATGCGAGTCCACTTATGGCGGTCGTGTCAGAAAAGAAATCACGACAGAGGAGCGCAAAGCCGTTCTTGCCAGTGAAATTAAAGATGCGATGAAAGCCGGCGGGGATCTAGTCATCCCCTCATTCGCTGTAGAGAGAACACAGGAACTCCTACTCGATATTGCTGATCTTCTAAAAACAGGTGAAATTCCCTGTGGACATGTATTTTTGGACTCCCCTCTCGCTATAAAAATCACATCCGTATTTGCGAAGCATGCCGACGAGCTTCAAGATGTCTCAAACGGTGAGTCCCCCTTTGATAATCCAAAATTCCGGTTCACGGAATCTGTTGAGGAAAGTAAATCCATTGCCCGGTTTACCGGTGGTGTTATTATTCTTGCAGCAAGTGGTATGTGCGATGCTGGGCGGATACGGCACCATTTAAAAAACCACTTGTGGCGACCAGAATCCACAATATTACTGGTTGGATATCAAGCAGAAGGAACCCTGGGACGGCTTTTAGAGCAAGGCATCAGAAGCGTTCACATTCAAGGAGAAGCCATTCGTGTCAGAGCCCGTATTCGTAAAATAGATACATATTCAGGACATGCTGACGGGAACGGACTGATTGCTTGGATGACGGCTAGAAAACCTGTCCGGAAAGCTGTTTTTCTAACACATGGATCCGATGTGTCTCTACATGCGATGCAAAAAAGCCTTCTAGAAGTAGGATTTGAGTCGGACAAACTTATCATACCTGATTTGGATGACAGTTTTACATTAAGTGGATCAGGAACGACAATCAAATTGGCCCCGGATGACACTCGAATGGAGCCCGATGCTATCGAAAAACTTGATTGGCACAATGAGCTTGCACAACTCACGCTGGATATTCGTGCAAGCCTTGAGAAAGAGCCTGATAACCGTAAAAAATCAAAATTACTGAACAAATTATACAAAATTCTTAAATAGGGACGGCTCGTTTGGAAAATAAGAAACACCTCTTAAACCGTGATAATTATGCGCC
>JBALXM010000007.1:0-5960 GCA_036960695.1 Sneathiella sp.
TTGGTAGCGGAGGAGAGACTTGAACTCCCGACACGCGGATTATGATTCCGCTGCTCTAACCAGCTGAGCTACTCCGCCACACAAGTAGGCAATCACAGTATTGTTGCCTGAGAGCCGATTTTTTAGGGGCTTTTGATGGCTCTGTCAAGCGGTGAAATGAATAAAAATGATTATGACGCAAATACGATGTAAATCCACTTCACTCCCTATAAAATCACTCGGCAGGGCCTTGCAAATTCACCTTTTAATAATATGATGTCTTTAAAAGGCTAAGAAAACGGATTACCTCTAATCATAAGACAAGAAGAATGAAGCAATTAAAGGTGAAATGAATGACTACCTGCGATGATTTCTTTGCGTCCCTTCCCCCGCTCACTGAATTTTCCGACGTCACCCACAATGATAATTACACCCCTCTGCCCCATGACTGGTTAATCGTTTTATCGGATGTGAAAGGATCGACGCAGGCAATCAAGGACGGCGCCTATAAGAATGTAAATATGATCGGGGCCGCTTGCATCATGGGCATTTTGAACAAAACCAAGGGCTATCATATTCCTTATGTTTTCGGAGGTGACGGTGCGACCCTTGCCATTCCGCCCGCATTGCGCCCTGACGTGGAAGAAATTCTCATCCAAATTCGACAGTTATCCATGGATAACTTTTCGTTAAAACTTCGGATCGGCATTATTCCTGTTAAGGATATCGCCGCCCAAGGATTTGGTGTGAATGTTCTGAAATATGAGATCAGCAAAGACCTTCACCTCGCCATGTTTTCTGGCGGCGGATTGATGGAGGCTGACAGGCTATTAAAACAAGACACACCAGACAATCCTTATGTCATTCCAGAGACTCGATCGCCAAGTGGTCCCCCCGATCTTGAAGGACTATCCTGCCGGTGGGAGCCGCTAACTTCGCGAAATGGAAAAATGGTTAGCCTTCTGGTCAATGCTCCCTCTGGATCTCCATCAGACAAAGAAGGTATCTATAGAAAAATTCTTGCTCAGCTTATGGCTATTTTGGGAGAAGAGACCGCCGATTTCCGTCCCACAAGCAACAAGAATATGCGTTTTCGATGGCCCCCGCGCGGCTTGCTTACGGAAGCAAAACTGACAGCGAAAGGACAGAGCCTTTTAAAAACCTATATAGGGTTATGCTGGCAAAGCTTGATCCAGTATTTTCTGGAAAAAACGGGAAAGAAAGCTGGTAGCTATGATGCGCCGCAATATAGGAAAGAGCTGCTTGCCAATACGGACTTTCAGAGATTTGACGATATGATCCGGCTGGTTCTGGACTGCACACCGAACCAGATTGATAAGATAAATGCCTTGCTACACCCCTATCATGACAGCGGTGATATTGCCTTTGGTCTGCATATCTCGGACACAGCCTTAATGACATGCCTCGTCTTTAATCTAGCGGAGGGCGCACATCTTCATTTTGTTGATGGTGGGGATGGCGGTTTTGCATTGGCGGCAAGCCATATGAAAAAACAGCTGAGCGCGTTAGCCCTTAGACAATAATCGGAGCCTCAGTGCCCGCTATCCAGCCACCACCAAGCAGTCGTTCATCTTCATAAATGACACAAGCCTGCCCTGGTGACACGCCGGCCTCAGGATCCGTTAAATGAACTTCGGCCCACCCATTTTCTGCGCCGTAGATTGTGGCCGCTAGTGGCTCTTGGGTTGAGCGTACCTTCACCATAGCCGCCGTTCCCTGCAAACCAAGCGGGGCATCACCAATCCAATTCATTTCACGCAATGATATTTTGGAGACAAGCAAGGCTTCTGGTGGCCCAACAATCACACGATTACCTGCAGGATCAAGGCGCACCACATAAATTGGTGTTCCGGTCGAGATACCAAGGCCGCGTCGCTGGCCAATAGTGTAATTTATGATGCCAGAATGGCGACCTAAAACGTTTCCAGCAAGGTCGACAATGTCACCGGCAATTCCAGCGCCGGGCCTAATCCGCTCAATAACGCTGGCGTAATTACCGTTGGGTACAAAACAAATGTCCTGACTTTCAGGTTTCGCCGCCACATCCAGATTATATTTAGCGGCAAGGGCGCGCGTCTCATCTTTCGTCAGCCCCCCTAGAGGGAAACGTAAATAGTCCGCTTGCTCTTGTGTGGTGGCAAACAAGAAATAGCTTTGGTCTTTAATAGAGTTTTTACCGCGGTAAAGACGGGCATTATCAATGCCCCCTTCCCGGCGAATATAATGGCCCGTAGCCAAAGCCACAGCCCCTAAATCACGAGAGGTGTCTAGAAGATCCCGGAATTTGACGGTCTGATTACAGCGCACGCAAGGAACCGGTGTCTCTCCACGCAAATAACTATCAGCAAACTCTTCCATAACGCTATCGCGGAAGCGGTTTTCATAATCCAGAACATAATGGGGAATACCAATTGCCTCAGCCACACGGCGGGCATCGTGAATATCTTGTCCAGCGCAGCAGGCGCCTTTCTTTTCAACAGCTACCCCATGATCGTATAATTGGAGAGTAATCCCAACCACATCATAGCCCTGATCTTTAAGAAGGGCCGCTGTTACCGAACTATCAACACCGCCGGACATAGCGACAACGACGCGTGTCTCTTCGGGTGCTGTATCAAAACCTAATGAATTCATGGCGCGGAATATAGGCACAGTGCAGCAGGATGCAAGCCCTCAACCATCACACTCTTATCCTTAATAGCAGATTGGCCGAAATCAGCCATTTATTAGAGGAAATTTAACAAGCTTACACGGTTGACCTGACTCAGCACATTATAAGAAGCCTCAAGCGCAAAGTTCCGCTGGTTCAGATTCGAAATAGCTTCCGCTGCATCCACATCTTGAATATCACCGATAAAAACTTCTGTTTGGTCAATTTGCACATTAAGAGACTCGATTGTTGAGATTACTGTTTTTTGATTGAGTCCGTTTTCACCTCGAATTTCACTAATATTATTGACGAGATTTTCCAAATTGGCCACCTCACCAAGAAGGAAAGCTTGATCCTCTGGCGTAAGAGGCGTTGAGGCCGGCCCTGCGGGTCCCGTAGGGATAGGATTTGTAGCCGGTATTGTTCCAGCTTGCCAAAGGGCAATCCGTTGCAGAGCCGTCATAATTTCCAAACCAACATCTTCTGCCAGTATGCCCACTTCCAAAGTCCGGTTTTCATCAATTCTCACGGTCTTTTTCATGGTATTGTTATCAAAAATATCGGTTGGTGGCTCCAAGGCGGTCAGCAAGTCGCTAAAGTCTGTAATATTAACGGGTGAAGTATCTGTTTTAGAGCCGCTGAATAAATATCCTGCGCTGGTTTGGCTGTTCAGAAAGCTGAGCGAAGCTTCAAAGGCCCCTTCGATTGCGGCATCAAAGCCTAAAGCTGAGGATGTATTAATTGCTCCCATGACAGCCTCTTTAATATCCGTACCCGCGGTCTCCATTCCTCCTATTGCCTGATCATAACTGGCAAGGTTTGACTGGGTGAGGCCGTCATTCTCTTTATGCTGTTCTAGCTTGGCCAGAAGTGACTGAGCCCCTGTAAGGCTATTCACATCCTGAAACATATCCTTGTAAAATTGAGCAGAATAGCCCGTATCAACTTGCCGTTGAGCATCAACAACTTTCGCTGAGTTGTCCATCATATGCTGCAGCAAAACCTGGCTTTGTTGTAAGGTAGATACTCTGCTCATTTTACTCTCCTATCCGCCAGCATTACACAATGCTTAGCATAACATCATACATATCGCGTGCCGTCGTAATGATACGGGCCGCGGCGTTATATGAGTTTTGATATACAATTAGATTTGCGAGTTCTTCATCCATATTCACACCGGATTTTTCCATGGATTTTTCATTTAGAACATTTGCAAGGGCAGACCTATCAGCTTCAAGGCTATCAGCCCTAGCCGCATCAAGCCCTGATTTTGCAAGCACTTGCGATGCATAATCGCTCAACGTCACTTTCGATCCCGGCAATCCACCGACAGTCCCGAAGTCATAGGTTTGTGACGTCAGTTCTTGGAAAGACAAAGCACCACGGTTATCAGCAAGGGTCAAAGCAGGGGATCCTGTCGGATCCACATCAGCCAGAGCCATTGTCATTGGGGACGCTAATATATCTGCACGGACAGTAAACCCAACCCCTTGATCACTAGGGTATCTAAGCCCCAGGCCAAACATATCGGTGAAAGCGAGGCCAGTAGCCCCTCTATCAGTGCCATCATTCACGACAGTAAAGCTATAATTTTCAAAGCCCGTGGCGTTCGTAATTTCAATTTCGCCAGTTGCACTTAATGTTGCCGTAGCGGCAGGATTTAATCCAGTATTCAGTTCTGTCAGAACATCAGCCATAGTGCCGCCAATGGCACCAAAGTTTATTGTAAAGGTTGACTGAGTTTGTCCATCTGGTCCGATAAAGGTAAAATCAGATGTTCCTGTAAAATTGTGAGCATCGCCGGCTTGCAAACCTGTCTCAAAATTTGTTGAGACGGACGACTCGACCAAATCATTCATGCCAAAGAAATGGGAGAACCCTTTTCCGCCTCGATCAGCAGGTGTCGTTGCATCCTGCGCCATACCAACGCCAGTAGATCCCGCAGGCGCCGCCATAGTCAACGCACCGTTTGTAAGCGTCAACGTACCTGCGCCAAGGGCACCGTTCACTTCGGTCATGACATCAGTCATTGTCACCGTGGCCGCATTGTCAAAATCGACAGTATAAGAATTGACGATTTCGTCGTTGGCATCAAAAGTGTAGAAAGTCGCTTGCCCCGTAAATCCGTGATCATCAGCTGCGATCACCCCAGTATTATCCCCGACCAATGTGGCAGGTGGTGGAACCGCAACATTATCATTATGCACTGCGTTAAACTGTTCAGCCGTAGCCGCTGCAAGCGCGCCTATTTGGTTTGCGAGTGCAGGAAGCTCGATATTCCGCATATCAAGCCAACCGCGCAAAGACCCACTTGTCAGTTCGGGGTCAAGAGGCAGGCCTGTGGCAGATATTGTTTTATTAACAGTGTCATAGACATTAATCGAAATTTGATCGAAAGTTGTCTCGGATGTTACTGTCGCAGCAGCTGAATAGACAAGTTGACGAGGCTGAAAATCCAACAATTGCTGACCCGCTGCAGTCGCGACTGCGATAGCGCCATCTCCCTGATCATATATCTTGATATCCATGATTTTAGAGATCTCGGTCAACGCTTTATCTCTTTGGTCTTCCAATTCTCCCGTTGGCTGTTCACTAATTGATGCGGAGACAATTTCAAGGTTTAGCTCATACACTCTTATTATTGCGTCATTAACAGTATTAATTTCAGAAGCGATATGACTATCTGCATCTTTACGAAGATCTTGAACCTGATTTAATAAACGATCCGTCTCAATCCCAAAATTTTGTAATTCTGTTAAGGCTGCGGTTCGAGACACCGACAAAGTTGTATCAAGGGTCAATGCAGCGAAGGATGTGTGAATACTATCCACTTTTCCTGTTAATGATGTATTGGCAGAAGGATCACCCATAAGGGCTTGCAGTTTCGAGTATATATCCGCCATTGCGGTATATTGTTCTGTATTCGCATCAGCAAGGCGCAGCTCGTTTTCAATGAACGCATCTGTTATCCGCCGAATTTCAGAAATTTCAACGCCAGACGCTACGCCATTTATGCTGATTGAACTGAAATCAACAACTTTCCGTGCATAACCCTCAGTTTGAACATTGGCGATATTATTCGATGTAATATTCAACGCTTGCTGCTGGCTCAGCATCGCCGTTACACCGGTATTCATAATTGAGTTTAAACTCATATCGCCATCTCCTTCGCTACCATCTTAGGCAAACTGTTCGAGGAAAAAACATCCTGACATGCCCTATACTTATTGCCCGTAGGGTAGAATTTTCCCCATTGAACAAATACAACGAAATCCAATCTAACATATTGTTCTTTATAATATTTTTTCAT
>JBALXM010000007.1:6060-73297 GCA_036960695.1 Sneathiella sp.
ATATTGGCCCGCCTTTTGCTTGGTTAGAGCTGAGAACCGATGTGCGATGACATAATTATTGAAATGAGTAAGACAATGGACGTATCACAAGTTAAAGGTAGCGCGAACACACCCCTCTCGTGGGGCGTAAACTATCAGGATACCGAAACTGAAAAATTTGCTGTCTTCCTGAAAGATCAGGACAAAGAACCTGAGCCCGTCCGTGAGACGAGATCTCGCGAAAAGGATGAGCCTTATGAAAAGGCCGATTACGCAGACAAAGAGATTGATGAGCCTGACGACAGAGATGATATTGATGCGTCAAGGTCCCCAAAGGAAGATAAAAACCCTGATGGAGGAGAGCTACTCGCAGCAATAACTGCTCTTATACCAAGTGCGCAAAATAGCACGAAAGTAGAAGCATCGGAGAGCAACACCTCGCCAGCAGCTCAAACAGCCGCGACAGCCCCAGCGTTGAATGGGCCGGCATTGAATGGGCAGACCAAAGCCGGCAGCGAAAGTGTATCGCCATTGGCGAATACTCCTGAAAATTCAGAAAAAAATGCTCAAGGAGTTTTGGTGGCTTCTAAAGAGACTAGCAAAGCCGCAACGCCCGCCGCACACGTTGGAACGAATGAAGCGAGTGCAAATGGCATTAATGGCCAGGCAGCAGCCACAAACAAAACCGCAACAACCAAGCCTCCGATAGCGAGTGTCGGGGCTGAGAAAGCGGTAGTAGAAAATTCTGCCCTTCCTATCCAGACAACCACAAGCTCCAACCCAAAAGCGTCTAAAACAACGACGAGTGGAACTAAAACGTCAGAAATAGGTCAGTCAGCGGCATCCTCTAATGAAGCTGTTGTGGCACAAGGGAATGCAGACGGAAAAGCAACTAAAGTCGGAGAGCCAAGCTTTCTTGAAAAAATGCGGGCTGATGAGAATGCAAAACTGACAGAAAAAGAAGTCTTATCCAGTAAGATTTCTGAAATGTTAAAAAGCTCAAATGGTAAGATCACCTCGACAGCTTCCAATGGAGCATATTCAGCAGCAACGACTTCTTCTCTGATTAGTGGGCAAAATGCGGTAGCTATGAGCGCTGCCCCTGACACAAGCCCCGCAGCGACCGCGACCGCCATTAGCACTGTTGCCAATGCGACGGCGCAGGCAGAAATACCGATCAGCATGCAGCCCGCTATGAACTCCCCAGCACCAGTTGCACAGCAAGCGCCCTTGGATCCCTCAGTAACGGGGAATTCAACGCCTCAAAGCGCGGCGATACCCGGCGTTGACTCTAGCTCGGCAAACTCTGCGAGCCAGTCAGCCTCCGCCACTCGGGCCAGCATGCAAGCAGGCAGTCCGGCACAGCAGGTATCCGCACAAATAACAACAGCGGTTCGAAGTGGCCTTGATCAAATTAAAATTCAACTAAACCCAGCGGAGTTGGGGTTAGTCGATATCAAACTTGAAATTGGACAGGACGGCCGCGTTATGGCGACCATTGCCGCAAGCAGTCAAGAAAGTCTGGATTTATTGCAACAAGATTCCAAAACGTTGGAGCAGGCCTTAAAAGATGCGGGGTTTGAAACAGACTCCGGCAGTTTAAATTTCAGCCTGAACCAGCAGAATGATCAAAATGAAGGTTCCCAAACAGCGAACAAAGGCGCTGGTCAATCTGAGATGGAGCAAGGTGAAGAGCTGATGGAACCTCACCAGCTACAGGCTTACCGATCAGCCTCAGATAGCAATTTGGATATCCAGGTTTAATATGATGCAGACAGCTATATTTTTGAAAATCGAGGCATAAAATGAATATTGATGACGCTAATGCTCAGTATTACTTAGGGGATTCAGCTGCTAGTAATTCAGCGGATAAGCTGAGCGCTGATTACAATGACTTCCTGACAATGCTCACGACCCAATTGCAAAATCAGGATCCATTAAGCCCAACAGATACCAATGAATTTACTAGCCAGCTGGTGTCCTTCACGCAAGTAGAGCAAACAATTGCAACAAACCAAAATCTGGAAGCTTTAATTGAGCTTCAATCCATTAGTCAGCAGAATAATGAGTCTACAGTTCTGATTAACTATTTGGGAAAAACTATAGGAACCAACCTTAGTATCGCAGGACTAGAAGACGGTGAAGCAAACTGGGATATAGACGTTAGCGCGAGAGCGGATACTGTTACCTATGAAATATATGACGATTTAGGCAACAAGGTCTTTTCAGAAGACGATCCTGATGGAATAAGTGCTGGCGAGCAAACCTATACTTGGGATGGCAGCACAACAGGTGGCGGAACGGCCCCAGAGGGCCCTTACTACCTTGTAACAACTGCGACAACCGATGGCGGAAGTACTGTTGATGTTACGTACAACTTCAAAGGCGTTGGTAAAAGCGTAGAAACTGTCAATGGCATTCCGGTTCTGATGGTCGATGGACTGCCAATCGGCCTTGGAAATATAATTTCAGTAGAAGTTACAGAAGAGACAAGTGATCCCGCTTAATCGAGCGAAAACCCGAGTTCGCGTAAGCGGAATATAAATTTTAAGAAGGAGTATTATTATGAGTTTAACAGCAGCAATGTTCTCAGGCGTGTCGGGGCTCGCGGCCCAGTCAATGTCTATGGGCATGATCGCCGACAATATCTCCAATGCTAACACCGTCGGCTACAAGGACACGAAAGCCGTTTTTTCTACCTTGGTGACTGAAAGTACCACTGGAACGACCTATTCGCCAGGTGGCGTTACGGTACATCCAACAGCTAATGTCGCCAATCAGGGCCTGATCACGGGATCAAGTGTTAAAACCAACATGGCCATTGCAGGCGATGGTTTTTTTGTGGTTCATACTCTTGATGATCCAACTCAAGCAGGTGGAAACTATCTATTCACACGCGCGGGTACGTTCGAACCAGATTCTGAAGGCAACCTCCGCAATGCACAAGGATATTATCTACAAGGTTGGGAAATCGACGTAGACGGAAACATTCCAACGAACCAATCCGATTTGGCGACTCTGTCCCCGGTAAACGTCTCTGGCCTTACAGGTAATGCTGAGCCGACATCAACTGTCGGCCTAAATATTAACCTGTCCAAAGAGCAAGTCGTGGAAGCAGGATATGCCGCCGCAGGTGACATGCTATCAGGCGCGATAACGCCTGATTTCCAACGCTCCTTTCAAGTTTATGATAGTGTTGGTGCAGCTCACCCTGTGACATTTAGTTTTGTAAAAACAGGCGTCAACGGCCTTTCCGGGGGCCTTGACCCGAACGAGTGGGCTGTTGAAATAACCGCCGACCAAGATGGCGATGGAATCGACGATCTTGTCTCTTCGGGGAATATGACCTTTAATACGGATGGCTCCCTTGCCTCAATAGATGCGGCATTGACCTCATTTGATATGGCTTGGGCCCCGGCCCTTGGGATTGACCCCGTTCAGATAATTACATTAGATGCTGGTACGGTTGGCCAAACAGATGGTTTCACGCAATTTGCAGGCGCCAATGAATTGGTAACTTCAGATGTAAACGGTGCGCTATTTGGATCCTTTAAAGAGGTTTTCATTGACGAAGAAGGTACAGTAATTGCCAAATTTGATAACGGAACGTCAAAAGCGATCTACAAAATCCCTATCGCTACTTTCGCCAATCCGAATGAGCTAGTGAATGAAAATGGCAATGCGTATGATGAATCTCCTGAATCAGGTGCGTTCACTCTTCGGGAAGCAACATTAGGCGGGGCCGGACGGGTTATTTCATCCGCGACAGAATCCTCAACCGTTGATATTGCTGAGGAATTTACGAGAATGATTGTAACCCAGCGTTCTTATTCTGCAGCCAGTAAAATCATTACGACAGCAGATGAAATGTTGGAAGAACTGATCAGAATTAAACGATAGTCTCAATCCCTAGTTTAATGTCTCTCTGCACGATCAAACTAAAAAGTTTGGTCGTGCAATATAAAATTAACCAATATCTTTAGCGGTTTGTTAAAGAGCAGTGCGTACCATACTCCTCAAGCAATTAGTAAAATTGGAGCAAGGGTGCGCCAGAATGCAGTCTCATACTGACCTAAAGATTAATCAGATTATCGGCTTGGATGGCAAGCCAATGACGCTTAGTGATTTACCGCCAAAAGATACCAAACGTTGGGTTATCCGGCGTAAGGCGGAAGTTGTAGCAGCAGTACGCGGTGGCTTAATTAGTTTAGATGACGCCTGTAATCTATACAAATTATCAGTCGAAGAGTTTCTTTCTTGGCAAAAAGCCATTGATAAACACGGACTACCAGGCCTACGTACAACTAAAATACAAGACTATCGTCCGCCAGGGTTTCCTAGCTTCAACGATTGATTCTCTTCTGAAATCAATTTTATTAGAAATTTTAAATATTTTACTTCAAATTTCTAATATACCATCCCCCAATACTAAGTGAAACATGATTACCACATAGTAATAGGCAATTTTTTCCGTATGACCGGCAAAAATTGCCTATTGTTAACGTTCTGTTTATCTACTGACGCTAAATTCTAACCTAACAAGTTAGTCTTTAAATTGCTTTATTGCTTATAGGTGTCTCTAGTGAACGGTCTTAGTCAGCTTTTACAAAGCCTCGGAACTGTGAGGTTAGCCATTCTTGGCTCTGTTGCCATTGGTTTAATCGCATTGATCATGTTCATGGCTGCTCGCCTCAACAATCCGAACTTCTCACTTCTATATGGGAATTTAGAACCGGAAGACTCTGGCGCCGTCGTTGAAAAATTGGAAGCTCAAAATATCCCCTACGAGCTCCGAAACAACGGCAGAGACATCTTGATACCTGAAAATCAGGTAAGCCGCTTAAGATTAGACATGGCTCAGGAAGGTCTTCCTAATGGCGGATCAATAGGGTACGAAATCTTTGACAGCTCTGATACCTTCGGCACCACAAGTTTTGTGCAGAATGTTAATCTAGTTCGCGCTTTGGAAGGTGAATTATCACGAACCATTCGCGCGTTAAATAATGTGACTGGTGCCCGAGTTCACTTGGTTCTCCCCAAACGGGAAGTTTTTAGCCGTGATAAGCGCGAAGCGACTGCCTCCATTGTTTTAAAGCTGAGAGGTCGCCTCTCTGAAGAGCAGGTCTCCTCTATTCAACATTTGGTCGCAGCAGCGGTTCCAACACTTGCAACCAACCGTATTTCTATCATCGACGGCAAAGGTAGCTTGCTTGCACGGGGGGATGGGAAAGATACACCGGGTAATGGGAGCGGAAGCCAGACTGATTTCTTAAGGATCACCCATGAAACTCGACTGAAGGATCAAATAGAAGCGTTACTCGAAAGATCCCTTGGAAAAGGAAATGTCCGCGCCGAAGTAAGTGCAGTGATGAATTTTGATCAGCGGACCGTAAAATCAGAAACATATGATCCTGATGGACAAGTCGTTCGGTCAACCCAGACTGTTGAAGAGTCCAGCTCTTCAAATGAAGGGGATGCCAATTCAGATGCGGTGACTGTTGGAAACAACCTACCCGAAGCCGTTGCGGCAGATGGCGGAACATCTACGAGTGAAAATGCGGCTAACCGTATTGAAGAGACAGTAAATTACGAAATTTCCAAAACAATCACGACCGAAATAAGAGAAGCGGGCCTAGTACAAAGATTAACGGTAGCCGTTCTCGTAAATGGTCGAGCCGCAGTAGATGGTGAAGGCAAACAAGTTTATGAGCCTCTGGATGAGGCTGCATTAGAGCAAGTCTCTCGCCTCGTTAAATCCGCAATCGGTTATAACGTGGACCGAGGAGATGTTGTCGAAATCGTGAATATGCCTTTTGTTCAAATTGCAGAAGAAGAGTTTGCAGAAAACCCGGCCGAAGCTGAAATCTTTTTGGGTTTCAACAAATCCGACCTCTTTAAAATGGGCGAAATGGGTGTTCTTGTTATTGTGGCAGTCCTCGCCCTCCTTCTCGTGGTCCGCCCGCTCCTAAACAGGGCATTAAGTATTGATAATGCTGCGGGTGCTCTTGCAGGAGGTGGTGGCATGGGAGCCTTAGCTGGCGTTCCCGGATCGACAGCTGCTTTACCTGGCGGCGGCGGTGAAATGGGCGCGTTAGCAGGGCCAGGTGAAGCTGGTTCTGTCGGGAACATACAATCGGAAACATTAACCGAACTAGACGAGATGATTGACATTGCAAAAGTCGAAGGACAAGTCAAAACTTCAGCTCTTAAAAAAGTGGGTGAAATAATTGAACGACATCCAGATGAAGCAGTCGCTATTCTCCGAAGCTGGCTTTACCAAGATACTTAATTCAGGACAGTTCCATGGCAGTTACAGACATAAAACAACTCTCCGGTCCCGATAAAGCCGCAATCATGATGTTGGCTCTAGGTGAAGATCATTCGATTCCTTTATGGTCACGGCTTGACGAAGAGGAAATTAAAGAAATTTCTCAGGCTATGTCTAATCTTGGCACAGTATCTTCAGACGTGATGGAAGCATTATTTATTGAATTTGCTGGAAATATTTCTTCTACGGGAAACCTCATTGGTAGCTATGAAGCAACCGAGCGGCTCCTTCTAAAAACCCTCTCCGGAGACCGGGTCGATGGTATTATGGAAGAAATTCGCGGTCCTGCAGGACGGACTATGTGGGACAAACTTGCCAATGTGAACGAAGCTGTCCTCGCAAACTATCTGAAAAACGAGTACCCACAAACTGTTGCTGTGGTAATGAGTAAAATCAACCCCGACCATGCGGCAAAAGTCTTAGGAATTTTACCTGAAGATTTCTCGCTAGAAGTCGTAAATCGCATGCTTCAAATGGAATCCGTACAAAAAGAAGTCCTTGATAAAATTGAAGACACTTTGCGCAGCGAATTTATGAGTAATCTGGCAAAAACCAACAAAAGAGACAGCCATGAAATGATGGCCGAAATTTTTAATAACTTTGATCGCAGTACAGAGGGGCGCTTTATCGCCGCACTGGAAGAAAGAAATCGCGACAGTGCTGAAAAAATCAAAGCCCTCATGTTCACTTTTGAAGATTTGATGAAACTGGATCCTGCCGGCATTCAGACATTGCTTAGAAGTGTGGACAAAGATCGCTTAGGCATTTGCTTAAAAGGCGCATCTGACTCGGTTAGAGACTTGTTCTTCACAAATATGTCAGAACGGGCCGCAAAAATTTTACGGGAAGATATGGAAGCGATGGGCCCAGTGCGTTTGAAAGACGTGGATGAGGCTCAAATGGAAATTGTCAATATTGCCAAAGATCTTGCTGATAAAGGTGAGATTATGCTCGCTGACAGCGGTGGTGATGATGAACTCGTTTATTAAGGTAAATTGAATGAGCAGCAATTCAAAATTTCTATTTGATAATGAATTCGGAGAGGCATCCGTTCCTTCATCTAAGAAGAAAGATGCGCCGCCGCCACCACCACCTGCACTTTATACAGAGGAAGATAAAGTAAGTTTGTGTGAAGCCGCACGACAACAGGGGTTCGCGGAGGGGCAATCTACTGCTCTCACAGGGATTGAAGCCTCTGTAACGCAAACATTAGAAGCATTAAAGGGGCAACTGCAACTGCTAAGTAACGATCACAATAGCAGTTTAGAAAATATAAGGTGTGAAGCGGCGAGCCTAGCCATGTCCATTGCAAACAAATTGGCGCCAGCATTAATCGCAAGGCTGCCTGAAGCGGAGGTTCTAAAGCTCGTGGAAGAGTGCCTCAATGATTTACATGATGAGCCGAGAATTGTTGTACGCGCCAGTGAGCCGGTTTGCAGCGCGATATCGGACAAAATTGACCGCCTTGCCGAGGCGACAGGGTTTCAAGGACGTATTATTTTACTTCCTGATGACACCAAATCTGGAAGCGATTGCCGTATAGAATGGGCTGATGGCGGCGCTGAAAAAGATCTGAAGAATACGAGTGAGAAAATGGATGAAATTATCAACCGCTTCGTGCGTTCAAGTTTTGAAGTCGGTTGAAAAGAGTGTTGGTCGTTTATCGAGTAACCTTGTAGAGGAGAATTAAAGTGGCAGACAACGAAGACTTGGAGCTGGACGAACTTAAAGGTGTGGACGATGCATCTGATGGAAGCGGTGCCTCAGCAGAAGACGACGCGTCCTCTACTGGCCAAACGGAAGAAGAGTCAGATATTTCGCGAACCGCAGCAGATTTGGAAGCCGTTTTTGATATTCCAGTCCATGTTTCAGCCGTTCTTGGTAAATCAAGAATGCAAGTTAGCCAATTGTTGAAGCTTGGGCGTGGCGCTGTTGTCGAACTTGACCGAAAAGTTGGTGAAGCGATTGATATTTACGTCAACAACCGACTGGTGGCTCGCGGTGAAGTTGTTGTCGTAGAAGATCGCCTTGGCGTCACTATGACAGAAATCATCAAATCAGATCGTAGATAGAGTAAAAACACCTTATGAACCTTGATTATGCAACCATATTTGGACTATTTGGCAGTTTTGTTCTTGTCACAGCCGCAGTGATTTTGGGCGGGTCAATGACAGCCTTCTATAATCTACCGTCGGTACTCATTGTACTGGGCGGTACATTTATGGTGACGACGATGAGCTTTTCAATCTCAGAAGTTATCCGATCTCAAAAAACAATCGCCCGAACACTCTTTACGGCAAGACAAAAGCCCGATGGTATTGCTCAGGAAATGTTAGAGCTTGCTGACAAATGTCGAGGAAAAGGCGTTTTACAACTACAAAACTCGCTGAAATCTCTAGATAGCGAAAGCTTTCAATTTAGGGCATTGCAACTTGTTGTTGACGGCCTTCCTGCTGAAGAAGTGAATAAAATTTTACAAAATGACCTCAATGGTATGGTTTCCAGACATTCTTCGTCTGCGGGCATTTTACATCGCGCAGCAGAAGTTGCCCCTGCTATGGGGCTTATTGGAACTTTAGTCGGGCTGGTCCAAATGTTAAGTAATCTGGATGATCCATCATCTATCGGCCCTGCAATGGCAGTCGCGCTTTTAACCACTTTTTACGGTGCGGTCCTTGCGAATATGTTTTTCAGTCCACTTGCAACCAAGCTGGAAAGAAATTCTGCTGAAGAAATTCTATCAAGCCGTATTTACATTGCTGGGGCCACATCCATTGGGCGACAGGAAAACCCTCGTCGCCTAGAAATGGTCTTGAATACATTATTACCGCCCGCTGAACGCGTGCATTTCTATAATTAAGTCGTAGGAGAGTGAGCAGATGCGTTTGCTTATAATTGGTGCTTTAAACGGTCAAATTGGTGCTGCTAGTCAAATAGCTATGTCTCGCGGTGCCCGCGTAAGTCAAGTTGAAGACATTGAAATGGCGCTTGCTTCCTTGCGGTCAGGAAAAGGTGCCGATATGGCGATGATTGATGTCAATCTGCCAATTAGATTTTTGGTCGAAAGCTTGAAAAACGAGCGCATTAATCTACCCATCATCGCTTGTGGCGTCAACACAGACGCGACGGCAGCCGCGAATGCCATTAGGGCCGGCGCCAAGGAGTTTCTACCCCTCCCCCCCGACCCAGAGCTGATTGCCGCGGTTCTTGAAGCTGTCGCTGAAGAAAGTTCACAGCTTATTTTCAGCGATCCAGCGATGAAAGATGTTGTCAAACTGGCCACTCAAATTGCTCCGTCTACTGCATCTGTACTGATTAATGGAGAGACCGGCACGGGTAAAGAAGTGATGGCAAGTTTTCTTCATTCAAAAAGCTTACGCTCAGACAAACCATTCGTTTGTATAAACTGCGCCGCTATTCCAGAAAACCTTCTGGAATCTGAGCTATTCGGTCATGAAAAAGGGGCTTTCACAGGTGCCATTGCCCGTCGAATTGGGAAATTTGAAGAAGCCAATGGCGGAACTCTACTCCTCGACGAAATCAGTGAAATGGATATCCAACTGCAATCGAAGTTACTCCGCGCAATTCAGGAGCGGGTTATCGATCGCGTTGGCGGGACAAAACCTGTGCCGGTTGATATTCGAATTTTGGCAACATCAAATCGAAATCTTGCAGAAGCTGTTCAGGAAAAAACTTTTCGGGAAGATCTATTATTCCGATTGAATGTGGTTACTTTAAAAATCCCTCCGTTAAGAGAACGCCCAGGTGATATATTTACGCTTTCTCAGCATTTCGTAAAAAAATACTCCGAAATGAACGGCTTGCCACTTCGTGAAATAAGCGAAGCTGCCCATAAAAAACTCGCCTTAAATCCATGGCGCGGAAACGTGCGTGAGCTTGAAAACAGCATACATCGCGCTGTGTTACTTGCCCAAGGTGATGAGATTGGACCAGAGGCTATCCTTATGCCAGACGGTACCGCAGTGCCGACCCATGTGCCTGAGAATAATGCGAGTGCGTCCCAAAGCCAAAGTGGTCATGAAAACGCATCAGGAACGAACCCTGCATTAGTCGGTAGAACCGTCGCAGATGTAGAGAAAGATCTTATTCTAAACACACTGGAACATTGCCTTGGAAATAGAACTCATGCGGCAACTATCCTAGGTATATCGATCAGAACGCTACGCAATAAATTAAAGCTTTATTCTGGAAATGGGACAGAAGTTCCTACGCCGATTTCAGGTCAACGTGCAACGATCTAATCGAATATTCACGAGTGAAAGTAATGTCGTAAATGAGTGACAGTCAAAACCAACAACCCGCAGCACCTGGCGGCCCTAACTTTAAAAGCATCGGGAAAATTCTTTTCCAGGGCGATATTGGGTTAGCCCTTGGCGTCGTGTGCATTCTGGTTATGTTGATTTTACCAATGCCAAGTTGGCTATTGGATTTCAGTCTTGCGGTATCAATCACCTTTTCGGTGATCATTCTGATGACTTGTTTATTTATTAACAGACCTTTGGACTTCAGCTCATTTCCAACGGTATTGCTTATTGCAACCATGCTGAGGCTGTCGCTTAATCTTGCCTCAACCCGCCTTATACTCTCAGACGGCCACAAAGGACCAGATGCTGCGGGTGAGGTGATCGAAGCCTTTGGCAGCTTTGTCATGGGCGGAAATTTTGTCATTGGCATCATTGTTTTTGCCATTCTGATCATTGTGAATTTTGTTGTTATTACTAAAGGTTCTGGACGTATCGCAGAAGTGGCCGCTCGTTTCTCTCTAGATGCCATGCCTGGTAAACAAATGGCTATCGACGCTGACTTATCTGCAGGCATGATCGATGAGACAACTGCCCGCACCCGGCGGAAGGATTTAGAAGACGAGAGTAGCTTTTTCGGATCCATGGATGGTGCCTCAAAATTCGTTCGAGGCGACGCCATTGCTGGTCTGTTGATTACCTTCATTAATGTCATTGGTGGCATCATTGTAGGCGTTGCACAAAAGGGAATTACCTTCAGCCAAGCGGCCGAAAGTTATACGCTCCTGACTGTCGGTGACGGATTAGTGAGCCAAATCCCAGCCCTCATCGTCTCTGTCGCCGCAGGTTTACTTGTATCTCGCGGTGGTGTTACTGGAACAGCCGATAAAGCACTTATAGGTCAGCTCGGCGGCTATCCACGTGCCCTTGGCGTAAGTTGCTTTCTGCTTGCCAGCTTAAGCCTTCTCCCCGGCATTCCAATGCTCCCCTTTATGCTTCTGGCTATTGGTGCGGGCTATGGTGCCTACAGCATGAGCCGGCAAAAACAAACCGAGAAAATTGTAGAACGCCAGCAGCTCATTGAAGAAGAGAAGGAAGCAATTCCGTCGGAAGAACCTATTTCAACCGCCTTGGCAATTGACGATCTTCGCCTCGAGCTTGGCTATGGGTTATTAGCCCTTATCAATGATAACGAAGGGTACCGCCTTACAGATCAAATTAAGGCACTCCGCCGTCAGATTGCGGGAGACATGGGCTTTGTCATGCCAAGCGTTCGAATTTTGGACAATATGCAACTACCTGCAAATAATTACGTTATCCGCGTGAAAGAGTTAGAAGCTGGAGAGGGCAATGTCCGCCCTAATCACCTACTGATAATGGATCCACAAGGAATGCCTATTGATCTTCCCGGAGAAGAGACAACAGAGCCCACATTCGGTCTTCCTGCTGTTTGGGTCGATGAAGGGCAGCGCGAAGAGGCCTCCTTCCGCGGCTATACGGTTGTTGATCCCGCCACGGTAATCACCACTCATTTAACAGAATTACTAAAAGATCACATGTCTGATCTGCTGTCTTATTCTGAAACCCAAAAATTGTTGGATCAATTACCCAAAGCACATCAAAAATTGGTTGCAGACATGGTTCCTGCCATGATTACAGTTAGTGGCGTACAGAGAATTTTACAGAACCTTCTAAACGAGCGCATTTCTGTTCGTGATCTCGCCGCCATTTTAGAAGGTATTTCTGAAGCAACCGGCTATACGCAGAATATCAATATGATCACGGAACATGTAAGAGCGCGCTTGGCGCGACAAATCTCCGCCAACAATACGGCGCCAGACGGATTTATTCCCTTGATTACTTTATCTCCGCAATGGGAGCAGAATTTCTCTGAAGCCATTGTCGGTCAAGGTGAAGAAAAGCAACTTTCTATGGCCCCGAGCCTACTTCAGGAATTCATCGGCAACATCCGAACTAACTTCGATAATTTAGCACAACAAGGTCACAATCCAGTATTGCTGACAAGCCCTGCTATCAGGCCCTATGTCAGGTCTATTATCGAAAGATTCCGCCCGACAACAGTTGTCATGTCACAAAATGAAATTCACCCAAAAGCCAAGCTTAAAACTCTGGCGCAGGTTTAAGGACCTAATAGATGAGAATAAAGTCCTTTACTGGCGCTAATATCGCTGAGGCTATGAACAACGTGAGATCCGAGCTCGGTGATGAAGCCATCATTTTATCGACACAAGATCTTCCCTCTGGTGAAGCGCAAGTAACAGCTGCGGTTGAGCAAAAAGAACCAGCCCCTGAAAAAACGCCCATTAAGAAAGAATGGGCGAGTGATTGGGATAGTGATTGGAAACAAGAAGCCAAGCCTGCGGTAAAGAAGGCGAAGCCCAATTTTGGCTCAGACCTTTCGCAGCCAAGCATAACAACCGCCGCTCCTGTTGCGAAAAAGGCAACGCATGTAAACAACACACCGGTCTCTGTTACCCCTCAAGTAAGGCTTTTGGTTCAGGCAATGGCGTATCATGGCGTCCCGACGCTCCTCGCTGAGAGGATATGCAGAAGTGCCCTTGCAGCTGAGACCGAAGATACAACGCTGGCGCTTGCCGCCGCTTTGGACAAACACTTCCAATACTCACCCAGTTTTTCGCGAAAAAACGTGCCCCTAATGTTAGTTGGACCTCCCGGTATTGGTAAAACAATGACCATCGCAAAAATGGCTGCTTCAGCACGAAAAGAAAACAGATCAGTTCACATCATCACAACAGACACATCCCGTGCTGGTGCGGTCATTCAGCTTAAAGCCTTCACAGATATTTTGGGCTTAAAAATTTGGGTGGCTGAAAACCCAGATCAATTGGCAAATATTGTATCAAAAGCAGAACTAAAAGATGGCTCACATATCTTAATCGATACTGGCGGCATCAATGTGTACGACGATACGGAGCTTAAGAATCTTGCAGCATTCAGTATTGCAGCTAGAGCCGAGCCAGTTGCAGTACTTGCCGCAGGATCAGATAGCGCCGAAATGAGCGAAACAGCTGAAAGATTAGCATCCATCGGTGCAAACCGGATGATTATTACACGGATGGATACAACACGGAGATATGGCGGTGTTTTCACAGCAGCTGAAAGCGCTAATCTCAGTTTTTCCTATGCCAGTGTTTCTCCATCCGTTGCGACCGGTTTACACGTTATAAATCCCGTCAATTTAGCAAGACTTATACTTCGCGACCCTACTCAATCTGGGATCAGCACTGAATTTAATAAGGCACAAAAATGACCGAGACAGAACGCCCACTCACAAACAGACCTGGCTCACATCCAGCGACCGTAGGTCCGGGACGAAACTTGATCACTATCGCCTCTGGTAAAGGGGGTGTTGGGAAAACGGTCATCGCTACCAGCTTAGCCCAAGCCCTCGCCAATGAAGGAAAGAAAGTCCTTTTGTTCGATGGCGATGTCGGCTTGGCCAACGTCGATATACAATTAGGCATCATGCCAGAATTTGACTTGGCTTCGGTCATTTCAGGAGATAAAAGCCTCAGCGAGGCTGCCTTTCGATATGAAGAGGGCGGGTTCGATATCCTTGCAGGGCGTTCGGGTTCGGGATCACTTGGAACTTTAGGGAACCAACATTTAAAGGCTGTCCACGATGAGCTCATAAAACTAGGATCTGTTTATGACTATATCGTCTTGGACCTTGGGGCAGGCATTGACGGGGCCGTTCGAACACTTGCCTCCGCCCAAGGCCCAAAGCTTGTTGTAACCAATGGCGAGCCCACGTCCCTAACCGATGCTTACGCCTTCATTAAGGTCACAAATCAGCAACAGCCGGGTTCTGATACCAGAATTCTGGTAAATATGGTAAAATCAAAAAATGATGGACAGAAAGTTTATGATAAGCTTCTTGCAGCTTGTAAGAATTTTTTGAAGCTAAATCCACCTTTGGCAGGTATTATACGTCAGGACGACAAAGTTGCAGGGGCAATTCGGTCTCAAACTTCGCTGTTAAGCAGATACCCGACAAGCTCTGCCGCAGCTGATATAGAGGCAGTAGCTGTTAGTATTATCCGAGGATCCGCATGAGGGCGGAGATGAAAAATGAGTGGCATAAAATCGACATCAGGGGCTAGCGCCCCAAACGTTGACAGCTTTAAAGGAGCGTCTTCCACTCGCGGTGAAATTGCACCGGCCTCCTCCTCATCCCCATCCGGCGGACAGTCTGGTCCAGCGGTTCCGCAAGCCTCAAGTATTTCAGCCTTATCAGAAGGTGCCAGAATCCCTGCGATCGTGACCGCTAGGGCCAAAGGCGGCGACACAATGCTCCATGCTGAAATTGGAAACTTTCGCATGTCAGCTAATAGCCAACTACCTGTTGGTAGTTATGTCGTCTTGGAAGTTGAAGCGTTTGACGATGTCATTACTGCCCGCATTATTTCTATAAATGGAGAAAAACTAGCCTCCCCACCGTCTGTCACTTTGTTACCGACGATTTCTCCTCCAGCATTGCCTGACAAAGGATATGTCGCGCCCAACAAAGTACCAAGCCCCGATGTTCAAGTCGGCCTTCAAAATCTTACCGCGGCATTAGCAAAAATTAGTCTTCCCACGCCCTCTGGCAGTGAGAAAAATACGGGAAGCATTTTTGCAAATCTCCAGCCAACCCTCCCCGCACCAGCAGAAGCAAGCATAGGCAACCGGTTTTTTCCAGCGACCCTAAATATACAAGACTCCTCGCTTTCCAAAATTGGGCCTTCTCAATCGGCAGGAACAGCGGCTTATGCTCATACGCATTCTCCGGGGCCGAAGCCATCCCTTACACCTCTTATGCAAAACTCCGTGACGGATATAGGAGCCACAAAATTAATTTTACCGGACATCTCAGACAATTCACGCCTGCTGGTAAAAGCAGTTATTCAGCAACCTCCTTTGAAACAGTCAATTGAGTTTCCTTCTGGCACTGTAAAGTTGAACGTTGGCACTTCGATGGCTGCAATAATTTCCTCAAGCACCAACCCCTTGGAAAAAACGTCAAATAGTGTCACCACGAACGGCACCGTCTTTGCCGTTACACGCCCTAACCGATTGGGAATGACACCACAAATTCATGTACAAACAGCTTCTGCCGGTACACTTACCTATTCCGCCGCGAGCACACCTCAAGTCGGTACAAGACTAAACGTTACGCTCCTTGAAAATATGCAGCAATTTCCGCTGCCAGCTCCTCTGCCGCCTTCCAGCATTTTCAAATTGTCACATATTCCTGTGATGAATAATTGGGAAAATCTTGGATCGGCTCTCAATCTTATTGCGGCTCAAAATCCTGACTTGGCGCGATCAATCCTGAACTCCCGAATCCCCTCTGCCAACACCCAACTGGGATCAAGCCTTCTCTTTTTATTAAGTGCTTTGAATGTGGGAAATATGGACAAATGGCTTGGCCAAGATTTTCGGAAAGCATTAGAGACAATGGGTAATAAGGATCTATTACTTAAATTGGATGATGACTTTTCAATACTGGCTAAAGCAAATTCTGAGCCTGGCGGGCAAGATTGGAAAGCACTAGCCTTCCCCTTCTTTGACGGAGAAGCGTTGAGACAATTAAAATTGTTTTATCGGCGGAGAGAAAGCGAGGAAGGCGAAAAAGAGGATGATTCCACGCGTTTTGTTATTGAACTAGATTTGTCCAAAACTGGACCGGTTCAACTGGACGGCCTTTTTCACAAGTCACGATTTGATCTTGTCTTTCGAACTCAAATGGATGTCGCGGAAGAGCTTAGGCAACAGGTTCTGAAAATATTTAATAGTAATCTGGAAATCACAGGTATTCACGGAAGTTTAGTCTTCAAGCGAACCATCCCCTTCCCTGTTCACCCCTCAGAAGAATGGGAAAACAACATGGGCGATATTTTTAACGCTTGAAGCTTTAAACAATTTTTCTCCGATGCATTTCAATAGAAACGGCATCCATTTCTTCCTGAAGGCGCTTATTTTGTAACTCTTTTAACCTACGCATACGCATATCTTCAGATATTTCATATTTTTTCAGCTCTTCAAATATACCGGCCACTTCCTCTTGTGCCACAGCAATCCGCTCTTCCGCATCAACAATGCTGGCGATGAGGTTTTCCCTTCGCTGCTTTGTTATCTGCAGGTAATTAGTATAAGCAAAACGTGTATCAACATTTTCAGTCACAACTTTTTGTTCTACCAATTTATCATGGTCAAGTTTTGCCAGCTGGCCCTTAAAACCATCTAGCAAATTTTCCATATCAGTAATAGCGCGCCGCTTTTCGTCTAATTTCCACTTTTGGACACGAATAAGGCTACTCAATCCCCTCATATTTCACTCAATCCTCTGAATCACCCTGAAGCAACTCTATATATTCGAGAATAATTTCTTCAGTGATATTGGTACTGGGATACTTTTCCTTTATCGTCCGGAAAATGGCGTCTGTTTTCTCACCTTTTCCATATCCTTCTGCAATAAGAAGCTTGATATGATCACGTTGCGCATGAGTTTTGGCCACGGCAATCCGTACGGCTGAATCTTTCGCTTCAAGAAGCTTTTGTAGTGCAACCATTTTTTGTGGATGCGAAGGCAGTTCATCCACAAGAGACTGAGCTAGTTTATAAAATGGTTTACTCACATTCTGTAAACTCTCAGGCAAATGTCTAAAATCGAAAAATGACAGCATGTCTTTATAAGGTGCCTTGGAAATCTTGGCGTGCCTTTGGAGAATGCTATCTGTTTTAGCCTCGTTACTCATAGGAGTATCCTTTCCCTCGCAATAGCCTGTTATATCTAATGAGCAATCATACGGAGATATTATTAACCATTGATTGCCAAACCGATTATTTTTCCAATTTCCTACTGAATTTCTGTATTTAATATTCTAGACAATTCAGTAAATCCATCTTCGATGCTCGTATTTTCCTCCTTTCGTTGCGTCATAAATTGCTCAAGCATGGGATAGTAGAAAAGAGAGGCATCGACATTTGGATCGGTTCCTTTTCTATAAGCTCCCAGTCGAATCATTTCCGCCATATCCTCATAAACTGACAACAATTGTTTTGCGGCGCTAATAATCTGATTTTCTTCTTCCCCGTTGCACCCGGGCATTGTTCTGGACACGGATTTCAAGATGTTGATTGCCGGATAGCGTCCACGTTCCGCAATTTTACGTTCCATAACAATATGACCGTCAAGAATCCCTCGCACAGCATCCGCCACTGGTTCGTTGTGGTCATCCCCTTCAACAAGCACTGTAAACAAACCGGTAATCGTTCCTTTACCAGGCCCAGGCCCTGCTCGCTCCAGCAACCTAGGGAGTTCACTGAAAACGGTCGGCGTATATCCCTTACTGGCTGGCGGCTCACCACCAGACAGGCCAACATCTCGTTGCGCCATGGCAAACCGTGTAACACTATCCATCAGGCACAGAACATCTTTGTCTTGATCCCTAAAATACTCAGAAAGGGATAGCGTTAGATAAGCGGCCTGTCTGCGCATCAATGCCGATTCATCGGAAGTTGCGACGACTACGACACTTCTCGCTAATCCATCAGGACCCAAATCATCTTCTATAAACTCTTGTACTTCCCGTCCACGTTCACCAACTAGGCCAATAACGTTAACGTCAGACGCCGTGTATCTAGCTAACATGGATAAAAGTACTGATTTTCCAACCCCGGATCCTGCAAAAATTCCCATTCTTTGTCCCCGACAACAGGTGACAAAGGAATTCAGTGCGCGCACCCCTAGATCTATTTTTTCCCCCACCCTTTGTCTTGAATGGGCTGGTGGCGCCAGATTCTTTAAAGGAACGGCAACATTCCCTTTCCGTAAAGGAGGGCCGCCATCAATAGGCTCTCCCATTGCATTGACAACACGACCAAGCCAACTTGCATCAGGATATATCACCGGGTCTTGCTCTGTTATCAGGGCCTTACACCCCATCCCCACACCTTCCAAAGTCCCGAAGGGCATAAGAAGGGCACGGTCATTTCGAAACCCGACGACCTCACAGGCGACAACTTTGCCTCCACGCGCCAATAATTCGACTCTACTACCAATGCTTAAATGCCGTTGGATACCGCCGACTTCCACCAGCAATCCCTGTATACCGGCAACTCTTCCATAAAATTGTTCGGTAGAGATACGGTTCACCTCTGAAATAACACTTAGCAAATGACAACTCCATCACTCTGAAATAGGACTGTTTTGGCGACTTGGCACATAATGACAGTGATTTTTTAACGATTGGTAAAAGCTTTTGAAAGAGAAGAAAATAAATTAGTTAATTTTTTACCTTGGGCATTAACCCTTTATTAGGCTAAAATGTTAACAATGTTAGTTCAGAGGAGATCTATCGCAATGCGAGTACTTTTAATTGAAGACGATAGCTCTATGGCGAGAGGCATCGAGTTGATGTTAAATGCCGAAGGGCTCAACGTATATTCTACGGACCTTGGTGAAGAAGGCGTAGACCTCGGTAAATTATACGACTATGACATTATTATTCTCGATCTTGGCTTGCCTGACATGTCTGGCTACGATGTTCTAAAAAAACTTCGCACGGCAAAAGTGGCTACCCCAATTTTAATTCTCTCCGGCATGTCAGAACCCGACGATAAAGTTAAGGGTCTTGGTTTTGGTGCGGATGACTATTTAACAAAACCGTTTAATAAAGATGAGCTTGTCGCCCGTATCCACGCAATAGTCCGACGTTCCAAAGGACATGCACAATCGACGATTGACACTGGCAAACTGACAGTAAATCTTGATTCCAAATCAGTAGAAGTAGATGGTCAGCGTTTGCATCTTACTGGTAAAGAATATGGCATGCTGGAATTACTCAGTCTGCGGAAGGGTACAACCCTTACTAAAGAAATGTTCCTAAATCACCTATATGGTGGAATGGATGAGCCTGAGCTTAAAATTATCGACGTCTTCGTCTGTAAGCTTCGCAAAAAATTGTCTTCCGCCACACATGGCGACAATTACATTGAAACCGTTTGGGGCCGAGGCTATGTCTTGAGAGACCCCGATGAGAGCGGTCACGCAAAAGCTGGCTAACCTAATTTAGCTCAAAAAAAACCGCATTTGGCGCTAAAATTAGCTACTAAATGCGGTTTTTTATTATCTATCGCTTAGAGGAAACTCTAAATTCAATGTGGCTTTTGAGTTTGTCTTCAGCTTGGACCATCGATCCCTACAATTACTATTCTAGTCCTGGGCACTAGCATTAAAGGCAATGAGAGTAAGTGCTGGAAAAATCTTTGCTCTTACCCAGTCGCCGCCATCATGCCACCCGTTGCTTGTGTGTAGACACCTTTAAGGCCAGGGATTGGCTTAAGCTCATCACAAATTCCCAATACTGTTTCCGCACCCCCTAAGAATAGAGCACCATCTGGAGACAATATTTTGTGCATACGTCCTAGAACCTGAGATTTGGTTTCGTGATCAAAGTAAATCAATACGTTTCGGCAAAAAATGACATCAAAGCTGCCAAGCATATTCAGGTTTCCAAGAAGGTTAACATTCTGGAATTTCACCATCGCGCGCATGGAACTGTCTATCTGCCACATTTCACCCATTTGTTGAAAATACTTGATCAACAACTGTATAGGCAAGCCGCGCTGGACTTCAAATTGTGAGTAAAGACCAGCCTTCGCTTTTTCCAACACTTCATTGGAGATATCCGTTGCGAGGATTTCCACCCTCCAACCTGGCATTTTCGCGGCTTCTTCTTTTAGAAGCATTGCGACAGAATAAGGCTCCTGCCCTGTAGAACAGGCGGCATTCCATATTCGCAAGGTTTTCTTTTTCGCTCTAGTTTCCAGTAGCTTTGGAAGCACAGAATTTTTAAATATATCGAAAGGTTTGGTATCCCGGAAGAAGAACGTCTCGTTAGTGGTCATTGCCTCCGTGATCTCTTCTTTAAGCTTGTCATCGCTATTTCGACGTAGCTCATTAGCGAGATCTTCTAGGGTACTCAATCCCCGTTGTCGTGCCAGAGGAATTAACCGGCTTTCCAACAAGTATATTTTCTCCTCCGTCAGGACCAATCCCGACCGATCCCGGACAATACCGCTTAAGAGTTGGAAGTCCTGACTGTTCATGAAGGCCTCCCCAAAATTACATTTTCAATTGCTGCCGGTATATCATTCAACGGCAAAACTGCATTGCATAAGCCCGCTGTAGCCACCGCGCCGGGCATCCCCCAAACAACACTTGAGGGTTCATCCTGGCCGATGATATAACCACCTGCCTCTGCTAATACTTCACACCCTTCTTGCCCGTCATGTCCCATTCCAGTTAATATGACTGTCAGTGCACGACTGCCATAGACCTCGTTAATGCTTTTCAACATTGGGTCAACAGCGGGCCTACAATAATTCACGGGAGCATCTTGTGACAGCCGTATAACGACATCTTTTTGATCTTTTGCAACCCGCATATGCCAGTCTCCGGGTGCTAGATAAACTCTATTTCCGACTACCTTCTCACCATCAATTGCTTCGGCACAAGTAAGGCCATAAATCTTCGTCAAATGCTCAGCTAAAATGGCTGTAAATGTCGCAGGCATATGTTGAGTGATAAAAATAGGAAGCCCAATTTTGCCCTTTAGCTTTTCAAAAACCGAAAACAGCGCTTGCGGGCCACCTGTTGATGATCCGATAGCAAGTACTTGGGGGAGGATGGTCAGTTTGGTTTTACGCAATACAACGGATGATCCACGATAAAGACTCGTCTTCGGAACTGATTTTATTTCTGATTTCTTTGCAACAGTGACAACACTCGGCGCAACACCTGTTTTATGACGTCTCGTTGCTCCCAGTGCCCTGATTTTCGCGACGAGACCATGCTGGAACGCCTCTTTTTCATCAACTTGGCGCGTACTCTCAGGCTTTGGAATATAGTCTGCAGCGCCTGCGGCCAAGGCTTGCATACTTATATTTGCATTTCTGCGCGTAAGGGTCGATGCCATGATCACTTTTACATCTGGATCCAACGCGATAAGCTTGGGTAGAGCTGTCATACCATCCATTTCAGGCATTTCAATATCCAGAATCACGAGCTCAGGCCGGGTTCTCTCAAATTCTCTCAGCGCAAACACGCCGTTACTGGCAGAGGATACAACTTCAATATCGTCTTCTTCTTGCAACCATCGTGTCAAAAATCCTCGAATAACAGCGGAATCATCGACAATCATCACCCGATAAGGATTTTTCATACTTTGTTCTGCGTCTCTATTGATCGAATTCTTCAGTTCTATCACTAGAGCACTCCAACTTGTGAAAATTTAGCTTCAATAATAGCGCGATCAAATGGTTTCATTATATATTCATCTGCGCCGGCAGAAATTGCTTCACGTATGTGTGTCATGTCATTTTCTGTTGTGCAGAAAATGACGACCGGATCTTTACCGCCACTTGTTTCACGAAGAGCCCGTAAAAAGTCTATGCCATTCATTACAGGCATATTCCAGTCGAGTAGGATGACGTCGGGCATACCTTCAAGGCATACCTTCATTGCATCTTTGCCGTCTTCAGCCTCTAGAATATCAAACTTTAGATCTTCCAGAATGCGCCGCGCGACCATTCTTACCACTTTTGAGTCATCAACGATCAGACATGAAGCCATAGTGTCTATCAACCTTGTGTTTTCGTTATGCCGCAGCGTTTGTACCAACCGCGAAATCCAGCAAGCGATCGATTTGAAGAATTACAAGAAGCTTATTTTCTGTCCGATAAATACCGGAAGAAACGTCACGCCATCTCGCATCCATTGTACCAGGGTTCATTTCCAGTTTATCGGCTTTTAAGCTCAAAACCTCGCCAACAGAATCAATCAGCAAGCTATAGGGCTCACCATGATGTTCCACGACAACGCTCATTCTTTTTTCCGTTTCCTCTGAAGACTCTAATCCAAGACGTTTTCGTACATCGATACATGTCACAATACGTCCGCGAAGGTTCAGGGCACCGGCAACCTCTGGTGGGGCAAGAGGAATATTCGTTAATTTAATGCTTCCCAAGACATCATGAACCTGAAGAACCGGGATACCGAACATTTGTCCTGCAATTGTTACAGTTACATATTCTTGCATATCACTTGTACTCATTTAGCGCCTCCACCTACACGCAAAGTCTGCGATAATGTGCTCATTAGAGCGTCTCTATCAAATTTGGCGACATAGTCAGAAAAGCCTGCTTTCCGCCCTCTGTCGAAGTCTTGTTGGGTGGTATGTGAAGATAGAGCCACAATAGGTGTATCTGCCCATCGCTCGTCTTTAAGGACTTCTTCGGCAAATTGGAAACCATCCATACCAGGCATTTCAATGTCGCTGACAATGACGTCAAATTGTTGTCCATTCTCGCGCATATCAAGTGCTTGAGCTGGGTTTTCTGCTGTAGATACTTCATATCCCGCAACAGACAATAGGGGAACAAGCATGTTCTGGAAGAACGGACTGTCATCTACTAACAAAACCCGCTGGGTTGGTTTATCTGCACCGAAAGAGGTTGTGCTCGTACTTCCGAACCAGTCTCCAAAGCATTTCTGTAGATAATAACCGACATCAATAATATCCGTCGCTTTTTCTCGAACAACGGCACTCCCTATCATTCCTTCGATACTCGCTGCCATTTCCACATTCAAATGTTCATCGACAATATCCACGATTTCATCGACCACCAAGCCCATTGTTCTGTCGTTATCACTGAAAACCAGTATAGGTTGGCGACCACTTTTAACTATTGTCGCTTCATCATTAATAGTGACTAAGGGCATGAGTTTACCGCGATACTGAACAACCATCTGACCATTCGTCGTCTCGATTGTATCCACATCCACTTCTTCAAGCCTTGCGACTAGGGATAGTGGCACCGCTTTTGGCTCCATCCCACCTGCTCTGCAAATGAGAAGTGCGATCTTGTCGCTATCAGTTGACACTTTATTATCTTCTTCTTCCACGGAATGATCTCCAACGACATTTTCGCCGGATTTTGCGGCTATTCCGTTAGGATCCAGGATCATAATCACGCTGCCGTCGCCCAGAATAGTATTTCCTGAGAAAATAGACAGGTCGCGTAAGATAGGAGCCACTGGTTTCACGACGATTTCTTCTGTATCGAAAACCCGATCCACTACAATTCCGAAGGTATAAGCCCCGACTTGGGTAACAATGATAAACTCTTCAGAACCCTTGACCGCACTTTGTTCTGCTACTTCATCAGCAGAAGTTTGAAGACGTAATATATCGTTCAGATGGACTAGGGGCAATAACCGCTCTCGTAATCGTAAAACCGGAGACTCGTTGATCATTTCAATCGTATTATCGCTGCGACCATCGGTTGAGGCCCGGACAAGTTCTACGACACTGATTTGCGGAATAGCGAACCGTTCGTGACAGCATTCCACAATCAAAGCAGATACAATTGCCAAGGTCAGCGGAATTTTAATCGTGAAGGTTGATCCACGTCCCTCTTCTGATTTCAGCTCAATTGTACCACCGATTTTTTCAATATTCGAACGGACAACATCCATACCAACGCCGCGACCAGACACGTTCGTCACTTTATCGGCAGTTGAGAAACCGGCGCGCATAACAAAGTTTTGAATTTGCTGGGTACTCATATCGTTTAATTCAGATTCAGTCGCCAGCTCATTTTCGAGGATTTTCTTTTTGATCTTTTCACTATTGAGGCCGCGCCCATCATCCTTAATCGTGATGATGATATGACCGCCTTCATGATAGGCATCTAGAACAATGCGGCCTGTGTCTTTTTTGCCCGCAGCCAACCGTTCCTTTGGAATTTCCAGTCCATGATCTGCCGAGTTGCGAACCATATGGGTGAGGGGATCTTTAATAAGCTCCAACACCTGACGATCAAGTTCGGTTTCAGCGCCATGCATGACCAGATCGATTTTCTTGTTAAGGTCCTGGCTAAGATCACGAACAATACGCGGCAATTTGGACCAAGCATTCCCAATAGGCTGCATCCGGGTTTTCATCAAACCTTCTTGCAGCTCAGTCGTGACATGACTCAAACGCTGCAATGGCACTGTAAATTCATTATCATCCATCCCGCGAACCATCTGTAACAACTGGTTCCGTGTGAGCACTAACTCACTGACCATTGTCATAAGATTTTCAAGCAATTCCACATTGACGCGGATGCTTTGGTTGGCAAGGGACGTTTCTTTATGTCCGGGGTCTTTCGCAACGACGGCGGCTGGCTTCACTACTTTAGCCGGCACTACTTTAGGAGCAACAGGCTCTACTACTTCTACAGCCTCAATCACGTCTTCCTCAGGCCCTGGCGCTGATGCGAATGCAGCCTCGAGCTCGGCTTCGGATACTTCACCTGGGCGAACTTCGTCACTCTTTAATATTTCAGGTAATTTTTCACTGTCGTCTGCACCGCTTTCTTCAGGCCCTGCAGCCGCTGCAAATGCGGCTTCCAGCTCTGCTTCAGTGGCTTCAACGACAGGCTTAACCACTTCGGTCGGCGCAATTTCAACAGCGGGCGGGCCGTAAGCGACTTCGTTCAAGCGTCTAATCAGATCTGAGTCGTTTCCTTCCGGCTCTTTCTCTGTCTGCTCTAGCGATTCCAAAACATCTTTAATGACGTCCATGGCTTCCAAAATGATCGTTACCACATCCGCGGTAACATTCAGTTCTTTATCACGAATTTTACCAAGGACATTTTCACCCGCATGGGCAACAGCTTCTAGCCGAGGGAGTCCGAGAAAACCGCATGTTCCTTTAATTGTATGAACAAGACGGAATATATTATCAATTTGGCTTTCTTCTTCTGGGTTTTGCTCAAGCTCCACCAGTGCGGCGTCAACAATGCCAATATTTTCATTCGTTTCAGTCAAAAACTCACTTAACAAGTCATCCATGGTGCCGCTCTCTTCCCGCAATTGCAGGCTCACAAATAAAGAAATACTTATTGCTTCGCTAGGCACAGAATGCTTGAAAGAGGTTAACAAGCAGTTACGGTTAATGTTCGTACCACCAGAAATATTTTCTTTAGTAAAATTTTCGCAATATTTAGCCTTTTCCAATTTACTGCCATTCGATTAACAGCGGAAGATGAGGAGAATAGCAAATAAGTTAGGGTGAATATTTCAGTAAAAACGCGCCAGAGCGTAAAGACCTATGCGCCATTTAAGCTCTGATGAGGGCTAAATTTAATCCTTGCGTGGCTTGCTTCGCGTATCGTTGACAAAAAAGAGAAACGCCCAAGCTAAGAGTTTCAGATTGTGCTGACAACTCATTAGCAGGCTCATTTATTTGTTTTTCCGCAGAGAAACCAACGAGGTCCCTTCGGTATTACCTAATTTAGGCTCCCCAAGACGAGCAACAAGACTGAAATTCTACAAATTGGTTATTTTAGGTCAATTTTCTCAGGGTGTTTTGACAGACAGAACAACAAGATCATCTTCTATCGCGTCAATTTTGAGTATAAAATTATTATTTGAGCAGAGTGCCATTAAGTACTGAGCACCAACATTTTGAGCCGTCAGAGCATCAGAATCAAAACCGTTCAGTAGAGTACTCGTGATATCTTCTCTCAAAGAAGCTCTGGTGCCTGTCGCTTTAAACTCAAAAGCCCACGTATCTCCATCGATCGAACCTGAAACGGTCAAATCTCCACCACGAGGTAAAGCGCCTGCAGCCAAAGCCAACAAGTTGCAAACCACTTTGACACCATCTTTAGACATATTTTCGGCGCCCCCGGCATCATCAGACCAGTTTAGATTAACTTTTCCATGCTCCATAAACGCACGGCTTAAAGTTCGGGCATCTCGAATGGATATTTCTGCACCCATGCCGCCCGCAAGTCCAAATGCCAATCGATAGAACTGAAGGCGCGCTGCCGCCTCATGAGCACTCTGGCTCACCAGCGCCATTGCTTGCTCTCTCATATCTGCATTACTGTCATCATGCAAAAGTTCCACGCCGTTATTGACAGCACCAACAGGTCCAATCACATCATGGCAAAGTTTAGAACTCATAAGAGCCGCAAGTTTCAGATCAATCATTTTTCCCTCAGTTTTATGAACAATGTGCGAAATTAATTTGGAACACTTTTTGTCGTATTGACAACAGTTTGCTACACTCCTTATGCAACAATCAACTGAGTAATGTAATTATGTTATCGTTTTTCTCTCCCGGCCAATATGTAAGGCATCCGCAAGAACCCGAATGGGGAATTGGACAAGTCCAATCTTCCGTCGCCGACAGGGTAACCGTAAATTTCGAACATGCAGGTAAGCTGTTAATTATTACCAGCTTGGTCGAACTGATTACGATGAGCGACGAAGATGTAAAGGCTCATAAAAAACGCTAGCAATACTTTAAGGAACGGTTCATGGGCGATTCAAATTCTTTTCTCAAAACTCCCAGAGCCCCGGGGGCAAAAAAGCGAAAAGGCCGCTACTTTACAAAAGGTCGGCAGCTTGATCCTCAGTCTTTGGTGGAAGTTCGCACGGTTTTAAAGAACCAGCCTTTGCATAAAGATTTAGCAATCGAGCATCTTCATCGACTTCAAGACACATTTGGGCATTTGAAAAAACGCCACTTGGTGGCACTTGCTTCTGAAATGCATATGGCTCTTGCAGAGATATATGAGATTGCTACTTTTTATCACAATTTCAAGGTTGCTGAAAGTGACGAAGACACGCCTAAACTTACCGTTAAAGTCTGCGATAGTCTGACGTGCGAGATGGCAGGCTCTGCGGTTCTGGCAAAGGAACTTGCTGAAAACTTTGGTAAAGAAATTGAGATCAGTCACGGCGCCTGTATGGGTCGATGCGATAAAGCCCCGGTCGTTCGTATAAAGGATCACTATGTATTAAATGCAACGCTTACCAAAACAGCCGATGAATTAAAGGCATATTCCTCAAATTCCATAAAAATGGCCAGCGACCATACATCCTATCAGGAATATAAGGAACAGGGTGGCTTTGCCTCTTTGAACAACCTTTATTCTGGCGCGCTTTCCTCAGAAGAAATTCTGACAAAACTCAGAGATACCAATCATAGAGGCCTTGGTGGTGCTGGATTTCCCCATCACTTAAAAATTCAATCCGTCTTATCTGTTCCGGGCCCCAGACTGATGGCTGTCAATGCTGACGAAAGTGAGCCGGGCACGTTTAAAGACCGCTATTATATGAACAATAACCCCTACCAATTTTTAGAAGGGATGCTTATTGCGGCTGAGCTTGTAGAGGCCGATGAAATTTACATCTTCCTTCGGGATGAATATTCAGACACCGCTGAAATCCTTAAAGAAGCCCTCGCTCAAATAAAAATCATGGGCCTAACGAAAAACCGAACCATCTATTTACGACGCGGCGCCGGTGCCTATATTTGCGGTGAAGAAAGCGCCATGCTGGAAAGTCTGGAAGGGAAGCGAGCACTCCCCCGACACAAGCCCCCTTTCCCCTCGCAAGTGGGCCTATTTGGAAAGCCAACCCTCATCAATAATGTGGAGACCCTTTATTGGCTCCCTGAAATTATTGTAAAAGATCCCAGTTGGTATTCAAAAAGCGGCCGGCACGGTGCCACGGGTTATCGGACCTTCTCCCTCTCTGGCCCTGTAAACAAGCCGGGCGTCTATCGGACGCCAGCGGGCATAACAGCATCTGAGCTAATTGAAGAGTTTGGCGGCGGTATGAAAGAGGGATATATTTTTAAAGCATATCTTCCCGGCGGGGCATCAGGCGGTGCGCTACCTGCGGCAATGGCAGATATTCCTATGGACTTTGGAACGCTAGAGCCACATGGGTGTTTTATTGGCTCCGCCGCTGTCATTGTCTTATCTGACAAGGATAATCTTAAAGATGTCGCCCGTAATCTTATGCGCTTTTTTGAAGATGAAAGTTGCGGACAGTGCACACCGTGCAGGGCTGGCACTGAAAAGGCACTGCTGCTCATGAAGGAGGATAGTTGGGACACCGATCTATTAGTCGAGCTGAGCGACGTCATGAGAGATGCTTCAATTTGTGGTCTTGGGCAAGCAGCTCCCAATGGCTTCATGTCTTTACTTAAGCATTTTCCGGAGGAGTTGAAATGACCGAAGGAATTAGTTTTTCGCTAGATGGAAAAGATGTAACCGCCCGAACCGGACAATCAATATGGGAAATAGCTAAAGAAAACGGCACACAAATCCCTCATCTATGCCATACGGATCGCCCCTCTTTTCAGGCTGACGGCAATTGCCGCGCCTGCATGGTGGAGATTGAGGGAGAACGTGTCCTTGCCGCAAGTTGCATGCGACAGCCAAGCCCGGGCATGGTTGTCAATACCGCCAGTAAGCGCGCCGAGAAATCTCGGAAAATGGTCATGGAGTTGCTGGCTGCAGATCAGCCCGAACGACAGACTAGTCTCAATCCAAAAAGTCATTTTTGGAAAATGGCCGACATCACCGAAGTGTCGAGCAGTAGATTTCCAAATCGAGAAATGCCGCGAGAAGACCTCAGCCATCCTGCGATGGCGGTCAATCTTGACGCTTGTATTAATTGCAATTTATGTGTTCGTGCTTGCCGGGATGTCCAAGTTAATGACGTTATTGGCATGGCTGGACGCGGCGTTCATTCCAAAATCGTCTTTGATTTTGATGATCCTATGGGGGACAGCACATGCGTTGCCTGCGGTGAATGCGTGCAGGCCTGCCCAACCGGGGCATTGCTTGAAAAAAACATGATCAAGGCCCCTGCCATTGATCGTAAAGTCGCAAGCGTTTGCCCATTTTGTGGGGTGGGCTGCCAACTGACTTATAATGTAAAAGATGATAAAATCATCTCCGTCGATGGTCGCGATGGCCCTGCGAACCAAGAACGCCTTTGCGTTAAAGGTCGGTTTGGTTTTGATTATATTCACAATCCTGAACGCTTGACCATGCCCCTCATTCGAAAAGAAGGAATTGCCAAGCACGACGTAGCGGGCTTAGACCCGGCTAATCCGTTCACTCATTTCCGCGAAGCAACGTGGGAAGAAGCCTTGGATGTGACTGCCCAAGGGTTGCTTAAAATTAAAGATCAGACAGGTCCCAGAAGTTTAGCGGGCTTTGGTTCTGCAAAAGGATCGAACGAAGAGGCTTATTTATTTCAGAAACTTGTTCGGACAGGTTTTGGGACAAATAATGTGGATCACTGCACCCGCCTTTGCCATGCATCCTCCGTCGCAGCCCTCCTTGAAACTGTTGGATCTGGTGCCGTCTCGGCCCCGTTCAATGAAGCTAAAAACTCAGATGTTATTATTGTCATTGGAGCTAACCCTTCTGTAAATCACCCCGTTGCGGCAACATTCTTCAAAAATGCCATCAAGGCAGGGACAAAGCTGATTATTATTGATCCGCGAAGGCAGTCCTTGTCGCGCCATGCCACATTCTCTTTGCAAGAAAAACCGGGATCAGATGTGGCCCTTCTCAATTCGATTATGCATGTGATCATAGAAGAAGGTTTGACGAACACGGATTATATTAAAAATCACACCGAAAATTACAGCACGCTAAAAGAACATCTAAAAGACTACAGCCCCGAAGCGATGGCTGCGAAAACGGGCATAGACCCAGATACTGTTAGGCAGGTCGCACGGCTTTATGCAACGGCTGATGCCGCGCTTATCTTTTGGGGCATGGGGATTAGCCAGCATGTTCATGGCACGGATAATTCTCGATGCCTCATTTCACTATCCTTAATGACCGGGCAAGTAGGCCGGCCTGGCACAGGTCTTCACCCACTACGAGGCCAAAATAACGTGCAAGGGGCTTCCGACGTGGCGCTCATCCCGATGTTCTTGCCAGACTACCAATCAGTCGAAGATCCTGAAATACGGGCCCGTTTTGAGACTATATGGGACGCTCAAATTGACCCTGAACGCGGTTTAACCGTTGTGGAGATTACCGAAGCCATACACGAGGATAAAATACACGGCATGTATATAATGGGGGAAAACCCCGCCATGTCTGACCCTAACGTTACCCACGCACGCGAGGCTCTCTCGAAGCTTGACTTGCTTGTTGTGCAAGATCTTTTCCTGACGGAGACCGCGGCCTATGCAGATGTTATTTTACCCGCATCGGCTTGGCCTGAAAAAGTAGGAACCGTCACCAATACAAACAGGCAAGTGCAAATGGGACGCGCTGCGGTTCCCCTGCCCGGCGACGCACGGCAAGATTATTGGATTATTCAGGAAATCGCCAAGCGGATGGGATTGAATTGGAACTATTCCCATCCAAAAGAAATCTTTGCTGAACTGACAAGTGTTATGGAAAGCATAAGAGGTATTAGTTGGGAGAGGCTGGAGACAGAAGATGCCGTCACCTATCCCTGCTCAAACGAGGGAGATCCGGGACAGCCAATTATATTTGGCGACGGTTTTCCAACAGCGTCTGGTCGCGGAACATTTGTCCCTGCAAGTCTGGTTTCTCCGGATGAAGTACCTGACAAGGAATTCCCGATTGTCCTCACGACGGGAAGACTACTGGAGCATTGGCATACAGGATCGATGACCCGAAGGTCAGAAATTCTTGATGCGGTGGAGCCCGAACCCATTATGCAAATGCCCCCTGCCATGTTCGAGACATTGGGCATCATACCCGGTGATTTTGTTACCGTCCGATCAAGACGCGGTAAACTTGATATTCGAGCGCGGGCAGATGGAGCCGTTCAAAAAGGGATGGTTTTTATTCCTTTCTGCTTTGCGGAAGCGGCGGCAAACGTGCTAACAAATGACGCGCTTGATCCTTATGGGAAAATTGCAGAAGTTAAATTCTGCGCTGTCCAGATTTCTAAGCAAGCAACTGTATAATTTTAGTAAGAGAGTTTTCCGTGAAAACGATTGGTATTCTTCAAACAGGCTTTCTCGAAGGCGAAATGGCTGAACGACATGGTCAATTTCCGGAAATGTTTAAAAATTTGCTCGGGATCGATGCCTTTAAATACAGAACTTATGCTGTTGCACAAAACGAATTTCCCGTACATGAAACCGAATGCGATGGATGGATTGTTACGGGATCAAAACACGGCGCGTATGAAGACCATGCTTGGATTCCCCCACTTGAAATTCTAATTCGCAAACTAAAAGAAAGTAGTCGGCCAACAATCGGGATATGTTTTGGTCACCAGATCATGGCCCAAGCCCTTGGCGGCACTGTAGAGAAATCTGACAAAGGCTGGGGGGCCGGGCAACAAGAGTATTTGCGAAAAGATACAGGAAAGACAGTTCGGCTGCTTGCGTTTCATCAAGATCAGATAACTCAGCAACCCCCGAAATCAGAAGTGACTCATACTTCTGAATTTTGCGAATTTGCAGGACTTAGATATTCTCCAACTTGCTTTTCGTTGCAGCCTCATCCTGAATTCACCAAGGATTTAACGCGCGATCTTGTTGATATGCGACGCGGCAATGTCATGCCTGAAAATGTTGCAATCAAAGTGCTGGAAATTCTAGATCAAGAAAATGATAGAGACGAGTTTGCCTCTTTTATTCGGGACCTATTAAACAGCTAAAAGCATCCATTGATCAGCGAATTTTAGTCCTATATATTTTCTTAATACTAAATCGGTACACTCTCTTTCATATAATACAAAAGAATTAGAGACGCTTAAAAGAAATTTTAAATACCTGGCTTCCAGATAAAGAAAAAATCTTTATGACCAGTGCTGCGATCATTGACTTTACGGAAGAACCCCTAATGGCCCCACTAGCTGATGACAATGCGATTGCTCAGAGTTCTTTAGAGCCCGTCGGAGATGATAAACCTTTACAAGAGCTTTCAGAAGCATTGAATATTGCAGTTGTTCAAGAGATTCTGAAGAAAGCCCCAGAAAACCTGAGCGATCTTCTTTCCGATTTAAAACAGGGAATTTTAAATTCGGACATTGAGGTCGTCAAGCGCTCGGCCCATACGATAAAGGGGACTGCGGAATCTGTGGGCGCCATCAAAATTGTCGGTATCGCTGCACATATTGAAGCCATCTCCGATGACTTAGGCGCCGTACAAAATTGCCTACCGCCTCTTGAAGCCGCAGCTATAGAGACGACAAATTGGTGGAATGAACTTTCGCGGAAATATGCAGATGCCTAACTTCTAACGACGGCTTATTTTCTGCTCTCTATAAAAAGTGTAGATGCCCATAACAACAACGATAACGCTGCCAAAAACTGTCCAACCGTCCGGGATTTCTCCAAAAATGAATATCCCTAAAACAATGGACCAAAGCAGAATTGTATATCGGAAAGGGGATACAAAGCCGATCTCCCCAGTGCGCATTGCGGACACACTCAAAACGTAGCCAAAAATAACGAAGAGAGATGCCCCAAGAAGCAAGGATGTATTTGTTACAGTCAGTGCGGTCCAGTCTGTGAAGGGAAGTAAAAATCCCGTGGTGATCATAATTGCCGACGAAGACAGGAAAGAGATTAGGGAAGAATTCACTTGCTGAGAAATTTTCCGGGTGGTGAGATCTCGAAGAACCAAGAGTGCGACGGCTGCTAATGCAAAGAAAGAATATGTATTAAAACCTTCTGTCCCCGGCCGCACAATAACCATAACCCCCGCAAAGCCAATAAATACAGCCAAATACCGCCGCCAACCAACTGGCTCTTTCAAGAAAATGGCACCGCCAAGCGTAATGGCTAGTGGCATTGATTGTAAAATCGCGGTTGCGTTAGCAAGGGGCATATTAAAAATAGCCGTTAAGAACAAAAATGAACCCGTAATTTCACCAATTGTTCTAAGGGCGATGAGAACTCTGTCTTTGGGAGGAACACTTACTTTAAATGCGCCTTTATGCCACGCAAACCCGGCGAGCAGAACCGTCGTGAATATTGACCGAACGAACATAGCTTGAATTAAACTGAAATGCTCAGATGCTGTTTTCATTAACGCATCATTGATGCCAAAGGCAGCCATACACGCTGCCATGAACAAAGCGCCACGGACATTACTCGACATATTTTTCATCATTGTTCATATGTGATCTAGAATTTGTTTTTGTGCAAACAAATTTTTTGCTCAGGCCTTAATTGACATACTGATTTTTAAAATATTAATGTTCTCTACTAAAACTATTTTTGGTGACCCCATGCCTCTATCCACGATTGCTTTTGATGCCGATGACACCCTCTGGGAGAATGAACATATTTTCCATTTAACGGAGCAGCGATTTCATGACCTTTTGAAAGATCATGTCGATATCACGATACTCTCAAACAACTTGCTTGAGATGGAGAAAAAAAACCTCAGCTATTACGGCTATGGGATTAAAGGGTTCACTCTTTCAATGATCGAGACCGCGATTACGGTAACTGGCGGCCAAGTCCCTTCGACCGTTATCCAGGAAATTTTAAATGCTGGCCGCGAAATGCACGACCACCCTGCAACCCCACTCCCCCATGTGAAAGATGTTCTAAAGGGGCTGTCGAGCTCATACAGGATTATTCTGATCACCAAAGGTGATTTGTTTGATCAAGAACGAAAACTTGCTCAATCAGGACTTGGGCATCTTTTTGATTCTATTGAAATCGTTAGTGAGAAAACGAAAATGACCTACAGCCGTATTTTCGAGCAATATGGGGACGGGGCACAAAGAAGTATGATGGTGGGTAATTCGTTGAAATCGGATATTAACCCGGCACTAGAAGCCGGTTCTTGGGGCGTATACATTCCCTACGATCTTACATGGGCTCACGAGGTATCAGACATTCCGGCGAATGCATCCCGATACAAACAGTTATCAAATATTGCCCAATTGCCGGATTTTATTGCTAATTTGACATAGCCTTAACGACGAGCGGTGACTTCAATCTCAATTTTCATCGCAGGGTCCATTAGACCCGCTTGGATCATAGTTGCAGCGGGTTTTGCAACCGCAAAAGCCTTACCGAGAAACGGCCAACAGACTTCAAAATCACTTCGATCAGGCAGAATATAATGGACGCGCACAACTTTATCTAAAGAAGATCCCGCTTCAATTAACGCAGATTCTATATTTGCAAGGCATAGTTGGACTTGCTCTTCAATCGTCTCAGGGACTTCCATGGTTTCGTAATTTGTGCCGGTCGTCCCCGCTACAAAAACATAATGATCGTCTACAACTGCCCGTGAATATCCAATTTCAGCCTCAAATTTTGAGCCGGAGGAGATATGTCTAACCATCATAGAACCCTTATAAAAGACGAACAGGTACAGCTTGATTGCTCATGCTATACCTGCCCGTTTCAAGTCTCACAGTTTGATCGATCAGGATTTTCTAATCATATTAATGATACCTGAAAAATCAGCAGCATTACCGTCACCGGACACGTAATTTTCGTAAAGCTCTGTCGCTGCTTTACCAAGTGCCGTTGACGCATCAAAACCGTTCGCAGCTTCTTGAGATAGGTTCAGATCTTTCAACATATTCATGGCGGAGAATCCAGGCTGATAGTCATTGTTAGCCGGAGACGTTGGAACAGGTCCCGGAACAGGACAGTAACTTGTCAAAGACCAGCACTGACCAGAGGCGGTTGATGCAATATCAAACAAAGTTTGATGCTCCAATCCCAATTTTTCACCAAGAACAAACGCTTCAGAGACAGCGATCATGGAAATACCAAGGATCATATTATTACAAATCTTGGCAGCCTGACCGTTACCCGCAGCGCCCGTATGTACAATGTTTTTGCCCATAACTTCTAACAACGGTTTAGCCGCTTCAAAAGCACCCGCAGCCCCACCAACCATGAATGTTAGCGTTCCTGCCGCGGCACCGCCAACGCCGCCACTTACAGGCGCATCAACCATCATCATTCCGGCGACATTAGAGGCTTCAGATACCTCCCGCGCGGTCGCAACATCAATGGTGGAGCAATCAATAAAGAGAGTTCCTTCATTTGCGGCATTCAAAACACCTTTGTCACCAAGGTAGACACCCCGAACATGATCCCCTTTTGGGAGCATACTCACGACAACGTTTACGTCTTTTGCAGCATCGGATGCTTGAGTGACAGCAACACCGCCCGCATCAACACACACTTGCACAGCCTGTTCCGATAAATCGAAAACTTTGACAGAATGACCAGCATTGAGAAGATTGAGGGCCATTGGGCCACCCATATTACCAACACCTATAAATCCGATTTTTGCCATTTCTTAATCTCCCGGTTGGACAAACGCCTCGGAAAACCGAGGCGCTGTCATATCTTTATTTAAACCGATTATTTATGCGTAGGCATTACAAATTCAGCGCCGGCTTTAATTGAATCAGGCCAACGAGAAGTTACCGTTTTAACTTTTGTGTAGAAGCGAACACCTTCGGCACCATGCTGATTGTGATCACCGAAAGCCGATGCTTTCCAACCACCAAAACTGTGGAAGGCAAGCGGCACAGGGATCGGAACATTCACGCCAACCATGCCAACTTCAACATTGTTAGAGAACGCGCGAGCCACATCGCCATTACGGGTAAAGATTGTTGTACCATTACCAAATTCGTGTTCATCAACCATTTTAATAGCGGATGCAAAATCAGGTGTGCGAACAACGGAAAGAACTGGACCAAAAATTTCTTCTTTATAGATGCGCATGTCTGTCGTTACGTTATCAAACAGGCAGCCTCCCATATAATAGCCATTTTCGTATCCTTGCAAGGACAGCTCACGACCATCGACAGTCAAATCGGCACCTTCTTGAATACCAAGATCTACGTAGCCTTTAACTTTGGCAAGATGCTCAGCAGTAACAAGAGGACCCATATCGCCATCAGCCGCACTTGGGCCAACTTTCAAAGCGCGAACCCGTGGTGCCAAACGTTCCATCAACTGATCGCCCGCATCGCCAACAGCAACCGCTACTGAAATTGCCATGCAACGCTCGCCTGCGGAACCATAACCTGCACCGATCAACGCATCAGCGGCTTTATCCATGTCGGCATCAGGCATAATAACCATATGGTTCTTAGCGCCGCCCATTGCCTGAACGCGCTTACCAGCAGCTGCGGCACGGGCATAAACATATTGTGCGATTGGGGTAGAACCCACAAAGCTGATGGCTTTTACGCGCTTATCATCAAGCAACGTATCCACAGCAAGCTTGTCACCATTAATAACGTTTAGAACGCCCTTAGGGGCACCCGCTTCAAGAAGCAACTCAGCAAGACGCATTGGCAAAGAAGGATCTTTTTCAGATGGCTTGAGGATAAATGTGTTGCCGCTTGCGATTGCGATGGCAAACATCCACATAGGAACCATTGCAGGGAAGTTAAACGGTGTAATGCCGGCCACAACACCCAAAGGTTTGCGCATGGAATACATGTCAATACCGTTGGAGACGTTGTCTGAGAACTCACCTTTTAGAAGATGCGGGATACCACACGCGAATTCGACAACTTCCAAACCGCGAATAACAGATCCTTTAGCATCGGAATGAACCTTGCCATGTTCACTGGACAGCAATGTTGCCAGCTCATCAAGATTTTCTTCGATCAATGCTTTAAATTTGAACATGACACGTGCGCGAGAAATCGGCGACGTCGCAGCCCAAGCAGGAAAGGCATCTTGTGCATTCGCAATAGCATTTTCAACTTCAGCAGCAGTTGCTAAAGGAACTTCCGAGGACTGCTCACCAGTGCTTGGATTATAAACAGGGCTAAAGCGCCCAGATGTACCGGCGACATATGCGCCATTAATAAAATGTTTTAGTTGTACTGTCATGGGTCTCGCTCCTAGAGAAAGAATTTCACTGTCATGACTTTACATGGGTAAAAATGCAAAGTAATTAGATAAGATTGCACAATACATGTGTGTTTTTGCACATCGAAGGATATTTCATGTTTGACTGGAATGATATCAGGTTTTTCCTCGAATTGTGCCGAAAAGGTCGCCTCACAGAAGTCGCCAAATCCTTAAAAGTGGATCACACAACAGTTAGCAGACGCATTTCGGCACTGGAAAAAAAACTGGATGCCAAGCTATTCGAAAGCACGCCCCGTGGTTATGTCCTAACGCAAGCGGGAGAGAGACTACTGCCTCAAGCAGAAGCAATGGAAAGCGCCTCCGCCACCATTCAGGACAATGTCGGGGGCGAGAACCGAAACTTGACCGGCGTTGTCCGTCTGGGCGTCCCCGAAGGCTTTGGCAGTCAATTCTTGTCCAAAGAAATGCCCTTATTCCAAAAACTACACCCAGAAATTGAGCTGGAATTTGTCGCCAACGACAGATTCGTCAGCCTATCAAAACGAGAAGCCGACCTTTCCATTACGTTGGAGCGACCAAAAACAGGCCGGCTAATTTCGAAAAAACTAACCGATTATACCTTGCGGCTCTATGCCAGTCAGGACTATCTAGAAACCCATTCTCCTATCCACTCAATGGAAGATTTGGCCCAGCACAGTTTTATTTCCTATATCGACGAGCTCGTTCCGGATCCTCAAATGCTGTATCTGACAGAATTTGTGTCAAACCCTAGAATTTCCTTAAAAAGCTCCAGCATAGTTTTCCAGTTCCAAGCGACCCTTAACGGGGCGGGCTTAAGTATTGTTCATTGTTTTGTCGCGAGCCAGCACCCAGAGCTCGTCTGCTTGTTACCTGAGGAAATTGAGGTCAAAAGAACTTTTTGGCTAAACACCCCAGAAGATATACATGATCTCGCCCGGATAAAAGCGGTCACACAATTCCTAACCGATCTTGTCGATTCTAAAAGGAAGACATTGCTAGGGATTGCTGACTAAAAAACACGCCGAGCATGCACTATTTATCATGAAGTAAATCTCTTTCCGGCACCAAACCATAGATTGCAAACTTAGTTTACAGCCTGATTATTGTATTAATTTAGATATATTTAATATAGATTTATACTTACACAGGAAAGGACTCTTAGATGCTTCAGATTGCTGTCGAAAAAGTTTGTGACCTCATCATTAATTCACTCGCGCTCAACGCCGTTGTCGAGGTGGAGGGCGGAGATTTCACTGAACTTCCAGACATTGACGACGCCTTAGAATTTGCCCCTCCACCTGAAGATGGCTATCAAGACCTTAAACGTATTATCGACAAACTGAATGTTGAAGAGCGCATTCATCTCGTTGCCTTAGCGTGGGTTGGCCGAGGAACATTTGGCGTTGACGAATGGGCCGATGCCCTTGAAGAGGCTACCAATCTTGATAGCGCCCACATACCTGAATATTTGGTCAATATGCCTCAACTTGGGGAGTATCTGGAAGAAGGGCTTACAGAGCTGGGCTTTTCTTCAGAAGGGTTTGAAACTGGCCGTCGCTAAAGCGCCTCTTTTGCTGCTATTGATCGCGCATATTCAAGGTCTTCTGGCCTATTTACATTGTAAAAAGGATCCTCATCTTCATCCGTCCAATGCACATAATTTAAATCATATCTCTCGGCAAACACCAAAATCTTCCGTAAATCCTCGCCAACCAATGCGTCCCTCAAAGCTTTTGCCACCGCGAAAGGCCAAAGAGTCACAACAGGGTGAACCCGCCCGACAGAATGAGCCATGACGATTGACGTTGCACTATCCGTCAATCCGTTTTGCAATTTCTCCACAAGATTCCGAGGAATAAAGGGCGCATCAGACGGCAGGCTGAGCATATGAGTGGCTGTGCATCCCTCTTTTTCGAAATATTCGAGCCCCGTTAGAATTCCGGCAAGGGGTCCCAAATGCCCAGTCACCACATCGGCACAAACAGGAAGCGTATCTTGCTCAAGCGCAGTATTGCTATTTAAAAGAATAGAGCCTACTTGCGGCTCAATCCGTCCAATAATATGATCAAGCAGCGTTTTATTGCCTATCTTTTCCAGGAACTTGGCGCCGCCTCCCATTCGTCGTGATTGACCACCCGCCAAAATGAGGCAGGGAACTGAATTATTGCTACTCATCGACTAGCTTTCCGTTGGTATTTCGTCCCCTCCTCAGGAATAGAGGAAGGATCCACATCATAAACCAGTCTCTCTTGTCCTGAAAGACAGATAAACCGCTTGCCCTTCGCCCGACCAATGAGTGTAAGCCCTGCTTGCTGCGCCAAATCCACTCCCCACGCGGTAAATCCGCTCCGTGAAATAAGGATAGGAATTTGCATTTGAACGGCCTTGATCACCATTTCAGATGTCAATCTACCCGTCGTATAAAAGATCTTCTGGGCGGGAGACACATTATTCTGCCACATATATCCGGCTATTTTGTCGATCGCGTTATGCCGCCCAACATCCTCCATATAAACAAGGGGCCGGTTTTCTTCGCACAGAACACATCCATGTATGGCCCCGGTTTCTAAATAAAGTGAGGGCTGCTGATTGATTTTTTTTGATAAATCATACATCCACGATGTCCGCACCTTTGCATCAGGGTCGAGATGGATCTCGTCAAATTTTTCCATCAAGTCGCCAAAAACAGTACCTTGCGCGCATCCCGATGTTTGTGTCTTCTTTTTCAACTTCTCTTCAAAATTTGTTTTGGTATCTGTTCTGACGACAACAACCCCCAAATCATCATCCACCTCAATGCCAAGGATAGTGTCCGTGCGTCCCAACATATTTTGATTGAGTAGATAACCAATGGCTAAATATTCGGGATAATCGGCAATTGTCATCATGGTCACAATTTCCTGAGAGTTGAGGAAAAGAGTGAGAGGTTTTTCCACGACCACTGAGATAGCGATCTCATTTCCTAGATGATCTTTACCGGACAGTTTTTCGCTTAAACCAGAGGCTTTAGGATTGGGTGTTATTTCAAATTCTTTCATGCCTTCAATATCGTCGGGGAACTTCATTGTGTAAAGAGGTCACAATCAATAGATGACAGAATTTGATATTTAGATATTGTGCAATTATTGAACTTACTTCGCTTTAAGGAAATATGATGAACCACGACCGTAAAGTGCTTTGCGCCGCAATTACCGAGCTTGCTGTTGTTGCCGGCGACGAAATCATGGAAATTTATAATCGTGACTTCGAAGTTGCGACTAAGGACGATTCATCCCCCGTTACCGAAGCAGATGTAAATGCTGAAAAGATTATTCTTGCGGGCCTTGCAAAAATCGCCCCGGAAATTCCAGTTTTGGCTGAAGAAAGCGCCGCAGCGGGCGAAATCCCCGATCTTTCCGGGGGCATTTTTTGGCTTGTAGATCCTTTAGATGGCACAAAAGAATTTGTTCACAAACGGGGCGAATTTACTGTCAATATTGCGTTGATAGAAAACGGGCGTCCAACAATGGGTGTCATTCATGTGCCTGCTAAGAACACGACGTATTTTGCGTCAGGCCCCGACGATGCTTGGGTTGTCGAAGAAAATACAGCACCGCAAAAAATGGGCACCCGGGATACGCCCACAGACGGCCTTACTGTCGTCGCGAGCCGCTCTCACAGAACACCTGAAACAGACGATTATATTTCTAAATATAACGTCGCCGATCTGATTTCAGCAGGATCATCCTTAAAACTTTGTTTGATAGCGGAAGGAAAAGCAGACCTTTATCCGCGCCTTGGACGAACAATGGAATGGGATATTGGTGCCGGCCAGGCAATTTTAGAAGCCGCTGGCGGTGTGGTAGAAACACTCGATGGGTCTGTCCTCATGTATGGGAAACCTGGACATGACAACCCCTACTTTGTCGCGAAGGGAAAAGCGGACACGCAATAGAGCGTCCTACTTTAGGTATTTTTTTATCATCTGCTTAGCTTCATTCTCTCGAATAGTTGCAAGTTCTTTCCAGAAATTTTCTGCAAGGGCTCTATTCTGCTCAAACAGGGAATGGCTAAGCATGATATAATAATGCTTCGTGACAATGGGAGCTTGAATTCGTTCAATGGCTGGAAATAGCTTGCTTTCAATCAACAAATCTCCTGCGGAAGTATGCACGGCAGCAGACGCTATTTCTCTTCTGATCAAACTGTAAAAAACATCTACAGGGCTGTCATATTCCCGTACTTTTCGACCTCGCGCCCTCAAGTCTTTAACAATAGAATATCCGCGAGGAGCCCCTACATCGCCCCAAATTCCAATAAAACTTTCGCCGTCCCAATCAAGCGTTGCGCCCTTCAACCGATAAAATGAATAAGAACTTGTGATAATACGCCGAGATGGGTCAATTTTTCCGCCGATCATTGGGAAAACTGCTATTTCCTCTCTTGCCGTGCTGTAGGATCCGAGGAATACACCGTCGACAGCCCCTCTTTCCAACAGTAATAAACATCGCTTCCACGGCGCCCGCAGAAACACTGTTTTTGCCTTTAGCCTAGTCCCTGCCAGCTGCACCATTTCAACGACCAAGCCCGGAAGGTCTTCCATAATCGCGCTAGAATTTCCCACGATGTATGGAGACTGGTTTTGGTCTTCTGCACAGAATTTAAGTTCGAGTGACATCACCGAGCTAATATTGAAAAAACCAAAGACCAACGCCCAGACAAGAATACGGTATGAAGAGCTTTTGGGTGGCATTTCCAACGATCCTTGCAGCCAGTTCTGAACATTATGAATATACTATTGTATAAGTAAAAAAACAAACTTCTGTAACTCCCCTCACGGGAAACGGGGCAAAAGCCTTGTAAACATCTCTCTGTGCCTTTGCATCCCGAACAAGGGGTGCTAGGATACAAGACCAATTTAGTATTAGTTACTTAAATGTAGTTTGGATACCATGCCCAAAATTCTCCGCTCTCATCTGGCAAACCGCTCTCTCCTTCGCTTAACGGGCACGGATGTAAAGAGTTTTCTGCAAAATTTAATCACAAACGACATTGAAAAACTTAGCTCAAATAGCGCAATTTATTCCGCATTGCTTACGCCCCAAGGGAAATTTTTGCATGATTTTTTCATCATTGAATGGGCAAATGAAATTTACTTGGACTGTTTGAAAGATCGAAGCGCAGATCTTATCAAGAAGCTGTCTCTTTATAAACTCCGTGCAGACGTAAAAATCGAAGATACATCCGAGGGCTATAACATCTTTGCATATTACAGCCAAAATTCGGCTGTATTGATGGAGCATCTAAAAATTTCAACGGATACAAACACCATCGCCTATCCTGATCCTCGTAACGAAGGCCTTGGCTTTAGAGTAATTTCAGGTGCCGATATATCGATGCCAAATGCTGATGTTATCGATGCCGATCTGGTAAGTTATACAAAACATCGGCTAAGCCTTGGTATTCCTGAAGGCGGCAGTGATATAATTCCCGAGAAAAACTTCCTTTTGGAAACTAATTTTGAGGAGTTGAACGGGGTAAGCTTCTCTAAAGGCTGTTATGTCGGACAAGAACTTACCGCCCGCACAAAACATAGGGCCAAAATCAAGAAACGTCTTTTCCAATTCACCTTTGACGGTGACATTGCGATTAACGACATCATCTCATCAGATGGCGTCGAAATTGCAACTGTATGCGCGTTTGAATCCCCCTATGGCCTTGCCATTACAAGGCTTTCTCAATGGGAAAAAGCTCTACAGACGGGAACTAAACTGGAACCCTTAGGCCTCTCTTTGGACAAACCGGAATATGTAATACTTCCCCCGCAAGAAAACTAAACTGGCTCTTGATCCGATTGAAAATATAATTTAAATTATATAGAACAAAGAGTGAACATATTACCCAATCCATGTCAAACGGACTAAAACATTATGACAATCAGCAATTTTCACAGATGTGGGTGGTGCGGTGAAGATCCTCAATACCAAGCTTATCATGATGAAGAGTGGGGAGTGCCTGTCTATGACGGAAGGGCACTTTTTGAAAAACTCATTTTGGACGGATTTCAAGCTGGTCTTTCTTGGCTCACAATACTTCGCAAACGAGAAAACTTCATTGCAGCGTTTGATCAATTTAACCCTGAAATCATTGCACGGTATGGTCCAGATAAAATTGAAAGTCTAATGCAGGACAAGGGGATTGTTAGGAACCGCGCAAAGATTGTAGGAACCATTGCTGGCGCCAAGCTCTTTCTGGAGATTGAAGAGAAAGAAAAAGGTTTTTCAAACCTACTTTGGGATTATCTGGACGGAGAACCGCTGCAAAACAACTGGGAGGATGCCTCCCAAATACCAACGCAGACACCCTTAAGTCTGACTATTTCAAAGGATTTAAAAAACCGAGGCTTTAAATTTGTGGGACCAACCATTGTCTACGCGTTTATGGAAGCGGTCGGTATGATTAATGATCACCAAACAAATTGTTTCCGCCATGCAGAAGTAAAAGGCATTCGAGTTTAAAAGAGGACATATCAAATGGAGCATTTATCCAAAACTGATTTTACTTTGCGTCAATATTATCGAGAAAAATACGGTAAAAGTGCCATTGTAAAACTGAATAAAGATGCTGAATATTGTAACAGACAGGGTGATTTACAGCGCCGCAACCGATTATTGCGTGTCCGTGACGAATTAATTCTCGATGATCAATATCCGGTAGACAGGAACATTTAGGCCTGCAATGCCTTGCAATTAAAACCAGAACCCCTTACTTGCTAGCCGATATTTCAAAGACAAATAGGACACTTATGGCGCCGCGTTTAAAAGCAGAGATTTGGGTTAAAGCGCATATTCGTATATGTTCCGTCCAGAATATCCCCGTTTTTGTCACAAGAAGAGGGGATGATGCGGCAGGTGCAGTCCTCATTAAGGTCAATCGCCTAAACAACATGTGTATGGTTTTAATCCCAACCACGGACTTTTCAGATGGATCCCGAAAATGGCTAAAAGGGACTGGTGCCGATTGGGTGGACGAAAATACGGCCGACATCTATATTGAAAAACAAGTCAAATTTGACCGAGATTGCTGGGTCATCGAAATTGAAGATCAAGAAGGCAGGCATTTCCTTGAAGAGAAAGTTGAAGCATAGCTTTCCTAACGAGCCCCAAGTTTAAGTATGTCCAATCGCCTTTCCAGAGCCTGATCCAACTCTACCCTACGGTTGAGTAAATCTTGATACCATGCATAACGTGCACCGACATGATGACAGAGCAATCTCGAAGATTTCACATATTCACGTGCTTTTTTCTGCATTGCAGCTCTTCTCGACGGATCATTAATTAACGAAATGATCGCATCGGCATATGCCTCAGGCGTTTTGCATGTAATGGAAAATTCATCAGATGGGTCGCATTTTCCATACACGACATCGCTTGCAACCGGGATAGCACCGCAGCCTGCAGCTTCTACAAATTTCAAATCGGATTTCATTTGATTAAACTCATTTGAAAGCAGCGGCATGAGTGAAATGTCAGCTTCCAGTAATTTGGATTTATAGAGCCCATAAGGACATTGTGGGGTGAAATGCTTATGTCTCGTCTCTAGCGCATCATAAAATTCTTTATCAAACACCACCTCAAAACAGAAGTCTCCGCGGGCCGTCTTCAATGCTTTATTAAGAGGGCCAATTAAATCTTTCCAATCGGATTGTCTGTTCAGGGCTCCAAAGAATATACGTGTTTGCTCCGAATTTTCTGACGGCTTACGCGGCATCACCTCACTCATTTGATTGGGAAAGACAGCAACTTCTGGATTAAACTTACTAAAGAGCGTGGCAAGTTCGGGTTTCGTTGTCTGCACAGCATGGACGCCGGCAAAGCTCAGAAATTGGTTTTCTGCAATACTGGGCCAGGGAGAATAATGATCATCAAATTCCGTCACAATCAAATAACCCGCAGATCGAAGCGCCTGAATTGTAGGAAGAGACTTCTTCCAAGTTAAAACGGGCCGGTGCCATAAGAAGACTTTATTTACCCCCGTAAGATTGCTTGAAAGGCGCGCCTCTTCCGCCACCTTAACCGTAACCCCAGGCAGGGAGGCCAACGCCTCCATCGGCTCATGAATGCGAACATCATTCACCCCACCCACAGGTTTTAATATGTTCGCGTGGAAGTGAATTTTTGAAAATTCTCGCATCGTCAGACGATAATGAAAAAATGGGGTTCGAATAAAGGACCACAGAGATTGCAACCCATCACCTGCGTGCAAGCCATCCACCCCCTGCTCTTTTTGCCACCGAGCAAATACTTCATCAGAGATAGCAGCGGACAGCAAGCAATCGATATGGAAGCCAGCCCCTCCTATTTTGTCGCGAACATCAGACCTAAACTGGCTTGCTTGGCTTGCGATTTTTTTTAGTATTTTCCTTTTTTCGTGCGGATCACCGTCAGCCCCCTCCTTCAACTGTGCCAAATGAAGGGGATTATCTACGCACAAGGTCACAATCCCATCAGGTAAAAGAAAGGAATGCACTGATGTCAGAAACGCCTCTAACTGGGGAAGTTCTGTTTTTTGCATCAAAATGCAGTCGAAAACACCCGGCTCATGCTCAAGAAAACAACTTGCTTCAAATTGCGAGATATCTGTATGGACAGAAATATGGCAGCTTGGATTTAGCGCCCGAAAATTTCTTCCGTAACGCTCTCCGTCAGCGCCAATGATCGCAATTTTTCTCGCATTTCTGGGGACAAATCTCAACAAAGGACTTTGCCGCAAGGGCGATAGAAACGGCAACTTCATATATTCTATTCCGGCATTTATGATATTATTCCACCCGAGATGAATATTAACCCTTGGCGGCAATCTAGCAAGTATTCTATCCTTAGCCTTAAGTCTCGATCGACACCACAGTAACGGCAATTTTGGATTAAAATAAATTATGCAGCAGTATTTGGACCTCTTAAAAAAAGTAAGAGAGACTGGCACATATAAATCTGACCGGACGGGGGTTGGAACATATAGTATATTTGGACACCAGATGCGCTTTGATCTAAGCCACGGGTTTCCTATGCTGACGACTAAAAAGCTTCATTTAAAATCCATTATCCATGAACTTCTCTGGTTTCTTTCCGGCGACACAAATATAAAATATCTAAAAGAAAATGGCGTTCGTATTTGGGACGAATGGGCAGATGAAAACGGCGACCTAGGTCCTGTATATGGGTATCAGTGGCGATCTTGGCCCACCGCCAATGGAGAACAAATCGATCAGATTACAAAACTTGTCGATCAGATTAAAACCAACCCTAATTCCAGAAGGCATATTGTCACCGCGTGGAACCCTGCAGATGTCGATAATATGGCCCTGCCGCCCTGCCATTGTCTTTTCCAATTCTATGTAGCGGATGGTGCTTTATCGTGCCAGCTATATCAAAGAAGTGCGGATGTTTTCCTAGGTGTTCCCTTTAATGTAGCATCTTACGCCCTTCTAACCATGATGGTCGCGCAAGCTTGTGGTTTGAAAGCGGGAGAGTTTGTTCACAGCTTTGGCGACACTCACCTATACGCAAACCATCTGGAGCAAGCGGATTTACAGCTTACCCGCTCCTCAGGTCCTCTTCCTCAAATGATCATAAACCCAGATATCACTGATTTGTTTTCCTTCACTTTCGAAGACTTTTCGCTAAATGATTATAATGCGGCTCCTACGATTAAAGCCCCCATTGCTGTATAGGTAAATTTCATGATTATCAGTGCTGTCCTCGCCGTGTCAGAGAATGATGTTATCGGGTCGGAAAACGCCCTCCCCTGGCGTCTATCGAATGATCTAAAACAGTTCAAAAAGAATACGTTGGGCAAACCCATGATCATGGGCCGGAAAACATTTGAGTCTTTACCGGGCCTGCTTCCGGGGAGAACAAGTATCATCCTGACGCGCGATAAATCATACGCGATCGAGGGTGCACTCATCGCCCACACACCGGAGGATGCGCTTAAACTTGCACGAAAAGATGCCGTACAACGAAATATTGAGGAAATTACAATTGTCGGTGGCGGTGAGATATACAGACAATTTCTTGCCCTCACAGACAGATTTTATCTGACCCGCGTTCATACGGAAATTGAGGGGGATACTCATTTTTTCTCCCTTAATGATGCGAGTTGGGAAGTGAGTAGTAAAGAGTTTCACGAGAAATCTGACAAGAACGATTACGACCATACTTTTTACATTCTCGACAAAATAAAGCGGTAATTGACTGAATCTCAATTCTAGACTTTCAAATTTAGTATCCATTCCCTATATTAAGGATGTTGGGCAACCAACTATGACGATAAACGTTGCGTGGAATAAACGTTGCGGACCCGGGGGCGGTACCCGGCGCCTCCACCATAAGAACGGGATTTAAGCTCCGTTTTTATGATGGGGGCGAAATAGGTTCGACGCGCGCAGTAAAGATGTAATTTTCGTTCGGCATGATACCACCGTTACCGGGGTCAATTTTACAAATGCAAACGATAACGAAGCATTTGCCGTAGCTGCTTAACAGCACTACACGGGGTTCGGAGGGGCACCTGGCAACAGAAGCCCCTTCACTTAATTTGGGAGACCTCCCGACATAAGCGGAGCCTAACCGCCGAGTAAGTAGTTTGAGCTGGAGTTGAACGGGCATAATGGACGGCGAAATTAATTATAATGAAATGGTTGAACGGGCTCTGATGCAAGTTGTCCGGGATTCGTTGAATGTAGCAGTAAAAACTGGGCTTGTCGGGCAACAGCACTTTTACATAACCTTTCTAACGCAACATCCAGGCATACAACTTCCTGCGCAGTTATATGAACGCTACAAAGAAGAAATGACAATTGTTCTTCAGCATCAATATTGGAACCTTATTGTTGAAGACACATATTTCAGTCTGGAACTCAGTTTCAATCACAGACGAGAAACCCTAATTATTCCTTTTGATGCGATCACAGCGTTTGCTGATCCCTCTGCTCAATTTGGATTACAGTTTAACGCTTCCTCTCACAAGGCATCACTTGAAACTGAACCGATGACAGGTAATTCTGGGTTGGATGCTGAAGAGAATGTAGGCGACCCAATTAAAGAAGAAAAAAAAGTGGGTGAAGTGATTGCACTCGACACTTTTCGAAAAAAATAGACACGCTTTTGGCGCCCGAAGCTCGAATATCTCTTTTGCTGGGCGTGAGGTTGCGCTGAAAACCCATCAATAGTCGATATAACAGGACGAGCACTGAAAATGCCTGAATTTCATTATCAAGACATCATCTCCCTTGGGAAAGATAATACGCCTTATAGAAAACTAACGGGCGAGCATGTATCTACTATCGAGGTAGATGGCAAAGAAATCCTGAAGATTGAACCAGAAGCATTTGAGCTTTTATCAGCAGAGGCCATGCGTGATATCGCGCATTTATTACGCCCTGCCCATCTTCAGCAAATCGCCAATATTCTTGAAGATGATGAAGCGTCAGAGAATGACAAATTTGTCGCCACTGAATTACTCAAAAATGCCAATGTCGCTGCAGGAATGGTTTTACCTGGCTGTCAGGACACAGGCACGGCAATTATCATGGGTAAAAAAGGACAATATGTTTGGACCAATGGCAATGATAAAGAGCCATTATCCAAAGGCGTTTTTAGAACCTATACAGAAACAAGTTTACGCTATTCTCAGCTTGCTCCCCTTAGTATGTTCGATGAGACGAACACGGGAACAAATCTGCCCGCACAAATTGATCTCTATGCGACTGAAGGAAATTCATATGATTTCCTTTTCATGGCAAAAGGGGGCGGATCTGCGAACAAATCCTTCCTTCACCAAGCAGTTCCAAGTGTTTTAACCCCTGATCGCCTTATGGCTTTCTTGGAAGAAAAAGTGACCGAATTGGGGACATCAGCATGTCCGCCTTACCATCTAGCCATAGTCATCGGCGGCACATCCGCAGAAGAGACTATGAAGACGGTAAAACTGGCCTCCACTAAATATTACGATGAACTGCCTACAAGCGGAAATGAGCACGGCCGCGCCTTCCGGGATTTGGAAATGGAAGCTGCCGTTCATAAAATGACGCAAGGGATCGGAATTGGTGCTCAGTTTGGCGGCAAATATTTCTGTCACGATGTCCGTATCGTCAGAATGCCACGCCACGGCGCGAGTGTTCCCATCGGTATTGCCGTTTCTTGCTCAGCGGATAGGCAAATAAAAGGAAAAATCACGAAAGAAGGTGTTTTCCTTGAGCAACTGGAAACCGATCCAGCGAAGTATTTACCTGAAGCCACAGATACTCAGCTCAACGAGCATGTTGTAAAGATTGACCTGAATCGTCCGATGAAGGAAATTTTAGCCACATTATCACAGCACCCTGTCCGGACACGCCTCAGCCTAACAGGTACCATCATCGTCGCCCGCGATCTTGCCCATAAAAAATTGCGGGAGCGACTTGAAGCTGGTGAAGATCTTCCACAATATTTCAAAGATCACATTATCTATTATGCAGGCCCTGCCAAAACACCAAAAGGCTATGCATCAGGATCGTTTGGTCCGACAACTGCTGGTCGAATGGATGGCTACGTTGACCAATTCATGGAAAATGGCGGCAGCATGATCATGCTTGCTAAAGGCAATCGTAGTAAGGCTGTCGTTGATGCCTGCAATAAACATAATGGTTTTTATCTTGGATCCATCGGCGGTCCAGCCGCTATTCTTGCTCAAAACAACATCAAAAAAGTTGAAGTTCAAGAGTACGAAGAATTAGGGATGGAAGCTATTTGGCGCATTGAAATTGAAGACTTCCCTGCCTTTATCGTGACAGACGATAAGGGAAATGATTTCTTCGCTCGAAAAAAATAAGCAATAAGAGTGCCCGATATGACTGGTGAGATCGTCAAACATTCTGTCAGCATATCGGGACACCGAACAAGCATTTCTCTGGAAAAAGAATTCTGGGATTTATTCTGCCTAATTGCAGACGAAGAAGAGATTAGTATTAACGCCCTCATTGTTAAGATTGACCAAAATAGAACGGGCAATTTATCAAGCGGTGTCCGTCTTTATGTCTTAGAGACTCTTTTGTCTCGACTAACGGACTAGCTGCACATAAACTTTCATCAACACTCACTTGAATTACCGCCAAGAAACACTACTCTAATAATAACACGTGTCTCCGACTTAGAAAGGATGACTGTCCTAATGGGTGATGTGGTAAATTTAAACAAATTTCGGAAAGAAAACAAAAAAGAGACTGTTGGAAAACAAGCAAAAGAAAACCGAATTGTGTTCGGCCGAACCAAACAGGATAAGAACAGAGATACTCTTGCCACAGAAAAAACTAGTAAGTCATTAAGTGGGAAGAAGTTGAAAAATGAAGATGGGTCAACAAAGGATCCAAAAAAATAAAAGAAAACTTCAACTACTCTAGTGACTATTCACAACGATTATCCTTCGTAAAAAATATTAAGAATAACATCAACCTATTTGCCATTATTTCTTCATATTTTTGTCTCATATACCAATTATCAAGTAACAATATTTCAGTTAACAAAGGAATTGTTTCATGAAAACCAATGGTGCGGACGCAAGAGAACCCGAGATAAAAGATTTACTTAATGACCCTGTTTTACTCGCGGTATTAAAAAGCGATGGCATAAAAGTTGAAGACCTTAAACAAGTGATTGCGTCCTATCATCACAGAATGTCTGAGAAGGCGAATTAAATTAGAGCGCCCTGTTCAATGCCACATATACAGGAAATTTTGCATCCCTGCCGCGCCGCCGCTATACTCCCCCTACATAATAGACTCAAACTTCGCCTATAGAACAAAGAGACAAGCCGTTTATGACTGTGCATATGAAATATAAGAAACAGTTTGCAACCATTCACGGGTTGAAAATGGCCTATATAGATGAAGGCGAAGGTGATCCAATTGTGTTTTTGCATGGAAATCCTACGAGTTCCTATTTATGGCGAAATATTATGCCCTTCCTTGAAGGGGCTGGTCGTATAATTGCGCCGGATTTAATTGGGATGGGCGATTCCGAGAAACTGCACAATAGCAATGCAGACAAATATACATTTGCTCAACATAGAGAATTTTTAAAAGACTTACTCGACTATCTTGACGTCAAATCCGACGTCACACTGGTCGTCCATGACTGGGGCTCGGCGCTTGGGTTTGATTGGGCAAATAACAACCGAAGCTCTGTAAAGGCAATTGCCTATATGGAAGCCATTGTCCGCCCCATTAACAGTTGGGATGAGTGGCCAGAAAACGCACGCGCTATATTTCAAGCTTTCAGAAGTGAGGCCGGCGAAGAACTTGTCTTGGAAAAGAATATTTTTGTGGAGAAAATCCTTCCAGCTTCCATTATCCGAGATCTAGATGAGGCTGAATTAAGAGAATATGTTCGCCCTTTCAGACGCTCGGGTGAAGAGCGGCGACCTACTCTTACTTGGCCTCGCCAAATTCCGATTGAAGGCAGCCCTGCTGACGTCACCGCTTTTGTTCAAGATTATTCCGACTGGATGACAGAAAACACGCTCCCAAAATTATTCGTGAACGCAGATCCCGGATCAATATTGGTCGGCACCCAAAGAGACTTTTGCAGGACATGGAAAAATCAGTCCGAAGTTACGGTAAAAGGAACTCACTTCATTCAAGAAGATTCACCCAATGAAATTGGCGCAGCTGTCGCTGATTTCCTAAAAACTATTCAGTCTTAGGAACCTATATTTATATTATGTCTAAAAACCCAATCCGTATAAAACTCAATTCTTTGCAGAGCAAAACCCTCGCTATTTTGCAACAACTAGCCAAACATCCAGACAGCTCTGAGCCAGTTGCAGACTCCGCAAGCATCCGCATCACCAAAATGCCCCATGCCCATGGCGCTCATATGCATGTCGGCGATGTTGTGGTTTCTGCGAAAGATGCCAGCGGGCTATCGAATAAATCTGTTTGGATTGCATTGCAAAGAAAAGGGTTAGTAGAAGAAAATTGGGAACAAGAGATCATCATCACATCAGAAGGTCTTGCATTGTCTACAGGCTTGGAAGATAAATTTATGAACGCATCAGACCATTAAGTGTGAAAAGGGAATATGTCCACCACAGTTGAGCGAAAATTAACAACAATACTTTGTGCTGACGTTTGCGGTTACAGCAAACAGATGGGGCAAGATGAAGAAGGGACACATGCGCGCCTTAAAGCCGCGCGTGAAGTGTTTTCTACCTATGTCACAGACTATTCGGGCCGCATTGTAAACATGACTGGAGACGGCCTCGTCGCCGAGTTTGGCAGTGTTGTTCAAGCCGTTCAATGTGCGATGGCAGTACAAGATTATTTCAATGGGGAAAAGTTAAAAGCACCAGACAGTAACGCGATGATTTTTCGCATAGGGCTTAACCTTGGCGATGTCATTATAGATGGCGAGGATATCTTCGGTGACGGCGTCAATATTGCGGCTCGGTTGGAAACACTGACAGCACCGGGTGGGATAAATATATCGGGAACAGTTTACGATCATGTAAAAGGTAAATTCCCAGAGAATTTCAAATTCCTCGGTGACAAACAGTTCAAAAACATCAAAGAAGCTATTCCGGTCTATGCTTTTGGATTGGAGGGCGCTCTGAATACAGAAGTTCCAACTTCTGATAATTCACCTTCTAACTCTACGTCAGAAGCACCCACCATTTCAAAAGAAGAGCAAATAATTAGAGCACAAGTACGCAGCCAAGCGGCTTTCTATCGCCGGGGAATAAAAATGGCGGGCGTTATATTTTTTCTATTTCTAATTAACATCATGACCTCCGCCGCCTATTTGTGGTTTCTATGGCCTTCACTGCCCTTATTTACTATCTTTGTTTTTGATGCAATTCGGGTTTTCGGGAAAATGCAATTTGCGTCGGAATGGGAAGAACGGAAAGTTGAAGAATACCAGAACCGTAAGCAGGAAAAAGTTGGTAAAAATCACCGCCCTTAAGATTCATCCCCAACAATAATCCTTGCTGACAAATCATCCAATTCAGCTGGTGTCGGCATGCCGAAATCTACAAAACTTACAGATAAATCAGCGAAAGATATGGATAAACTGGCATTCCCATCTACTACGTCCAAGTCCCAATTGACACCTTCATCTCTTTGATCTTCGGAAATGTCCCAAAAATTAAAGACCTGACTTATATCGACATAATCCTCGCTCACATCAAAGCCACTGATAGCAAGAGCACCGGAAAGTTCTCCGTCCACTACAAATATGTCTACATTATCAGGCCCAGAGCCACCTTCCAGCGCGCCGCCTAAACTATCCGTATTGAACAGGCCATCATTCATAACTGTAACCGTAAAATCACCGGCTGATTTCGATCCATCTTGATCTTCAACTTCAAACCCAAAATTAAAGTTGAGGGGATAATCATCAGGACCGCCGTTATCCAAATACTCTTTCAATTGAAATTCATATGAAAACCCGGTCCCGTCTTCCAACGCCTCCAAGTCCAATAAAAATACATCGAAGGGCACATTATTAAATATTCCCGTAGCTTCAACATGAAGCCCATCGTCACTTAGTTTATAATCCACAGGGTATCCGAAGCTGAAGAGATCCGGCAGCTGGCTCAAATCAAGTTTTATACTACTTGGCCCATCTCCGTGAAAATCGACTAATATTTTCCCTGAAAAAACGACAGCAGGATCAACTAAGCCGCTTGTATTCAATCCCACTTCATCAACGAAGCCGTTTTCAATGCTTCTGATAATTGGGGCCGGCGTATCGTTTAGGTCGATGGATAAGTCAGCAGAACTCTTATCTCCATCAAAATCCTCTAATTGATATGTAAAAATCTCTGTTAGCGGCGTTCCATTGTCCAAACCAATATCTGCACTATAGGTAAATTCACCCGTTATGCTCATAATCAATTCACCATACATACCTCGAATTACATAGTCTCCCGCGGCATTTAGTATGGCGTCAGCGCCGCCAATCGAGTTTAAGGTAACGCCAGTAATAAGTGCTCCGTCCAGCCCGACATCATCTCGGCCAATATCTCCATCGATAACGTCACCTTGCACCGCCTGACCTTCAATGACGACAGTAAAGTCATCGACCGCATGAGGCATGTCATCTGTTACATTTAAGATAAGTGTTGTTTCAAGAGAGGAGCTGTTTTCATCGACTAGAGTAATAGCCAATGGTATTTCGATCAGGTCACCGTTCAGATGATCAATCGGCCCAATTAACTCCGCAGCATAGCTACCATCCATCTGAAGACTGGCTTTAAAAATTTCAGCAGAACCTGCCAGGGCAATTATTTCTGAACTGCCCAATCCATTCAAAATAACGGGAACGCCTCCACTTTTTAAGCCTAACGCGTCAAAAGCCGTTTGATCCACACTAAAGGTGAGGGACGCCAATTGCCCGCTTCCGCCTTCAACTTCAATTATTTTCTCATCTTCTTGTGGTGTCTGTTCATCGAAGCGAGAAACTTCAACTTCGTCATCCACCATAATAGGAGTTTCGTTGTCCAAAACTGTAAATGACAGATCATTACTGAGGGGATCAACACTGGCATTTGCAGAGGCATTAACAAGCGTTATAGAAAAACCTTCATCCCCTTCAAAGATCGTGTCGTCAACAATTGGGATATTTATTATCACTTCACTATTAGCCGGCAAACCGTCCTCACCACCCACGAATGTGACGGTTTTAACTGCCCCCGCTAAATAATCATCTCCCTCTGTGGCCTCTCCTGAGAATATATAGTCAACAGTTAGCGTCTCGCCCGATCCCAGCGCCTTATCTAACACGACCTTAACCTGTAAATTACCACCTTCATTCACAGAAATCGTGGCCCCAGCTAAGGACATGTCATCCATTGGCTGTAGGGATACAGATCCGATGTCATCATCTTCCACGATGAGAAGCGCCCCATTAAACAGGAATGCAATCTCTGCATTCTCAGCGCCGACCAGTTCAAACCGGAATACTTCCACGCCTTCAATAACGTCGTCTTCCAGTATGGCGACGAAAATACTTGCCGTGACATCCCCCTCTGGAACGAGGAATTTCCCATCTCCGATAAAACTTAAATCATCAGATCCAAGACCTTCTTGATCCGCGCCTTCCCGAATAATCGAATAGAAAATCACAGTTTCTGGCGCGGCCGGCGTATCAAGCACTATATTGACCAAGAAACCTTTAGCGACAGCGGCGCTCTCTACGGTCGCAACGATGCTTTCAACACGAGCGGTTGGAAGCTCATTTTCAACCAAAAGTGCGTCTTCAGCCGACAGTCCTGCCTCTTCAGATCCAAAACCTGTGGCATCTAACAGATCGCCACTACCCAGCAACCCACCCAAATTCAATCCAGCAAGAGCTTGCAGGCCTTCGAAATTATCAAAGCCTGCCCCGCCACCGCTTCCACCGGCAGAGCGTCCGCCAGCTTCTGGGGATATTGCCTCAGGATCAAAGTCCTCATCGTCTTTGTATTTCGGATTAATCTGACCCAGCGTCCGGCCATAAATTTCAAGCAATCTAGTGTCGTTCAAAACAAAGGGCGCGCTGGGAACTGACGCATAACCAGTTACAACAATAGTTTGATTAACTAAATTCAACAGTTGAGAGCCAGCCTCGTTAGTAAACAAAATGGCGCCAGAGAACAAAGTGAAAAGGGTCTCCTCCCCAATAGCCACAATTTTTCCAGCCCAACTGGTCCCACGAATACCAATCGTCCCTACCGGGGTCATAATGGATACGGCTTCAGGATCTTCTTTAGCAATTAACCCGCTGACAACGGAAAAGGCACCCTGCAATAGCGACATGCCGAAGGAGTTGTCCTCTCCTGCGGATTTGTAAACCAAGTCATCTAGAATAACTCGGCCATTTTCTCCCATGGAAATTTTCGTATCATCCACAAAAAGCAGGTCAAACGAGCCATCTGCGCCGGTGCTGACAATGTCCCCTTTATAAACCGAACTTCCAGCGGTTAATTTTTCTGAGATGCCATCGCTATGTTGAACGAAAACTTCTCCTGATAAGGCAACAAGCTCCCCTATAGGGCTTTGATCGTTAAGAACATTACCCGCCTGTGCTTGAAGTCCAGGGCCCGCAAGTTTCGAGACAACCTCGCCGTCAAGATAGGCACCCCCAGCAGAGCGTAAGGGGGGAGGATTTAACGTCAGAAAATAATCTTCAATGACGATCTCATTCCCTGATGGCCACGAGAGAAGAAGATCAGCCCCGTCTCGGGAGAAGTCTGCGATAAGGAAAGTTTGCGCCTCGTCTATTACGACCGCATTTTGGTTATAAGATTGATTGTCCTGCGACATGGTTTCAACAAGCTCCGACAAAAAAGATCAAACAGTAATATTCCTGCCCCATTTTAAGCAATCAAGTGCCAAGGAAATGATCGTTACTCAACGCACCAACCTTCATTTATATGAAGACAACTCTTTTAATCTAACTGTCTTGTTAAAATCAAATGCTTCAATTCGCTCTTTATAGCGAAAGCATGGTTGATTTTCAATACACAGCAGTGTTTATATAGTAGAATACACTACTATTAAAGTTAATTAAGAGAATTTCTCTAGTTTTTGTACGCTTATTTGGGAAACAATCGACTGATGCAATTTCGTAGCCCGCTTAAACGCCTTATTGAGAGTTCATCACTTTTTTCAAGCTTTTGGGCAAAAGGGCGATTAGTTGCCACAATAATAATGGCTCTAGCCCTTTTCTTACAAATTTCAGATCCGCTCGTATTAAAGAAATTTCGGCATCAGGTTTTTGATATCTACCAACAATGGTTGCCGCGCGATGCTACGACCCCTCGCCAAGTGACCGTCATAGATATTGATGATGCAAGTCTACTTGAAATGGGCCAATGGCCCTGGCCAAGGCACCGTCTTGCCGAACTTCTAACAAAACTCAATGAAATGGGAGCATTAGTCGTCGGTTTTGATATGTTATTTGCGGAACAAGATAGGTTGTCTCCAGAAAATATGGCCAAAAACCTAGGCGTTGTTCCCAAAGAAGTCTTGAATATCCTCAAAGCAAAAAAACCGTTTGACGAAATATTCGCCAATGCAATTGAGAACCAAAAGACTGTCCTTGGAATGTCAATAAGTTCGGACCCAGACGGCGCAAACAATTATGGATATTCTACAGCCTCAAACTTTGCCTTTCTTGGGGCGAGCCCTCTTCCCTTCATTCAAGAATACCCAGCCCTTATTGGAAATTTGCCAATTTTAGACAATGCCGCCGCGGGCCGCGGGATGGTCAGCCTAGATCAGGGTTTTGATGGCTTTGTTCGTCGGATACCTCTTTTAAACCGGGTGGGCAAAAAACTTCTTCCGACGTTGACACTGGATATGTTGAAAATTGCCTTTGATCAGAATGTAGTCGTCAAAACAGGGCCTAGCGGCATTGAAGGTCTCAGTGTTGGTAGGAAATGGATTCCCACGGACAGCCATGGCCGTGTTTGGGTTAAATATTCGCCTTTTGATCCCAAACGCTATATCTCCGCCTACGATATATTATCTTCCGCCGTAGACCCTGCCTTGATTAAAAATCAATTCCTGCTGGTCGGGACATCCGCCACGGGATTGAAAGACCTTAGGTCTTCCCCCCTAGCGTCCGCCCTGCCCGGCGTGGAAATGCATGCGCAACTACTCGAGAACATGCTGGAACAATCAGTCTTGTTCAGGGCAGATTATTTGAAAATTCTAGAATGGGCGGGAACACTGCTCACCGGCACGATCCTTATACTACTTGTCCCCTTAGCAGGGGCGAGGCTTGCATTGGGTATGTTGTTATTAGTGTCGGCCGTCGCTATTTCATCGACTGCCTATCTATTCATCGTCAATTCAGTTTTGATTGATGTAACCTATACTCTCTTTGTCTCCATTGGCATCTATATCCTTCTGGCCTACGCTAGCTTTTTATCTACAGAACAGGAACGAACCCGAATTCATTCCGCGTTTTCTCATTATTTATCACCAGAACTCGTTAAACGCCTGAGCATCTCCCCTGATCAGTTAGTATTGGGGGGCGAGCAGAAAGAGATGACGTTCTTATTTTGTGACATTCGCGATTTCACGAGTATTTCAGAAACCTATCAGAATGATCCGCAAGCTCTCACCATGCTCCTAAACAGTTTTCTCACACCCATGACAGATCAGATTTTGAAGCATAATGGTACGATAGATAAGTATATGGGGGATGCCATAATGGCCTTTTGGAACGCCCCGCTCAACAACGACAGACACGCACAAGACGCTGCAGATGCTGCCACTGCCATGATATCCACGCTCAAAGAGCTGAATCAGGAAAATTCGCAAGGCACTCAAATTCAAATTGGAATCGGCATAAATACTGGAAATTGTGTCGTCGGAAATTTGGGGTCAGAGCAGCGCTTTGACTATTCCGTTATTGGGGATGCTGTCAATCTAGCCTCCAGGTTGGAGGGACAAAGTAAAACGTATGGCTTTGACATCATTATTGGCGAAAAGACAGCAACGTCGATTTCAGATTGTGCTCTGATTGAATTGGATAGTATTGCTGTAAAAGGACGGACTGAAGCCACTAAAGTGTATGCTCTTTTGGGTGGCCCGGCTCTCATACAACAACCAGATTTCCAGAACCTTAAAATAGAGACCGATCAGTTGCTTCAGAGTTTTCGGTCCAAAGAATGGGAAAAAGCTGCTGAAATTGCACAAAGACTGAAAAGAGAAAAACCTTCTGTTTCAATTTTCGCAGACTTGTATCTTTCCAGAACAAAAAGCTTCATGGAAACACCGCCCCCCGACAATTGGGACGGCGTTTACCGTGCGAAATCCAAATAGTGTTAGAACTGATTTGATTGCCCAAGAGCACCCATTCGATTGCAGATTTCTCTAAACCCGTTGACTGTCTCTGAAATAATATCGGCAGCAAATTTCTCTTCTGAAATTAGGGCTGCGGATTGACCCGAGAGACCGGCACTTGCCTGCATATCTCCCCCAAAATAGAGATCTTTAATTTTGGCAAACATATCGGGCGGCATAACGCCGTCTTCATAGATTTCCTTCGTACGTTCTGTCTTAAGCGCGCGGATACACGGCGTCGATTTTTTATTAAGAACCACAGTGCCTGTATCTACAGCATCCATGATAGCCTGTTTATAATTTTGATGAACGGGGCTCTCTTTTGCAGACACAAACCGAGTTCCCATTTGAATTGCTTCCGCCCCCAAGGCAAAGGATGCAGCCATTCCGCGCCCATCAACCGATCCGCCAGCCGCAACCAAGGGCACATCAACTTTGTCACCAATTGCCTGCAGCAAAACCATTAAGGAGACTTCTTCTGGGTTTTTAAACCCACCGCCTTCAGCCCCTTCAACGATCAATCCATCCACACCCGCCTCCACCGCTTTCAAAGCAGCTTTCACCGTGGGGACCGCGTGATACACAATGATATCGCGCTCTTTTAAAATTTGGATCAATTTCTCAGGATTACCCGCTGACGTGGTCACAAATTTAACCCCGGAATTAGCAACAAAATCGATCATATTCTTATCTTTTAAGAACATAAGAGGCAGATTAATTCCAAAAGGCTGATCCGTCAGCTCCTTCATTTTTTTAATTTCCGCAATGCAGTTTTCTGTCTCACGAGAAGAAGTCTCGATTATGCCAAGGCCGCCCGCATTACAGACTGCGGATGCCAATTGTGATCGTGCAATCCATCCCATTGGGGCTTGGATAATGGGGTATTTTGCACCCGTATGCTCTAAAAAACGGTTCATGCTTCAGTCCTTAACTAATTACAGAAATGATTGGCCAAGTGCGTGACCAAGATCTGTCAGGGCTTGTTCTTCGGAAATGACTTTGATTGTTTTCATACCCATTGCCGCCGCAGGCTTTAAATTAACGCCCAGGTCATCAAGATACAAAATTTCATCGGGATTTTTACCCATTTCCCGACAAGTATACTCGTAAATTTTCGGATCAGGTTTACGCATTCCGATTTTACTGGATTCAATCACCTGATCAAATAGCCCCATAACGCCTTTAACAGCACTTTGGGCTTCAGCGGTGCGGCTCATGCCAGGACCGTGGCCTGCTGATACATTATTGGTCAAACAAACGCATTTATAATCCTGAGAAATCTTCTTTAATGCTGCGATCACCCTTGGACGCAGATCACCTGACAAAAGTTGAATAACCTGATTTCCAGACACGGGATGTCCAAGCGCTGTGCTTTCCGCTAAAAACAAAGTATCAAATTGGTCAGTAGACACCTCACTTCTCTCAAACTTTGCCCATGCATTAACATCTGGGTTTGTCGAATTCACTGTGCGCAAGAAATTCTCTGGAAGGTCCTGTTCTCTCTCAAACCGATTGAATGCCTCAAACGGGCTAGACGTGAGTACTCCGCCAAAATCCCAAAGGACTGCAGATATCATATTTTTATTCCATTTCGGTGATACTTCCGGATTATTCCGGTTTTATTTACCTTTTTTCTTCATTCTTGTAAGAATAGTGGCAGTATGAAAATCAGTTGTCAAATGCCCTTGCATATTGAATAATTTGTAATCAGGCATTAGGTAAGATTAAGATGGGAACACATCCCTTAGCAGGAGTTTATTAATGAGAGTAATGGCGTTTACAGCAGTTCTGATCTCTTGCATCACTTTCTCGGCAACCGCCTTTGAGAAAAATGACATGAAAACTCTATTGGAAAAGGGGACTTGCATAGATTGTGATTTACGCCAATCGAAAATGCATTCTTTAATGATCCCAAATGCAAACCTGACTGAAAGCAGGCTGCGCGATTCCGTTTTAAAACACATAAATTTGGAAAACGCTTTGCTTGTCGAAACTGATTTACGGCGCTCTGACCTTGAAAAAGCGAATTTAAGTGGGGCCAATTTAACAGGGGCAACCCTTCGCGAAACCGATCTTGAAAAATCGAAACTTACTAATGCTATTTTTAATGATGCCGACTTACGAGATGCGGACCTTGAAAACGCGAGCGCAGTTGGCAGCAGTTTTGAAAGCGCCGATTTAAGAAAAGCAAATATGAAACGGGGCAACTTTTCAGAATCAGACTTTTCAAACGCAAATATGACCGACTCAAATTTTAAAAGAGCCATTCTGTCCAATGCTACTTTCAAAAATGCCCGAATGAATAATATTCGCCTGACACGGGCAGTCATGCCAGGCTCCAACTTTGAAGACGCAAACCTGACAATGGCTGTTTTCTATCGCACGGACCTCAAAGACAGCGTATTTACAGACGCTAACATGAAAGGTACCGTCTTATTCGGATCAAACCTTTCAGGAGCAGATTTAAGCGGTGCAGACAATCTGGAACAGTCTCAGTTGAAGAATGCCTGTGGTGACAAAACAACGAAACTGCCAGAAGATCTTTATATAGGCATGTGCAAAAACTAAACAATTTTGCCCTACCCCTGAATAAATATTTTACCAGGATTCATAATATTATCTGGATCCAAAGCAGTTTTCAAAACAGCCATCACATTAACAGCCTCGCCCAGTTCCTCTCGCAAATACTTAATTTTACCCAGACCGATCCCATGTTCGCCTGTACAAGTTCCATCCATTGCTAGTGCCCTCTTAATAAGCCGCCCATTAATTCTCTCGGCCTCTGCCAATTCAGCTGGATTTTCCATGTCCAAAACAAAAGCCAGATGAAAATTGCCATCTCCAACATGCCCTACCAACGGTGCAATCAGGCTGCTCCCTTCCAGATCAGCCTTTGTCTCCATTATACAATCAGCGAGTTTCGAGATGGGAACACAAACGTCCGTTGCCCAAAGAGATGATCCGGGACGCAGGGCTTTGGCCGCATAAGCTGCATCATGGCGCGCTTGCCATAACTTGGTTCTCTCTTCTGCCTGTGTCGTCCATACAAAATCTTTGGCGCCGAAATCCTGACAAATTTCGTTGACCGTGTCTGATTGCTCAATCACCCCGCGCTCACTTCCATGGAATTCAAGAAATAAGGTGGGTTGTTCAGGCAGAGACAAGTTCGAATAACTATTGATAGCTTTAACCTGCACATCATCCAACAATTCCATTCGAGCGATCGGAATCCCACTTTGGATCGTTAAAATGACGGATTGCACAGCAGATTGAATATCGGGGAAAGAAACTGTTGCTGCAGAGGTTGCCTCCGGTATTCCATAAAGCTTAAGTGTTATTTCTGTAATAATACCAAGCGTCCCTTCAGACCCTATATACAATCTTGTCAGATCATACCCTGCAGCACTTTTCTTCGCCCGACCCCCTGTTTTAATGATTTTCCCATCCGGTAAAACCACTGTCAAATTCAGGATATTTTCCCTCATAGTGCCATACCGGACAGCATTTGTGCCCGATGCGCGCGTAGACGCCATACCGCCAATGGATGCATCTGCTCCCGGATCAATTGGGAAGAACAGTCCCGTCGCTCTTAAATCCTCATTTAGCTGCTTGCGCCGAACGCCCGGCTGCACCACACAATCTAAGTCTTCAGGGTTTACGGTTATGATTTTATTCATCTGGTTTAAATCAACACTAACGCCTCCCTCAACAGCATTTATATGCCCTTCAAGGGATGTACCCGCACCGAAGGGGATGATCGGCACCTTATGTTCTGCACAGATCCTTACAATCTTTGAGACCTCGTCTGTGTCATTAGCAAAGCACACGAGATCAGGTGCGCAGCTGTCATGCCAGCTTTCGTCCTTACCATGTTGATCTCTTACAATTTGAGAAGCCGTGCAACGCGTACCCAGCAGCTGAACAAGTTTTTCTTTAACAATGGCAAGAACTTCAGGACCAACGGACATCACATCCCTCTCATAAATTAAGCTGCTTTAAAATTTCCTGAAAAGTATAGAGATTTTTTGTCGTTTAAAACAACATTGTTAAATCACTGACTGAAAAATATAGGAAGTTTTGAAACTGCCCATTTACAGCTGAGGAATATTTGATAGTCTTTAGAGATGATTGAAAATGGCTTTATAAAAATAAACAAACAAAATGTCCTCCCTGAGTGGATCGACTATAACGGTCACATGAATGTTGCATTCTATGTAATGGTATTTGACCAATCTCTTGATGAACTTTTGGATCTGATTGGGCTAACACGCGCCTATCGCAAGGAATCTGGCTGTTCTGTTTTTGTGCTAGAAACACATGTCACGTATCTTCAAGAAGTAAAAGAAGGCGACCCACTTGTGATGAGTGTTCGCGTTAGTGATTATGATGAAAAACGGATGCATTTATTTCTCGAAATGCATCATGAAACCGATGGTTTTCTAGCGGCAACATCCGAACAGATGATCTTGCATATTGATAGCGCAGGCCCGAAAGCTCAGCCGATGCCAGATCGTATTCTTAGTGAGTTGGAAAAACTGCATTTATCCCAAATCGATGCGCTGCCTTCCCCTCAATTGGGTGCTAGGATTGGCATTAGACGGAAGCAGGCCAAATAAATGCCTCCTATATCGCTATGGGCAAAAGCAGTTTTTTTACTCGCTAGCGTTAATGCCGTTGGGTATTTAGCGCTTCCCTTAATCGAGGGCAGTCTTCTCTATATCGGGTTAAAAACAAGTTGCTGTGTGCTGCTTGCCCTTTTTGCTCAAATTTCGATGCCTATGGGCCGTGCAAAAAAATTCTTGCTAGCAGCACTTCTACTCTCAGCTCTGGGCGATTTATTTCTCGCGATCAGAAGTTCTGATTACTTCGTTCAAGGGCTTGGTAGCTTTCTTATCGCCCACATACTCTATATTTCGATCTTTGTGAGATTTAAAGAAACAGCATCTTCTAATTTTACGCAACGATCCCTGATAGCGTTAGTATCAGTCGTTAGCATTACAATGATCGCTGTTTTATGGCCCGAGCTTGGCGCCTTAAAAGCACCGGTGGTTATTTATATTGCTGTGATATCTCTTATGGCTATTGCTGCAATTCTATCCAGCTTAAACAGCCTGCTTGTTATAAGCGGCTCATTTTTATTCTTAATTTCGGATGCAACTATCGCAGTTAACAGATTTCTGGAGCCCGTTGCTTACGCAAGCACACTGATTTGGATCACCTACTTCACAGCGCAGGTTTTACTCACTTTTGCCATTTATCGGGGAAAGACGACACAGAAAGCACAGCCACTTCAGTCTACAGAATTTTAAAAGACAACAGCTCTCTTAAACTACAGCCTGGTCTGGGGACATTTCATTGCTTATTTTGGATATCAAATAATCTACATTTTCGGCATCAAAACGATCTTCAAAATGTGTTAAGACCCTTTCAATGACATGATTCCTAAAGCGTTCACGATCACCTGGGTTCCCGTCATATTCAAGCTCGTTCACCACATCAATAGCGACCCGCATCATTTCGATAAGTCCTTTGGGGATATTGCATTTTTTGCCAATTTGCCGAAGACCTTCGCCCCCCGCATCATTGACAAGCAAATGTACGTTCGAGACGGATACCCCAGAACCTTTCGCTAAGGATGTTTCAAAGAAATCAACGTCGCCCACACATAATGCTCTGAGTATGAGTGTCGGTGTAAGACGGTTGTTGTCATATAGCTGGTCGATCAAACGAACTAAATCATCATGACTAGTTCCATCTCGTAGGAGCCCGATCATTGTTTTTTCGCGGCTTTCCAGAATCAAATCTGTTGCCGTTGCCAGTGACATATCGTGATGGGTTACTAAATGTTCGCGCAACTTATCGGACACCAAAGTAACAAGCCGTTCAGCGACTGTAATAGGGAGTTTTTTTCGCTTCGCGATTGGTGCATTTATTTTTTCATTCTCGCCGAATTGATCAAGGACTTTCTCAAAAGTCTTTTCAGAAATTTCTGCGCCATCATTTCCCATCAAAGTCGCCACGACAGTTTCATTTCCTGTATCGGCAAGTTTTTCAGAAATGGCTTCAGAAACCGTGACACGGCTAGCGATTGCAGCTTGATGCGATTCTGAGTTTGACCCTATGATTTCAGCAAGATCTTCATCACTTAGAGCTTCTGAAACAGAGAGCATTGGCGTCGCGACATCCGCAATATCGGATGCAAGTGCTACAGCAATATCATGAGGGAGGTCTGGCATTGACTTCAACGTTTCGGATAAAGTTTGGCGGACCAAAACTTCAGCATCGCCAGCTAGAAGCCGAAAAATTTCTTCCGCCTCAGCACGTTCAGCAGCACTGAATTCACGGTTCGTCAAATTTCCCGCAATTTTCTCTACTGTTTTTGCGCGTGTCTCCGCTGAGCGATCAGACAATAAGCGCTCTACATCAGCAGGACTTAAAGAACCTTTTTCTGACACATGAACTCCATCAAACAAATTAATTCGAAGATTAATCTAATGCGATTAGTATTAATATTATCTTAAACGAATGGCTTTCAAGTTTATACTACTGTTTTTCTACGTCTCTTCATTTGAAATTGAGACAAATTGCCCCATCTGATTAAATTTCTACTTTCTTTCTTTCCATTACAGTATAATTCCTACCACTTTAAGAATTGCGCGCATTTGGATCGAGGAGAGCCCCATGAAATCAACGAAACTGCTAGCCATCAGCACACTGATAGCATTATCCCTGTCAGCCACTTCTGCTATGGCTACTGGAGATGTCAAAAAAGGTGCAAAAGTTTTCAAGAAATGTAAAGCCTGCCACACTGTTGAGCAAGGTGGGAAAAATAAAATCGGTCCGAATCTTTTTGGTATCGTTGGACGCTCTGCAGCATCCGTTGAAGGCTTTAAATATTCGAAAGCAATGAAAGCTTCCGGCTTTACTTGGGATGATGCCACATTGGACTCTTTCCTTAAGAAGCCAAAAAAGTTCCTCAAGGGAACTAAAATGTCTTTCGCTGGTGTTAAAAAAGAAAAACAAAGAACGAATCTTCTCGCTTATTTGAACACCCTCAAATAACAGTTAGAATAAAAAAAACGGCCCCCGATTTGGGGGCCGTTTTGATTCTAGCGGTATAGATAACTAATCTCGAATAACCATGACAGAGCATTGGGCATGACGCACAACCCGCGCAGCATTAGGACCAAGTAGGTAATCCTGCATTTTCGGTCTATGCGCTCCCATAATTATCAGATCGCATTTCAGCTTTTTTTGCATTCCCAAAATTTCTTCATAAGCCGTTCCATGTCCAATAATATGCTGAACACTAATTTCAGACGGAATATTATCTTTGGCAAATTTATGCAGTCGATTTTTCGCCTCTTCGAGCATTTTTCCTTCATGCTCTTTTGGGAAGAACGAGCCGACGATACTCATGCCAAAATCCGGCACAACGGTCATCAAATGAATCGTTGAGCCAAAATTGGAGGCATAATTAACAGCCTCAGGAACCGCTTTTTCCCAAGACCCTTTATCCTCAAGATCGACAGCTAAAAGAATATGTTGAAACATGGTGTAATCCTTCCTATCAAGCCGATTTCGTTTGTGAATGAGCAGCGCCGTTACGCCGTCTTTGAACAAGCCAGATCAAGCTTAACAAAAGTAAAGCAGGAATATACATCCACGCCTTCCACGGTTGATCAGCAGGCACGAGCACAGACGTAATCTTTTGATCAAAATCCAAGCCAGCTTTTGCGGCGGGGCTATCAAAAGCAGCATTGTCAATAATAGCGTCTTCTCCTTCTATCAACAATTCCAATCCAAGGGCTTCAAGACGCTCTTGTGCTGACCCTTCCGTGTCGATTGGCAAGATTGCTGTCATCGTAATCGGATCACCGATATCATCCTCACCGTCAACGATCAGGCGGATTTCAGTGCCTTTTTCCGCGGCACCAATAACCTCAACAATACTTGAAGGAGCATTGTTAATATAAGGTGGCACGATCATATCCATCCAGAAACCCGGACGGAACAAAGTGAAGGCAATCAATATCAACGCAGCCGACTCCCAAATCTTTGAACGCGCCAGAAAATA
>JBALXM010000007.1:73397-78548 GCA_036960695.1 Sneathiella sp.
AAGCCCACAGGAGGCGTAACGTCTGCCATAATACCAAAATAGAAGACGAACAGATGAACGGCAATCAGTGGTACGATCAAGCCATTTTGCTGACCAAGGCTCACGATCACAGGCGCAAGCAAAGACGAGACAACAATATAGTTCGCTGTCGTCGGCAGTCCCATTCCCAAGATCAGACTTAAGATTGCAGTGAAGACCAACATGGCCAGGATGTAGCCTTGACTTAAGAACTCAACAAGTTCAGCCAAAACAAGTCCAACACCGGTTTGCGAGACTGTACCCACAATGATACCTGCAGCCGCAGTAGCAATACCAATTCCGATCATATTTCTCGCGCCGGAAATCAATCCGCCAATAAGTTCGGAAAAACCTTGTTTTAACTTGCCGTCCAAGGACTCTTTTCTAAAGAACGAAAAGAGTTGCCGTTGTGTTAGCAAGATGAAAATCATCAAAGCTACAGCCCAAAATGCGGACAGTTCGGGTGACAAGCGTTCAACCATCAAACACCAGATCAAAACCGCGACTGGTAACAAGAAGTGCAGCCCCGCTAGTATAGTTGGTTTTGGTTCTGGAAGTGCTGTAATCGGAGCATTTGGATCATCCATGACAAGGTCAGGAACCTTTGCACAGATAGAGACCAAATAAGCATATAAGACAATGATCAGCCCACCGATTACCCATGGGGCAAGCGTTGGTCCAGCGGCGGCGGTAATTGTACCAACAAGATAGAAGGCTCCAAAGGCACCAATAACAACATTGCACAGGACCATAATTCCCATGGAAAATACTTTTTCTTTTGCGCCGTCGCTCAGCCGTTTATGGATGCCAAAATAAACAGCTAATTCCAGCCCCATCACTGCCACGACAGCTAACAACTGGCTTAAAGTGGAGCCAAGCAAGTCAAACAAGACGGATAAGTAGTAGACGCCACCGCCTAAGGCAATAATGGCAGCGGCTGTGATACCAGCGGATAATAAAGCCAATTTTCCTGACTTCACTGTAATTGCTCTAGGCAACCCTTTCATGTTGGTTTTCAACGCTTCTAAATGAACGATATAAACCAGCGCAATGTAGGAAATAATCGCAGGAATGAAGGCATGCTTCACAACTTCAAAATAGCTAATATCAACATATTCAACCATCAAGAAGGCAGCAGCCCCCATAACAGGTGGCATGATCTGACCATTTACAGAGGAGGCAACTTCAACAGCGCCGCTTCGTTCTGAAGAAAAACCAACCCGCTTCATCATCGGGATAGTGAAAGTTCCAGTCGTCACAACATTGGCGATTGAGGATCCTGATATCAATCCGGTCATACCGGATGCCACAACAGCGGCTTTTGCAGGTCCACCGCGCATATGTCCCATAAGGGAGAAAGCGACTTTAATGAAATAGTTTCCGGCCCCAGCCTTATCCAACAACGCCCCAAAAAGAACGAAAAGGAAAACAAGACCCGTTGATACCCCTAATGCAATACCAAAGACACCTTCGGAAGAGAGCCACTGGTGATCCGCTACAGCACCAAAACTGGCGCCTTTCCAAGCAAGAAAACCTGGCGCATACGGCCCAAGAAAAGTATAACAAAGGAAGAAAATAGCGACAACCATCAACGGGGGCCCAAGAGCCCGCCTTGTGGCTTCAAGTAACATAATGATGCCAACAGTTGCCACACAGATATCCACAAAATTTGGATTACCCGGACGATCACTCAAGCGAGATCCCAAAAGAGTATCTGCAAGCACACTATCAAAAGCGAACAAATATAAAGTACAAGAAACACCAGCTATTGCCAAAACCCAATCGGCAATGGGGATTGAATGGCGCGGTGATTTTTTAAAAGCAGGATAAGCCATATAGGCTAAAATCAAGGAAAACGCTAAATGGATAGGCCTTGCTTCACGCCCAGAGAACACACCCCAACCCAACATAAAGGGTAGTGGAGACGCTATCCATACCTGCCATATAGCCCAGACAAGCGCGAGACCGGCCATTAGTTTTGCAATATTCTTATTGTCCGGCGTGCGACCGCCTGTATCTGTCGACGCAACTAGATCTTCAAGTTCCGCACCACTTAATGGTCCATCATTCTGTGATGTATCTGTCATATTCCCCCCAATGACCATTTCTGCTCGTTATATGCAGAAACCGCGCAATCTTCCCGTTAGCAAAATAGATTGGCAGGGACCGAAATCCCTGCCTTGTCGCTTGATTACATCAAGCCTGCTTCTTTGTAATATTTGATCGCACCTGCATGCAGTGGAGCAGACAGGTTGTTTTTAATCATTTCTTCTTTTTTCAAGTTAGCAAATGCTGGATGCATTTTCTTGAAGCGATTGAAATTTTCAAAAACTGCTTTCACAATTTGGTAAGCTGTTGCTTCGTCAGTGTATGTTGACGACACAAATGTAGCACCAACACCAAAGACTGGTGTGTCAGTGTCTGTACCTTCGTACATGCCACCTTTAACCATTGTTTTGGCATAAAAGGCATTATCTTCAACCAATTTATCAAACACTGGACCCACAACAGGGACAAGCTTCACAGCACAAGTGGATGCTGCTTCTTTAATGTTACCGGCAGGATGACCTACAGTGAACACAAATGCGTCAATTTTATTATCGCAAAGTGCAGCTGAATGCTCCGAGGATTTAAGTTCGGATGCAAGGGCAAAGTCACCTTTTTTCCAGCCCATTTTTTCCATAACCACTTCCATGGTGCCCCGTTGGCCGGAACCTGGATTCCCAATATTCACGCGCTTACCTTTAAGGTCAGCAAATGTTTTGATGCCGGCGTCTGCACGGGCGACAACAGTGAATGGCTCTGGGTGAACAGAGAAAAGAGAACGCAATTCTTTAAACGCGCCATCAGGGAACTGCTTAGGGGCAGTACCATTATATGCGTGAAACTGCCAATCAGATTGAGCGACGCCCATATCAAGATCTTTAGCACGGATACCATTGATATTTTTGGTTGATCCACCTGTCGTATGGGTACATTTAATATCGTGATTTTTTGTACCACGATTTACCAATTTACAAATGGCACCACCAACTTGGTAGTAAACACCAGTTTGTCCACCTGTACCGATCGTAATAAATTTCTCTGCGTGGACTGCAGAAGAGGAAATCAAGGCTCCCCCAAGTGCAGCAGCTGCCACGGCAGTCATAGTAAAGAACTTTCTCATATCTTTCTCCTCAACCTGTCTTTTAAGCCAAGTAAAAATACACTCTATTTTCACCTGACATTGAAGTGCCTAGAATTCAGCTGTTAGCCTGAACCGTCGGCTTTTCCCAAGAAAGCAATTGTTCTTACTCCCCTGCGGAAAACACTAAACCAACTTATTAGAATATAAAAACAAAAGTTGGTATTTCTTGCCTCTCACATACTATTTTTGAAGTATGGACAGTATCTCCTTCGCAGACGCTACGGGCCGCCCGATGGCTTCTGTCACTGATGCCACCTGAGACACCAGACTTGCGTTATTCGTTGCAACATCACCATTTTTCAGGAAAAAATTATTTTCAAACCCAACACGGACATGCCCGCCAAGGGCGACGGCAGCACTGGCAGATGCATGTTCAAGTGGTCCGAATGCGCAAACTGACCAAGGGAAGCGTCCCTGAAGTACATTTAAAAACGGCAACAAATCACTTGGGTGTGACGTCTGTCCTTGCGAATATCGGCCCAGAACAAATAATAGGAAAACATTATCCTCTGGAATTACTCCGGTATCCACCAAGGATAAAAATCTCTTCAATTCTTCCGCTGAATACACGATGTAGTGAGGCAAAATATTCTGAAGAACTAACTCCTGAAAAAACTCTTTTGCAGCAGCTTCCCCGCCAACGGGCACCAACTCGCTAATAGCAAGAGACGCTGATTGTGGTACTAACTCTCTCACCAATTTCATTTGCTCTGGCGCAGTATATTGACCAACAGCTTCTGTCGTAGCTTGAATAATGATGTCTTCGCCACAAAGATCTCGAATGGCAGATGTCGCTTCACGGTAACGGGAAACATCCAAAATATGCGTCTCGTCATCGGCCCGCACATGCAAATGAATCATAGAAGCCCCCGCCTCCATGCATGCGAAAGCTTCCTTAGCCAATTCATCTGGACGAATAGGAAGTGCAGTATGATCTTTTTTGGTTTTTCGCGCACCGTTCGGGGCGACCGTAATAATTAACGGGTCAAGTTTATTAACCGATGCATTCATTTTTATCACCCTCAAATGCCCCTTAATGCGGTATCTACAGCACGTTTTAATTTACCAACGATCTCATCGATATGATTTCGATCGACAATAAAAGGAGGAGCTAAAAGCACATGATCACCTCTGCGACCATCGATAGTCCCGCCCATGGGATAACACATCAAACCAGCCTCCATAGCAGCAGCTTTTATGCGTCCATGAATTTTTAATGCTGGATCGAAAGGATCTTTTGTCGATCTATCCTTCACCAATTCAAGGCCGTAGAACAAACCGCGCCCTCGAATGTCTCCGATAGCCTCGTGCTCAGCAAAAGCAAGAGTCAGTTCTTTTTCAAGATCAGCGCCTCTTGCCATAACATTCTCCAGAAGATTATTTTCTTCTACGTATAGTTGAACGGCAAGGGATGCCGCGCAAGCAAGCGGATGCCCCATATAAGTATGTCCATGCTGGAAGAACCCACTTCCTGACACGACTTCGTTATAGATTTCTTTGGATACGAGCATTGCGCCAATTGGTTGGTATCCAGCGCCAAGGCCTTTTGCTGTCACTAGAATATCAGGCTCTATAGCTTCCTGCTCACAAGCGAAAAGTGTCCCGGTTCGACCCATTCCGCACATAACTTCATCTAAAATGAGGAGAACACCGTAAATATCGCAAATTTCTCTAATGCGGGTGAAGTATCCCTCAACGGCCGGAACTGCACCAAGGGTAGCACCCACAACAGGCTCACATATAAATGCGCAGATATTTTCAGGGCCCGCCGCTAAGATTTCAAGTTCGAGCTCATTGGCAACACGTTGTCCAAATTCAAATTCGCTTTCACCCTCTTTTTGCCCGCGATAAGCATAGCAAGGAGAAATCAACTGTACAGGCATTAACATTGGGGAATAAGGCTCTTTCCGCCATTCGTTTCCGCCAGCAGATAAGGCTCCGATAGT
>JBALXM010000007.1:78648-84465 GCA_036960695.1 Sneathiella sp.
CCAAGGCATGATACAGCGGCGCCACCGCAGGCATCCATGTATTTTTTCCCAGCGCCATCGACGACATAGACCCCCTCACCCTTAACAGCAATCGGGTAATTGTGGGTTGGTGCCCTGTGAAAAACATGAGTCATTTAAGTATCCTAAACATTCCAATAAACTTTGTTTTCCCGCCGCCTCTTATCAGATAGTTCCAATATTGTGACGGCTTTATCTCCGAGTTTTGTCACAACAGCTGCGACGAGCGATTGAACGATTGATAAAGCACCGACGAGTGATCGGTAAAAAGAGGGACTGCGGTTAGCCGCGATAAAGACATAGTCCGCGTCCGCGGCTAAAGGAGAGACGTCGCTGTCGGTAACAGCAATAATTTTTGCCCCAGATTTTCGAGCCAGATTTGCAGCCTCTACAGTCTCTTTTGTGTAGGGATCAAACGCAACCACAAGAACAGTATCTCGCTCGGTCATGTGTGACACTTCTTCATGGAACAAGCCCGCATATCCTTGCACCAAGTTACAAGAAGCAAAGAAATCACGAGTTGCATAGTGAAAAAAATAAGCGACGGGGAAACATTTCCGAAGACCAACCACATAAATTTTCTCAGCTTGAATAAGCGCGGCCGCCGCATTATTCAATTCCTCGTCCGTAATCAATTGATACGTTTGTTCAATATTATCACTTTCAGCACCGAAGATATCTGAAACCAGCCCTTTTTCGTGAGCATCATGGCTCCGAAGCTGCATCAATCGAGCTCGCGCGGCAAAGCCTGTTTTCGGAGCAGAGATGCGCTTGCGAAATTCATCTCGCAACTCATTGTAATTTTTATACCCAAGCTTAGTCGCCAACCTCACCATAGTCGCAGGCTTAACAGATGATCGCGCCGCCATCTCACGCATTGAGTATAATGCGACATCATTCGGTGCGTCCAAAATATGCCGCGCCGCTATTTGCAGTTGTGGGCTAAGCGAATTAAAGCAATCTTTAATATTTTTTACGGCATCGCCATTATTCATATCGCACACACTCTCCAATCAATGAGAATAGCCTATATCCCCAATTCATAATTTGCAACATTTGTTTCATAATACAAATTAAGATCCAAATGTTTCATATTTGAAAAAGGGAAAATTTTTCGGTAAGAAAAATCGTTTTAATGAGGCAAATTTTACTGACATCTTAAGACCTTATTTACCCACTATCTGTATAAATTCACTTATTCATTTACAAAGTTGATACTCCCCCTAGTGGGCTATTTTTTTAGTTTAGGTAATATTTTGATTTCAGTTAGCACCACTTCGCGATCTAGAGCAGCTAAGAATACACACACAGAGCTGGTTAAATCGACGGCAGAGACACCTCAATCTCTCTGCCTTCAAGGTATTCGTGCGCTGGTATTAGAATCAGGAGAGAAGCTACACATTGTTCTTGCTAATCTAAGCCTCACGACCACTTCAAAGAATGCAAATTTTGAAGGCTCTTTGGATACAGAAATTACCAGTGGTGAATTCAATTTTATTTTTATCGATTTTGACTTGGGTGATTCTGCCGTATCTCATGTTTTAAAGCGCTGCAGGTTGCTGGCCCCCAGCATTTCAGTCGTTGTTATTGACGGCCCAACTGAGCTCATGGCAGCGGGTGCTCTTGATTGCGTTCCAAGCACTGAATTCACAGCGTCACGACTTGATAGCCTATTGATGAACGCTAACCGTTTTAGGAAACTTTTGCAGCATTCGGGAAAAGTATCCTCAAATGAAAATATCATCGCTCACAAAGACCCTTTAACCTCTCTCCCAGGGCGTGCGAAATTTAAATCCAAAATTGCTGAGGTTATAGAAAAAACAAATGACGAGGACACACCAATATCCTTGATCATTCTCGACATTGATAGTTTCAAAGGACTGAATGAGAGCAAAGGTCATGAATTTGGAGATTTAATCTTAAAAACAATAGCAGAAAGGCTCGTCCAATTTGCCCCTGAAAATTCTATTGTTGGAAGATTGGGCGATGATGAATTTGCTTTGCTTTTACATGGTGCAGGCTTGGCAAAGATCTCCGACACAACTATCGCTGCGAGGTTATCGCACGAGCTCAGACAGCCCTATTTCCTCGACAAGCAGTCCACAACGTTAAGCGCTACTATGGGGATTGCCAAAATTGGTGACCAAGATACAGCCGATACCCTACTGCATAAAGCAATGTCGGCACTTTATACGGCCAAACGCGATAAGAACCGTTTTATGGTCTATACAAAACAAGAAGATGCTGAAAGGCGCGAACAATTAAAGTTGGCCCAGGAACTCCCTGAAGGAATAGATAACAACCAGCTTCGCCTCCATTACCAACCTATGATCCGCATGCATGACAGTACCGTCATAGGCGTCGAGGCTTTAGTCCGATGGCAGCACCCGGAAAAAGGCCTTTTATTCCCAGACAGTTTTATACCCCTCGCTGAAGGTTCAGGGAGCATTGAGCCATTGACCCGCTGGGTACTGGATGCTGCGATTAAACAAGGTGGAGAGTGGCTGAAACAAGGACATCAACTTTCTGTTTCCGTTAATATATCGGCGCTACTCCTCCATAACCCCATATTCCCAGACGTTGTGAACCGCCTGTTGGAACAATCCCAGTTCCCTGCGGAATTACTTAAACTGGAAATCACTGAAAGCGCCATCATCTCTGATGTCATCCGGGCGACAGATGTTGTCACCCGACTTCATGATTTAGGCGTCAAAGTATCAATCGATGATTTTGGTACGGGCTACACCTCTCTTGCCTATATCCGGAAACTGCCTGTAGATGAAATTAAGATCGACAAAAGTTTTGTTCTGAATATGAACACAATTTCGGATGACGCAGTTATTGTCAGAACATTGCTGGAGCTCGCGCGTAACCTTGATCTATCAGTTGTTGCTGAAGGCGTTGAAGACCGCGAAACATGGTATATGTTAGCGGGCCTTGGATGCCATGTTGCACAAGGCTATTATATGAGCAGGCCGATCGATGTCGAAGCATTGGGTACTTGGCTGAAAAATTCTCCCTGGGCAAAATCTCGATAACTCGCTCCCCTCTTCTGACTAAACAACCAACGAAATACTGTTGAATTTCAAACATATGTTTGACCCTGTAAAAACTGGGCTGCTACAGTGATCTGAATGACTGGGTTTCTCAAACTCGTTCCAGCACACGACCGCAACGCTCAAAAACAAAAACAAGGGAAAAACAATGAGTAAATTTGGGCCAGAAGTGACCATCGATGACGCGGCCTATATTCACGAAACAGCACTTATTTATGGAAAAGTAAAAATCGGGAAAGGCGCCTCCCTATGGCCCTACTCTGTTATCCGATCAGAAGTTCGAGAGATTGTTATCGGTGACTATACAAATATTCAGGATTTTTCCATGCTGCATATTGGTGACAATACAGGAACGTATATAGGATCCCATTGCTCCATCACCCACCATTGTACCATTCATGGCTGCACGATTGGCGATAACTGTTTAATCGGTATTAATACGACGATCATGGATGGCTGTGTTATCGGGGACAATTGCATTATTGCAGGGCATAGCTTCTTAAAAGAAGGAACTGTTATTCCGGACAATTCTATTGTTATGGGAACCCCCGGAAAAGTAGTTAGAACCCAAAATAATTACGCAAAATGTCGCATGAACGCTTTCATGTATTATCGAAATGCTCTCGCTTATGCTAAAGATGAGCATCGCGAATGGGCAAGTGACGATTGCATCAAAGCCGCAAGTGCAGAAATTGATAAATTGAAAGCTGAACTGGTCATACTAGAGACTAAGTGACGTCTTCATTTAATGGAGGAAGTATGACTGAAATGCAAAACCCTTACCTGATGTTCTTAGGGGATGTTGGAGACCAATTGGGGGCAAAAACGGCGCAAGGTATTGTCGATTGGCGTCCTGAATGGTGCATTGGCCAAATGAGACTTGAAGGCTGCAAAGCTGACTTGGGAATAAAAGACATCTCAATTGAAGACGCAGTGCAGGCCGGTGCAAAAACTATGGTCATTGGCATTGTGAACTCCGGTGGTTATTTACCTGCCCATTGGGTATCCAAAATTATAGAGGCCATGAATGCTGGTCTTGACATCGCAAGTGGCCTTCATATTCGTTTATCGTCCATACCTGAGATTAAACAGGCAGCGGAGGCTACATCTCGCAAGCTATTTGATGTGCGCCACCCCACGGATGATCTACCCACGGGTAAGGCAACGCCGCGATCTGGAAAGCGCCTTCTTGCAGTTGGTACGGATTGCTCGGTCGGAAAGATGTACACAACTCTTGCTATCGAAAAAGAAATGAAGAAACGGAACATGAAAGTCAGTTTTGCCGCAACCGGACAGACTGGTATCTTCATTGCGGGACAGGGTATATCCATTGATGCTGTTGTCGCTGATTTCATCTCTGGTGCTGTTGAAGTGCTAACGCCTGAAAATGATCCCGACCATTGGGATATTATCGAAGGGCAAGGCTCTCTTTTTCACCCCTCATTCGCGGGCGTAAGTCTGGGTTTACTCCATGGTGCGCAAGCTGATGCCCTCGTTCTCTGCCATGAGCCCACAAGAAAACACATGCGGGGCTTACCTCATCAACCACTGCCTGATTTAGAAGAATGTATGGCCTTAAATCTGAAAACCGCGCAGCTCACAAACAAATCAGCAAAATTCGTAGGAATCAGCGTCAATACATCGACACTTTCCCTTGAAGAAGGCGACGCCTATCTTGCCGCTTTGGAAAAAGAATTTGGCCTGCCGTGTGTTGATGCCTATCGAACAGGTGTTGCCTCCATTGTCGATGCATTAATATGACAAAACGATCGATAGAGGCATATTCTGAGAGCTGGCCAATTCGAGGGAGTTTTCGCATAAGCCGCGGCGCGAAAACCTCCGCTGATGTGGTTGTTGTCAAAATCACTGAAAATGGCGTAACAGGAATGGGGGAATGCGTCCCCTACCCGCGTTATGGTGAGAGCCAAGCAACTGTCCTCGACGAAATCTCCACGATAAAAGATGCCATCCATCACGGCGCAAGCCGAATGGATCTTCTTAGCGTGATGCCTGCTGGAGCCGCACGAAACGCTGTAGACTGTGCATTATGGGACTTGGAAGCAAAACTTACGGGAAAAACCATCGCGCAAATTGCAGGCATTCAACCTCCCGGCCGATTGATCACGGCCTATACTTTATCGTTGGATAGCCCAGAGAAAATGGGCATTGCAGCGGCAAAGCAGTCTCATCGCCCTTTAATGAAGTTAAAGCTTTCAGGTGAGCTAGATGTTGAGCGAGTGTCTGCCGTCAGAAATGCCGCTCCGAAATCAAGGATAATCGTGGACGCCAACGAGGCTTGGACTTTGGAGATGATGGAAGAGTATTTTCCTAAAATGGCCGACCTCGGGGTAGAGCTTATTGAACAGCCTCTGCCCGCAGGTGCAGATAGCGCTCTTGGTGACGTCGTCCGCCCTGTTCCTGTTTGCGCGGATGAAAGCTCCCACGACACCTCCACCCTTGATCAGGTTGCGCCCTTTTACGATTTTATCAATATTAAACTTGATAAAACCGGGGGACTGACTGAAGCCCTTATCTTGGCGTCAGCTGCGCGCGATTTTGGTTTGGGAATTATGGTCGGATGCATGCTCGGAACAAGCCTTGGCATGGCACCTGCCATGCTACTTGGTGGATTTGCTCGTTTCGTTGATCTGGATGGCCCCTTGCTTCTTGATAAAGACCGACCAAATGGCATCGTGTTTGATGGCAGTGTAATGTCTCCCCCAAAACCAGTATTATGGGGCTA
>JBALXM010000007.1:84565-103568 GCA_036960695.1 Sneathiella sp.
ACAACTTTTCTCTGACCCTTTAACATCGGAGCAACTTGATGCAGCCAAAAGGAAGGAAAAACAATCAATGTCCCTTTCTTTGTTAGCTCCGCCCGCGATTTTTCAAGCCGGTGAAAATTAAGGTCGCCCCCCTCATATTCGTCTCCATCGGTCAATTGCAGCGAAAACCCCAATTTTCTAGAAGCCGTTGCCGCTTGTCCCAAATCAACATGCCAGTCATTATGATCGCCTGTTCGGCAGTAATCCATCACCCACGGCATATCGTCATCAGCAAAGCCTCCAAGGTCAAAACGCCAAAACTGTGAATTAGCATTACTAATTTCTTGGACAATCCGATTTAGCGGGAAACCCTCTGCCTCAATTGGCACTGATTGAAGCAAATTACTACGGAACTCCTTCACGACATCAAAAATCCCGCGCCCTTTATGCCCTCCGACTTTGGCTTCTTCCCAGTTTTCATCGTCAAGAGATTCAAGAATAGAATCACATTCTTCCTCAGAAAAAACCTGGCTAGCGTAAACAGAAACGGTACCGTTATTTCTAAGCGGCGGCGTCGGCATAACAATCATAAACTTAATCTCCCAATTACGACGAAACAAAACGCGGACCTCCCAATCCATAGGCGCCTCATTTCTATTGTGATCACCATCACACTTCTGGAGACTATTTCATCTTTAGGTCACATACCAGAAAAATTAGGTCACTTTGAGAAAACAGCAGAAAACTTAGGAATTAACGCAAGTGCCAGCTGTATTACGAGTTTAATATTTTTTAATTTTACTCCCCCAAAAAAGGAATGTTTACTGTGAAACTTCATGTTTCGCGATAAACAAACTGAATCGCACCATGCTTCTAAAGAGCGGACATATTGACTTGGTGCCGTCTCTAGCCATGCTAGGGTTAATGCATCAATGAGCTAGAGAGCTGCAATAAAGACAAAAGGAAATTAAATGTCAGTCACGACAATCAACAACAGGGATCTCTCCTTCCAACTTTATGAAATGTTGAAAGTAGAAAGCCTGACATCTCGTGACAGATACGCCGACCATGACCGTGATGTCTTTAACGCCGTCCTTGAAACGGCGACACAGATAGCAGCAGACCTCTTTGCGCCTCATAATCAGAAAGCAGATCAGAACGAGCCCACATTTGATGGCGAAAAAGTTCATATCATTCCAGAAGTCAAAACCGCACTCGACGCCTATATTCAGGCCGGCTTTATGGGCGCACAACATGATTATAGTGACGGTGGCATGCAGTTACCCACGACAATTGCGCTAGCCTGTAGTGCCATTTTCAATTCAGCCAATGTAGGAACATCAGGCTATCCATTTCTAACAATTGGAGCCTCAAACGTCATCCGTGCTTTTGGCAATGACGTTCAGAAAAAAACCTTTCTGGAACCCATGATCGAGGGCCGCTTCTTTGGGACTATGTGTCTGTCCGAGCCACAAGCGGGATCCTCCTTGTCAGACATTAAAACAAAAGCCATTCCGCAAGAAGATGACAGTTATCGCCTGACTGGTAACAAAATGTGGATTTCTGCGGGTGAGCATGAGCTCTCAGAAAATATTGTCCATTTGGTGCTTGCAAAAATCCCTGGCGGTACCGAGGGCGTCAAAGGTATCTCTCTGTTCATCGTTCCAAAATTTTTAGTGAATGAAGATGGCTCATTGGGCCCTAGGAATGACGTAAGCCTAGCAGGCCTCAACCACAAAATGGGATATCGAGGCACCACAAACACTCTTCTCAATTTTGGAGAAAAAGAAGGCGCTGTTGGCTATTTAGTTGGAGAGGAACATAAAGGCCTTTTCTACATGTTTCATATGATGAATGAAGCCCGAATCGGTGTGGGGCTAGGTGCCGTCAGCTTAGGATATGCTGGGTATCTTTATAGCCTTGATTACGCAAAAAACCGACCGCAAGGTCGTCATCCAGATGGAAAGGATGCCGCGTCAGACCAATTAATGCTGATAGAACATGCGGACATCCGCAGACTGCTACTAGCACAAAAAGCTGCCGTTGAAGGTGGGCTTTCCCTTTGTTTATATGCAGCCGCATTGGTTGATGATGAAAATACGGCTCCTGATGAGGCCACGCGGACGGAAGCGTCTTTGCTTTTGGACACTTTAACCCCAATTGTTAAATCTTGGCCCAGCGAGTTTTGCCTAGAAGCGAACAAACATGCCATTCAGGTTCTTGGCGGGTATGGCTATACAAGGGACTATCCAGTCGAGCAATATTATCGGGACAACCGCCTCAACCCCATCCATGAAGGCACTCATGGTATTCAGGGACTGGATTTACTTGGTCGTAAAGTCATGATGAACGATGGTGCCGGTCTGAAATTATTGAGCAAAAAAATCTCTAAAACGACAGTGGCTGCACGCCAATTTGATCAATTTACAGAATTTTCTGACGCCCTTGATGCCTCTTTATCAAAGGTTGCTGTTGTTACGCAGTCCGTTGCAAAAGAAATGATGCAAGGTAACGTGAAGCTGGCTCTTGCAAATGCCACCACATATTTAGACATGCTGGGTCACGTTGTTATTGCTTGGAAATGGTTAGAGCAAGCCCTAGTAGCACGCAATGCACTCCAACAATCTCCCTCGCTAGAAGATCAAAATTTTTATGAAGGAAAGATTGCAACTTGCCAGTACTTCTTCCGGTACGAGCTATGCAGAGTAGAGGCTTGGGCTACCCTTGTGCAATCGGTAGATGATACAACAATGAACATGAACGCAGCTTACTTTTAAGCTTAGAAAAGCAGCCCTGATGGAAAAATCAAAAAGCGTGATATCAGGGCTCCTTTTTATGGTCATCGCGAGTGCTTTGATTGCCCTCACGACCCTTATTGCCAAAGCCTTGGGAAATTCAACGATAGCCCCAGCATTACATCCATTGCAAATTTCCGCGGGGCGCTTCTTCTTTGCCGTCCTAGCTTTAATACCGTTTGCCATAGGGCACAGATTCCACTTTAAGTCAGCGCCGTGGAAACTACATTCTTATCGATCAATTTGTGGATGGTTAGGAGCTAGTTGCATGTTTGCTGCGGCGAGCCAAATGCCCTTGGCAGATGCGACGGCCCTATCATTTTTAAGCCCGATTGCCACAATGATATTAGCCGCTATTTTCCTTCGTGAAGTTATCCCTGGCAATCGATGGTTCTTCGTCCTTCTCTCCTTTATGGGTGTAATATTGATCACCCGTCCGGGCTCAGATACATTTCAGCCAGCGGCGCTGATTGCTTTGCTCGCCGCATTGCTTATGGGGCTGGAGGCTATTTTCTTAAAAAAACTAACGGGGACGGAAAAACCGCTACAAATATTAATCATTAACAACTGCATCGGCGCCATTATTTCGATCACCATCGCGCTTTCAGTTTGGCGGCAACCCTCTCTCGAGCAATGGATGTTGCTCATACTCCTCGGCGTGGCAATGGTGCTTGCCCAATCTTGTTTCATCCAAGCGATGAGACGTGCCGATGCAAGCGTTGTTATGCCCCTATTTTATTTAACTACTGTTTTTGCAGCATTTTATGATTTTCTCTTTTTTGATGAAAATTTCAGCTTATTGAGCACAATTGGTATCCTTTTAATCGTCTCAAATGCGTTTTTTCTAACAAAATCGTCACACTAGAAACGGCTGAATACTAGGGATTACTCCCATTTTTTGGTTACAAAAGGTGAAGTCATAGCTGCATTGCAGCAAAAAACTTTGATATTTATGCCGTTTTTACCATATATAAGCAATATCAGAGTAGAATCAGGAATGGTTAGCCCGTAAATTTTTGACGGGCTTGCTATATATGTATCCGCGAGTATACTGCGCGCGCCTTTCAGTTTAGCGAAGTTTAAAATATCATGGAAATTCGGAACGTTGCGATTATCGCTCATGTTGATCATGGGAAGACTACACTAGTGGACGAACTCTTAAAGCAGAGTGGAACGTTCCGAGAGAACCAGAATGTGGACGAGCGCGCCATGGATTCCAACGATTTGGAGCGTGAGCGCGGCATTACCATTTTGGCCAAATGTACTTCTGTTGAATGGGATGGCTATCGCATCAATATCGTTGATACACCAGGCCATGCTGACTTTGGCGGAGAAGTCGAGCGGATTTTGAGCATGGTTGACGGCGTGGTTGTCCTCGTAGATGCCGCTGAAGGTCCTATGCCTCAGACCAAATTCGTAACGCAAAAAGCTTTGAGCCTTGGGCTGAAGCCAATTATCGTTATCAACAAAGCCGATCGCCCTGATGCTCGCGCTGATGAAGTTCTCGACGAATGCTTTGATCTCCTCGTTGCGCTTGATGCAACAGAAGATCAGTTAGACTTCCCATTACTATATGCTTCTGCGAAGCAAGGTTGGGCTGCAAAAGAGCTTACCGATGAAAGAGAAACTCTGAACCCTCTCTTTGATCTGATTGTCTCTCATGTTGAAGCGCCTGTTGTTGATGAAGAAGCGCCATTTCGCATGCTTGTGACCACAATTGAAAGCAACCCATATCTTGGTCGCTTGCTCACTGGCCGTGTAGAATCAGGTGTCATCAAGACAAATGATCCAATTAAAGGTCTTACGAGCGACGGAAAAAAGATTGAAGATGCCCGCGCTACTAAAATCATGGCTTTTAGAGGCCTTGAACGCGAAACGATTCTTGAAGCACGCGCTGGTGATATTGTCTCCATCGCTGGTTTGGTAAAATCGACAGTGGCCGACACGATTGGTACGCCTGAAGAAACTGAGCCTTTGGAAGCGCTGCCAATTGATCCCCCTACGATCTCTATGACGTTCGCTATCAACTCCTCTCCTCTTGCTGGTAAAGATGGCGATAAGGTGCAAAGCCGGGTTATTCGCGATCGCTTGATGAAAGAGATCGAAGGTAACGTGTCAATCCGTGTTGAAGATGCCGCTGGCGGTGACAGTTTTATTGTCTCTGGTCGCGGCGAATTGCAGCTCGGTGTGTTGATCGAAACTATGCGCCGCGAAGGCTTCGAGCTTTCAATCAGTCGCCCGCAAGTTCTGTTCCGCACTGACGAGACTACCGGCAAAAGATTAGAGCCGTTAGAAGAAGTTGTTGTCGATGTTGACGAAGAGTACTCCGGTGCCGTTGTTGAGAAAATTGCACTCCGTAAAGGTGCTATGACCGACATGCGCCCATCAGGTGGCGGAAAAACACGGATCACTTTCCTTTGCCCGACTCGTGGGCTAATCGGCTACCATGGTGAATTCCTCACCGACACGCGCGGTACCGGTATTATGAACCGTCTGTTCCATTCTTATGTTCCGCATAAAGGTGAAATTCCTGGCCGTCGCAATGGCGTGTTGATTGCAAATGCTTCTGGTAAATCTGTTCCATTCGCGATCTTCAACCTTGAAGCACGGGGTACATTCTTTGTAGGTGCCGGCGTCAATGTTTATGAAGGCATGATCATGGGTGAGCATAACCGCCCGAACGATCTTGAGGTTAATGCCCTTAAAGCCAAACAGCTTACGAACGTTCGTGCTTCCGGTACGGATGAAGCTGTCCGACTGACAACCCCAAGAAAAATGAACCTTGAACAAGCGATTGCGTATATTGACGATGATGAATTGGTGGAAGTAACACCAAACAACATTCGCCTTCGCAAGCGTTTCCTAGATTCAAACGATCGTAAAAAAGCATCGAGAGAACAAAAAGCGTCTTAAGCTCTCTAAAAGCAATAATAAAAAGGCCGTGCTTCTTAACTGAAGCGCGGCCTTTTTTTGTTTAAAGATCACAAATAAAATTGGTGTCTGCCAGAAGAATATGAAACCATAAAGCACAATTAAAAAATAATAAGAGCGGGGAACACTATGGCGATCATAGAAGTAAAAAGCGAAATCGCGGGCAAAGTCTGGAAAATCCAAGCCGAAATTGGAGAACAGCTCGACGAAGACGAGGCCATTATTATCTTAGAAAGCATGAAAATGGAAATCCCGGTTGATGCACCGGAAGAGGGAAAAGTGATAGAAATCCTAGTGAATGAGGGTGACCCCGTCAATGAAGGCCAGGTGGTCGCTAAACTGGAAATCTAAGACGTCACGTAATCACGCGGCTTTTGAGATTGAAAAGCCGCGTTGAATATAGCCCGCTAATAGCGCGGCTATTTCGTGCCTCGGACCAGATGCTAAAGACAGAGTAATATGAAATTCTGGAAGCGCTGGGAACTGAGCGCTTTGGGGAATTTTCTCTAGCGTCTTTGGGACTAAGGATGAAAGAAAAACACCAACGGCTAGATCCATACGTATCATGGCCAGTATTGCATCTAGATTATTGCTCTCATAGACACGCTTCCACGGGCGGCCTATTTCATCGAGCGCCGTTATTGTTGGAAGCCTAAAGACACATGCGTCACTCGCGATTGAAATCGGGAGAGGAGAGACCTCGCGCACTGTACCCCCTTGCGCCCCAATCCAAACAAGTTGATCTGTAAAAAGCGTCTCACCGCTCACATTTCCAGTCAACTCTTCCATCAAGGTTAAATCTAGTTGACCGTCCTTAAACTGCTTCTGTAAATCCAAAGTTGGCGCGCATACAAGGTTAAACCCCACACTAGGATAATTCTCAGCAAAGAGCCGTAAAATTGATGGTAATTTCCCACTCATCAAATCTAACGGGACACCCAAAGTTAGAGTGCCGCTATAATTTGATTGCGTCATTTCCTGCCAAATTTCGTCGTTAATCGCCAACAGTTTTTGAGCTTTAGAAAAAAGCTTTTCACCCGCGGCTGTCATGGTCAAACCTGATTTTTGTCTATTGAATAGAGTGCAGTCAAGCTGCTCTTCCAATTTTCGAATTTGCTGACTTACCGCTCCCTGACTAAGATTAAGCATGGCACTTGCTTGTGTCATATTACCCGTCGCAGCGGTGGTTCGAAAAGTCCTCAAAAGTTGAGTATCAATATTTCGCATTTCTAGCTATTACAAATCCTAATGATGAGTATAAGAAAAATTAGTTTTCATTATATCACATTATTTTCTATTTTCAAAATAACCAAAAGATACACCATCGCAACGGACGAAAAGGATAAATGAGCAATGCATACAGTAAATCTCGCGGAGAAATTCGCAAAATTTTCAACCTATTGGCATCCCCATATTGTAGCCGAAGCGAATGGGCAACATGTGAGGCTTGCAAAACTAAAGAATGAGTTTGTCTGGCATCGTCACGAAGAAGAGGACGAATTGTTTATCGTCGTAAAAGGCACCTTAACAGTTAAATTCCGAGATCGTGAAGAGACTGTATCCGAAGGGGAGCTTCTGGTTATTCCGCGCGGCGTAGAGCATATGCCTGTGGCTGAAGAGGAAGTTTACCTCATCAACATAACTAAAGCCGAAACCACCCATACAGGCTCAACTAGAGACGAGATTACTGTTCCCGTTGAAGAGATGCCGATGATTTAGCCCAACAAGCGCTGACATTTCATTATTAAGGCTCGCAAAATAGCGAGCCTTAATCAATTTACCAAATCCACGTTGTAGGATTAGGTACAGCTTCTTCTTTTGAAAGGAATTTAAGCCCTTTGACGCACCGGACAACGAACCAAACGAAGGTAGCGAAGATAATGAGGAAGCCAACGCCAAACCCCATGGTCGCACCGCCTATTACCGCAAAGAGTAATCCGATCCAAAATGTGCGAATTTGAAACTGGTAGTGACTTTTCAACCAGTCCGCAGCATCTCCCTTATTCACATAGGCCATAATCAAACCAATAAGACCCGTCAAACCGATAGCTATTCCAACTAAATATAGAATATAGACAATCTGAGCCATTTTTGCGGCCCCTTTAGCTTTTGCTTTTTCTATCGCCTGATCAGTTGCATTGTCTGTCATAACATCGTCCCCCTAGGGTTTTATTTTTAGTTCATTTGATCGCAATTAGAACATTAGACTTTCCATACACGATCAATCATCCCATAGCTTTTATGGCAAGAATGAATGAGTATATTGGAAAAAATTAATATTTTTCAACCGCTTCACTTAAAATACGTCCCATTTTGGAACCAAATATCCACGCCTTATAAGAGAATATTTCTATAATAATTACTATTTTGTTAAAAAGATAAATTGTTCATCTCGCCAAACACACCAATCTTGGATAGGATTGCGCTCCCGAATTATTACATTTGATTAAATATGCTTGCAGTCTTCCTCTCTATCTTTTTGGACCTTGTTGGTTTCGGCATAATATTGCCATTACTCCCTTTCTATGCAGAGCATTATGGTGCTACCGCATTTATGGTCACTTGGCTAGCGACAGGCTTTTCGGTCTTTCAGCTTGTTTTTTCCGCCATATGGGGGCGCATTTCAGACCGCTTTGGCAGAAGGCCCGTTTTCCTGCTTTGCTTGGGTGTCAGCGCTGGTGCGTATTTATGGACAGGCCTTGCTGAAAGTTTTGCGATTTTGATCTTGGCCCGCTGTGTCAGTGGCATAGCATCCGGGAAAATTTCTGTTGCCCAAGCCATTATTGCGGATATTACAACGCCGGAAAATCGTGCAAAAGGGATGGGAATGGTAGGAGCCGCCTTTGGACTTGGTTTCACCCTAGGCCCGGCTATTGGGGGTTTACTTGTGGGTAACGATCCACAAAATCCAGATTTCCAAACACCTATGTTTGTTGCAAGTGGCCTGTCTGTCGTTGGATTAATCCTAGCCTTCTTTACTGTAAAAGAAAGCCTGTCCGACGAAGATAAAATCGCGGCACGCTCTCAAACCAAACGCCCCATGAAAGAGCAGCTCCAAGCAATCTTTTCCGTACCAATGATCGCTTGGTTTGTCGGCTCCTTCTTCATCGTCAGTTTTGTCTTCAGTCAGGTGGAAACTCTGTTTCCCTTATGGACAGAAAGAAATTATGGCTGGACCGCAAAAGATCTCGGTTATTGTTTCGCCTATATTGGTGTCATTTTGGTTATCGTACAGGGCCGTTTAATCGGTCCTTTCACCAAGTGGGTTGGGGAGCAAAAAGCGTTACTGGTCGGCCTCGCATTGCTCACCGCGGGCCTATTCATGATTGCCTTGGCTTTCCATTTTTCAATTTTTCTAGTAGCCATAACGCTTTTAAGCCTCGGCATTGCTATCTTGAACCCCACTCAGTCAGCCTTAATAAGCCTTACAGCGTCCAAAAGCCAACAAGGGAGTGTCCTTGGTTTAGCGGCAACCTTCTCCGGTCTAGGGCGCGTATTTGGCCCTTTATGGGGCGGTGCATTTTTTGAATTCGTGGATTATGATTTACCACTGATAATCGGTGGCGGGATTACATTTGTTTTTCTTTGCTTTATATATCGCGCATTTTCATCGCAATCGTCAGCGAGAAAATCGAATGAGCCAACGTGAGACTAAAATACAGCCCAACAATTATCCGTTTGCATCCAGGGCATCGCTCAGCATCAAGTATACTTTTCCAACATCTGAATTCGTATAGGTGTCCAAAAGCAATTCAGAGAATTCAGTCTGCTCTGTCCCTTTTAACAGGCCTTCGAATTCGGCTCGATATTGATCGACATACCGCCTAAAATCACCGTTACCTTTATAAAGGGTTCTTATTTTTTCAGCGTCCTTCGTTTTCACGAGGCGCTTGGAGAAAATACTTTTGTCCCCGCGCCTGTATTTTTTCCAAAGATCATCGGACAACGAACTATCCAAATTCCTCGCTAGATCGATTGAAAGGGAATGCAGGCTATCTAGAATGAAAGAAGACGCTTTTTGATGGGCTTTCGAATTTTGACCAATAACATTATCCGTGATCTCCTCGGTTTGCCTTTGTACAAGCTTAGAGGCCTTTTCAAGCTTCTCAGCTTGCTCCTGAAATTTCAAACTCGAAATAAGCGCTTCTTCGGCCGCGGTTCCCGCAACTTTTTTCAGGTTTTGACCTTCAGAGCTTAATATTTTTGCTGTCTCACCTATAGAATTTTCTACCTGTTGGGCCGTTGCTTCAAGGCGTCGTCGTTGCTGATCAAACTGGCCAATGAGTTCTTGAGAGCCCGAATAAGCTTGGTCAGAAAACTTGATCAAATCCTGTGTCCGCTGCTTAAATTCTTGGGCAGCCTCTTCGCTCATACCATGAGCTTGTTGCCCCGCTTCGGTCATAGTGAGCATCACATTTTCTAGATCGTTTTGCGCTTGACTTCGCGTATTTTCGATCGCTTTTTGATGCCGTCCCAATGCCTGATCTGCATGGACCAAACCGTTAAGCATCAATTCACTGGCTTTTGCAAGTTCCAGCGTTTTACGCTTAAAGGCCTCTCCCGCCGTATCGGCTTTCCCCGTCGTTATTTGGAAGAGCTGTACCCGTTCGGACAGGGTAGCCTCAACGACTTCAGCCTTATCCGCTAATTGTCTTGCCACTTCAGATAATGCCGTTGTCTCTTTTTGGAGAATTTTCTCCATTTCTCTTGAGTTATTTTTTGCACTTTCAGAAATCTCAGCTAGGGCAGCCATTTGCTCTTTCGCCGATAGACTGGCTTCATTCAAATGTTCCATATTTGCACGGGCCTTGTTTGCAAGCTGCTCCCCTTCAACCCCTGCTTTATTCGCGATATGCGTAAGATGTTCAATATTTTGATGAACATCTTCCCCCATATTCCGCAATTGGGCAGAAGCCCTCTCCGCAGTTTTGGCAAGCTCAGCAGTTTGCGAACGAGCGGCCTCACCGGACTGCCGTGCCTGTAATGTGGATCGCTCCGCCGTTGCCATAAATTCCTGATGATGGCGGATAGTCTCTTCAACAATGGCAGATAGTTTGGTTTTGGACTGATCCGCGACGGATCCCAGTTCTCGTTGTCTTTTTTCCAACTCTTCGGATGCTGATTTAATTGTTTTCGAAGTTCTCTCCGCATGCAGTTCTATATCGTTGGTCTCTCTGCGTAGGTTTTCGCCAGCTTCTTTAATTTGGCTCGAAACCCGTTCAGCTGTCGATTTCATCTCATCGGCCTGCCGCTGGAAGCCGCTTCCAACTTGCACCACCTGATTACTTGTTGAAATGCTAGCCTCTGATAAAAGATCAACATTTTCAGTAAGCCTCGCGGAAATCTCCAAGGACATTTCTTGAATTTGACCGGATGCCAAGGTAAGCGCCGCCATTTGTTTCCGCAATTTTTCCTGAACTTCGGACGTTCTTTGGGATGTCAAATCGCTGCTATCCAACAGTTTTTCTGCGTGATCAGCCATATGCTCTTCAAATTTCACAGCATTTTCAAGTGCCCCCTCTCCTGCCGCCTGCAAAAGAGATTGCCCCTTCCCAAGAAGAGCCTCCACATCACCAAGGCTGTTTTCAGCCTTTTTATAGCTATCTTCAAGGTCTCGTAGCTCGCTCCGTAACTTTTCGCCCGCTGAAGAAACTTCACTTTTCAAATCGTGAACACTGGCAGTCAGTTTGTCAGTATCTTCAACCAGCTGTTCGGAGGATTGCCTCACTTCGTGACCGATATGTTGCGCCTCTCCTTTAAATCGAGCTTGCTTCTCCTCCAACCGCTCGATTGCCCGTTCCACATCGCCGCTCCCTCCATTCAAGCCATCCCGAATGACCTCTAAACGTGATAACGCGCCTTCACTAGAGACAGAAAGGTCCGACGAATTTTGACGCAATTCATCTCCGGCTTTAAGCAGCTCAGCCGCAGCACGCACCGAAAAGCTCTCGATTTCCTGAGTTCTTAGCTGTAAATGATCAGCCCCAGCATCAAGCTTGGTTCGTATTTCATCCCCAACATCCGCAAGATTGGTAATTCTTTGAGAAAGCGCCTGACCTGCAATTTCGGCTTTATCCAATGTGTGATTTGCAACGGCCGCAATGTCCTGGCTCGTTTGCTCTAACTGCCGTGTCATTCTCAATGATTTATCTTCAGCTGCGACGACTGCGTTCTCGAGTGCGTAAATTTGCTCGGATAACGCCTTATTTACAGTTTCACTTCTCGCCTCAGCGTCATCAGCCGCTTTTCCAAATAAGTGCGTTTGAGCTTGAACCGCCTTTTCTAAGGTTTCTTTTTGATCATCTGTTTTGGATATAAGCTCAGCAATACGGTCAAGGCGCTGCTCCAGTTCGACTTGAAGCATATCTGCGTTCGATTTCAAATCGCTGGTTGCTCTGCGAGCGATTTCTTGCTGCGCTTCAAGTTTCTCATTTACAGTTTCTAAAGACGTCGCGGCATTTTCTGTCTCTACCTGAACTTCCCGCCCATGGCGACGAAGTGAAAAGGTCAGGCTCGCGACACGCGCCTCGGCTTCAGGGCTTGGATATCCAAGTTCCTGCATCAACGCATCAAGCGCTTGTCCTTTTAATTTGTTATCTACTCCCCGTTTAAAATAAACAAACAGCAGCCACAAAAAAGCCAGTGGCGCAAATGCACCTGCAAAAAAAGCGCCTATTTCATGGGGCAACATCCGCCAAAGATTTGGAAAGCCAATATTTTGTTCGATGTAAAAAGCGACACTCCCAATCCATAGGAATGTTACTGCAACCACACCAATCAAAATCATCACATTTGAAGCATTCGATTTACTACGCGCCGCCCGTTGCTCATGCTCACCTAAGACAAGGGGTGTGTCTTCAAGGTCTGAATTCCTGTCCGCATCCGGGTGCTTCAACAACATAACTTATCTCTCCTAAATCTAATTACGGAGAGTCTTGTAAAAATGCTGTTTCGTCAAGTTTTGGGAGAACTATTGATTTTTATAAGCCGCCGAAAAGGGTGAACCCAGATTTCGGCGGCCAATATTAGGCTATTTTACAACTGATTTTGCCATCAACTCACTGATCTTCTCTTGGCTAACGCCCCATTCCAATAAAACTTCCTGAGAATGTTGTCCCGGAGCGCAAGGAGGGGATTGTATCACCGATTTTGTCCGAGAGAATTTAGGCGCCGGTGCTGGCTGTACGATCCCATCAACTTCGACAAATGTTTCCCGTGCGATGTTATGGGGATGATCCGGAGCCTCACTAATGGATAGAACTGGTGCAAAGCACACATCAGTCCCTTCCATTATGTCACACCATTCATCCCGTGTTTTTGAACTAAAGACTTCAGCAAACCGTTTACGTAAAATTGGCCACGCAGACACATCCATTTGGTTAGGCAGCTCTTCTTTATCCAACCCGGTTAGCCGTAATAGCTCTGCATAGAATTTAGTTTCTATCGATCCGATAGAGACATATTTACCATCTGACGTTTCGTAGACATCATAGAAGTGAGCACCGGAATCAAGGATATTTGATCCCCTCTCATCGCTCCAACGGCCCGCGGCTTTAAGACCGAAGAACGTCGTCATTAGACTAGCTGCACCATCAACCATGGACACATCAACCACTTGCCCTTTTCCAGATTTTTGGGCTTCCAACATAGCCGCAAGCAATCCCATCGCTAAATAAAGGGCACCTCCCCCAAAATCACCGACAAGGTTCAAAGGCGGTGTTGGGGCTTCCCCTTTTCGCCCAATGGCGTGAAGTGCACCAGATAAGGCAATATAATTAAGATCATGGCCCGCAGAGGGTGCCATTGGCCCATCCTGCCCCCAGCCCGTCATACGGCCAAATATTATTTTAGGGTTTCTTTCGAAAACCACGTCAGGGCCTAGCCCCAATCGCTCCATCACCCCAGGGCGAAACCCTTCAATCAAGCCGTCTGCATTTTCTATCAGGCTCAGGATTAAGTCCTGTCCCTCTTTTGTTTTACTGTTAATCGCGACTGATTTTCTGCCGCGCATCAACAAATTAAACTTAGGATCTGTATGGACACCAAGGCCTGTGGCCTCAGTGCGATCAATGCGAATGATCTCTGCACCCATATCGGCAAGCAATAGAGCACACATGGGTCCCGGCCCAATGCCGCCCATTTCGACAATTTTAAATCCTGCTAATGGTCCCATTTTTTTTCCTTTTTTTATTAGGTCCGTTGCAAATTAGGCAAGCAATCAAGCTCTCAGAGCTTTAACCTGCCAGCTTCGCAATAGTGACATGTTGCGACAATAAAATAAATACTTGAGTAAAAGGCGAAACAATTATGTTTTGCTCCCATGTCCCGTTATATTTCTCACAGATACAAAATTATTCTGGGAAATATTATGGGCAAAATCATTACAGGAATTGTGGTCGCACTGGTTGTCATTCTAGGCGTGTTAGCGAGTGTTTTTTACTTTAATCTTGATAAAGTGATTATCGCAGCCGTTGAGGAATATGGCTCGGAAGTTACGCAAGCCGAAGTCACATTGAACGAAGTTGATTTAGACATAACGTCTGGCAAAGGGGCTCTCCGGGGTTTATTTGTCGGAAATCCCAAAGGTTTCGAGGAACCATCTGCTTTCGAGTTGGGAGAAATTTCGTTATCCATAAATATGTCGGACACCAACGAAAAGCTCATCCACATAAATGAAATTCAAATCATTGCCCCGCAAATCACATACGAGCTTAACAATACAACAAACAATCTAGACGCCCTTAAAAAGAATATCGATGCCTTTATGAAAAAGGAAGGTCTTGACGGAAAATCAGAAAAAGGTGGTAGCGGTCAGGACGAAGACGGCCCCAAAATAATCATTGATAAACTTGTGATTAAAAATGGCAAAGTAACAGTAAAGGCACCGATTACCCTTAATAAGAAGATTGAAGGCAATTTACCCACGATCCAAATAACTGATATTGGAAAGAAACAAGGCGGCGCGTCTCCTGAAGAAGTTGCTGCTCAAATTCTAAACAAAGTGACGGCGAGTGCCATGTCCGTTGTAACTGATCTTGGTATTGGGAAGACACTTGAAAGCCTCACTGGTGGCGCAGGAGATGCTGTCAAAGCAATTGGTGGCAGTGCTGCGGGTGCTGCATCAGGAGCGGGTAAAGCTGTCGAAGGGGCAACTGGAGCGATAAAAGGCCTTTTGAAGTAAATTCACAAAGACAGGGTAGTATTAATGGAAAGTGTTGAGCAGAATCTGGAATTGGTCAATAAGTGGGTTGAGATCGGGATTGAATTCTCGGTCAAGTATGGTTTTCAGCTTTTGGGCGGCCTCCTATTTTTCTTATTTGGATTTATAGTCGCCAACTGGATTGGTAACCATCTGGAAAAGTTAGCCATTTCCAAAAAAATTGATCAAACACTTTCCCATTTTTTGGGTAGTACGGCCAAATTCGTTTTAGTTATTCTGCTCATCATTATTACCCTTGGCAATTTTGGAATTAGTATTGCGCCCCTTATTGCCTTGGCAGGTGCCATCACATTCGGTGCGACCCTCGCATTGCAAGGTCCCCTGTCCAATTTTGGATCAGGAATTTCTATAATTATTACGCGACCTTTCGTCATTGGGAATGTCATCGCCGTTCATGGTGTTAGTGGTATTGTCGAAAAAATAACCATGGGCGTCACTGTTCTGACAGGCGAGGATGGCGAACACATAACCATCCCGAACAAAGAAATTGTCGGCCAAGTGATTGTAAACTCCCACGAGACACGCATTCTTGAAATTGAGTTTTGTATTCAGGCCGATGTTGATACCGAGACCGTCATAAAGTCACTACAATCAGCATTGCAAAAGTTACCTGAGTTAAGCGCCGAGCCGGCTGCTCAAATCGGCATACAGGACTTCACGTATGGCGGTGTTTTAATTGGGGTCCGTGCCTGGGTATCAGGCAGCCAATATTTTCAAGTTAGATATGCCGTAAATACTCTTATCTTGTCATACTTGAAAACTCAAAACATTCCCCTTTACATGCCTGCTGTCTCCGCGCTTCCACGACCAACTCCGATAACAACGGCGCTATCCTCCTCCAACTCAAATCCCGCCTCTCCTCTATAGAGGGAGGATCAGGAAGTAGAAAAGCTTATCGTTCTGGCTGCTGCAGTCTTTCCTAAAAATAAAAGTAGGAAAGACTGCGTGCCGGCTTCGCTTTTAATGTTTTTCAATCAGAAACCCTTCATCAATATTGGGCGCTTCAAAATAACCCGTCACCATCATGAACTCTTCTGGGCTGGTATTTTTCGAACCTAAAGGTCGATCTTTATTTCTCTTTTTCAATTGAACTAGGCATTCAGCGTTGGAACGTTCAAGATAATGCAGGCAGTGATCTGCTTCTGTGTCTCTGAATAAGTTTTTAAACCAAGCCCTTTGGCTCCGCGTATTTCCGGGGAAATCCAGGACAACGGTGTTCCCTTCTTCCAACAGCCCTTTTACATGGTCAGTCAACACACGCTTTAATCGCGTTGAACAGGTCAAATAGTCTTCAAAAGTAGAAATTTCATTAGGATATAATCGAGACAACCATATATCTTCACTGATTAAAACGGCCCCAGTTTCAGAACAGAATTTATTCGCAAGCGTGCTTTTACCGGCAGCCACTTTGCCGCAAAAGAAGTGTATATAAGGTGGCGTATTACTTTTTTTCATTTTCTCTCTCTTTATAAAACCCAAGAAGAAGAAAACAAAAAATCCGCCTCAAGGGGCGGATGCTATTTTCATGAACAGGACCTGCCAAACTCTATAGAGTAAGGACCGCCACAATTTTCATATGTTTCAAAAATTTGTTCATGAAAAAACCATAACTTGAAGTACAAACCTTGTAAAGATGAAATTATCACAAAAAAGTGCTTCAAAAGAAATTGATGTAACTTGCTGCAATTCTCATATTAGCTTCACCCATCCTAAGGATAAAGAAAATGAATTTTCTCTACTTAACATTAATTCTAATAGCACTCACCAGCTGCCAAACGACATCGGGAACCCATAAAAATAACCAAGATGATTATAGAAGTACAAATTGGGGAGACTATGCAAAACCTTAAAGAGAATGCCTCCCTTTATGTCGCCGCCGCGCCCAATAAGCCCGCACCCCAAGGCCTGCGGCATAAAGGGAAAGTCATACAGGAAGAAGCGTTTGCGCAACATTGACAGGGACTAATTTAAGATTGTCTATATCAAACGAGCTACAAGTTGGGTTAAAGGCACAGTTAGAATTTTGAATATCTCCTGGTATCAAAATACTGATCAGCAAACTATCTAGACCAGAGCAAGGTAAAACCAGTGAAGGGATCCAGGTTTCTTGTATTGCTTGCCTTTCCAACATGATCTGTCTCACAAACTAAAATACGGCACTTAGAAGGATTAGATTCAATTCTCCTTTAGTATTACTCGGATTAATATCAAGGCTCAGTATGTGTGGGTGTGCGCCCTTGCTTATTATGGTTTTAACGATCACTCCATCGCATCTGATGAAACCCCTTAGGTCCTCCAATTTAGACTCAACTAGAGAGTCGCCGTCCCGCAGCCAATCATCACGGAAGGGTGACAATTTGTGAGGGTGCCATGCATTGAAAATCTCCCGTGCCAATGAGATTATTTCATCAAGTTTTGAATTGCCTTTTTAATGAACTGACCCTGAGCGCCTTGTGGAGATAACAGCTATGAACGAATTTGATAAACGTGATGCAGCAGCACTTCTGATTTTGCGTTTGGGGCTTGTTTGGTTTCTTTTTGTGTGGGCTGTTAACAAGATTATAGAACCGGGACAATATACGCGTATCTGGGGATACTTCCACGGGGTCGATATTGGGGTCACGATGCCATATGTCATGGGCGGCCTCCAAATTCTCATATGCCTGATTGCCGCATTAGGGCTGTGGCGGCGAGTGTCTTACGGGCTACTCTTCCTCATGCATCTTGTGACTGTGATTGTTATTTTCCCAAGTCTGATTGATCCCTTTAGCATAGTGGATAATTTTCCCGTAAACCGTAATAATGCCATTGCTTTGACCGCACTTTCCGGATTTTCTGCCCTCTGGCTATTGCGACACCGGGATCATTGGTCACTTGATATGTGGTTGTCTCGGAGCAAGTGCACTTCCTGAGCGCTGCATATATTATTCAAAGCACGGATATTGGTCCTGCTATTTTAATAGGCCTACTCTGTAGCATTAATCTATTAAGAACGCCTCCTGAGGGAAGCCTCACGACCCCGAAAGTGTCCATTATGGGGCGTATATATGAAACCTTTTGCATCGCAAAAAAATAGATTAATGTGTATTACTGAGCGACAAAATTAGTGAGTCATCATTCGTGATGACAAGATCTCTTTTGGTTGTGATAATTGCAATTGACGCAATGTAACGCGGTTTTGTAAGAGGAAATAGTTCTTTCAGAAAAGGCCTCACTTCGTATAAACGTGCCTACTGGAAAGAGTACATACGAAATGTCGATTGATTTAATCTGGTAAAATGCGAAATCACAGGAAGCTTGAATGCAACATGAACTACATTTTGACCAAAATGCAGGCGTGATATTTGTACGTTATGGTGAAAAGCTGAATAAAGACATTATTATTGCCGCGTCAAAGGACGTAAATGCGTTAGTTGGTCTACGGCCTGATATTCCGGTGTTTGTAGATTTTCGGGATTGCATCGACATAAACCTAAGTAGTGATGATACGCGCCATATAGCCAGTTATATGGCACTCAACAAAGTGAAGCGTGGCAGTTTCCGTATTGCCCAACTTGTGTCAACAAAGGTAATGTATGGTGTTTCACGCATGACAGCCCCCACAATTGATGAAAATATGGTCGAGATAAGGACTTTTGAAGAGATGACTCCAGCGCTGGAATGGGTTGGATTGCCTGCAGACTACAAACTTCCTTACACTTCGACCCTCTGATGTTCTCCTACTTCACTTTCCAACGTCGATACTAGAAAAAATAGGTTCTATTTTGGGGCATTACCAAAGTAACTGCGGTTAGATGCTGAAATTTCGCTGCTGTTAAAATAGTCGGCTACTAAACTCAACCCTTGTCGCGAGCGCTCCTTTTGCCCGATCTTATCCCAACATTCCAATCTCCATTGATCATAATTTTAGAGACGTTAAAGCATTCAAATCGGGGCGAAAACGCTTATTAGCTATAAATGTTCAATACGAACGACAAAAACCCATTTTCTAAAAAGGCGAAATTTTTCGCATTGAAATATGACATCTGAAAAATGGTGGGTGTAACAAGATTCGAACTTGTGACCTCTGCCATGTCAA
>JBALXM010000008.1:0-43530 GCA_036960695.1 Sneathiella sp.
GTCAAACCCTTTCTGAAACTTTTCTCAAACTTTCTTCTTTTTAACTCTCTAGCACACCCATTCGGACCCTGAAAGGTCAACAAAACTGCCATAAATACAAAACATCAATAATCTGAGAAAAATGACCCTTTTTTCAGGAACACAGTATGGCCAGATTTAGGGACGCAGAATATCGTCTAATATGACCTTGGAAGACCCAATTCATGTTCAGCGATAAACGAAAGGATGAGATTGGTAGAGATCGGTGCGATCTGATAAAGGCGGGTTTCTCTGTATTTCCGCTCCACATCATACTCTTCGGCAAAGCCATAGCCACCATGAGATTGTAAACATGCCTCCCCCGCAGCCCATGACGCTTCTGATGCAAGCATCTTTGCCATATTTGCCTCAGCCCCGCATTTTTCGCCCTTATCATAAAGGCCATACGCCTTCTGGACCATCAGATTGGCCGCTTCCGCTTGTGCGTAAGAGCGCGCAATTGGAAACTGCACCCCTTGGTTCTGACCAATAGGCCGCCCGAAAACTTCCCGATCACGGACGTAATTAGAAGCTGTTTCAATAAACCAGCGCGCATCCCCGATACATTCGGAGGCAATCAAAATGCGTTCAGCATTCATTCCTGTTAGGATATACTTAAATCCCTTACCCAACTCACCAATCAAACTATCAGCCGGAATACGGAGGTTATCGAAGAACACTTCCGTCGTTGCATGATTAATCATGGTACGAATTGGACGGATAGTCATCCCATTACCAACCGCCTTTCGCATATCCACCAAGAAGACAGACAATCCGTCGGTTCGCTTTTTAACCTTATCCTTCGGCGTGGTGCGTGCAAGCAAGATCATCAGGTCAGAATATTCAGCGCGAGAGGTCCAAACTTTCTGTCCATTGATGACAAACTCATCCCCATCTCGAACAGCCATCGTTGAAATACTGCTTGTATCCGTCCCAGCCGTAGGCTCCGTCACCCCGAACGCTTGAAGCCGAAGCTCTCCCGTTGCAATTTTAGGTAAATAGGTTTTGCGTTGCTCTTCGCTACCATGTCGCAAAATTGTACCCATTGTGTACATCTGTGCATGACAGGCAGCCCCATTACATCCATTTGCGTGAATTTCTTCCAAAATGGCTGAAGCCACAGACAAGGGAAGCCCCGCCCCGCCATATTCTTCTGGAATGAGAGACGCCAAAAGCCCGGCATCCGTTAACGCTTTCACAAATTCTGAAGGATATGCGCGTTCCCGATCTTTCTCTTGCCAATAAGTACCGGGAAAGTCACCACAAAGCTGAGCAACCGATTGACGGATCTGCCCAATTACTTCTGTATCCATTATCTTGTACCTTTAAAAACCACGCATTGTGATGAGCTGGTCAAAGTCATCACGCTCTGACTGTAACTGATTAATGACAGCATCATCGTCTACATATCCCAATGCCATACCGCAAAACATCATCTCATTCTCTGGCACTTCTAAATGTCTAGACACCGTTTCCGGCCAGCGAGCCCAGGCTTCTTGCGGGCAGGTGTGCAAACCCATTTCTCGGGCGAGCAACATGATATTTTGCATTAACATCCCCAAATCAGCGAACTGACCTATCTCCATTTGGCGATCGAGGATGAAAAATATGCCAATAGGTGCGCCAAAGAATTCAAAATTCTTCGCAAGTTGTCTCATTTTTCCCGGCGTGTCTGAACGAGGGACACCAATCAGGTCATATAGAGCCTGCCCCACAACACGGCGCCTTGTGCGATAGGGTTCCGTAAGTTCTGGCGGATAGACATTATATTCGGGTGCTTCTTCCACACCAGTTCTCAATTTTTCAGCAACGTCGTCGACGAGCGATTTTAACGGGGCACCAGTAAGTGCCTGAATTTTCCATGGCTGCAGGTTCCCGCCAGAAGGCGCCCATTTAGAGATATCCAATAATTCCCTAACCTGAATTTCACTAACGGGCTGACTTGTAAATTGCCGAACGGATTTACGGCTTTTAATAGCGTCTGATACTTTCAAGAGATACTCCTCGCAAGGGGGAGGCCTCAACCGACAACAAGTTGAGGCCAATTTAGCGTTACTTTACCACGGCAAGGCCGTTATTGAGAACAACAACGTCTCTCTCTTTTACGCGGCTCCTAAAGGAGATATCTGATCCGTCTTTCCAGATTTCCGTCACAATCGTCTCCCCCGGATAAACAGGAGATGTAAAACGTAGTTTTAAAGATTTCAAACGATCAGGGTTGTACTGACAAACATCCTTCAAGATTGCATGCCCGGCTGCCCCTAAAGTTGCAAGTCCATGCAAAATTGGTGCTTTAAATCCGGCAGCCGTCGCAACGCGAGGATCCGCGTGCAGTGGATTAAAGTCCCCGCTCAATCGATAAATTAAAGCCGCTTGTGGCAAAGTCGGAAGCTCCACCACACTATCAGGTGCTCTGTCGGGGAGTTCATGAGGTTTTGGCGCTTCAATTTTTGGGCCGCCAAACCCACCATCACCGCGTGCGAACGTTGTCGATGTCAACGTGCAGAGCTTATCCCCAGTATGCTTATTGTAGATTGTCCGATCAGAGAAGATCAGTGCACCTCGCCCCTCCCCCTTATCGATAATCTCTGTGATACGGGTCTCTCCGATCAGATGACCGGAAGCTGGAAGTGTTTTATGAATTTCAAATCCTTGCTCACCGTGCAGAACTTTAACCCAATCCACGCCATATTCAGGTTCTTTCAAAAAGAAACCCGGAGACGCCATCACCACAAACATTGTGGGAAGTGCCAATTGATCTTCTTCATAGGTAAATCGAAGCTGATCCATATCCAACGGGTCAGCTGACAAACCAACACCCAATGCATACAGAATACTGTCTTTGGATGTGTAGATTTGCTCTACCGGTTCGAACTTGTGATTAAGTAACTTATCATAATCAATAGCCATCTTTATTCCCCTTACACTGGATCCCAGCAGAAAACGTCACCGGAACGTTCCAAAGGAACAAGAGATGATTTGATTGCGGGACCAACTCGCGCAGCCACTGTCTCAGGTGTCCAACCATCAGAATTATGAAGATTGCGAATAGGCCGTGGCTGGCTCATCAGACAAATTTCGTTGTTCCGAACAACAAAGATTTGTCCTGTAACCTCGGCAGCCTCCTCAGACAGCAAGTACACACATAGAGGTGCAATTTTCTCAGGAGTCATTTGCTGGATTTTCTTAACCCGCTCACGCTCAGCGTCCGTTCCTTGAGGAATAGTACCAATCAAGCGAGACCAAGCAAATGGGGAGACACAGTTAGAACGCACACCAAAGCGAGACATATCAAGCGCAATGGAGCGCGACAAACCAGCTATTCCAAGTTTAGCTGCAGCGTAATTTGCCTGACCAAAATTACCGATCAGCCCGGAAGTCGACGTCATATGAACGTAGGAGCCACTTTGCTGTTCCCTAAAATAAGGGGCTGCAGCCCGACTTACATTAAAGCTTCCCTTTAAATGAACAGAAATAACAGCATCGAATTCCGCTTCACTCATCTTATGGAAAATAACATCCCGCAAAATGCCAGCATTGTTCACAATGCAATCGATGCGCCCAAAATTACTACGGGCATCTTCGATCATTTGGCCCGCATCATCTGAACTAGCAACGTTACCAAAATTTGCGATGGCCTCACCGCCGGCGTCCGTAATGGCCTTCACCACTTCAAGAGCTGGGATCTGATCTGCGCCGTCGCCTTGTTCTGTCCCGCCCAAATCATTGACAACAACTTTTGCGCCATGGGCTGCTGCCATAATAGCAATCCCGCGGCCAATCCCTCGGCCAGCTCCAGTTACAACGACGACTTTCCCATCAAGCATTTTATTTTCTGACATTTCGCTTCCTGTTCTTATTATTTTATTATTAAGGCCCAGTTAGACCGGGCGAGCGACGTCAACTATACACTCACACCGACTGCCTCCGCAAAACGAAATATAGTATTTAGGAGAAAATAGTTAGCTTGCGTACTATTTCTGCGAAATTATTGCACCTGTAATTAAAGCAGTTTGTCAGTATTTTTCAAAACAGCCTAAATTATGGGAGGAATATCAATGAATCGGAGGCGCGATTTCAACACCAAGTATCCTGCCTACTTTGGAGTATAACTATCCTTCAAGCGATAAATCATCTGTTCACCAAACCCCTTTAATTTTCGAGGTCCCATCGGGTCCAACAAAAAGTCATTTTGAAGCGCATCATATATAGGCTGGTTCCCCGAAATCTGCATAGAATCTGAACAATCTTGCAATCGGGATGCCAAATTTACCGCGGGGCCAAAAACATCATAGACATATTTTTGAATTCCAACGACAGATCCCACAACAGCTCCGGTGGCTAAACCAATACGGCAGCGCCAAATATTAGGGTGGCTCAAGTTCCGCCGTTCAAGATAGCGGACAAACCGTATGGCGGTATTCGCTACTGCGCTGCAATGATCTGGCGTTGGGTCGGGCAAACCGGCAACCGTAATATAGGCATCACCCATGGTTTTTATTCTCTCGCAGCCAAATTGCTCTCCGATGCGATCAAAAGCACTGTAGATATCATTAAGCTCACTAACCGTAACACTTGGATCTGCAGAGAGCGCCATTTCGGTAAAGCCCACGAAATCAAGCATCAAGACTGAAACAGGATCATATAATGTTGGGGTGACCACGCCGAAAGTTTTGAATTCTTCATAAACAGATCTCGGCATCATATTTAAAAGCAGCTTCTCAACCTGCTCTTTTTCGCGCTTTAATTCCCTAGTATTGCGCTCCACCATCTTGGAGTAGCTATCAACCATGGATTCCATTTCACGAATACGAGATATATTCTGACAGACGATCACAATTATCGGTTTATCATCTTCCTGTGCGTAAGAGAAATCTGCAGCGTAAATCATTGTTCTCCGCTTTTTCTTAAAACTGAACTCTATCGTAAAGTTTTTTTCCAAGCGCAATTCAATAAGAAGTTTTTCTGTATCAATCTGGGGGAACAGATCTTCCAGCGTCACCTGATCGGATGCCGGAGAGAACCAGTCAACAAAAGTGTCATTCTGAAAATTGAATTTAAGACTATCTGCATCAAGCAAAGCAATTCCGACCCCGATGGCTCTTAATAATTGCTCATTTATTCGTGCTATTGACATGCCTTACTCGACAATCAAGTCTCGACGAGACTCCAAAGAACGAATTACCATATCACTGTCAACCGCCTCAAACCCATGCTGTTCAAGAGATTGAGATAATACTTCCTTCATTTCATCGAACTGTTTGTCATCAATGGGGAGCTTACTGTGTATTTGCCTAATTTGTGCATCTGAATAAGAAGAAGGCCCCCCTAACAAAGATGCTATAAATTTTGTTTGGTGATCTACAAGCATGTCCATGTCGACATCATCAAAAAGATCCCCCACATATTCGCTATCAAGCAACTGATCGTAAAGAGTGAGAATAACTTTACTGATTGAAGAAAAGCCGCCATATTTTTCGAATAAAGTGCGCTGAACCATTGGGTATGCATCCCTGATTGAAGCGGAAAATCTTGTAATCGACTAACAATATACAAGAAACTTACACATTTTAGCAATATTATAAAGAGCTAATATCTAACTTCATCCTCTTATATCTTTTTTTTAGTATCCGCGCGTTTTGTCAACGGTCTCGGGAAGAATGCCGATTTCTCGATAGCGGCTGATATTTTCAGAAACTATCTTCGTTGCGGTATCGAAGTCTGTGGGGGCGGAGATATGCGGCAGCACGGTTACTTTTTCATGATCCCAATAAGGATTATCTTGCGGGAGAGGTTCTTGATGGAATACGTCTAAGACGGCGTGGTCAATCAGCCCCGTATTTAACGCCTCCATTAGTGCTGCATCATCAATAATTGGCCCCCGTGCAAAATTAATCAAACTTGTACCGGTCCGCATTTGATCAAAGAGGCTCTTGTTCAAAAGACCGTGCGTGCTATCGCTTAAGGGGAGTAAAAGAACTATAATATCGGACTGTGAGACCACCTGCTTTAACCCATCATCCCCTGACCGTGTCTCAATATTTTGAATAGTTTTGGCTGTACGGCTCCACCCCATCACGTTAAAGCCAGCTTCTGAGAGTTTTGTACCTGCGGCTTGTCCAAGCTGACCCAGCCCCAGAATACCAACAGTTTTTTGCGACGGTTTTTTGTAAGGTAGCTCAACCCATTTTCGCAACTTTTGTTGTTTGGCATATGCCGGCATGCCCCGATGAAGATACAACGTCCAAGACAAAACTGCTTCGGCCATCGTGCGGGACATCTCAGGGTCCACCATTCTGACGATTTCAAAAGATCGATCTTTAAGATCTCCGAGCAGTCTTTCGACGCCAGCCCAAACACTTTGTATCCATACAATATTTGGAAGCCTCGCCAGATCTTCAGGAGACGGGTTTGCAACGATCGCAATCGTTGCCAGCGCCCGCTCATTTTCGCTTAAATCAGCAAAAGGAATAATCTGCTCATTAGGCAAAGCATCCGAGAGAGCCCGGATCCAGTCTTTCTCATCGTCCGCGCTCACTTGCCCAACAAAAGGGATTACCGCTTCCATGCTTTAACCTCACCTGAAAATGAAGATGTTAAAAAGCCTGAGATCAATAGACAAGCTCAATTATCGCAGATGCCTTTTTAAATCTCGCAATGCGCATCCACTATTCGTTGAAGTAAGGGCGCATAGTATGAAAATTCAGGCGTTGAAACCCCGGCAACCTTTGCCTCGTCATCCCAACGGCGCACCTGAATAATCGTCTCTAAATGAGGCAAAGACCGAAATGCGGTGACCTCCTCCGGTGCCATAGGACCGCCTTGCAAATTCAATGTATGAACAGAGGCATCGGACAAGCAGTCAAAATAATTACCCTCGACCGCACATAAATACCGTTTAGCCGCCACGTGATAGCGAATGCTGTCGATCACTAAAACAGGGAAAAAATCTTTAATAACCTCGGCTCCGGCTTTGTCGTGGTAATTATTGACGCCCTTCTCTAGGGCATCTTCAGGGAACTCATTTGTATAATGACCAATATCATGAAGAAGCGCGGCGGCAATAACCTGATCCCCGGCCCCAGCTTGTTCTGCAAGAAACGCCCCTTGCAACATATGCTCAGACATTGTCACGTCTTCCCCTAAGTAAGAGTCGGCACCGCGACGGTGAAAAATATCGCCAATAAAATCGACAATATTATTGGGGCTTAGCACAAGGTTTTCGGTTTCAGTCACGGTCCATACTTCCATATTTATTTTCGATAACGGACACTGTAGACATTAGCCCATCTATATCAGCGTAACACCCCTGCAACCATCGTGTTCCCGCGCCAGAGAAAGCATTTCGTGCGTGAAGAACGCGGCGATTGTCAACGATGAAGCACTCACCGGGTGATAATTTAAAGCTCATCGCCATAATAGGATCATCAACAAGATCGCTAAAATGCCGGTAAGCTTTGTAATATAATGCCATCTGATCATAGGGTACATCCACCAAGGGCGCACAAGATCGATTGTTAAACCGAATGGCTATGATTTGCCCTTCTGGGGAGAGTTCTATCATAGGCTTTTTAGCGGTCAAATGAGCTGTGTCATCGCCCTTGAATTCAAATCTCGCAGAATAGTCGCACAAAACCTTAAACTCATCAGGCGCCTCTTCTTTTAATCTCTCTGCCACCCGAAACCCGTCAACTACCGTATTTTCGCCGCCTTCAGCAGAATTCTCCAAACAATAGAGAATTTGCAATGTGGGTACAGGATCACGATAAGGGTTATCAGTATGGGCCTGCAGACCTAGGCCCGTATAGGCAAGATTAGTGGGATTTATCTCAGATCGCACTTCAAACCAGGGTCCGTAATTGGTCTCCCTCACATATCCAAACAAAGATACAATATCGAGCAACGCTCCTGACCTTATTTCACCGTCCACCATTTTAGCCACGCCAAATTTACGGATCTTTGCAAGCCAAACTCCCAAAGCTTGAGGTGAATTTTTAACCTCCTTAAAATTACCTAAAGGCAGTTTTGATGATAGCTGATTATCCCACGTTTGAATGATAGGATTAAATGAATGTGTTTGAACTTGAGAATTACGATCGTAACAATTTTCCCTAAGCCATTCCGGCGCATACTGAAAAATTTTGTTTTCCGGCAAAAAGGTGATTTCAATAAAACCATCTTTCAGCGCAGCCTTTGAGATATGAATATCATCCGGGATTTGAGAGACAGTCATAAGCTTTTGGCCGTTTACTGGCGAACGGGTTTGCGGGTCTTGAGCATTATCCCGAAGCCAAACAGCGTGAAAGCGCATTTGCCTTTCTTGGCCATCAAGTAGCGAAATTGCCTTTCCATCATCAATTAAACTTACCGACACACACCTATTCATTTTTCGCTCCATCCAAATTCAACTTTAAAGACTAACGAAATTACGTCATAATTAAAAACAATAGAATTATACCATATGGGGCGATTAAATTTATGGATAAAGCGATGGGTACATCCCTTCCCCCTATGGAGTGGCTTAAAACCTTTGAAGCGGCTGGAAGGCATGGAAATTTCACTGCAGCGGGCGCGGAGGCTGGTTTAACGCAAGCATCTGTCAGTCAACATATCCGCGCACTAGAGGAACGTCTTGGCGTTAGCTTGTTTAGGCGGCTACCGCGAGGCGTCGAACTTACCGCGGATGGCGAAGCCTACCTCCCTCATATTCAAAATGCCCTCTCTCTCATCAAGCGAGGAACTGAAGATTTATTTGGGAAGCCATCGAGGAAGATTACCATAGCGGCTCCCGCATCCATCGCCGCGCTGTGGGTGGCCCCGAGATTGAGAGCTTTTTCAATAAACAACCCAGAAATAGAGGTTTCTATATCCACTATTCATCGCGATATCGACTATGATGCAGTAGAGACTGATTTCCAAATCCACTACGGAACAGGAGATTGGAGCAATTGGAAAAGCCTCAAACTTTTCACTGAAAAACTTGTTCCCGCTTGCGCGCCACACCTTATCAAACAGTTTACGAGCAAGCAGGAATGGGGAAACCAGCCGTTACTCGCAGTAAAAGGCGTGAGAGACGGTTGGCAAGAATGGGCAAGGAACACGGGTCGCGCCCCGCTAAAATCACCCAGACTTCGCTTTGATAGTTTCATTACGGCATTGCATGCCGCTGAAAGCGGAGCTGGGATACTTCTCTGCTCAGTACCGTTGGCTCAAAAGCATTTTGATGATCAGCGAATGGTCGCCTTGGAAGAGGATCGGCATACCACATCCCTTGGTGCCTGGATAACTTGGCAAAAGGATCGGCGGTTAACATCTCAACAATCAGACTTGTTAAATGCTTTAACCTCCTCTTAAATGAGACTAGCTCTTCGCGAGAGCTGTGATCCCTGAGGATGCCACAACTTTTTTGTCATTCACAAAAGCCTCATGATTTTTTTCAATATCTTTGAGACTATAATAGTAATTCACCAACAGTCCTGAAGATTGCGCTAATCCATTTACCGAATTATCACCAAGCCAGTTGATCCGCTCCAACCGTGCGCCATTTCCAAGATGAAACCGAGCGACAGGGTCCAAGGGATTTTTTCTGGATTTCTCATTCACAAGATAATGGGCGACAAGTTGCTCTAGCGGACCTTTTACTTGTTCAACAACTTCCTCGTTGTTCGACCAGTCTTTCTCTTTGAGAAGGCTTCTAACTTTCGTGGACTGACTTGCTGATAGCCCGCCAACTTTTCCCTTCGTTGCACCAAACCATTTCATAAAACCGGGGATTGGAGATAAAGTTGAGAAATGCTTCAAATTCGACAATTCGGCAGATAATTCGGATACAACCTGTTTAATCAAGAAATTACCGAAACTAATTCCCTTAAGGCCATCCTGACAATTACTAATGGAGTAAAAAATTGCCGTATCTGCGGATGCAGGATTCAAGCGCTTTTCTTCACGATTAAGAAGTGGTTGGACGGCTGATGCCAATCCTTTGACCAGAGCAACTTCCACAAAGATAAGGGGCTCGTCAGGCAAGGCCGGATGAAAAAAGGCAAAACAACGACGGTCTTGATCTAATCGCCTCCGCAAGTCTTCCCAACCGTCAATTTCATGGACGGCTTCATACTCAATTAATTTCTCAAGTATTACAGCAGGCGTTCGCCAATTAATCTCTTCAAGCGCTAAAAAGCCTCTATTGAACCAACTTTCCAATAAATGCTTAATGTCTCGATCGACTTCCTTTAGCTCAGGGAATTCTCGGATTTTAGAGACCAGGAATTTTCGCATATCAACAATTACAGCGGTCCCGCCAGGTGCAAAATTTATACGACGCATCAACTCCTGTCGTGGGGCCTCTAGTGCGGATGCAAGTTTATGCGTGTTCTCTACTGATTTATCTGCCTGATAAGCTGCAACTGCGGCATCAACTAAGTCAGGGACCGTTGATACTTCCTTATGAAGGAAGAAAAGGAAATCCAACTTTTTTTCGTCTGAAAGCTTGCCCCAAAGATCAGTTACTTCTCTGGCAAGTGCAATTCCTGACGCCTCACCCCGTTGCGTCAATAGATCCCGGCAAACGCCTTCAATAGAATGACTTCGGGCCTTTCCGGCCCCGCGATCCAGAAGGTCACGTCCTGCATCTGCAATAGAATTAAAGAGTTGCGATACAAATGTCTGTCTCATTGTTCTTGTCCCATAACTTGAGTAGGTAACCATGTTGCAATTTCTGGGAATACGCACAAGATAACAATCCCAACAACCATACAAAGCATGAAAGGCAGCGCCCCTTTCAAAATCGTCGGCAGTGAAATCTCTGGCGCTATACCATTAATAACGTACAAATTTAGTCCTACAGGGGGCGTAATAAGCCCAATTTCCATATTAATTGTTAAAATAACAGCAAACCAATAGGGATCAAATCCTGCATTTAGGATAATGGGAAGCAATATGGGCGCTGTCATGACTATGACGGCTACTGGCGGCAAGAAAAATCCAGCTACAAGTAAAAACAAATTGATCATTGCCATCAGCGCCCAGCGATTTACTTCCAATCCAGCAATATATTCAGCGATAGATTGGGTCACAAAAAGGCTGGAAAGTGTATAGGCAAACAAAGCGGATGAGCCAATGATCATTAAGATCATCACGCTCTCACGGGTGGAATCGCTCATAATCGCCCAAATCTTCTTTGGATGGACAATCTTGTAAATTACAGCGACCAAAATAAGACAGAATAAAGCACCAACGCCCGCAGCTTCCGACGGCGTCGCAACACCGCCATATAAGACAAAGAGAATGCCAACAATTATCGTTAAAAAGGGCAAGACACGGGGCAGAATTTCAAACTTTTGCTTCCAAGTGAAGGCACCGATTTTTGCCCTGAAATCAAAACCATTACGCCACGCATAATATATCGCCCAAGCCATGAACAGTGCTGTCAGCATAAGCCCCGGAAAGACGCCTGCCAGGAACAGGCGGCCGATAGAGGTTTCTGTGGAAATACCATAAACAATCATTGTGACCGACGGCGGTATCAATATCCCCAATGTTCCGCCAGCGGCGATAGATCCTGTTGCCAAGCTATCGGGATATCCCCGTTTCTGCATCTCAGGAATGCCCATTTTACCAATGGCGGCACATGTTGCAGGGGATGATCCGCTCAGCGCAGCAAAGACAGAACATGCCCCGATGTTGGAAATTATCAAGCCGCCAGGAACCCTTGTGAGCCAGCGATCCAGAGCTTCAAACAAATCTTTTCCCGCAGGGGACGATGCAACAGCCGCCCCCATCACAATGAACATTGGGATTGAAACTAAGGAGAATTCAGCAATGCCTGCAAAGAATGTATCGGCAACGACGGACAGACTATCCACACCCTCAAACAGAACAAGAAAAACGATAGAGACAAGCCCAAGACCAAAAGCCACGGGCATCCCCGTACCCAGAAGAATGATCACCAAAATTGCCGCGAGAATACCAATCGAAAGCGGTTCCATCATTCCCCCTCTTGCTGCGGGGCAGCCAAAATAGATAGATACTCAAAATTAAAAGCGATACATAAAATATCGGCAACATATTGAAGACATAAAAGAGCCGTACCAACAAACATTGGAAGATAGGGGATCCAAAGCGGAAGTTCCCATATCGTATCAGTCAACCATCCTCCTTCGAGCGCTTCATAAAAGAAATTGTAGGACTGCCAAGCCAAAACAAAGCAAAAGACCAACGCCAAGAGTGATGCAAATATCGCTAGGATTTTTTTCGGTAAGGCAGACAAATAATGAGGGAGTAAATCTACATTCACATGCCCCTTGATCAGCAAGACATAGGGGCTTCCTAAAAATGTAGCGGCAACAATCGAGTAAGTTACAAATTCAGTTTGCCAGACCGTGGACATATTCAAGAAATACCGCATGACAACCATTTGGCAATCGACAAGAATTGCAGCGCTTACCAGCAAAGCTGCCAATACGCCGCAAAACTTGGACATACTTTGAATTGACTTGATAAAAAACGTCATAATACCCTTGCCTAAGGCCGGAGAAAAGCTTCCGGCATGCAATCTGCAAGCACCGGAAGCCCTGATTTAAGTTTATTGAACGGCGAGCGCCTTTTTGATTAGCGCATCTCCACCTTTAACTTTCTTCGCAAACATTTTGTAGGATGTCTCATTTGCGATATCCCGCCAAGCTTGCGCCTGATCAGATGTCATCTCGACCACCTCAACGCCTGCCTTTTTATAGGCTGCAACCAATTTATCATCGAGGCCCTTAGCAGCATCAAAGAAGAACGTTTCCGCTTTGTCTCCAGCTGCCATCAAAGCGGCTTGCTGATCTTTATTCAGCTTATCGAAACTTTTCTTGGACATCAAAAGAGGCTCATACATGAACCAGAGCGCATTGGCGCCCGGTGCTGTCAAACATTTAGCCTGCTCATAAATACGGTAAGATACAAAACTTCCTGAACTAGTGTTGGCAGCATCCAGCACACCTGTTTGCAATCCGCTATAAATTTCAGAACTAGGCATAGATGCAATGGAGGCTCCGGCACCCACTAACATTTGCTCGAATGCCTTACCTGCGGCACGAGTTACCTGACCTTTCATGGTATCCGGCCCCAAAATGCAATTCTTCTTAGAGGCAAAACCACCAGCAAGCCACGCATCAGCCAGAACGACGATACCAGCATCGTTGATAATTTTCTTAATATCATCCATGAAAGGAGAGCTATTCAGTCGCTTGGCGTGATCGTGGTTTTTAACCAGACCCGGCATCAACGTCGCGTCAAACTCCGGATGCCGCCCAGCAGCATATGCCAATGGGAAAGCTGAGATATCCAGTTGTCCCTTGACCATAGCGCCCCATTGCTCTTTTGGTTTGTATAGGCTTTTTCCCGGATAAACTTTGATATCCAATCCAACATCCGCGGCGCTGACTTCTCGCGCAATGATTTGCACCATTTCATCTCGAACATCACCTTTGCCGCCCGGCCACTGATGGGATGCCTTTAAATTCTTGGCATCAGCAACACCTGCGGTTAATGAAATGACTCCCATCGTTATAGCTAGAGTCGTCCCTAAAAGTACTTTTTTCATTCGCTCTCTCCCTATATACAGCCCAGAAATTACTGAGCCATCCAGCCGCACTATGGTGTGCGATCAAACTTGTTTTTCATAAAACTGTATGGCAGAATTTTCATATTGTATACAAAAAAAGATTTTACGAATACTAAATTGATGCTAACATTAGTTTAAGTAACGTGAAGAGGAGGATGGCTTGAACCCATCTCGCGCAAGTGAATTAGTACCAGCATTAGAACAAGACATTGTGACAGGCACATTAAAGCCTGGGCAAAAACTTGATGAAGCGATGCTTGCAAAACGTTTCAATGTCTCCAGAACACCGGTGCGGGAAGCATTGGGCAAACTGGCTGCCAGTGGACTTGTTGAAATCCGCCCAAGACGCGGAGCCATCGTCGCAACGATTAGCCTTCGTGAACTTATGAATATGTTTGAAATGATGGCAAATCTAGAAGGTATCTGCGCGCGCTACGCCGCAAGACGCATAACGCCTGAGGAAAAACTTGAGCTGATCGCGGCACAAAAAGCCTGTGCAGCATTATCGGCCTCAGATCAATATGATGACTATTATAATAAGAACATGCATCTCCATAATCTGATTTATAAGACTAGCCACAATGAGTTCTTAGAGAAACAGACCCAAGATCTACGCCTTCGACTATCCCCGTACAGACGATTACAAATACGAATTCCCGGACGATTGAAATCCTCGTCCGAAGAACATGGGGAACTGGTTGAAGCCATTTTAAAGGGGGATGCCGAACAGGCTGAAATGCTGACAAGAAACCACGTTACTATTCAAGGCGAGCGCTTCACCGATTTTCTGGCCACCCTCCCCTCCAATTATGTGCAAGCATCCGCATAACAAAAAGTAAGACAATTGAATCATGGAAAACAATAACTTATACGCCCTCTTTGATACTAAATTTGCGGCAGGTGGCAACCAAACAGCTTTCGAACTTCCATCTGGCAAAACATATAGTTTTAATGAGATTTCAGCGAGAAGCGGTCGTTTTGCAAATTTTCTAACCGATACTGGTGCAAAGCCTGGAGATCGCGTTGCCGTTCAGGTCCACAAAACCGTAGAAGCTGTCATATTGTACCTTGCTTGCCTTCGTGCGGGCCTTGTCTATTTGCCTTTAAACACCGCATACAAGTCGGCGGAAATTGACTATTTCCTAAATGATGCTAGCCCTGCCATATTGGTTTGTGATCCAGCTCATGAGAAACAGCTGTCAGTGATCGCTAACCAAGCTGGCGTGGATACTATTCTGACCCTTGATAAAGATGGATTGGGAAGTCTTACTAAAAAGGCCGAGAGCTATCCGGATAATTTTGAAATAATCCACCGTGCATCAGATGATCTAGCGGCTATCCTTTATACGTCAGGCACGACCGGTCGATCAAAAGGCGCCATGCTGACCCACAACAATCTTTCCAGCAACGCCAAGACACTCGTAAAAGGGTGGGCGTTTGAGCAGAAAGACGTCTTGCTTCACGCCCTTCCAATATTCCATGTCCACGGTCTATTTGTTGCCCTTCACTGCGCATTCTTATCGGGAAATAAGGTAATTTTCCTTGATAAATTCGATGCAGAGACAGTGATTGAGCAGCTTCCCAATGCAAGTGTTTTCATGGGTGTCCCTACATTCTATACCCGCTTACTGGACGCTAAAAAACTAGATAAACAATCTTGCAGAAATATGCGTCTGTTTACGGCGGGCTCAGCGCCCCTGCTTGAAGATACCTTCAATGATTTCACGAGCAAAACCGGCCATGTTATTTTAGAAAGATACGGAATGTCCGAAGCGGGAATGATTACATCAAACCCTTATGACGGAGACCGCATTGCAGGATCAGTTGGTTTTCCGCTCGATAATGAAGTCCGAGTTGTTGGCGAAGACGGTCAGATCGTTGCTGATGGAGAGATAGGTATCCTTGAAATTAAAGGCCCCAATGTCTTTAAAGGATACTGGCAGATGCCTGAGAAAACAGCATCAGAGTTCCGCGATGACGGCTACTTTATAACCGGCGATATGATCAGAAAAGATGAACGCGGATACTACCGGATTGTTGGTAGGTCCAAGGATTTAATCATTTCTGGGGGCTATAACGTCTATCCGAAGGAAATTGAAAGCTATCTCGATGAGATGTCTGGAATTTTGGAAAGTGCTGTTGTTGGGCGCGCACACCCCGATTTTGGGGAGGCCGTTGTGGCTTTCATCATAAAAGATGGCTCAGCTTCGATAACGGACACTGACGTTATTGAATTTGTGAAAAGCAAACTCGCTAATTTCAAGGTTCCAAAGCAAGTTTTCTTTTTGAAAGAGCTTCCCAGAAACACGATGGGAAAAGTACAAAAAAACGAACTCCGCACCTTAGCCGAGAGCTAAAGTGCGCGAAGACGCTTCAGTGATTGCCGAACGATCACGCGGTGGAAGGGAGCGATAACCCACATATAGACATCTCCAAACCGCCTTTTTGTTTGAACGACCGACGTCATATACGCTGTCTTTTGTCCGCTTAATTCTTCTACATAAAGTGAAAAACTGGCATCCAAGTGATTATCGTTTGCGGTCACAACGATCTCATTTTCAGATAAATGAGATATTTTAAAAAATCCGATATAATCGCCGACCACCAATTGTGCGGGTGTTTTCTGGCTTAAAGTATCCATTTCAGTAGATGTATTAAGCCCAAAGAACCCGACAACCCAATTACGAATACGCATTAGCACCCTCACCCACACGGGAGAGGGTTGCAACATTCTAATAAAAAGGCTTGCAGGTATTTCAGTATTTGTGAGGGGAAGTTTTTGTGAAAAACAATCCTGATAAGTCGCCAGCCCATAGAGAGAGGCTAAAACGCTCTGTTTTGGTGCCTGCAAAGCGTATCCCATAATCTACTCCATCACATAGTTCCGCCGTTCAGGCTAAAAACTTAAACATCTTGTCTTTTAAGGTAGGCATTCACTTTAGCCCGATTTCCGCACGTAGACATGGAACACCAACGCCGCCGGCCATTTCGAGACGTATTGATAAAATACAAATCGCAATTATCGCTAGCGCATTGACGAATTTTCTCTACCTGATCTGACACAAGAAATTCAGCAATATCTTTTAAAATCGGGTAAAGAAGTTGTTCGGGCCCATGCTCCGCGGCTTCTGTTTTGAGCTCCATCCCCTTGTCAGAAGGCGACATTTTCAAATACGTCTTAAAGCCTTGCAAGTGATCATTGAGCTCACTCATAAATGAAGGATCCATGGGCCATCCACTAGCAGCTTGATCCAGACTTGCTATAAACCGAGCCCGAATATCCCGAAGTAATGTCATAGTCTCAACACAACGTTCTGGGTTTTGGAAAAGATACATATGATAACTTGAAGCTTCGTCTTCATGAAGATGTCCCTTGGATTTTAGAAAAGAGAGTAATTCCTCCAATTTTTCAAGACCTTCACCATCTTTACCAAAACGACGTGACGAATTTGCAAAATCTACCGCAGTACGACCACCAACTGTATAAAACCCTTCCGCATTAACAACGCCGGCCTTTGCAAGAGCATTCAATTTCGCCACTTTAATCTCCGATTACACAACTTATGTCACTCACATAATTAATAGGCGGCAACGATTCATTTCCCGCAATCTGCCGTAAAATTAGCATTATAACTACAAGAAAATTTTCTATAAAACCAGTAAAAATAATAACACCAGTTAAAATAAAAAATATAGTTACTATTAGTCGATTGTGAAGTTAGTTTGTGGCCAAATTATGGGCGCCTAACATCTTGTTTTTCATCACTAAATAAAAAGCCTCCGGTCGTTAAAACCGAAGGCTTAAGGTTGATTTTATGCTAGTAGCATTACATTTTTGGTTCCCAATAAGTCATGGCTTCCATTTTCATTTTGCGTTTTTCCTCACCAGATGCTTTCCAATTATACCCAAAGGAAGCGCCTTCCCAAGACCCATACATTGGATTCGAAATGGTGATCCACTTGCTGCTCCAGTTATCGTGATACTTAGCCAAGATTGCATTACGGTCAGCCAGGGTCGCATTTTTTGCATCAACAAAGTCACCTAGGTTATCCCCTAACACAAGGAGGACACGGTAATCTTTTGAAACATGGGCACGGCGTGTGCTTTTAGCGCTTCCCCATTCTTCAGTCTCGCCCCGTAACAGAACCGTATCAATTTTATCATTCACGTAATAGCCAAGGTTCGCAAGATTCTTTCTGGTTCCAGCTTCACCCGGCGCTTTCCGATTGGACACATAAAAAATTTCAACGCCTTTTGACTTTGCGTAATCGATGAATTCTTTAGATCCCGGAATTGGTTTGGAGATCGCGGCATCCACATAGGGTCCCCATGTTTTGGAACTATAGTTTTTGTTCGCTTTAATCAGCCAAGCTTCATATTCGGAGTTATCTAAAACGGTTTCGTCTACGTCCAGAATGACCGCTGTCGGTTTATCCTGATAATTATCCCCTTGCTCTAACGCAGCTGTCCATTTTTTATCAGCAAGTGCCCGGTCAAGCATCACTTCAGCGAGTTTATAAGACGCCATTGAAGCTGCTTTAAATTCGACAGAAGTCTGTGTCCACAACGTTGCATTTAACAAATCATTTGGCTCGGCTTTAACAGCTGCTGAAGCCATCACAGTTCCCAAAAGGGCGATACTTGCTACAGTACCAAGTGTATATTTTACGTGTTTCATTTGTGCTCTCCCCCAAGTATATTATTCTGTATCCCATTACCAGTACCGGCTAAACCGGCATTCATAAGATTTCCAACATCTTATTTCGTCAGAAACTGACCATTTAGACAACTAAAAACGTACATTAAATTCAATTGGCTTCATTTCTACTTTAAAGAAAGCTGACTAATGCGAATATAAAGACTGCAATGAAGGCTGTTTCAGCGACCACCAAAATCACAATTGGCCACCCCACATGAGCGAGCTCTTTTAAGGAAGTTTTCATTCCAAGACCTGCAATAGCAGTGACAAGACAAACTCTAGACAGATCGGTTAAGTTAGTTGTCACCATTTCTGGCATAACGCCATAGCTATTGAGAACAACAAAAAGGATGAACATCACTAAAAACAAGGGAGGCAATATGCCGCCGACACCACTTTCCCCATCTTCGCGGCGGCGCGCACTAAACATAAGGCTGAACACCAAGACAATAGGAACAAGCATTGTAACACGAAGCAGTTTTACAACCGTACTGATATCGCCTGTTTCATCGGATATACTATATCCCGCACCAACGACTTGCGCCACATCGTGAATAGTTCCCCCCAGAAAAATACCGGAATCTATTGCAGACATATCAAACTGTTGAGTTATCAATGGGTAAATCACCATGGCGATCGTGCTTAATGTTGTTACCGCAACAACCGTTACGATCGTATTTTGTTCAGAATCCTTGGTCTTTGGCATGACAGCAGATAAAGCAAGGGCCGCTGACGCCCCGCAAATTGCTACGGCTCCCCCTGACAGTAACCCTTGTGTCTTCTTTAATCCAAGAAGACGAGCCACGATCCAGCCGAAAATAATAGTCAGAATGATCGCAGCGATAACGCCGAAAATTGTAACCTCACCAAGACCTGCAATCTGGTCAAATGTAATGCGAACGCCTAACAGCGCGACACCGACCCGCAAAATGGATTTTGAGGCAAGTTCGATCCCCCGAACGCAGCGCCCCTCTTCCGCCAAGAAATGAAAGGCCATCCCCAAAAGAAGGGCAAACAACATAACTGGTCCGCCGTAATGTTCGCTTAAAAAAGTCGCGGCCATAGCAATAGTTAAGCACGCTAGAATTCCCGGAAAAACTGCTTTTCCCCAGCCCAAAGCAGTATCAATGCGCAAATTTTCAGTCATATTCATGAGGAATATTTCTCCGGTTTAATTCTATTTAATTGTTCGAACCAAAACAATTTTCGCTGTCATATCACAGGCTTTTAATTCACCGCAATTGATTTTAGTTGTGCCGGAGTAAAATAATAATTAGCTTTTTGTGTAATTAAAAATGACTTTTTTGTACATTGGCATTTGTACATGTTGTTTATTAATACTATTATCGTACACTTAATTCACTGCTTTTCTTTTTGCTAAACTTGTAATTAGCAACATTATTTAGTTTGTTTGATAGGTATTACGGGAATGACGGTTGCCAGACGGCTCATACTCTCAATTGTCGGCTTTAGCTTCATCGTCACTCTATTGAGTACCGGTATCCAACTGTATATTGACTACAGAGATTATCTTGATGAAATTCAAGCTGGATTTGATGATATCCGCGAAACACGCCTTCCCAACCTAACCCATAACGTCTGGGTCCTGGATGAAGAACAAATTCTGCTTCATCTGGAAAGCTTGATAAATGCGACAAATATTGAATTTGTCTCAATCTCCGACAATGAACAAACGCGATGGCGCTCTGGCGTCATCCGGTCTGAAAAAACGCTTTCGGCAACCTTCCCCCTTACATTGGCGAGCAATGGTCAACTGTTTGAATTGGGAAGTTTAACAGTCGTTGCTGGTCTAAATCAGATTTACGAAAGCTTACAGGCGAAAGCCGTTATTATTTTGGCAAGTAATGCCGTTGTTATCTTTTTGATTGCTGGTTTCTTCCTCATTGTGTTCCAGTATCAAATCTCCAGGCATCTTCTTTCTTTATCCAATTTTGCCCGTAATATTAAACTGGAAAGTAACCAGCCACCACTTCAACTATCTCGGAATCGCAATCAGGAGAGCTCTGACGAATTAGATGATGTGGTTTCAGCTATCAACCTTATGCGGAAGAATATTGAAAGTTCCTTCCTTGCATTGCGAGAAAGCGAACAATTCAATCGAATGCTCTTTGAGCAATCACCAATGGGGCTTGCGCTTAATCACATCGATGGTCAGTTTATCGACGTTAATCCGTCTTATGCTAAGATCATCGATTATACAGCTGAAGAGCTCTCGATCATGTCTTTTTGGGATTTAACGCCGCAAGAGCAACATGAACAGCAAAATTTCAAGATCCAACAATTAAAAGAGAAAAGTGTCACACTTCCTTTTGAAAAAGAAGTCATCCATAAAGATGGACACTTAGTCCCCGTACAAATTTCCTATCATCTATTGGAACGGGAAGGTCAACAGTTCATCGGCACAAGTATGGAAGATATTTCCCAGCGAAAATCTTCGGAAAATGCCTTGGCGAAAAGTGAAGAACAGCTTCGCCAGTCCGAGAAAATGCGAGCTGTTGGCGAGTTGACAGGTGGTGTCGCTCACGATTTTAATAACCTCCTTGCCGTTGTTTTAGGGAATGCTGAGCTTCTTGAGGAAAGATTTCCTCCTAATGCTGTGGAACAGCAGTATCTTACCACTCTGATTTCAGCAGCAACCCGCGGCGCAGAACTTACCCGTCGTCTTCTCGCTTTCTCTCGCAAGCAAATGCTCAACCCTACCGTGACGGATGTGACTGAGCTTGTTGATAACATGGCCGACATGTTAAAGCGTGTACTGGGTGAGGCGATCGAAGTTATTACCGATTATGAAGAAAACCTTTGGATGTGCGAAATTGACCAAGGGCAGCTGGAAAACGCTATTTTAAACCTCGCCATTAATTCCCGTGACGCACTCCTTGCCTCGAATGCGCGGTCCAGTCGGCTTATAGTTGAAATTTCTAATGCCATTGTCGAAGAAGGTGATACGAGCAATCAAGATGATGCCGTACCCGGCAACTATGTCATGCTTTCCGTATCTGATAATGGATGCGGTATGTCGCGGGAAATCCTTGATCGCGTGTTTGAGCCCTTTTTCACAACGAAACCAATCGGTGAGGGTACAGGCCTCGGCCTCAGTATGATTTACGGCTTCGTCAAGCAGTCTGGCGGTCATATTAGCTTATATAGTGAAGAAGGTGTTGGCACGAGTGTCAAAATGTTCCTTCCTCGTGCGTTGAATGAAGAAAAAGAGAAAGTAATTGAGATGGACGAGCAAAAACCAGTAACGGGAACCGAAACTATTCTCGTTCTGGAAGACGATCCAGATGTGAGAGAACTGACTGTCCTACAATTAAAGAGCCTCGGATATAATGTTGTCCAAGCGCATGATGGTCAGTCAGCGTTGGAAGTCATTAGAACCGTAGAAAATATTGACCTTCTTTTATCTGATGTTGTTCTACCTGGCGGCCTTCGCGGGCCTGAAGTTGCACAAAAAGCCAGACAGGAGAAACCAAATCTTAGCGTCTTATTCATGTCAGGCTACACGCAAAATGCGCTGGATTCCCACCCAGAAATAGGAGAGACCGCGCTTCTTTTAAATAAACCTTTTCGCAAAAAAGAACTTGCCGCGAAAATTAGAGAGGCAATTGATATCTAGAGCCCCCTAAAGACTCTAGTCTTACGTTTGAAGCGCCTCGCATCAAACTCAGTCTGCCTCGACACTCTCAAATTCCTGCACTAAAAACTGCGATAAATGCACCTAGGCAGGCGCGATCATACAAGTTGAATCTGCTCAATATTTTCAATTTATTAATGGATTCAAGATCTTTTATAAGAAAGTCTACCAGCTTTCACTGATTAGGAGCTTCATGCAGTCGGCGCCTAATAAAAGCTCCTCCAACGGACTTCTGTGCTCAATAGAAGCAAAACGAGTTTTGAGCGCTTGAAATGAGCGCCCAGCATATTTTACGGTATCTTGGGTAAAATCGACCCCGTTTAACGTAACGGTGAAGGTGGGTCTCGCTTCAACAAGCGCCAAGCCATTGGCCGCTGCCCACGGCAGATAAAGATCGCTCAACTGCGTCTTCAATATCGGGCTTAAGGTAGCGGCCACATTCTCCCAACTCTCCCAATCGCCTTCATTTTTGGGATGATGCATTCGATCAATCCACCCCATTACGGCTGGGTATAATTTCATAATCTTTAAAGACGTTGGTTGTTGTGTGCAGCCATAAAGTTGACCAAAAAGACCGAAATCTGCAAAAGATGGTCGCCCACCGAAGATGTAGAGACGGTCGGATAAGTGAGCTTCTAGCAACACCAGCAACTGATCCAACGATTTTTCGATGACGGCTTTATTTTGCTCCGTCGATCCAACAAAACTCAACCGCGGGACCATTCGCGCCCTTAGTTGTGCGGCTAACGCGTCTTGCTCTGTTTGACTTACTTTCGGTTTCATAGTCGCCGCTAAAGACTTAGCCATATGTTCCTGATCCACAGGCCGCCACCAACGGTAATGAAACATGGGTTTATTCACCCACTCATCGCCATATTCTTCCAACATGAAGGAGACAAATGAAGTCTCTGGACTGGGCGGCGAAATGGAATTTTCGGGATAGAGTATCTCCATTTTCTCCAGAATAGGGGTGCTATCTTGCAGGGTCGACCCGTCGGCCCCAATAACAAGGGGGACAAGAGGGAGTTTTGCATGCTCCATAAAATGAGCCATATTTTCCGCAGTTCTTGGCCGCCACTCATGGGCAATTTTCTTATACCTGAAATAGGAGCGAACCTTGACTGAAAAGGGAGAATATTCAGAACCGTAAATGATGTAGTCACCTTGCTGCATAGTCCTGCTTCCCTGCCTAATTTTTATTTGGTATTGGCTTACCTTTACGTGTTTGAGTTTGAAATAGTACGCTTAATTACTATTTTGTCCAAAAAAAATAGATTTCACCCATCTGTTTGATATAAAACAAGATAACTATAAATTTGGGAGTACCAACATCATGACAGTTTCAGATTTTTTCTCCGCTACCTATCAAGAGGCCCGTTCAAAGTTCTTAAAAGCCTGCGAGGAACGGTCTCTTACAGTACAAAGCCACTTGAATGATCGTGCGAAAGGGGCGTTGGGAGAAGATCTATTCATGGATGTTGCGCGGATCGGGCCACTTGATGCCAAAAACATCCTGATTATCAGCTCCGCTACCCATGGCGGGGAGGGGTTTTGTGGCTCAGGCTTGCAAGTCGGTATGCTTCGGGAAAATTACTTTAGCGCCCTTCCAAGTGACACAGCCGTTTTGCTGATCCACGCCATTAATCCTTATGGTTTTTCTCATATTCGCCGGGTAAACGAAGACAATATCGACTTAAATCGAAATTTCCGCGACTTTTCAAAGAAACTGCCAGATAACCCGGCCTATCGGGAAGTCCATGACTGGATTATCCCAAGCGACTGGAATGGCCCCGCTCATGCTGCGGCCGACACCGCGATAGAGGATTACATTAGTGAGCGAGGAATGCCGACCTATCAAGCGGCCGTCACTGGCGGTCAGCATATAAAGAAAGATGGCGTATTTTATGGGGGTACGGAGGCGTCCTGGACAAATCTGACATTACGAGAAGTCGTCAAGGAACATGCATCGGAGACATTAAACTTAGCGACGCTGGATATTCATACTGGACTTGGACCGTATGGTTATGGCGAAATAATTTATTTGGGCAATGAAGCGGGAGTTCCCCGTGCGATGGAATGGTATGACGGAGAGATTACCTCCCCTGCCGCGGGAACCTCTTCATCTGCTATAGTTGAAGGTACTATTGATGGGGGTGTTTGTGATATGGCTCCAAAAGCCACACATACCTGTGTTGCCATTGAATATGGGACCCTCCCCCTTCGCAATATACTCCAAGCCGTTCGTGCTGATAACTGGTTATATATTAACGGTGATGTGAAAAGCGACCTTGGGCAAAGCATCAAAAAAGACATGCGCGACGCCTTTTATTGCGATGCAGACGACTGGAAGAAAATGATTTGGGATAGGGGAACAACTGTAACCCTTAAAGCCCTCAAAGGATTATCGAGGTCCTAACAGCGCGCCTAAACGATGCTCTGAGATGCTCAACTTCCGGGCCGCTGCCTTAAAATCTGGCGGTGGCGGCCCGAGTGCCCTTCGTAATGTATTTTACCACATGCCAAGCTCCTTTGCTGCCGCCTGCACTCTCTCTTCCCGACCACCCCTCTGTGTGTTTGTCTAACGCCCTTTATTCCCGGCAGCCTCTATCGGGCTGCTTGAAAACCTCATCCACTGACGTTCCATAAAAACATCGCGGAATTACGGGAAAATCACTCGGTGATCTCTCAATGCCGGCAGTCGATGTTGCGCTGATGCTATATTTAAACATCCCAAAGAAGGCAGAAGGCATAGAATGCCGACGAATTTCTTAGCCACTTGAATGTTCCCTACTTCGCAACTCACGATTTGAGCATAGTTTAAGCACGGAATATGGGCAAAAAAAAGGGGCCGAAGCCCCTTTATCGATATTTCAACAGACTTGAAATTTATGATTTTTCGACGTCTAGCCCTTCATGAGAAAGCTTATCAAGCCGAGGCATCAGGGATAGTAGCTCTTGTGTGTAAGGCGCTTGAGGATTTGTAAACAATGCCTCTGTTTCCGCGACTTCTACAAGTTTACCCATTTTCATAACGCCAACTCGATCGCACATTTGGCGAATTACAGGTAAGTCATGACTGATAAACAGCATAGTTAGGCCAAGTTCTTCTTGAAGATCTTTAAGCAAGTTCAAGATTTGAGCTTGAATGGACACATCAAGTGCAGACGTTGGCTCATCACAGATCAAGAACCTTGGACGTGTCGCCAAGGCCCGCGCGATAGAAATACGCTGTCTTTGCCCGCCAGAGAACTCATGTGGGAAACGAACGGCAGCCTGGCGTCCTAATCCGACATGATCCAGAAGGTCCATAACGATAGTCTCAACTTCACGATTAGAAGAGGCCAATTTATGAAACCGGATAGGTTCCGCCACAATATCCATGACGCGCATACGGCCATTTAACGACGAAAATGGATCTTGGAAAATCATCTGCATTTGTCTGCGGAAAACATCCATCTCCTTTTCGGAGCCGATTTTCGTTAAATCAGTGTCCCCAAAAGTAATAGATCCGGCTGCGGGCTTATAAAGCCCAGAAATCATCCGCGCAACAGTCGATTTACCACTGCCACTTTCACCAACGACACCAAAAACCTCGCCCTGTTTAATATCAAAAGAGACCCCATCAACAGCATTGAACTTTTGTTGATTTTTCTTCAAAAAAGCTGGTTTGGTGATAAAAGTCATCACCAGATCTTTAATCGAAATCAAAGGTCCTTCAATTTTATCAAATTCACGTCCCTGCCCCAACCAGTGAGTAGAGATATCAAGAAGCATTTTACGATCTTCTTCTTTCTCGATATAATCAACCATTGGAAAACGTTTAAGCCGGACATCAGGCCGTGGTACAGCACTAATCAGACTTTTTGTATAAGGATGATCAGGGTCTCCCAAAATTTTCTGAGTAGTCCCCTCTTCCACCAAATTGCCTTGATACATCACTGCGACGCGATCCGTAATTTCCGCAATCACCCCCATATCATGGGTAATAATCAGCATGCCAACTTGCTTCTCGCGGCAGAGCTTACGCATCAATTCCAAAATTTGCGCCTGAATAGACACATCAAGAGCCGTTGTTGGCTCATCCGCGATAATGACTTCTGGTTCAGCACAAAGCGCCAGTGCAATAACCACCCGTTGGCGCATACCGCCAGAGAATTGATGGGGGTAGTTGCCAATACGAATTTCCGGGTCTGGAATACCCACTTGAGTGAGCAGATCAACTGCCCGTTCCCGAGATTTTTTTGCACCAAGTTTCAGGTGAAGCTCGATGGTTTCCACTAACTGTTGTTCGATCGTCTGCAATGGGTCCAGTGAAGTCAGTGGATCCTGAAAGATCATCCCAATACGGCGGCCCCGGATCTTCCGTTTTTCCTCAGCGGGCAAATCATTGATTTTCTCCCCCTTCAAAAACACCTCACCGCCGGACATATGCCCTGGAGGATCAAGAAGTCCAATAACTGCATTTCCGATGGTGGATTTACCAGCACCAGACTCGCCAACAACGCCTAAAACCTCGCCGGGACGAACCGTGAGGTTGACGCCTTTAACAGCAACGACTGTTCCCCTGCGGCTGGGGAATTCAATCTGAAGATTTTTTATATCTAAAAGTTCCATTTTTATTCCCTTAGCGCAATTTCGGATTTAGTGCATCACGAAGCCAGTCGCCTAGCAAATTCACTGCAAGTACAAGAATTACCAATGCTGCACCTGGGAAAATTGTGATCCACCATTCACCGGAGAACAAATATTCATTACCAATACGAATAAGAGTTCCAAGGGATGGGGTTGTTGGTGGCACGCCCACACCCAAAAATGACAAAGTCGCTTCTGTAATGATTGCAATTGCCAAATGGATCGTCGCAATAACCATCACAGGGCCCATGACATTAGGCAGAATATGGCGTCTTAAAATAGTTCCGCGGCGAATACCAATGACACGGGCCGCCTGAACATATTCCTTGTTCTTCTCAACAAGGGTCGAGCCACGAACGGTTCTTGCATATTGAACCCAACCAGAGATACCAATAGCAAAGACGAGAACATAAATCGTTACATCTTCGTGAAGTTCCTTTGGAACGATACCTCGCGCCACGCCGTCAAGCAAAAGTGCTATCAAAATCGCCGGAAAGGACAACTGAATGTCCGCAATCCGCATGATAAAAGCATCAACGCGCCCGCCAACATACCCACTAATCAGACCTAAGGTAATGCCAACAACCATTGAAAAAATGACCGATGCAAAACCAACAAAAAGAGAAATTCTAGCGCCATACATAATGGTTGAAAGAATGCCTCGGCCTTGATCATCAGTTCCAAGTAGGAACCGTGGATCGCCGTCTAATTGCCAAGCAGGCGGAAGGCTGGAGTCCATAATATCAATGGCAACCATATCAAACGGATCGTTTGGTGCAAGAAAAGGTGCGAACAGAGCCCCAAAAATAGCAATCAGAGTTACAATCGATGAAATGATAGCAACGGGGCTGCGTATATAGCTATGCCAAACGTCATTATCTAAAAGCCGTGCAATACGGGATTTTTCTACAGAATTTTCCATATAACTTACTCGTTATCAGCCCGAAGTCTTGGATCAACGGCATAGTAAAGAATATCAACGATCATGTTGATCAAAACGAAGAAGAAGGCGATAAGCACCAGATAGGCTGCCATAATGGGAATATCCACGTCAGCAATTGCCTGAATGAAAAGAAGCCCCATACCCGGCCACTGGAATACGCTTTCGGTAATAATGGCAAATGCAATCAAAGATCCCAATTGCAGACCTGTAATCGTAATCACCGGCACCAGGGTATTTTTCAACGCGTGCTTAAAATTAACAAGGCGATTAGGAAGTCCTCTTGCCTTAGCAAATTTTACAAAATCTGTCCGTAACACTTCCAGCATTTCTGCGCGAACGAGGCGCATAATCAAAGTCATCTGAAATAATGCGAGCGTTATGGAGGGTAATATCAAAGATTTCAATCCGGACACCGTCAAAAATCCAGTGCTCCATGCACTAAATTCAACAACGTCCCCGCGACCAAATGTTGGCAACCAGCGTAAGACGACACCAAAGAACAGGATAAGTAAAATCCCTGTCAGGAACGTTGGTAGCGAGACACCGACTAGCGAGGTGGTCATGATCAGTTTAGAAAGAAAGCTATTGCGCTTTAGAGCGGTATAAACACCTAACGGTATTCCCAGAGCTAAAGACAGGATAGCGGCAACGAAGGAAAGTTCCAAAGTTGCTGGCATTCTCTCAAAAATCATTCCGCTTACCGGCACCCGATATTTATAGGACATGCCGAAATCACCTTGCACCGCATTAAGAGCAAAGCGTCCAAATTGTACGAGAAATGGGTCATCTAAGCCCAACCTTTCCCGAAGCTCAATCCGTTCCTGCTCTGACGTATCCTGACCAACCATATTGTTGATAGGATCGCCGACAAAACGAAACATTGAAAACGCTATCAGCCCCACCGTGAACATCACGATGACTGATTGCAATAGTCGCTTAAATAAAAATGAAACCATGCCAAATATTTTTTTTAAATATAATAAAAGAAAAAGGGCCTACATCTAGTGTAGGCCCTAAATTTATCGTCTTATTTGTTGACGACTACATAACGGAAATCCAAACCGTTATCAGCGCGCTGGCTAACCGTCACACGATCGCTAACACCCCAAGAAAGAGGCTGCTGATGTAAAGGAAGGTAACCATATTCGTCTTTAACTGTCTGGAAAATTTCCTTGATCATGGCATTCCGTTTTACCTGATCAGTTTCAGAGCCAACCTTCTTTGTTAGCTCATCAACTTTAGGATTACAGTAGTTTCCGAGATTAAAGAGACCAGTTTTGGTTTCTTTATTCTGGCAAGAAAGCAAGGATGAAAGAACATTCTCACTGTCCATAGTGCCCGGAGTCCAGCCTAGGAGATAGAAGCTTGTATCGAACCCACCTGAAGAAAGTACTTTACCAAAATACTTTGATTTAGGTTGAGCTAGAAGACTTACCTTCACGCCAACTTTAGCAAGCATTGAGACAGCAGCCTGACAGATTTTTTCGTCATTTACATAACGATTATTTGGGCAATCCATAGTGACTTCAAAGCCATCTGGATATCCAGCTTCTACAAGCAGTGCTTTTGATTTAGCAGGATCATATGCATAAGGTGTGTTCAATTCTTCTACAAAACCGTTGATTTGTGGCGCAACCATCAAACCAGTAGGAGTTGCCGCACCGCGCATAACTTTTTTCTTGATCGCTTCCAAATTCAACGCATGGGCAAAAGCCTGACGAACACGGATGTCCTTGAAAGGATTTTTACCTTTAATGTTTGAATATAGAAGCTCATCACGGGATTGATCCATACCAAGGAAGATCGTCCGTGCTTCAGGACCTGCAAGGGCTTTTACGCCTTCAGCTTCGTCCAAACGCTTCCAATCTTGAACTGGAATTGGATAGACAAGATCAAGCTCACCAGAAATAAGAGCAGCAACACGTGTCGCGGCTTCTTTAATCGGTGTGAATTCGACTTTTGTTACGTTTGATTTGATTTTGCTCCAATAAGCTGGGTTCCGATCAAAAGTTGTTTTCACGTCTGCTTTGTGATCAACAACTTTAAATGGGCCTGTGCCATTTGAATGGAGGTTGGCATAGTTACCAGTGTTATCGGCAGAAGCGCTTGTTGCACTTGCTGTTTTATTCTTCTCTGACCATTCTTTGTCCATAATATAAACAAAGACAAGATCACTCGTCAGAATTGGATTTGGCGCAGGAGTTTCGATGATGATTGTATGATCATCGATGACTTCAATCGCTTTAATTTTGGACGCTCGAACCTTTTGGTCTGATCCTTCACTTAAAGCACGCTGCCATGAGAAGACAACGTCTTGTGCTGTAAAATCATTTCCATTGTGGAATTTAACGCCTTTACGCAGGTTAAATTTCCATTTTGTAGGTTCAATTGTTTCCCAAGATTCTGCAAGCCCAGGCTGAATACCTAAGTTGTCATCATAGATCGACAAGCCTTCATAGATATTGCCCAAAGAAACAAGAAGAAATGTTTCATTCAAAGAGTGTGGATCTAGAGAACTTAGATTCCCTTGGAAAGCATATTTAAACGTTTCCGCTTTTACTACTGGTGCAGCGACTGCTATTGCAGCAGCAGCGGCGGCAACCATTAAGCCATGACGCAATTTCATTGATATCTCCCTGTGTACTTTAATAACTTAGTAAATATTGGTAATCCCACTTTAAAGGATTACCGTTTACTCCCAATCTCTCCCGGATTGGGGTAGTAGTGAACGTGACATTAAACGATAGAATTAGGCCTGTCTATGCGTACAGCTCTAACGCTTATTTTGCCAAATCCACAATCAACTTCCGAATGAATTTTTCGGATAATTTCACTTGTTCAAGCTCAATATATTCATTTGGTTGATGCGCAATACCAATGGATCCTGGCCCGCAAATTACAGTTGAAAACCCTGCATCCTGGAACTGTCCAGCTTCTGCCGCATAGGAGACTGACAAGGTATCATTCTTTCCCGTCAACGCCTTACACAACATTTCTGCTTCGCCATTCACCTCTGGACCCAGTGCCGATGTTGTTGAAATAATTTCTGTCTGAATACTGCATTCGGGTGCTATTGCCTGCATTGCAGGTAGAATTTCAGTCTCGCAGTAATGATTAAATCGGTCGATAAAATCTTGCGGATTGTCTTCAGAAACGTACCGAATGTCCCATGTAAATTCACATTCTCTGGAAATAATATTCATAGCCGTGCCGCCATTTATCACGCCGACATGAAGTGTTGTATATCCGGGAGATGGCGCATAAGCATTAATTGGGCCCGTCTTGGCTTTATTTTCTGCCATCATATCGGCAATAAAATTCACCAAACGTGTTGCTGTCATAACAGCACTAACGCCATCTTCTACTAAACTGGAATGAGCTTCACGGCCCGTCACTTTGGTCCGAAGCCCCTTAATTCCTTTATGAGCCGTCACAATTTCCATCATTGTTGGCTCACCGACAATAACAGCACGTGGCTTCATCCCTTTTGTCACCATTTCCTCGATCATACGAGGGGAGCCCAAGCAGCCGATTTCTTCGTCGTAGGACAGAGCAAAATGGATAGGTTTTTTAATACCTTTTTCAATCATTTCCGGAACAAGGGCCAGAGCGATCGCAGAAAAACTTTTCATATCGGACGTACCGCGCCCAAAAAGCTTTCCGTCCTTTTCAACAACCGTAAAAGGATCTGTGTCCCAAGGCTGTCCATCTACCGGGACCACATCTGTATGACCAGATAAAACAATACCGCCATCGATGTCTGGGCCAACGGTTGCGAACAGATTGGCTTTCGAGCCATCGTCATTGAAAATCTTTTGAGATTGAACGCCGTATTCAGCTAGATAATCAGCAACATAATTAATTAAATCGAGGTTAGAGTTTCTGGAGACAGTATCAAAACTGATCAGTTTCTCGATCATTTCAATCGGTGTTACTTTTGTAGCCAACAGCTTCTCCAATACTTGTTTGATATAAACATTTATCGGCACTTTATAGGGTTACAAAAATGAGTAAAGAAAAATCCACAATTTATCCACAGAAAACCGTAACATTATAGCTACCTAAACCGCAGAAAACTCATATTTCTAGAGAAGAACCATCACAAATATTCCCGCCATAACGAGAGAAATTCCAGCCGCTTCAATTTTATTTGTTTTCTCTTTAAAATAAAAATATGAAATCAAAAATGTAAACACCAACTCTATTTGTCCGACTGCCCGTACGTAAGAAGCATTTTGCATTGCCATAGCAGTAAACCAGCCTACAGATCCCAACATACTGGTCACTCCGACCCAGATAGCCACTTTCCACGCTTTAAGGACAGACAGTATTTGGCCTGGCTCGAATATTTTCAAATAAACCGACATGATCAGAGTTTGAAACGATATCACGCAAATCAGCGCGACAGCGGCTTGCATAACAACCCCCTCCCCGCCCAAGGATAAGGCTGCCGCCCTGTATGCGACAGCAGACACCCCAAACAATCCGCCTGACAACAGCCCGTAAAGCGCAGATTTCCCAGTCCAGCCGAGCAATATATCTTTCACTGTTATCTTCCCGCCAGAGGCAGAAATAAGCATTATTCCAGTCAAACTGATGGCGATTGCTAAAATTGCTGAACTGCTAAGGCTATCGCCTAAAAGGACGATACCAAAAATCGCAGCTTGCACAGTTTCGGTTTTTGAATAAGTGGTTCCAATCGCGAAATTCCGAAGGCTAAACAAAAGAATAAGTAAGGCCGTTGCCAGAATTTGTGCCAATCCCCCGACGACAACGTAAGCTGCAAATTCTTCATTCAAAGCCGGGACTGGAAAGCCACCAAACTCATTTAGGCTGACTACGTAAAGGAGAACAAAAGGCAAGCCATAGAAAAACCGGACATAAGTTGCACCGCCCGTACTAAGGCGACCTTTTAGATGTTTCTGAAGAGCTGTCCTTACATTTTGGAAGAAAGCAGCACAGATTGTAATCGGGATCCAAACTTCCATTAGGCGTCTCTTTCGGGCTTATTCTTTTTATTTATGGTCCGAAAAGAGACAAGTTTTTCTAATGGCTGTCAATTGCTGCTCCTGCATAGCTTCTATGCAGGAGCGTTCAATTTAGCCTTAGTAGTCACATTCTACGTCGCCAAGTTCCACATAGACGCTTTTCAGTTCCGTAAAATGCTTTAGCGTTTCTGCGCAATTCTCACGCCCAATTCCAGACTGCTTTGATCCACCGAAAGGAACACCGGCAGGCGTCAAATTGTAATTATTGATCCAACAGCTTCCCGCTTTTAATTTTCGAACAACACGATGGGCCATGGATAAATTTTGCGTAAACACACCTGCAGCCAACCCAAAATCGGTCTCGTTTGCCCGCGTGATCACTTCATCTTCATCTTTAAAACTTAACACTGACATGACAGGGCCAAAAATTTCTTCCCGGCAAATACGCATATCGTCCTGACAATTTGAGAAAACGGCAGGAGACAAGAAATTACCCTCTTCCAGTCCCGGCACAATAATTTTCTCACCGCCCGTGACAAGATAGGCCCCTTCTTCTATCCCTAAGCGAATATATTCCTGAACCTTCGCCATATGATCCGTATTGATCATAGCGCCAACTTGCGTTTCCGACTCCATAGGATCACCAATCACCATGGCTTCTGTTCTAACTTTCAGCAAGTTTATGAAATCGTCATAAAGATCCTCATGGACAAATACGCGCGTTCCGTTGGAGCAAACCTCGCCTTGGCTGTAAAAATTGGCGTTCATTGCAGCAGATACAGCATTATAAATTTGAGCATCGCTGAATATGATCAGAGGTGATTTCCCCCCCAGCTCCATCGTCACATGCTTCACACTTTCCGCCGCATCTTTAAGAACATTTTTCCCCGTGGGAACAGATCCGGTAAAGGAGACTTTTGCCACAGTTGGGTGAGTTGCCAGCAGATGGCCTGTTTCACCCATTCCGTGAATGACATTAAAAACACCATCGGGCAAACCAGCCTCTTTATAAATTTCAGCAAGCTCCAGCGTGTTACTTGGCGTTTGTTCTGATGGTTTAAAAACCATACAATTGCCTGCAGCAAGAGCCGGCGCAGACTTCCACGCGGCTATTTGCAATGGGTAGTTCCACGCACCAATCCCCGCGCACACACCAAGAGGCTCCCGAATAGTATAGGCGAAAGCCCCTTCCCCTAAATCTAGATGCTCGCCTTTGATATCTGCAGCCAAACCACCAAAATATTCCAACGCATCAATGGCGCTATCCACATCCGCATACGGGGTTTCTGAAATTGGCTTTCCTGTATCACGGACTTCAATTGCCGCCAGCTCATCTCTACGTTCTCGCATGATATTGGCTGCTCGCAGCAGAACACGTCCCCGCTCAAGGCCCGGCAGGCTCGCCCAGCCCTCAAAAGCAGCTTGAGCAGTAGACACAGCAAGATTGACATCCTGCTCTCCCGCTCTGTGAACGCGACACATTATTTTCCCCGTAGCCGGATTACATTTATCGAAGAGCTCACCTGTCAGGGCAGGCACATACTCACCGTTAATGTATAATGGAAGTTCCGGATACTCGGTCATAATTGTCGTCCTTGAATGCTGCCAGCGGAGCAGATAAAAATCGCTTGCGTTATAAACTGGAACCAGCGCTGATGGCTAGCCCACGCAATAAATTAATAATGGAACAACAAAAGGGGAGCTATCGGGACGACGACACTCGCTAGGCAATGCCCGCCATTGCAATAAGGAGCACGTTAACGATAAGTGGGATAAAATCTAAATTGCAGCGACTATTAGGGATAGTCAAATGCTGGATACATACTGTCTATGAGGTCTGCCGTAATGGATAATCCTGAATTATCAAAACTATAGCGCGTTTTATTATTGTTCATCGTTGTCTCCAAAACAACTTTCCGACCCCAAAGAGTGTAGACATGTTCAAGAGTTTTTTCGGCGTAATTTGCCTCCAACTCTCTACCGTCAAATTCATGTCTCATCTGCAAAGTTTGACTGCCATGCGCGTTGCAATCTTCTATTTCGATAATGGGAATAGAAGATAAACCGACAGAGTCCACTAACAAATTCCGTATAGCTTTCCAATTCTCATCATCAGATATTTTAGAGATTACCCAATCTTGATGTTCTGGTGCGGCCTCGAAAAGATCCAACTTCTCCATCGTTTCCCGGTCCATGAAACGGCGAATAAATGAGCTGTCTCGATCTACCTCGCGAATTTCAAACAACGCTTCTCTTGTATCCGATCGCTGCTGATCTTCATTGTGGTTCCGCGCACGTCCAATCTCCAATTCTTCAATGCGATCCCAAAGTGCCAAACCGATATGATAGGGATTAAGATCACCTGGAATAGGCCGAACAACTTGATTATGCCTGACAAGGAATTCCATATGAATATCCGACGGTAGATCAAGGCTGTTCATAATTTCCCGATGCCAGTAACAAGCCCAGCCTTCATTAATGATCTTGGTTTCCATTTGCGGCTGAAAATACAAGGCTTCCTCATGAACAATGCTCAGTATGTCCTTTTCCCATTCGGCAAGACGCGCATTATGGTCTCGAATGAACAACAAAATATTGGCGTCTGGTTCTAACGGAATTTTAAATAAATCAGGGGCCTCTTCTGTTGTTTTCGTACCAGTATAATTCCGTTCTTTTTCCGCCACCTCATTTTTGGAAATTGCCCGATCTATCTGCTCGGATCGATCAAGACGTTTAATAGCCTGATTTCGATGACATTGGAATGAAAGCGCATGGGCCGCGTCCAGAATTCTTTCGATGGCGTCTTGCCCGATGGACGGGTCTTCTGCATATCCCCGAATTCGATCTGCGTGTGATTTAAAACGTGCGACAACCAAATCAGCCTGAGTATGACGAAAGGTAAAATTGTTTTTGAAAAAATCATTATGACCGTAAACATGGGCCATTGTCAGAATTTGCAAACAAAGCGAATTATCGCGCATTAACCCAGCAATACTAGGATTACTGTTGATGACCATTTCATAGGGAATTCCCTGAATTCCGTGATCATAGAAGGTTTTCGTTCGCTCAAACGATTTCCCAAAAGACCAATGGGGATAATGGGATGGCATACCATGATATGTCATCATGCTCAGCATCTGCACATGATCACAGATTTCAAATTCCTGCGGATAACAATTGAGGCCAAACTCTTGAACTTTTTCAAAAATTTTGGCTTCCCATTTTTGCAATTCTTTTACGTCATAACTCCGACCCATTTTAGTCCTCCACTAACTGGTTGGATCAAATATGTTGAATGTACTTTCAGCTTTTTGCCGATCCCGCGACAGAAATGCTTTAAATTTCGGCCAGATATCTGACTTGGATGATATCCCTAGTGTTGTAAAATTTTTCTCTGAAATATCATCGAAATGTTTAAGCATTGGCGTCCCCCAAGAAACCCCACCTGTGGGCTTAATCTCTCCATAACCGAACAGGTTACAAGCGGCACAAAGCTCTTTCGTCAAGGCAAGGGTTTTTGGAATATCTTCTTGAAAATTATCGCCGTCCGAGCAATGAAAAGCGTAAACATTCCATAGAGATGGATCGAACCGATCATGTATTATATCAAGCGCTTTTTGATAGCCGGATGAAATCATAGTACCCCCGGATTCGCCTCGGTGGAAAAAGTCATCCTCGCTGACCTCTTTAGCCTGTGTATCATGTGCCACAAAAACCAATTCGGTTTGCTGGTACTTCAGTCGAACAAATTGATAAAGAAGAAAAAAGAAACACCGCGCCAAGTATTTTTTCATAACATTCATGGAACCGGACGTATCCATAATACAAATCACAACGGCATTGGATTCGTACCTTATATCCGGTTTATGTCGGTGATATCTAAAATCTCGTTGATCGAAAGGAAACCGTTTCCGCACGCTTTCTACGCCAAGCGGGGTGTCCTCATCGCCGGAGTCGTTGTCTTCAAATTTCTCTTTGGCAAAACGCCGCTTTATACGGTTTTTGACCGTTTTCTTACGATCAAGATGGGCCCGAATACCAACCCGTTTAGTCCCGCTTCGCTTATGAGTGTATTCTGCTTCAATTGAGCGAAGGGGTTTACTCTCCAGATCAGGGAGTTCCAAATCTTCGAACATAATTTCCACAAGTTCTTCTAAAGAGACTTCGGTTTCGTAATAGTCTTCACCGGGCATATTCCCAGCTTCACCCTCGCCCTCAGCCTGCCCTTCTTTTTGAACTTTACCGACTTTCTGGCCCGGCTCGCTATTGCCATCCCCTTGGGCAACTTTGGGCGTATTCTGCCCAAAAACAAATCGGAATTCCTTGATCCCTCGGATCGGCACTTTGACAATACTATCCGCGCCCCGCCCAATGATGGATTGCTCGGAGATTACATCGGCAATGTTCTCTTTCAGTGCCTTCCTTAGTTTTTCGCGATGTCGTTGCCTATCCCCAGAACTACGATCAGATTGAAGACTGTCAGAGGGAGAATAGGGACGAAATACTGCACCCATTGCCCACTCCTTAATCTTTCCAAAGATGGTTGGAAGCGTATTTCAAAACAATATCGGCGGAATACTCGTTATATCCACGGTCCAACATATTTTGAACAAGCGCCCCAAATTTTTCTTGCTGATCTTCGTCTCGTGTTCGGGCTTTAGTGATAATGCGGCTTATGTCTCTTACAGATTCCATCAATTTCTTTTCAATGGCTTCTTTTAAGGGCTCGTAACTACTGTAATTCACTTTCTTACCCCGGCGCCCAACGGCCCAAAGGTATGAGATCACTTCTTGACGGAAACCATCGACGGACGAGCCAATTATCGCAATTTGCTCTTCAATGTTTTTAAGGAAATTTTCATCGGGTTGCATCTCGTCGCGAGAATTTTTATCCTTAACCGCAGTTTTGTTCACATAAGCTTCTGCGTGGTCCAGATAATTTTGGAAAAGCGTTTCGGCTTGTTCTTCATAGGCATATACGAATGCCTTAGTGATCTCTTTTTCCAAAATCTCAAGATATGCCTTGTGGATAATATCTTGCAGCAATTCCAGATAATGTTTGCGAACATCATCCGCAAAATCCATTTCCTTCACTTTACGGATCATCACGTCGCGGATCTGGATAGGCGTTATTCCGTCAGCACTATCAGTTAAGGCCGTATCGATAGCCTTCATAATAAAGCGCGGAGAAATACCGCTCATACCCTCAAATTTTGCATCCTCTTGCAACTCTTGAATATCAATTTTCTTGGTGCGCCCTTTCTCCAGAACATCTTCTCCGTTATAGAGGCGCATTTTGGTAATTAAATCGCATTTAGGCGACTTTTCAAGACGGCTCATCACAGCAAACATTGCTGCAACTTCCAAAGTATGCGGTGCTATATGAGATTTAAATCCGGACCGACCCAGCATCTTCTCATAAATCATAACCTCTTCAGTCAATCGTAAATTATAAGGAACTTTCACCGTCACGATCCGGTCAAGGATCGCTTCGTTCGTATGATCCGCTTTAAAGCGTCGCCATTCGGTCTCATTGGAATGCGCTAAAATGATGCCATCCATATAAATAGTTCCGTGCCGTCCTGGGGCTGGAACAAACTTTTCCTGTGTCGCTGTAATTATCGAATGCAGATATTCAGTTTCGTTTTTAAAGACTTCAATAAATTCTACGATCCCTCTATTTCCCGCATTAAATGCGCCGTTGAGATCAAGAACTCTTGGATCCCCTTCTGAATATTTATCCAGTTTCGAGATATCTTCAGAGCCTATAAGAACTGACGTATCCTGATTATTGGGATCTACTGGCGGCACAACCGCAATTCCCCGGCGATGCATACGAGAGAAAGTCATTGTGGTGACTGGGAATTTTTCGTAACCACCGTCAAATTCATGCTCAAGACGATGACGGCAAACAGGGCACAATTCCCCTTCGATTGTCACATCCAACATTTCATTGAATTGCTCACGAAGGGGTCTTGGAATTAAGTGAAGCGGCTCTTCCCGAATTGGGCATCCATCGATGACATAGATTGCCGGCGCTTCTGTCAGCTTTCTTTTCAGTTGCTCCGAAATTGAACTCTTGCCGGCGCCAACCGGGCCCATCAAGTATAGGACCTGACGGCTTTCCTCGCCTTTCATAGAGGCCGCATGGAAATACCGCACAACTTTTTCAAGGGCAGGTTCAATACCGAAAAATTCATCTTTAAAGAAATTATAGACTCTAGGGGGGTGATCTCCCCACAACTTTAAGCTTCTAGCACTATCGTCCGCTTCATCAGCAGGGACGATCCCCTCGCCTTCGATGACATGATACATATGACTGTGTGAAAGGGCGTAAATTGCAGGATCTTCTCGAACCAGTTCAAGGTAATCTAGAAAAGAGCCACTCCAGCTTTTGTTTTTCCTCTCCGCCTGATCTTTACGAATTATCTCCTGGAAATCATCACGCTTTTTGGTCATCTATTTCACTCCACCATCAAAATAGCCAGTCGTCACAACCGGTCCCAAATAATAAATACTATGATAAAGATGGTGAATATTAGTTAAAAATCAAGTACAAGGGTAATATTAGTTAAATATCATATTACAACTAACTTGTTGTTTTAAAAACGATTTCTGTATAGCTTAAAAAAATAAAATAATTCTATTTTTTCTTCCGCAAAGAAGAAGAAGACTAAGCTTTGGCACAATTCTTCTTCGCGAAAAAATAGAGAGTTCATTTTTTCATTATCTCGACTTAATTCTGACTTTTCATGCAATCAACCAGTTTCAACGCAGCGTCCTCGAGTTGTTCTTGAGTATGTGCTGCAGAAATTTGAAACCGAAGACGTGCCTCGCCCTCTGGTACAACTGGAAAGCCAAATCCTGTAACAAAGACGCCTTTATCCAGCATTGCACCCGCAAGTTTAATAGCGGTAGCTGTTTTTCCAACGATAACAGGGACAACGGCGCTATCACCTTTGAGAGGGTTCAAACCCAACTCAGTTAAATGGTTGCGAAACCACTTCGCTTTGGCCTGCAAGTCACTGACGGTCTCAGGGTTAGATTTTAAAAGCTCCAGTGATTTGATCCCAGCGGCAGCAACACTTGGCGGCAGAGCATTGGAGAAAAGATGAGGGCGGGATTTCTGAATTAGAGTCTCGGTAATTGCTTTTGGACCCGCGACAAATCCGCCAGTACCAGCCCCTAAAGCCTTGCCAAGCGTACCTGTAAAAATGTCTATCTGATCCATTACGCCGAAATGTTCCGCTGTACCTTTTCCTGTTTTACCTAAAACACCAAGACCATGAGAGTCATCCAAAACGACCAATGCATCGTATTTTTTAGCTAAAGCTACAATTTCATCAAGGCGGGCGATGTCCCCTTCCATGGAAAAAACGCCATCAGTCACGATGAGCCTTGCAGGGGCATCCGCATGCAGTTTTAGTTTTGCCTCAAGATCAGACAAATCACTATGTTTATAAACATCCCGCACCACAGTTTTAGCAGTGGCGCGAATGCCGTCGATCAAGCTGGCATGGTTCAGCTCATCCGATAAAACGACATCTCCCGGCCCAGTTATTGCTGGAAAAAGGCCCGTATTTGCAGCCCAACAGGAGGAATAGGTTAAAGCCCCCTCTGTTCCATGGAAATGCGCTATTTCAGTTTCCAACTGTTCATGGATAACCTGCGTTCCGCAGATAAACCGCACCGAGGCTGTACTCGCGCCATAAGTAGACAGGGCTTCTTTCGCCGCCTCAACGATTTCAGGATTATTGGCAAATCCCAGATAGTCATTAGAAGACAATAAAGTGATGTCACTTTTACCATCCAGCTTAATTGTGGCTCCAATTGCCCCTTGAATTTTCTTCAAGTGCTTGTAAGTCCCATCGGCTTCCGCAGCATCCAAGGCGGTGCTCAAGCGGTTCAATAATCCTTCGCTCATACTATTTCTCTCAATTGACTTGTTTGAAAATCTAGAACAACCTTGCCGCAAGCGCCATCGTTCATTAGCTGGAACCCGCGATCAAATTCTTTTGCTGGCAACACATGGGTTACGACCTTGTCAATTAGATCAGGGTTTTTCAACATAAAGGCTTCTACTTGAAACCATGTTTCAAACATCCGCCGCCCTGTAACCCCTACAAGACTAATCCCCTTCATCACGACCTTACCGCCCAGATCTAGTGACACAGGCCCCCCCGGTATGCCGAGCAATGCCACGAATGATCCTGGAGCCGCGATATCAAGGGCGGCATTAAGGGCAGCGCCATTTCCGCTAACTTCCAACACAACATCGGGACCCCGTCCATCTGTAACTTCCAGTATATTGGCTGCACAGTCGGGGTCTCGCGGGTTCACTACTAAATCCAATCCCAAGCTTGATGCAATCGCACCCCGTGATTGGTTAGGCTCTTGCAAGGATACTGTTCTTGCACCATGGGCTTTTGCAATGGCTGCTGCAAACAAACCGATGGGTCCGCCCCCGACGATCAACACATCCTTTGACGTGACGTCAGCGGTTGACACCATATGCATCGCATTGCCGACAGGATCGAATACAGCAGCATGTTTGTTTGGAATAGCATCAGGAACTTTCCAAAGATTAGTTGCGGGAACGAGGACTTGTTCGGCAAATGCGCCCGGGATATCAACGCCGATAATCTCTGTCTTCTCGCAAATATGAGCGTTGCCGGTTCGGCAAAGGGAGCATTGGCCGCACGCAATATGACATTCAGCGGATACGCGCTCCCCCACTTTAAAACCCGTTACATCTTCACCGAGGGCGCTAATTCTGCCGACGAATTCATGTCCAATTGTCATGGGCGTTTTAATGCGTCCAGCAGCCCATTGATCCCACGAATATATATGATGATCAGTGCCACAAATTCCGGCAGCAATAACATCTACCATAACCATACCGCGACCAGGGGCAGGTAATGTTGGTTGGTCGCTTGCCCAGATACCACGTTCTGGCTTGGCTTTGGCTATCGTAAACATAATAATTCTATTCCCTTGGTAATTGGAATTAAATCCATTATACTGGATTATTGTCCGTACAATATATTGGATTTAAATCCTGTCAATAGGAAAACATGTCGAAACAAGAAATCAATACGCCCTCTGTCGGGAAGACCATCAATCACCTTCGTAAGCAAAAACAATTGACACTGGATCAATTGGCAAGCTTGTGCGGGGTTTCTAAATCCATGTTATCTCAAATAGAGCGGAATGAGACTAATCCTACCCTTGCCATAGTTTGGCGGCTTGCAGAGGCATTGGATCAGACTATTGATGATTTAATTCGCGGCGAAGAAGTTGCTCATTCGTTAAACATTGTAGGCGGATCCTCTGTCCCTGTTTTGAACGACCCGGATGGGCACTATAGTTTAACTATTTTAAGCCCTGCCGATTTGGTCAATGAAATTGAATGGTATGAGCTGAGGTTAAAACCTGGTGGAGTCTTAAAATCTGAGCCACACACGCCTCGCACCAAAGAACATCTCACATTACTTGAAGGTGAAATAGAGCTGATAACGGGAGATGAGTCTGGTACAATCAAACAAGGGGAGACAGCACGATACCGCGCTGACAGGCCTCATTCTTTAACAAACAAAACAGACAGTGAAGTAAGAGCACTTCTCGTCATGATGATGGGTCGTTAGGGATCACTCGGGCAAAATAAGAATTGCCCTAAAATCATTAACATTGGTTCTGGTTGGTCCGGTTTTCACCAAATCCCCCAAGGCATCGAAAAAACTATAGGCGTCATGACGCTGCAAATAATCTGATGGGTCCAGCGATTGCGCGCGCGCGCGCTTCAATGTTGTTGGCCCGCACAGCGCCCCAGCATTATCTTCCGTCCCGTCAATACCATCGGTGTCCGCGGCAAACGCATGGACACGCGGCTCGCCCTCCATCGCCTTTGCAAAAGCGAGTAGGAATTCGGCATTTCGTCCGCCCCGGCCGGGATTTTTAAGGTCATTTGAAACCGTGACAGTCGTCTCTCCCCCTGACAAGATTACGCAAGGTGCCTTAATGGGCTCATTGTGAAGAAGGACTTGGCGTGCAATCCCTGCATGGACCAAAGCGACATCTTTCGCCTCCCCTTCGATACTATCCCCCAAAATCATAGGCTCAATACCCTGCTCCCGCGCAAAATTGGCTGCAGCTTGCAGCGCATCTTGTGGTTTTGCGATTATATCGATTACGCTATTTTTAAAAACCGGATGCTCTGGATCAGGTGTATCAGTATCCCCATTTTGAAATAAATGATCCACAGCTGCAGGCAGAGAGATAGTATATTTTGCCAAAATTTTTCTAGCATCATCCAAAGTAGAATGATCGGCAATAGTCGGACCTGAGGCAATAACCGATGGATCATCTCCCGGCACGTCAGAGATTAAAAGGGTCACAACTTTTGCTGGGTATGCCGCGATAGCTAACCGGCCCCCTTTTACGGCTGAAAGTTTTTTCCTGACCGTATTCATCTCGGAAATTGTAGCGCCAGAGCGCAGCAGCGCTTTATTAATCTGCTTTTTATCGTTTAAGCTAATACCTGACGCAGGTTTTGCGAGTAGAGATGAGCCACCCCCTGAAATCAAACAAAGAACAAGGTCATCTTCTGATAGCCCTGCAAGTCGCGATATAATATCGTCAGCCGCCGCAGCCCCTGCCTCGTCCGGCACGGGATGGCCCGCTTCAACTAATTCAATATCGTCGAGAGCAAGGCCATGACCATACCGTGTTATCACCAAGCCTGATAAGGGGCCGTGCCAGTTTTCCTCCACGGCTTTAGCCATTGAAGCTGCGGCTTTACCCGCACCAATAACAAGGGTCTTCCCTTTTGGCGGAGAAGGCAGATAAGACGCCAGACAACGATCAGCGCTTACCGCCTCGACAGCTACGCCAAATAACTCATTTAGGAATTTTTCAGGATCAATCGCCATTGTGCCTCAACTGATATTTTTTTCAGTCATACCTTACAGTTAAATTTTATGAAGGAGGGT
>JBALXM010000008.1:43630-84745 GCA_036960695.1 Sneathiella sp.
AAGGAGGGTCTAATTATCGCCGTCCAACTTAGGTAAATCATCCTTGATGCTATAATAGCTGCCCTTAAATTCAACAAATATATGCTCGTTAGGCCTCAAGCCTGTGGACTCCGTCAAACATCCGGCTGCAATTGAGATTTTGTCACTGCCGATCCGGCTCCAAAATAAACTGCTACCGCAATCATTACAAAAGCCACGCCGAGCAACATCAGAAGATAAAAACCATTTAAGTGATCCTTCCGAGTTGAATGTCAAACTCTCAGATTTGCAGCTTGCGTATGCTGCAAAATTACCATGCCATTGCTGGCATTGCTTGCAATGACAAAAGTTCACATCGGCTAGATCACCCGCCACCTCAAAGGACACACTCCCGCAAAGGCAGCTCCCAATTGCCGTCATTTATTAAATCCTTAACTACTGATTGCTTTAATTTCTACTCGGCAATCATTGTAGCAAGCACCATGACAAAGATCTGCTTTATTTGACGGCGCAAGTGCTGAGACAGTCTGATCATTGCGGGTGGTTAGAAACCAAGACCCTTTGGGTGAGTAAACCACGCCCAGCCTTACGGCATCTGTTATTTTCAACGGCAAATAGACGTCGCCTAATTCGTTGTAAATATGAACCTCTTCGCCGTCAGTCAAATCCCGAGCTTGAGCGTCATCAGGGTGCATTTCCAAGACAGGAACGCCCTTGTTTGCCGCAACCCCGCCAAAAGTTGACGTAATCATTTTATTTGAAGAAGGCGTAATAAGGGTCAGTGGGTAATTAGATTGCAGAGCCTTGTAACTTGGCAGGGCTTGACCAAATGCCTCACCCAAATCTTCCGATTTCAGCTCGATTTTCCCAGAAGGTGTTGCAGGGAAAGTATTTTTGAAAAGAATAACCTCTCCCCGGTCCGCTTCCATAGAAAGTGCCTCCCCAAGCGGTATTTCACTTGGGCGATACCCGTTCAGGCGCGGATCATCTTTATCCAACGCATCATCCATCAATTGCTTATCTGTGGCCTTAAACAAATCTTCGTTGAAACCAAACCGGGCGGCAAGGCGGCGGAATATTTCTGTATTGGGTTTTGCTTCACCGACAGGGTCAATAACGGCGCTTGCCCGCTGCAAATATGGCTGACCATAGGCACAATAGATGTCATCATGCTCAAAATGTGTCGCTGCTGGCAGCACGATGTCTGCATATCGCATGCTATCTGTCATGGCCACATCACATCCCACAACAAAAACATCTTCTCTAGCCAGTCCCTTTTTCATTCGATTTTGATCAGGGGCCACAATAACGGGATTATGATTGTAAATAAAAACCCCCTTCAAAGGCACATCAAGATCGTCTTCGGCCAGATGCCAGCCGACATCCAATATATTTAGTTTACGGGTGCCTTCAGGGACCAAATCGGCACGGCTTAGAGCCCCACTTGTTTTTGGAAACAAATGTCCTGAACCACCGACAACGCCACCACCTTGCACGCCAAATTTATTACAAAGAGAGGGAAGCGCATAAATAGCGCGCAAGCTATTTCCGCCATTTTGGTTTCTCTCCAACCCATTGCCACAAGCAATCACAGCTGGATTACTTTCTTTATAAAGCTTCGCGAAGGCTTTGATGTCATCTTCAGGAATACCGCAAATCTCAGCGGATTCTTTCAAACTGTATGTCTCGGCATTGCCCATGAACTCCTCGGCGCCCAACACATGGTCGTCAATAAATTGTGTATCAAATGCACCGATTTTTTTAAGTTCCTGGGCAAGAGCAAAAGCCAAGACAATGTCCGTCCCAGGTTTTACGGGGAGATACATATCCGCTTGATCTGCAATTTTTATGCGTTTGGGGTCAATAACGACCAGTTTACCGCCGGAAGCTTTCGCTTTTTTAATGATAGGGGCCAAGTGAAGGTTTGAATAGGTTACATTATTCCCCCACACCACAATCAGTTTGGCATGGACGCACTGCTCCATCTGAATGGCAGGCATTGCCCCGAATGTGCCTTTAAAGGCTGTATTTTTGACTCCCCCGCACATGGGAGAGCGGTCGAGTAATGTCGCACCAAGCCTATGAAAAAATCGCAAGTCCATCGACCCACCCGCGAGCATTCCATGCGGCCCTGCATAATTTAGCGGAATAATAGCTTGAGGTCCGTAAGCGTCCTTAATCTTCGAAAATTGTTCAAAAATCTCGTCTAGCGCTTCTTCCCAGCTAATCCGCTCGAAATCACTAGAACCCTTGGCACCCACTCGCCGTAACGGGTGCGTAAGTCGGCTTCCACCGTGGACAAATTCTGGATAATAGCGCGCCACTTTATTACAAATTACGCCAGCAGTAAGGGGATTTGCATCTGACCCTCTCACTTTTTGAATTTTTCCATCCTCTACGGTAACCGTCAAGCTACACGTATCGGGGCAATCCAACGTACACACACTGGCGAATTCTTTTGACATCACGTATCCCATCATTTGACTTAAGCCGTTAGTTTGCCGCTAAATTGGATCTGATGAAAGATCCAATTCCCATCCACCAATGGCACCAATGGTACCATTTTAAGAAAATCGATTTGCTCTATACGGCCAAAGCGGCAGAGAACTAGGTACCTCTTCCAATAAATCACAGACCAATCGCGCCGTTGTTGGCCCTAAAGTCATCCCATAATGTTGATGCCCAAAGGCAAAAATAATATTAGCATCCCCAGGAGACGGTCCAATAACAGGAAGCGAGTCTGGCAAGGATGGCCTGAACCCTAACCAGACATCTTTCTCATCGGGAACAAGGCCCGGAAGCATTTTTTTGGCAAACGGGATCAGTTTACGCACACGTCGGTAATCGGGTTTGGCGTCAAGCCCTGCGAACTCCACCTGACTTGTCATTCTTATCCCAGTTGACATAGGGGCAAGCACGAAGGATTTCTCCCCATAAACAATAGGCCTCTGAATTGAGTCTTGTTCTATGGATGGGAACATCAAGTGATACCCGCGTTCTGTATCAAGGGGTATTTTTGCCCCCTGTTGTTCAGCCAGTTTTTTCGACCAAGCACCCGTACAGAGAACGAGCTTGTCAGCTTTCAGCATGCCTGAAGACCCAATGGCGGAAACTCCATTCTCGTCAGAGCGAATATCGTCAATATTTGAGATAACGATCTCTCCGCCAGCGTCTTTAAACGCTGCAGCAATACCCTGAACAACTTTTTCCGGATTAAGGAGAAAACGGGCACTTTTTTGAAAAATACCATGGCGAAATATAGAACTAAGGCCCGGCTCTAAATCACGAAGCTCACCCGCCTTTAACACTTCATATTCTGTACCATGTCGGTCCATTATATCACGATAAGATTTTGTCCCATTAAAACCCAAGTCGCTATCATATACCTTTAGCCAGCCCGTATCTGTAATCAGGTTTTCAATAGATGCTGCGGCTGCCAATTCTAGCCAATCACGCGCGACGTTTTTACTCAATGCTCGAAGCGCCGCAGCATTATGCTCCATCCGGTCAGGATGACCTTCAAGTACAAACCGCATCAACCAGGGCGCGATTTTATGCACGTATGACCAGCGAATAGTAAGAGGCCCTGTTGGATCACAGAGCATCCCTGGGACAGATTTCCACATGCCCGGTAGCGAGTTAGGCACGCAGCTTCCATCAACGATCGCACCAGCACTTCCATATGAGGTTCCGGCACATGGGCCAATACGGTCAACCAGCGTCACTTTCATGTTTTTACGTTGCAGGGCAAGCGCTGTGCTAACACCTATTATACCAGCACCGATGACAAGGACACTTTTCTCAACGCTTTTTTGCATGGAACACTCCTGATTACTATCTCGTTTATTTACACATAAAACGGCGTCTCTGAAAATACTGTTTTTACATTTTCGGAGAAACCGACCGGCGGTCATTATTTACTTGGAGTAGAATAATTTCAGAGGTAGCCTGTAAAGTTATGGTGCGAAATATAGAATTAAGAACGTATTCCCCTGAGGAATTTATGGAAAGACCAATTACGTTAAGGGTAATTGATCTTGACGAGGGCGCTGATATTGCGCCCCATCAGCATAAATGGGGACAACTTGCCTATACAGCCGCCGGCGTTATTCTTGTCGCGACGGAGGAGGGACGATGGCTGGTGCCGCCGGGCCGTGCGGTTTGGATTCCATCAGAAAAAGCCCATAGCATCCATGTAAATCGCGCCGCAAAATTTATTGTCATTCACATTGAGCAGAGCAGAACCGAAAATTTGCCTGAAGAATGCTGCGTCTTAACTGTAGCCCCTCTCCTTCGGGAGCTTATAGGAGAAGCTGAAAATTTTCCGGAAAACTATAAGACCGGAACAGCTGAAAGCCGGATAATGGAGGTCATCCTAGATCGCGTCAAAAGCGCGGATAGAGCACCTCTTCTACTACCAATGCCTACAGATCCAAGGCTTTTAAAACTGGTTGATATATTCTTAAAAAATCCAGCTGAGCCACGCACATTGCCTGAACTGGGCTCTCATATTGGGGCAAGTGGGCGAAATCTGGCTCGGCTTTTTAAAAAAGAAACGGGATTAACATTTGGGGAATGGCGCCAACAAAGACGATTAATGGCAGCCGTTGAATTATTATCGTCAGGCAAACCTGTAACCGAGGTAGCCCTTGATATGGGGTATGACAGTGTAAGTGCATTCATATCCATGTTTAAGAAAATTCTGGGGGTAACACCGTCCAGATATTTCAGCGAAACAAAAGCATAACAAAATAAAATAAATCGATAAAAAAAATGGGAGGAATAAAAATGTACGATTATATCGTTGTCGGAGGTGGTTCTGGTGGTTGCGTAGTAGCAAGCCGATTGTCAGAAGATCCAAACGTAAAAGTATGTCTACTCGAAGCAGGTGGTCCTGACAAAGGCATCCTAATTCATGCTCCCATTGGGACAGCGGCAATGCTGCCTCGGAAAATTAATAACTATGCTTTTGAAACTGTCCCGCAACCGGGCTTGAATAACAGAAAAGGTTATCAGCCGCGCGGTAAGACACTCGGTGGGTCAAGCTCCATCAATGCCATGCTGTATATTCGGGGTGACAAATGGGATTATGATCATTGGGCAAGCCTTGGCAATAACGGTTGGTCATATGATGAAGTCCTCCCTTATTTTAAAAAATCAGAAAATAACGAACGGGGCGGAGACGACTATCACGGTTCTGACGGCCCCCTTTGTGTATCTGAACCACGCTCCCGGCAAAAAATTGGCGACGTATTTTTAGAGGCAGCGCGAGAATTACAATTTCCCATCACAGATGATTTCAATGGGGAGATACAAGAAGGTGTCGGCCCCTACCAAGTGACACAGAAAAATGGAGAGAGATGGAGTGCTGCGAAGGGATATCTCACCCCTAACCTTTCGCGCCCTAACCTGGATGTTATTACAAATGCGGTTGCCTCGAAAATTATCATGAAAGGCAAAAAAGCAGTTGGCGTTGAATACAAACAGGGCAAGAAAACAATTGAGATTAAAGCTAATTGCGAAGTTATTTTATGTGGCGGCGCGTTCGCATCTCCGCAATTAATGCTTTTATCCGGTATTGGGCCAGCACAAGGCATTAAACCATTTGGTATTGAGCATGTCCATGAATTGCCGGGCGTTGGCGAAAATCTTCAGGACCACATTGATTACGTGACTTCCTACAAATCTAATGACAAGGATACGTTTGGTATAACATTGGGTGGTGCCGTTGATATGGTAAAAGCCATCTTTGAATGGCGTAAAGAACGGACAGGGCTCATCGCAACAACCTTCGCCGAAATGGGAGCTTTCCTTAAAACCTCTCCTGATTTGGAAATACCAGACTATCAACTTCATATGGTCATTAGCATGCTTGATGATCACGCACGCAAAACAAATTTTGGCAAGGGATTTAGTTGTCATTGTTGTGTTCTACGGCCAAAAGCCCGTGGTACCGTAGCTCTTAATTCTACAGATCCCAACGATGCACCCCTTATCGACCCTAAATTCCTTGAAAATGACGAGGATGTTAAAACTCTGCTCGATGCCGTTAAGCAAATGGAGCGCATTCTCCATGCTCCAGCGTTTGATAAGTATCGCGCAGCCCCACTCTATCCTGTAGATTTAGAGTCAGATGAAGCATTAATTGAAGCTATTCGGAATAAATCAGATACCGTGTACCACCCCGTTGGCACCTGCAAAATGGGCGTTGACGACATGGCCGTTGTTGATCCTGAATTGAGAGTGCATGGTATTGAAAACCTACGCGTTGTGGACGCATCCATCATGCCAACGCTTGTTGGTGGCAATACAAACGCGCCGACGATCATGATTGCGGAAAAAGCGTCTGAAATGATCAAAGCAGCAGCACAACAAGAAGTCGCCGCTGCATAAAAGTTCCAACATCATGATGGGCTGGCTAGCATTTGTCAGCCCTTTTTGCTAACACTGTTATTTCTTATACCAACTCAATAAGTTCAGGCGTTTACAATGTTCAAAGAACCCATGTTTGTTCAACTCATCGCAGGAACTGTCTTAATCATTATTTGCGTCATCACACATGCTGTAAGTTTAGAATTACTTCTGCGAAAACTAAAACGGCATGGACCTATATGGGATGTGAGGCTTCCCCACTTTGGTCATATTTTGATAATGATCGTTGTCGTTTTGGGGCTATTTATCACACACACGTTCGAAGCTTGGATCTGGGCTGCATTCTATTGGGCAGTTGGGGAGACAGAATCTTTTGCCGAAGCCATCTATTTCTCAACCGTTACCTTTACAACATTAGGATATGGCGACGTTACACTTACAACCAAATGGCGACTGGCCTCCGCCCTACAAGCGGTTAGCGGTATCCTTTTGTTTGGATGGAGTACGGCCTTTCTTGTCAACGTCCGCAGTTTTTTCTGGCAAAAACACGGTATCCTCCCCTCCCGGCGTGATGACTAGAGAATGTCGATTACGTTTCGGAGAGCGTTCCTATTCGGCTCTTAATCAGCGAAATAATCTCCGCGGCCGTATCCATGGATTTTTTATCTTCCTCAAAAGATAAGTGAAGGGCCTGCCCAACAAGGGTAAGAATTTCTATATTCTCTGTATCATCTCCCCCTCCCATGAGGCCGACGATGTCATTCAACAAAATACAAAGGTCACTAATATGCTCGTGCTCAGTTTGAGCCATTTTCTTTGCAAACGAGCGAACTAAAGGACGCAAACGGCGTACTGTAGCCTCAAACTCTTTGGGCTTTGAGATCGCATCCTTAATAAGCTGCTGAATGATCTCGCCATCCAGCACAGCACTTTTACTGTTAATTTTTTTATTCGCCTCAGACATTAACTCTTCAATTTGCTCTGAGGTCTTCAAATACCCTTCCGCTTTCATTTTTAGTGCATTAGGAACAGCAACTAAATTGTCTTTTTTAGGGTTCGTTCGTTCTGCGGATCGACGGTTTGGTCCAATATAGTCAGGCAATACGACATAAAGTAATTCGCGAGCTAATAGCGCCTTCATCCGCTTATTAACATCATTAACGGATAGGGGCTTTAGGACCACATCATCAACGCCAGCATTGATAAAATCACGCGCGAGATTGTCTTTAACGTCGGAAATCAACACAACAACAGGCAAACAAAAATTCTCACCATATTCTGAGTTTCGCACTTTGGTAATGAAGGAAATGATATCAATATTTGCAAAGATATCATCTACAATGACAATATCGCACTCCGAAGCAGACATGGCTCTCTCTGCTTTCTCTAAATCTTGGCGAACCATTTGAATGTGACGAAAGCCCGCATTTTCGAATAAATGCCGAACGGTTTCATCCTGACTAAGGATCAAGATATTAGTGGCTTCAAGCGACGATTTAAGAAGGTCTACTGGCACAATAACATTTCCCTAAGCTGTCTTTTGACTGCACAGATATAATTACGTGGCGAAACACTTTTTTACACAATACGAACAGAATTGTTGAAATTGATCCCTACAATTAGGATCAATTTCATGCAACGATATCGTCGTTATTCTTTTACAAGATGGACAACCTGTTGTGGGAAGGGAATAGAGATCCCCCCTTTATCAAAGCCTTCTTTTATCGCTTTGGTCATATCAAATTTCAATGGCCAATAATTGTTTCCATCACACCAAATTCGAACGGTAAAGTTCACAGATGAGTCTGCAAGTTCTGCCACCGCAATCATTGGGGCAGGATCTTTGTGGGCTCTTGGATCAGATGCAATCAATCCATGCATTATTGCAATGGCTTGGTCCATATCATCTTCATAAGCAATGCCCATGACCAAATCCACACGACGGGTCTTATGGTAGCTATAATTCTTGATCGCGCTCCCCCAAACATTACTGTTTGGAAGGATAACCTGAACGTTATCCGGGGTAGACAACTCCGTTGTAAACAGATTAACCGCCACAACCGTACCGCCCTGTCCCGCGGCTTCTACATAATCCCCTATACGCAATGGCCTGAAGAACAGAAGCATCACGCCGCCCGCGACGTTAGAAAGTGTTCCTTGTAAAGCCAAGCCAATAGCCAGACCAGCCGCACCAAGTACGGCAATCAAACTTGCTGTTTGTACACCGAATTGCGCAAGAACCAAAAGAAGTGTGAATGTCAGGATTGCCATCCTGACAAGGCTACCCAGAAAATTTACAACAGTTTGATCCGTATTACGTTTTGCCAACATCTTCCGGACAGCAATTGGTCCGCGTTTGGAAATAATATTTCCTATAATCAAGATAATAACAGCACCCAAAACATCCAAACCATAGGATGTTAAAACTGTAACTATTTCCTGAAGCACCTCTTCCAAGTGCAACTTGTCTATAAATTCCATTTCCCCACCTTCAACAATACATCTTAATTATAAATATTAGAATGAACGTTCGACAAGAAAAACGCAACCGACGAAGAATTTTACTCTGTGTAATTCTTCTTATAGTCCGTTGCAATTCCATAGTCCGGATCTTCTACGACCGAAAATTCTACCATGTTTCGTGCTTTGTGAAGAAGTGCCTTACAATCCTTGCTTAAATGACGTAAATGCAGCTTTTTCCCGGCACTGCTGTACCGTTCAGCGAGACTGTCAACAGCTTGAAGGCCAGAATGATCGACAACACGTGAATTTTGAAAATCGATGACCACATCATCAGGATCATTGCGAGGATCGAACAAATCATTAAAGCTTGATACAGAACCGAAAAATAACGGTCCTTCAATCGCATAAATTTTGCTTCCCTGATCATTTATACTCGTGATCGCATGAATTTTCTTTGCAGACTGCCAAGCATAAACAAGGGCGGAAAAAATCACGCCGGCCACAACGGCAACGGCCAGATCACTAACAACTGTAATTGCGGAGACAAGGATTAATACGATCGCATCCGCAAGAGGGATTTTATTAATAATGCGAAAACTGGTCCATGCAAATGTACCGATCACCACCATGAACATAACACCGACAAGGGCTGCCAATGGAATTCTTTCAATCAGTGAAGATCCGAAAAGGATAAAGGCGAGCAAAAAGAGAGCCGCAGATATTCCCGATAAACGTTGACGACCACCAGATGAGACATTGATCATACTCTGACCGATCATGGCGCAACCGCCCATACCACCGAAGAAGCCTGTCACAGTATTAGCAACCCCTTGCGCCACACATTCTTTACTTGCGCCGCCATGGGTTTCCGTGATTTCGCTGACAAGGTTTAAAGTCAGGAGGCTTTCAATTAAGCCAATAGCTGCAAGGATTAGCGAAAATGGCAAAATAATCCAAATAGTCTCAAAGGTCAAAGGAACCATCGGAATATGGAATTCAGGAAGTCCACCCGCAATGGATGCCAGATCACCAACTGTTCGAACATCCAAATTAAGTCCGATCACAATAAACGACACGACACCAATACCAACGAGGGGAGCTGGAATTGCTTTGGTCAGCTTAGGCATGGCAAAGATGATCACCATCGTCAGTCCTACCAAACCTAACATGAGCAATAGGTTTTCGCCGCTCATCCATTCCATAGCCCCATCAGTTGAAGGGATTTTGAATTGACTAAGCTGAGCCAAGAAAATCACAATAGCCAGGCCATTTACAAATCCCAGCATAACTGGGTGAGGAACCATTCGAATGAATTTACCAAGTTTAAAGACACCTGCAAGGATCTGGAATATGCCCATAAGGACAACGGCCGCAAATAGATATTCAACGCCGTGCATGGCAACCAGACTAACCATCACAACAGCAAGCGCACCAGTTGCACCAGAAATCATGCCAGGACGGCCGCCAAACACTGCGGTTATCAATCCGACGATAAAGGCGGCATACAGACCGACCAAAGGATGAACGCCCGCAACAAAAGCAAATGCAACGGCTTCAGGGACGAGTGCCAACGAAACTGTTAAACCGGAAAGTAACTCCGTCTTAATACGATTAAGCGGAGACATTGCGTTGTTATCAAAAATATCTGTAGTATTTACTTGCACGAAAATCCATCCGGTGGTTTTAATAACCAAAAAAGGCGCACATCAATATGAGTGCGCCAAGCCATAGTTTGCGCCCTTGTATATGATTTTAATCAAAAAAACCAGCGCAATTACTATGACGGACAATAGGACATCTTCCTTAAAATTTTACTTCCAAGATTTTGTTTCTGCATAAAATCTAATTCAACGCTTGACTTTGTTTGAAAAAACAATCATACGGCGTCTGCACATTTGTGTGCACATAGTGCGGATATCACAGTCAAGTATCTTCACTAAACAGGATTTGAGAACAATATTTCCGCGGTATTTTTACCGCTGCCGGTCTGATCGTCCCAGTGACAATCCGAGCCAGGCGGGGAGAAACGGTTCCCTCCCTAATTGGCTATACCAATGCTTATGCCCAAAGTGCATGAGGTTGGACAGATTTGTAACAAGGACAGTAATTAATGACAGCTTTTTCTGAACTCAACTTGATTGAGCCGCTGCTGCGTGGGCTTGAAAAACAAGGGTTTGATACCCCAACACCCATTCAAGAAGTCGCAATCCCCCATTTATTGGAAGGGCGCGATTGCATGGGCATTGCCCAAACAGGTGGTGGTAAAACAGCTGCTTTTGTTCTGCCCCTCATTCAAAAACTAAGCCATGAGCGCACTCGACCTAAATCTAATAGGCCAACAGCAATAATTTTGGCCCCAACGCGGGAACTTGCTGCTCAAATTGGCCTTTGCGTGCAAATTTTTACCCGTGATGTCAAATTATTCCACGCTGTTATCTATGGCGGAGCCCCTTATGGACCGCAATTGCAGGCCCTTGTACGAGGCGTAGATATTCTGGTGGCAACACCTGGAAGATTGAAGGATCACATAAACCGTGGAACGGTGAAACTTGATAGCGTGAACACATTAATTCTCGATGAAGCCGATCGCATGCTCGATATGGGGTTCATTGAAGAAGTACAGGAAATTTCCGCAAAATTGCCGGAAGATCATCAAACTGTAATGTTTTCTGCAACCATGAGCCCATCCATTAAACGCTTATCCAAAAGCCTCCTAAAATTGCCGGTTTTTGTTGAAGCTCCCAGAGAAAGTATGGTTGCAGAGACTATTGATCATTCAGTTTTGATGGTCGCACAGCAGCACAAAAAAGATCTGCTTATGCACATTCTTGCCCTTGAAGGCAAAGAGCGGGTTCTTGTATTCGTGCGCACCAAGGCTTCGACGGAGTTATTGGCAGCAGACATTGAGAGTGAAGTAGCAGGCATCAAAGCGGCTGCCATTCACGGTGACAAACCTCAACGTGCCCGTGAGAGAACACTTCGCTCATTTAAGCGAGGAAACTTCGCTGTCCTTGTTGCAACAGATGTTGCCGCTCGCGGAATTGACGTAACTGGCATCACCCATGTGATCAATTACGATCTTCCAATGGAGCCCGAAAATTACGTCCACCGTGTTGGACGTACTGGCCGTGCCGGCGCCACCGGCATTGCCATCTCATTGTGCGAGCCAAGAGAGAAACATCTCTTGCGTAGCGTGGAACAAACTATCGAACAGAAAGTCAGAATTGATGTCGATCACCCCTTCCCGCTCCTTTCTCCAAAAAAGAAAAAGCATAATCCGGCTGGACAGGTTAAGCCTCTCAAAAAGACCAAGAAAACCCTCAGCAAGAACAAGGGTAAGCCAGGCTTTAAGGATGCCAAACGGCCCGATAAAAAAACATATGTTACAGATAAACGATCAGCTTCTAAGCGTCCGAAATTTAAACGCGCTAGTTAAACACTAGGCGATGCATTGCATAGCCTATTTAGCTTCTAGAACAAAAAAGGCCGCAACTTCAATTAGTTGCGGTCTTTTTTTTGGTTTTACGCTCCCAAAAGAACATGACAGAAAACAAATATTAACGTAAGTGCAGAAAAAAATGTCAATTGACCCATTTGAGAGTTTCGCTCAAACTCAATTATCAAAATTTTTCAAATCGTGAGCACCCTTTGGCCTTTAAGAACATAGACAGTTTAGACGTCGCGGCCGTATTTCAGTCCTTCCCAGACGAAGCACGGCAAAAATTACTGTCCGTCAGGCAGCTGATATTCGATTTATCCAATGAGAGTGATACCGTTGGAGATATTGAAGAAACTTTGAAATGGGGTGTCCCGAGCTATTTAACAAAACATCCAAAAAGCGGCACCACTATCCGATTGCAGTGGCTACCGGCTTCCCGCCAATACGGCATTTTCGTTCATTGTCAAACCTCACTGATCGCTGATTTCAAAGAACAGTACCAATTCAGCCTAAAATTCGATAAAAATAGAGGAATTCTTTTTGAAGAAAAAGAAGACTTTCCTGAGCCGATTATCAAAAAATTTGTGAGCAACGCACTCACCTACCATTCGAAGAAATAAAACACAGATCACTCGTCTCGCAAAAAGGATAGCTTTTGGCGAAGAATTGCACGGGCCTGTTGCACACGTTTACGGGCATTATCGTTCGAAATATTAAGGGCCAACGCTATTTCACTATAGTCGTCCCCCTTCACAAGACGCATAATCAGAGGGGTTTGCAATTTCACGGGCAAATCGTTAATTGCGATACTAATAGTGCCCCCCAATTCGGAATTTAGCAGCTCGGCTTCAGGCGTAAGGTCTACATTGTCGGCTTCCGAAGCATCAATTAGGACCACTTCCTTCACCCTGTCCCCTAATTTGGAGCGGCGTTTATTGGACCTGTGAATATCTATGCAAATGTTGTGAAGCAGGCGCGCGAACCAAGCACGTTCATTAACAATTAAATGCGCATTAGCCAAGTATTTCTCATGGGCCCTAATAGTAGCAGCACTTAAAGCATCTTCGGCATCAGCGGCACTAATATTCATCCAAACCATACTCAAACGTCGTAAATATTCTCGATGGTTATTCCATGCGGTCCAGAAGCAGGGTCCTTCTGCTTTTCTTTCGCTCTTCCTAAGTGTTGCAGAGCCGAGGAGGCAGATCGGTTTGATTGACTTAGTTGTTTTTACAGGCACCCTCCTGTTAGGTAATATGGGAACAACTATTATTCTTTGTTCAGAATTAGATTTTCTGTTCTTCAGGGCTTGCTGTTCGACAACTTGCATCACAACTTATACCTCCATATCAATCATAAGACACAACCCCGGCGTTGTATTTATCGCCATTAAGGTGTTTTAAAAATTCGATATACATAATTTAAGTTGTATTATTCACTTTTAAAGTGTTTTTTAATTTTATTTTTTACCTAAAGTTGTATTTCGATTTTTCCATGTATTCTTAAGTAATAACAAACAAATACTTGCGTATTTACATTGAATTTTTATGACTTTATAATTTTTTACTTGAATTTATAGTCAATTAAACAAAATAAAACATACTATTCAAATAATTTAATTTTGGGATTACTTAAAATGGCAACTAATTCAGATAATAAGCCTACTAATGCAATTACAGAGTCTGTATTGGCAGTTAATCAAATTGTATTGGGAAGTGGTGCCCCGACGGCAATGGCGGCCTTATATGTTTCCATGGGGCACGCGGCCGGTATTGGTGCACAGAATAGTGTTTCCAACCAACAGCATCTAAACATCCTGGGAACGGCAGCCATTGCTGCAGCAACGGGTAATTTGCTTTGGGAGGGAATTCAAAATGAAGTCAGTGAAATCCCCATGCAAGACCGCCTTAATTATTGGCAGCAATTGATGGATGGTAAAGCCAGCGCCAAAGAAGGAGACGGCGAAAAAACGTCGGAAGCCGAAGATAAAAAACCGGCTCCAAAAGCTGAGGAAGAGGACGTATAAATCACCTTTCAGGCAGAGCAGAAAAACGATCAAATATTTAGCAAAACAATTTAATCAAAAGCCATTTTTAAGGATCGAATTATGCCAAAAGATGAAAAACCAGATAGTAAAAAATCGATGACCGCAGCCATGGGCAATGTAGAGGAGTCCTCCTCTTTTGCCATGGGCCTCCTTTATCAATTTGCCGCCCACTCATCAGGGCTAGCTCTAGAGAATGCAACAATAAATTCTAATGTGCTTAATAGCGTGAATACTGCAAATGGTGCCGTCCTTACGTCCCTAAAGAATGCAGAAGCTGCCGTTTTGAGTTCTCAGAAAACAACAATTGGCGAGTCCTACAACGCCCAAACGGCTGCAATTACCCAAGCCTTAAACTCTCAGACCGCAACTGCCGTGTCTGGGTTAAACTCCGTAACCAACGCGGGGGCCACCGCCTTAACCGCTCAAACAAGTCAGGATATTGCAGGTATAACTGCGGATGCAATTGCGGCCACAGCCGTCGCGATGGATAGTATCGTCAAAAAAATGGGGGGATAACCATCACGTAACGATGATTGGCTGGTCCTTGGTTATGATCAGAGTGTGTTCATATTGCGCGGAAGGGGAGCCGTCCAATGTAAGAAGCGTCCAGCCATCCCGTCCCTCCCGATAAAAGCCTTTGCCTTTCGTTAGAAACGGCTCAATCGTAATCACAAGTCCTTCTTGCAAAATCTCTCGCCCATTTGCCTTATACTTATTATGCACTTCCGGTGGTTCATGAATATGACGACCGACCCCATGACCAACCAGCCCTTCAATTATTTGAAACCCGCCTTTTACAGCCACAGCCTCAACAGCTTTTCCAATTGAATTGATAGGACTGCCAGCGCGCGCTGCCTTAATTCCAGCATCCAGTGCTTTCTTTGTTGTCAGGCAAAGGTTCAGCAAATGTTCTTTGACGGTGCCTACTGGAATTGATCGGCCGGAATCGGCCCAATAACCATCTTTTTCAGCAGAGACATCTATATTAACAAGCTGCCCTTCCTTCAAAACCCGATCGCTTGGGATACCATGCGCAGCCTCATCATCCACACTGATGCAGCTGAAACCCGGAAAATTATAGGCGAGCATGGGAGCTGATCTCGCTCCGTGCTGAGCCAAGATCTCCCCAACACGCTTATCAATCGCGAGTGTCGTTACGCCCGCTTTGACCATTTTTTCTGATTCATCCAATGCAAGGCGTACAATTCGCCCTACCTCTTTCAGGCCATTGATGTCCTGTTCACTCGTCGCGATCATCGTTCCTCATCACTAAATAATCTTTCTACAATAATTCGCGATCTTAGCATTATTTTTAAATAACATATTGATAAATATACAATTTTATAAAAAAATAATCTCATTTATGAACGAGAATTTTCCAGTTTCAAAAAAGAATTTCTCCGATTTTTGTCACATATTCTCAAATAGATGCGTCCTTTGGCTGTCGAATAAGAAGCATTCTGCAAACACTATTACGCCAATATATGGAGGATAACCGTATGGCCAAGGATACACCAGTAAACAGTCAAATAACGGATGCAATTACTCAGTCCAATCTGACCGTTCTTGGTACGGCACCAGCCCAATCAATGGCAACAGCATATCAAATGCTTGCGCAATCTGTGGGTGTTGCCATGCAGAATGCTGTCGCCAACCAGCAAAATATGAACACCATCGATACCGCAATTGTTTCTCAGGGGATCGGCTTGTTATTCAATCTGGATGGTGCTGCGGATGCAGCTTCAGTGAAGAGTTTACTTAAAGACGATTCAACGGCTGAGACGATTTCGACGCTACAGGCAATTGTCAGCGAACTGAAAGCTGCCAAGGCCGCGGAGTCAGAGTAGCTCCGCAAGTGGGGAGCACTGGCTATAACAACCCTCGTTATTTTAAGGAGTCATTATTATGCCCAACACTACCGCCGTAAATACGCAAATCACAGATTCAATTACCCAAGCAAATGTTACAAATATTGCCGAGGCTCCAGCAATCTCTATGGCCAATACTTATCAGGTATTTGGTCAGGTTGTTGGTGCGAGCATGCAAAATGCCATCTCTAATCAGCAAGGTGTTGCAACGATTGATCTCGCTATTACAACTCAAGGTACAAGTGTTTTGTACAACCTGTCTGCAGCAACAGCGAGTAAGTCAACGTCAGAAATCCTCGGTGGCAATCCGATTGCAGAACAGCTCACATCGCTACAGGCTGCTGCGCAAGGATTCTAAGATCCCTATTTCACTAGAACGTTAATTGATAATGGAGGTCCAAAATGGCCGATAATACAAGTATGAATAGTCAAGTAACCGATGCTGTAACTCAGTCAAATGTAAAAGTCCTCGGTGATGCACCCGCGGAATCGATGGGTATGCTGTACCAGATGCTCGCTCAAAGCACTGGTATGTCCATGCAGAATATGGTTGCAAACCAACAGCACAAAAACTCAATTGACTCAGCTGTTGTCACTGGTGCGGTTACGGTACTCTACACTTTGAATACCGGCACACAAGCCAAAGCAACTCAAGAAATATTGAGTGGCAGTCCTGTCGCAAGCTCAATGGCATCCTTAAAAGGCGTGATGTCTGCATTTAAAGATCGCGGCCCATCAGGACCTTATCCCACTGCGTAAAGTTGCAGCTGTCTAGATAGGCCTGCAATTACCTGAACCTCACACTTCCCCCTGAAGAGCGTCTGTATCGTGAGGTTCAGGTTTATTTTTGGAGAAAGGTTAAGAGAAAATGGCACATGATGCGAAAGACAATGAAATGAAAACTGTAAATAACCAGATTACCGATGCAATCACGCAATCCAATATGATAGCAACTGGCATGGCGCCAGCCAATTCAATGGGAATAGTGTATCAAACACTTGCGCAATCAACAGGGACATCCCTTCAGAATGCGGTATCAAACCAGCAAAATGTTAACAGTATGAGTCTTGCTGCCTTATCACAAAATATACAAATGATATTGACGCGTCCCGCATCCCAAACAGTTACGCATACAGTGCAGCCAATTATTATTCAGCAAGCCCCGCCACCTAAAAGACAAAAAGGTGACACTGTCAGCGAAGACTAAAAGTTCAATGAAACGACCTATCCCTACCATTCAAAATCAGGAGTACGGGAATGACTGACGAGACATACGTGAATAGCCAGATTACGGATGCTGTCGCCCAAACCAGTATGCAAGTTCTGGGAGAAGCTCCTGCAGAGGCTATGGCAATGCTTTATCAGCAGATGGCTCACACCATCGGATTGGCATTACAAAACACGGTTGCCCAGCAGCAACATAGTTACACAATTCACAATGCCATTACGCTCGCTGCATCACGGCAACTTTTAACAACAGACCCCCAAGCGGCTGCGAAAGCGTCTCAGGCTCTTATTGAAGGAAGCGCCATAACCGACAACATCGCGGCCCTACAAAATGTTGTCAGTGAAATGGGTAAATAATATTTGTTGTCTGATCTGTCCTTGAAGTATTTGAAAAGGAAGCAGGTTGTTCGTCTAAACGGCTAACTTAAACTAAGGTTATTCATTCTCATGGAACGAAAGCATCATACAGCCAAGGAGATAAGTTTGATCCTGCGAGAATTGGAGCAAGGCCTTTCAGTAGAAGAGGTCGTGGATAGATATGATATCTCCAAGGCAACTTTATACCGGTGGCGAAAAACAGCACAGAAATCAGGCGACGTGGAGAAAAAGCGACTGCAACAGGCGGACGAGGAGAATAGCCGCCTTCGAACACTGCTTGCAGATGCAGTCCTCGAAATCCACGCTTTAAAGGAAAAACTGAACCAAAAATAATCTCGGAATGAACATGCTATGCTGAGGAAATAAAATATCCAGTTAGACGTCTATTGGGAATTCGATAGACTGAGATAATGAATACACTGTTTGTAGATTTTGATGGAACGATTTGCCACGATAAATTTTGGCGAGGTTTAGGTGAAACTAAAGCCGCTCTCGTCCAAAGCTTTATTTTTGAAAAGAACCAACTTCTCGTAAATCAATGGATGTGTGGAAAATATACCTCTGAAGACGTAAACGAATATATCTCAAAAGAGACTGGCTTTGAATTCCAAACACTCTGGAACATTTTCGTGGATGACTGCAAAACAATGTCAGTTGATCAAGACTTACTCTCCTTAATCGTAGAATTAAGAAATAAGTTCAAAGTTGTACTCATAACAGGCAACATGGACTGCTTCGACCGATTTACTGTTCCAGCCTTAAAATTAGAAAAATATTTCGATATTATTGTCAACTCGTACAACGAGGGACAACTTAAATACATTAACAGTGGGGAGACATTTTCCGAACACATAAAAGGTCATTTCAAAAATGCATATTTGGTGGATGATTCATCAATTTCATGCGACATTTTTTGTAGACTTGGAGGGACAGCATTACATGTGACCAAGTCAGCAACTGCTCACAGTCACCTGGAGAATCTGCTTTCCCTCTCAACAACACTCCGAAGAGACAGCTTTAGAAACTGGTCGACAAGTGCCCCGTTCATTGGCAACCGATAACTTGAAATTACAGATCGTTTCGAATTTTATATACATTCCTCCTATGGTGATTGCTATCTGCGCCTTGCCCTGTATAAAGGGGCCATGTCGCGTGATCCGTCCCATATATTGCAGACCGTTTTTGGCTACCCTGAATTTCGGGGGCAGCAGGAAGCCATCATCAATCATGTCTTATCTAAGCGAGACGCTCTCGTTTTAATGCCGACAGGTGGTGGTAAATCGCTCTGTTATCAAGTGCCTGCCCTTTGTATGGACGGGATTACCATTGTCATCTCCCCCCTGATAGCGCTTATGCAAAATCAGGTGGAGGCATTACTTCAATTAGGGGTTGGTGCGGCCGCCCTCAATTCGGCCCAATCACCTGAAGACCAACGCAAAACACGGCAAGACCTTGAAAATGGTCAAATAAAGCTCCTCTATCTCGCACCTGAGCGCCTTTTATCGAGCGGCTTTCTTGACTATCTCTCAACGTTAAATATCTCACTTTTTGCGATCGATGAGGCCCATTGCATGTCTCAATGGGGACACGATTTCAGGCCAGAATATCTTCGACTGTCGATCTTGCATGAAGCATTCCCCAATGTACCTCGCCTTGCCTTAACAGCTACTGCGGATGCACCGACAGAGCGGGATATCATTGAACGCCTGGGACTTTCTTTTGGCGAAGTTTACAAAGACAGTTTTGACCGGCCGAATATCAGTTACCACATTACGCAGAAACGAAATGGCGTCGCGCAACTCCTGACATTCATCGAAACCGAACATAAAACGAATTCGGGCATCGTTTATTGTATGTCTCGAAAAAAAGTGGAAACCATTGCTGCAAAATTAGTGACAGAAGGGTATCACGCCCTTCCCTATCACGCAGGGTTACCGTCTGAAGTTCGGGCCCGCAATCAGGAGCGCTTTATTAAAGAAGAAGGCGTGATCATGGTTGCGACCATTGCTTTTGGAATGGGCATTGATAAACCCGATGTCCGATTTGTAGCTCACGTGGATTTACCAAAAAACCTGGAAGCCTATTATCAGGAAACGGGACGCGCAGGCCGTGATGGCTTGCCTGCAACGGCGTGGCTCACTTTTGGCCATCAGGATATTGTGAAAATACGGCAGTTTATGGGGGGCAGCACATCCCCTGAACAGTTAAAAATCGAAAACCAAAAGTTTAATGCGTTTTTGACATATTGCGAGACACTCCACTGTCGCCGCAAATCCCTCCTCGGCTATTTTGCGGAACACAGAGAAGAAGATTGCGGCAATTGTGACAATTGCTTAACCCCTCCTGAAATTACCGACGGGACTGAATCTGCACAATTAGTCCTTTCCTGTATCTACAGGTCTGGTCAGATATACGGTGGTGGTCACATCATTGATATTCTTATGGGCGCGGATACCGACAAAATCAAAAAAGCCGGTCACGACAAATTGCCTGTATATGGAAAGGGTACGGCCTTAAATCGTACTGATTGGCAATCTCTTATTCGCCAGCTTCTTTCGATGGATTACATTCATGCAGATACGGAGGGGTTTGGCAGTCTTTCTCTTAAAGAAAAGTGCCGGGCACTGCTTCGAGGTGAAGAAAACCTCGCTGTCCGTAAATATCAGAAAATGTCCAAATCTAAATCATTCAAACAAGCAATTGAGCTTACTGATCCACTTGAAGCAGAACTTTTCGACAAATTAAAAGCGGCAAGGCTCGAGATTGCAAAGGATCAAAATATTCCGCCTTATGTGATATTTCACGATAAGACCTTGTTGGAAATGGTCAAACTGAAGCCAAAATCTCTCGCTGAATTCGGAGAATTACAAGGTGTTGGTGCCCGCAAAAAAGAGAAATATGGGCCGACATTTTTAGGCTTGTTGGAAATGGCTTAAATTAGCGACAAATCAATTTGTTGCCGCTAATTTCAAGAGGGCAAAACCTTACGACATATTCCGAATTGAAGTCAGAGACGTTTTAACATTCTCAGCTGATTCAACACTTGATTTTTGTATTCCAGTCAAATTTTTAGACACTGTCATAAGGGCCTCGTCTTGGCCTTCTCCCAGCGAACTATTTGTTCTGAGAATTTGAGTTGTTGTGCCAATTGTCTCTGACAATTCATCCATTGTCTCAATGGTCGCTGCCATGGCTGTCCTGCCCTTCTCAACCGCTTTATTTCCATTATCCATTGAAGATGTAATCGTACCAATTTCTTCTGTCAGACGGCTAATACGTTTGCGGATATCATCTGTGGCTTTTGCTGTCTGGGTTGAAAGGCTTTTCACTTCCCCAGCAACGACAGCAAACCCCTTACCGGCCTCTCCCGCGCGGGCAGCCTCAATTGTCGCATTTAATGCCAACAAGTTGGTTTGAGACGCAATATCTTGAATTGATTGAACCATGCCAGCAATTTGCTTGGAGGCTTCTGTCAGAGCACTAATGCTATCTGTCGCTTGACCGACAGCAGATGCAATATCCTCCATGCTGCGTGCTTGCTCGTTCATCACTTGGCGGCTACGCGTTGCTGTATTTTGAGCATCTTCTGAGCTTTGTGTCGCCGCTGACCGGTTTTTGCTCAACTTATTTGTGATCTCACGAAGTCCTTCAATGGACCGTCGTGCAGTATCAGCACTAGTTCCTATTCCACTAATTCCCTCGATGGCATCTGAAAGCTGACTGACTGTATTTCCACCTAGTGACGACATGTAAAAGCACTCCCCTAATATATACTTTCAGCCAAACTGGATAATGAAAGCAATTTTAATTATATTTTGGATGAACTTATTCTGGACTGGTTAATTTTCTGTAATTATTTAGAGGGGTTTTCTGAAACAGACTTCATTCCTTCAAGAAGAAAAGAAAAGGTATCAAAAATATCCTTTTCCAAATCCACTCTAAAGGGCTCCATTTCTGGATGTTCGAGAACTTTTTTCAAGGCAGGAGACGGATCTGACATCTGACCAAAACCAACGACGAGGCAATGTAACATAGACAAAAGGGAGAAACCTTGTCCTTCCGACAAAAAAGGAAGCGATTGCTCCACTAATCTACTCAATCGATTCATTCTGACTTTTAAGTTTAGCTTGAAAGCAAAAGCTTCTTCGTAGGTAATATTTTTTTCCAACACCAAATGAAGAAGGGAGACAAGCCGTTGCATTAGTTTTCGGTCCAAAAAACTGTCGCGTAAAATTCCCATAAATTCAGAATTTTCAAGAGGACGCATTTTATTTTCTAACTGCCTTTCAAAAGCACTCAACCAATCCTCGAGCTCTTCAGTAGACAGACTTAAAAATATCTCTTCCTTGCTTCTAAAGTAAATATAAATGGTCCCTTTTGCTAGGCCAGAGCGCTTTGCAATGGTTGCCATACTGACATCAAAAAAATCGGCCTCCATAAAGAGCTGGCGCGCGCCATTTAAAATTGCCTGTCGCCGCGCAATTTTCTGGTCATCGTTTGTTGCTCTTCTTACTAGGGAATTATTCATCGATCAGTGCACCCAAAAATACTTTAATTTCATTCCGCAATATCTACTGGTTTTAGTCAAATGCATAGGCTCAATTACTGGAAATATGCTCTTCTCTTGACAAATAGTATCATACGTCTTCATATTATGACCAGCGGTCATTAAGGGATAGGGTAGGAAAACACGATGTTAAGTCTCACGATTAACGGGAAAGAAACGTCAGTTGATGTAGAAGAGGACACGCCTCTTCTATGGGTTTTACGGGATACGGTAAAACTCACAGGCACTAAATTTGGCTGCGGCGTTGCCGCTTGCGGCGCCTGCACAGTCCACCTAAATGGCGAACCCGTCCGATCGTGTACTATCCCTTTAAGCGACGCAGTAGGAGCTGAAATCACGACGATTGAAGGCTTATCAGACGGAAAACTGACCGCTGTGCAGGAAGCTTGGATAGAGGAGCAAGTACCCCAATGCGGATATTGCCAATCAGGTATGATTATGGCTGCAACCGCGTATTTAAAAAACAATCCAAGCCCAACAGACGCTGGGATCGATGAAGCGGTCACCAATATTTGTCGGTGCGGCAGTTATCCCCGAATAAGAAAAGCAATCCACCGGGCAGCAAAACAAATGGCGGAGGCATAAGATGGCTTTATTAAATCTGACACGCCGTAAATTTCTAATTGCAGGCGGATTGGTTGGCGGTGGCCTCGCAATCGGATTTGGGCTTGGGGATGACGAGCCCAAAAATGCCGCCCTACAGGCCACGACCTCTCCCGGTGAGTTTTCCTTAAATGCCTGGATAAAGATCAACAAGTCTGGTGAGATTACTATTGCCATTCCGCAAGCTGAAATGGGTCAGGGTGTCTACACCGCCCTCTCTATGCTTGTCGCTGAGGAGTTGGAAATTGATTTATCATCAGTTACGCCTGAGATGGCTCCCTTGGCTCCGGTTTATGTGAATGCCACGGCCCTTATGGATCTTCTTCCCTTCTCTGACGGTCACCATAAAGGGGAAGCAACGGTTGGTGCCTGGGGTATGAGGAAAGTCGCGGGAATGCTTGGAGTTCAAGCAACTGGCGGCAGCACGAGCGTGCGAAATGCTTGGGAGCCTATGCAAAAAGCAGGTGCGATGGCACGCGAAATGCTCATTAGGGCCGCAGCCCTACAGTGGAATGTTCCCGCTGGTGAATGTACAGTCTCCAAAGGGAAGATCATCCACAAGCTCACTGGAAAAAGCGCATCATACGGCGAATTTGTTGAAACGGCGTCCAGTATTGAAATACCTGATGACATTCCGCTTAAAGCTGCCAGTGCCCGCACGATGATCGGAAAGTCACAGTCGCGATTTGATATTCCCGAAAAAGTGACGGGAGCGGCTGAATACGGTATCGATATCGACTTACCAAACATGGCGTACGCAGCTGTCAAACTTTGCCCTGTATTTGGCGGAACAGTATCTGATTGGGACGACAAGGCCATTGCTAATATGCCTGGTGTCATTAAAGCTGTTCGCTTCGATACCGGCGTTGCCGTAATTGCTGACAGTTTCTGGCGCGCGCACAAAGCAGTAGAAGCCCTCCCTGTAACGTTTGATGAAGGCGCTAATGCAGCTCTTTCCACAGAGTCCATTTTTGCCCAATTTGAACAACAATTGGCTAGCGATGAGGGACGTTCCTACACGGATGAAGGGGATGCAGTAGAGAAGATATCGCAAGCAGACACCGTTATTTCAGCAACCTACAAGGCACCGTTCTTGGCCCATGCCTGTATGGAACCTATGAATTGCACAGCTTTGGTTGGCGAGAATGATGTTGAAGTCTGGATGCCCAATCAAGCGCAAACCCTTATAGCATGGTTTGCTGAAAAAACTGCGGATGTGCCGGCTGAAAATGTCAAACTCCACACGCCTTATCTTGGTGGTGGTTTCGGTCGAAGACTGGAAGTTGACTTGGTTGTCATGGCGGTATCCATAGCCAAAGAGCTAAAAGGCCGTCCAGTAAAACTCATTTGGACCCGGGAAAATGACGTACAACATGATATGTATCGTCCTGCAGCCCTAGCAAATTTTGAAGGCACCCTTAACAGTTCTGGAAAAATTGATGCCTGGCATAACAGGGTAGCAAGCCCTTCCGTCACACGATCCTTTGCAAAGCGTTTGTTGCCATGGGCTGATATCGATATGCCTGACAATACAACAGCCGAAGGCGCTGCGGATATTTCTTATCAAATTTCAAACCTGCTGATGGAACATGTCCCAACTCCCTTGGAAATTCCTGTTGGGTATTGGCGTAGCGTTGGGCATTCTTATAACGCCTTCTTCAGCGAAGGGTTCATGGACGAAATGGCTTGGGCCGCAGAAAAAGATCCTCTAGAATTTCGGCTTAGTCATCTTAAAGAACATAAAGATTTCACGGCAGTTCTTCAAAAATTGAAAGAAGTAAGTGATTGGACAACCCCCTTGCCGGCCGGCCGCGGCCGCGGCGTTGCCCTTCATGAATCCTTTGGCTCAATTGTTGGTCAAGTCGTTGAGATCACAGCCAATAAGGACAAAGAAATCTCCATCGACAAAGTTTATTGTGTCATTGACTGCGGTACTGTCGTCAACCCAGATACGGTAAAAGCACAAATGGAAAGCGGCATCATTTTCGGCCTATCGGCAGCCCTCTATGGTGAGATAACAATCGAAAGGGGGCGCGTTGTACAAGAAAATTTCCCTGACTACGATATGGTTAGATTGAACAATTGCCCTGAAATTGAGGTTCATCTTGCCCCCTCCGGTCGGCCTCTTGGTGGTGTGGGGGAACCTGCGACCCCGCCGATTGCCCCTGCGGTCGTAAACGCTTTGTTTGCTGTGACCAAAACCCGCATTCGGGAATTACCTTTATCTAAGCACGGATATACCGCTTAGTATTTTATCGATTATAAGGGGGCTGAAAACATTCTTTCAGCTCCCTTTTTTTGTCTTTTACAAATATTCTCGGCAGCTCTACTTTTGAAAAAGACTTACGCAGCAGCTCAACCCAAGACCTAAAAGGAGCTTGGATTAACAAATGAAACAGGGTAAATTCCGGCTTCCTTTCAAATATTAAAACTAAAAAAGAAAAACCATGAACGGACCTTTAGACGGTATACTTGTTGTCTCCCTAGAACAGGCAGTTGCGGCCCCTTACCTTTCATCCCGCCTTGCAGATGCGGGCGCGCGCGTTATAAAAATTGAGCGCCCTGAAGGCGATTTTGCGCGGCAATATGATAGCGTCGTTAATGGCGAAAGTGCCTATTTTGTCTGGCTCAACAGGGGAAAAGAATCCATCCAGCTTAATATTAAGGATGATCAGGACCTTGCCCTTCTAAAACAGATAATCTCAAAAGCGGACATTTTTGTTCAGAACCTCGCACCCAATGTTGTGAACAAATATGGCTTAGATAGTGAAGCACTTCGCGCACACGCGCCCAGCCTGATCACTGTTGATATCTCAGGGTATGGCGAAGAAGGCCCATTCTCAGACATGAAAGCCTATGACATGCTTGTTCAGTCAGAAACAGGCCTCGCGGCGGTTACAGGCTCCCCCGACGCCCCTGGTCGTGTCGGCGTATCTGTCTGTGATATTGCCGCCGGTATGCATGGCCTTGTCGCTGTACTGGAAGCATTGTTCGAGCGCACTAAAACAGGTGTTGGGAAATCCATTAAATCAACTCTATTTGCCGGTATGGCCGATTGGATGACTGTTCCCTTACTTCATCAAGAGTATGGCGGGAAAGCTCCGGGCCGTGTGGGCCTCAGTCACCCCTCTATCGCTCCATACGAGGCGTTTGACACCGGGGATGATGGGAAAGTTGTAATCTCTATTCAGAACCAGACAGAGTGGCGAAACTTATGCGAAAAGGCCTTAGGGTCTAATACGATGGCAGATGACCCGCGCTTTGCGACGAATGCGGACCGCGTTCAAAACCGCGCAGTATTGCATTCGGAAATTGGCGCCATATTCAAAACAATGAACAAAGATGAGACCGCGAAACGATTAAAGGACGCTCGAATTGCATTCGGTTCTTTAAATACAGTGGCCGACCTATCCGCTCATCCACAACTGGAACGTACCGTAGTGAATAGCCCTAATGGGCCCGTCAATCTTGTAGCGTCCCCAATCCGTTTTGCTGGAGAGAAGGACAGTTTTAAAGAAATCCCGGCTCTTGGACAACATAACGACGCTATTCGTTCAGAATTTGGCGGTACTTAAGACCACCCAATAAAAAAGCCTCGCCGAATATCGGCGAGGCTCCTTATTAAAAAACAGATAAACTTTAAGCTTGCGCGAAAGTTTTTCCTTCTTTTACTAAGCGTTCCAACAACGGTGCCGGCTTAAACTCATCTCCAAATTTTTCCTGATATTCAAGAAGTGTTTTGTAGACATTTTCAAGGCCAATTGAATCAGCATAACGCATTGGGCCACCACGATAAATCGGCCAGCCATAGCCATAGACCCAAATAACATCGATATCACTTGGACGACTTGCGATGCCTTCTTCGAGGATTTTTGCGCCTTCATTGATCATTGGATAAATACAACGTTTCAAAATCTCATCATCAGAAATTTCTCGACGCTCAATACCGGCATCCTTAGATGCTTTCATAATGATGTCTTCAACAAGCGAGTCTGGCGTCGGTGTGCGGCTACCTTCTTTATAAAGATAATATCCCGAACCTGTTTTTTGACCAAAACGACCAAGCTCGCAAATTGCATCGGCAACGGGGCTTGTTGTGCCTTTACCTTGACGAATGCGCCAACCAACATCGTTACCAGCCAAATCGGACATGGCGAATGGACCCATTGGCATACCAAAATCGAAGAGAACCCGATCAACGTCCTGCGGCAAAGCCCCTTCCATAATCAACTGTGTTGATTGCTCACTTCTGCGGTGAAGAATACGGTTACCCACAAAACCTTCGCAAACGCCAACCATGGCTGGAATCTTGCCAATACGCTTAGCAAGCGCCATGCAAGACGCCATAACAGTTTTGCTCGTTTTCTTGGTGCGCACTTCTTCAAGAAGTTTCATGACGTTAGCGGGGCTAAAGAAATGGAGACCAATGACAGATTCAGGACGACTTGTGGCCTCCCCAATCTCGTCAATATCCAAGGTAGACGTATTTGTCGCAAGGATTGCACCAGGCTTACAAATTTTATCAAGCTTACCGAAGATTTCTTTCTTCACGTCCATATTCTCAAAGATCGCTTCAATGACGATGTCTACGTCTTTGATATCCTCAAGATTTATGGTGCCAGAAAGCAAGGACAGGCATTTATCCATAGCATCCTGAGACATCCGGCCTTTGGAAACCGTCGCCGCATAATTTTTGCGGATAATCTCAATGCCTTTGTCCAAACCTTCTTGAGTCGTATCCACCATTTTAACGGACAGGCCTGCCTGAAGGAAATTCATGGCAATACCGCCGCCCATGGTTCCCGCACCAATAATACCAGCCGTATTGATATCAATAATCGGAGTATCTTTAGGAACATCAGGGATCTTGGCCGCTTGTCTTTCAGCAAAGAAGAAGTAACGCTGACTGATTGATTGTTCCCCAGTCATTAGCTCCATAAACAATTCACGTTCGCGTTTCAACCCTTCAGGGAAAGGAAGATCAACGGATGCCTGAACAGCTTTGATGCAATTTTCCGGTGCTTCAAAATTACGAGTTTTCCGCGCAATTGATTTACGGAATTCATCGAACATTGCAGGATTATCGCGTGCTTCTTGTAATTTATCATCCCGATCACTGATTTTAACCAAGGGACGATTTTCAGCGACAACTTTTTGTGCGAACGCGATGGCGGATGCTTTAAGATCATCTCCAGCGATTTCGTCTACAAGCCCAACTTCCAGCGCTTTTTTAGCGCCAATTGGCGTTCCCGATGTAATCATCTGCAATGCCATTGGAACACCAACAACACGCGGAAGACGCTGCGTACCACCAGCACCGGGCAAAATACCCAATTTCACTTCAGGCAAACCAACTTTGGCGCCTTTATCGGCCACACGATAGTGGCATCCAAGGGCAGTCTCTAGTCCGCCGCCAAGTGCTGTGCCGTGAATGGCCGCAATGACGGGCTTGTTGGAGATCTCAAGGGCTCCGATAACTTCGTGAAGGCTTGGCGCCTGTGCTGGTTTACCAAACTCGGTAATGTCGGCCCCGGCAATAAAGGTCCGGCCGGCACAGATGATAACAACAGAGGTAACACTTGAATCAGCATTCGCAGCCTCAACGCCACCTTTAATACCTTGACGAACGCCAACGCTTAGCGCGTTTACAGGGGGGCTATCGATAGTAATAACACCAACGGACCCTTCGGCCTGGTAGCTAACGAAATCTGTAATTGCAGTCATGAATTATTTTTCCTTTCAAAGGTTCTTTTGACTGTTATCGGTTTATTCAACCGCGTGTTGGATCTTCTGACACCTGAACTAAAAGCTTTCCAAAATTCTTGCCTTTAAGCAAACCTATGAATGCTTCTGGTGCGTTTTCAAGCCCCTGAACGATATCTTCTTTATACTTCACTTGACCGTTGCCGATCCAGCTTCCCATATCACGAAGGAAATCAGGAAGACGGTCAAAATGGTCTGATATAATGAAGCCTTTAAGGGTCATTCTCTTAACCAGCATATCTCCAAAGAAAGCGGGGAGCATATTTGGACCCTCTGGATGGCCCGTCATGTTGTAATTTGCGATACGACCACAGAGTGGGATACGGGCAAAATCATTCAATAAAGGTAGAACGGCGTCGAAAACCTCGCCACCGACATTTTCATAATAAACATCGATCCCATCTGGGCAGGCTGCTTGTAGTTTTTCGACAAAATCAGCCTCTTTATAATTCAAGCAGATATCGAAGCCCAGATCATTTTCAACGTAAGCACATTTTTCAGCAGAACCTGCGATACCAATGGCCCGCGCACCTTTAATTTTGGCGACCTGGCCAACAACACTACCAACCGCGCCTGATGCCGCAGCAACCACAACAGTTTCACCTTTTTTAGGCTGACCAATGTCCAACAATCCAACATAGGCTGTAAGGCCGGGCATTCCCAAAACACCGACAGCAGTTGAAATTGGTGCCACTTTAGGATCCAACTTCATGATGCCAACTCCATCAGATAGGCTATAGGCTTGCCATTTCGTCATGCCCATAACGTAATCGCCCTCTTTAAAGGCTGCATTGTTAGACTGCGTGACAACAGCCACGCCACCGCCGAGCATTGCTTCCCCAATTTCAGCGCTGGCTGAATAGCTCTTACCTGCATTCATCCGGCCCCGCATATACGGGTCAAGGGACATGTAAATCGTTTTCATCACAAACTCGCCGTCAGCAGGCAAGGGAATTGGTGTTTCAACCAGTTCAAAATTATCCGGTGTTGGCTCTCCTGTTGGGCGAGATTTAAGAAGCCATTGCTTATTCATTTCAGTCATGAGGGTTCCCTGTTTTTCATTTTCTAATTCTATTTTAAATTCAATATGGCCGCGCTGGACACATTATCGTAAAGCCGTTCCACAAGTTGCGCCCTGTTTTCGAGAACGGCAGATTGGTTTATATATTGTTTGTCGGTTATTTCGTTTTTATCCACAGATAAAGGGGCGCCCAATAAGACAGCACTTCCAATAAAGCGGCTTTTTGACTTATTCTTCTTGTTATAGTCGTCAAGTTTTAACCTAAAGCTTTCCAAAATATCTATATTTTCAATAACGGACAGAAAATTTTCTACTTTGTGTCCAGCCTTTAGCGCTTGTTGATAGATCTCTTCACTTGGGACAACCATAATCGCCAGCCCCTCTTTATCATGACCCGCGATCACTACATCCCGCGCAAGCGGGCTTAACGCATCAATCAAGGTGAGACGAAGCGGTCCCGTACCAACCCACGTTCCATTTGCTAGTTTAAAGTCCTCCGTAACTCGGCCTTTAAAAACGAGCCCCTGTTCAAGATTTGAAGGATCTTCAAAATCCACCGCATCGCCCATACAGTAAAAGCCTTCTTCATCGAAATATTCTTCTGTCAAATCAGGGCGCTTAAAATACCCTTCGTGTACATGGGGGCCCTTAATGCGGATTTCATACTTGTCGCTCACGGGGATTAACTTGATCTGCCCGCCCGCTGGCGGCACACCAATCAATCCAACTTTATTCGTTTCCCAATAAACAGCGGTTCCTGTACCCGTTGTCTCTGTTGATCCCCATCCCGTACCGAAGGGAATACGGAGGCCAGTATATTTGATGGCCATAACTTGCATTCGTTCAAACAATTCTTGAGACAATGCCGCCCCGCCATACAGGCATGAGGTAACCCTGTCAAAAAAAGCACGGGCAAGATCTTCATCTTTCTCCATCTGATCAAGAAGAAAACTATAAGCTGTCGGCACGCTGCTGAAGCGGGTTGGACGAACCCGTTTTATGTTCTCGAAAGTCCGCTGGAACAGGCCCGGCACCGGCTTGCCATCATCAATATACATAATGCCCGAGACGCGAATAACTCTGAAAAAATTCACATTTCCGCCAAATGTATGATGCCAAGGCAACCAGTCCAAGACGATGGTCGGATTATCCTCTGGATCAGTGATCTCTGCCACCAATGTGTGCATTTTTTGTGACGAGCAAATCATCCGATGTGTATTTGGAACCGCTTTGGGCATGCCGGTCGAGCCTGAAGTAAAGAGGATTTTAGCCAATACATCCCCTGTAACATCGGCAAAGGCCTTATCAACGAGGTCCTGATCCACATCTTCCAGCATATCATCAAAGCGAATGCCGTTATGGACCTCCCCCTGTACAGTTACGACCTCCACTCCAGCAGTCCGTATTTTCTCAATCGCCTTCCCATAAAGCGTTCCATCTTCAGCGAAAATCATTTTCGCATCGACAAGTTCCATCGCATAAATGAGTTTGGCATAATCACCGCTCATCAGCGAATAAGACGGGGATACTGGGACAATAGGAATGCCAACCTGCACCGCACCAAGCGAGAGAATTGCGTGGGCAAAGCTATTGCTGGATAGAATCAGTATTGGTGTGTCCGCACCATACCCACGGCTCAGCAACCAGCTACTAACCTGATCAGCCTTCGTCCGCGTCTCCCTGTAACTTAATTCCGGCCAATGTTCATCTGGGCTACATTTTACCAAAAAAGCCCTGTCTGGGAATTTTTCAGCAGACCGACGCAAATCAGAAGCCGCATTCTTTTCATACTCTCCAATTGCAATATTACTCTCAATCAGATATGAGCCGTCTTCTCTGCCTAGTACAGATATGTCAGGCATCGGACGATTTAACTTTCTAAACGGAACCTTGTGCGACATGCCGGCCAACTACTCCCTTAATTTTTGTTTCAGTTTTTTCGGGCAGACTGCTATTCTGACGGATATTGACAAATTGTCACAAAGAATTCCAGCGTCAGCCGCAAAAAAATAAAAATGATTAAGGATAAGCGAGAAATGACGGACCTTTCAGAGGGAAAAATAACGGTTGATCGGGCTGGCAAACGCAAAGCAGAAAAGCGCGATCGCCTCCTTGCTGCTGCCCGCTTGCTATTTATCCAGCGCGGTTATCACGAAACAAGGCCCCAGGATATTGCCCGGGAAGCGGATGTCGCCCACGGAACTTTTTACAGTCATTTCCATGACAAACGTGAAATTTTCCTAGCATTTGCTAATGAAGCACAAGAAGACCTCCATAACTTTGTTTCTGCTCGAATCCCTGAAGTTGAGGGATATGAGGAATATTTGCACTTTGCCTTAAATGCTATTCAGGAATTCTCAGAACAAAATCCCGGCTTGTTGCGATCGGCGCTCGTCGATACCAAAGTGTTGGACCCAACCGACAGCACCAGTAAAGTCGTCAGAAGTAAGTTTGCATCCGGCTTTGTAAAAGTCCTGATGAAAGCCAAAGTAAAAGGCGAGCTATACGACGATGTCGATCCTGAATTGATGGGTCATGCAATGATCGGCCTTATTCAATCAACGGCCCCGCAATCCTATCGCATGGGAAAAAGCCGTGACGAATTTGTTAAACTTATGGCGACATTCCTAAGCCGGGCCATGGTTAAAAACCCAAAGAATACGCCAACTAATTAATCGTTACTAATCCCAAGGCCCTTTTTTTCCTGCCCCCACCTTCTTTTTTTGAGGCGGCACCAGTTTTTATGGCCCCTTTGATTCACTAGAGACTTTCTTTTGGATGCAGGCCGACGCCCCGGAATTATGCTGTACTGCTGGTAATTAATAAACCTGCCTTGGTGGCATTCATCAGAAATTAAATTCCTTCATCCGTTGTATGATCCGGCTTATATTTTGCGGAAAAATTACAGTCTTCATTCACTTTTCAGATTACTTACCGTGATTTTCTCGTTATAGATATAAGTTCCTAGGGGAGCTCCGATCAGGGGCTGAGACTGCGTTTTACGCTAAACCCTTTGAACCTGATCCGGGTAATGCTGGCGAAGGGAGTGGAACACGGATGCAGCCATGGCTGCGTCTCCGTAACATGTCTCTCCACCCATTTCTCTGATCTCCATTAAAGCATTTAGCTCACGGAGTGAAGAAATTGACGAAAGAAACCAATCAACCAACAACTGTCACTACAGGTCCTTTGCCTGCCTCAAAAAAAGTATATTCAATCCCGGAGACGGGTCCCCAATTACGGGTGCCGTTTCGCGATATTTTTACGCTCGATTCAAAAGAGTCCACGGTCCGAGTCTATGATACATCTGGCCCCTATACAGATAAAAATATCACCATTGACCTTGCTAAAGGCCTGCCTCGACCTCGACTGGATTGGTACGAAAGCCGATCAGTTGAATCGTATGAAGGACGGGAGATACAAACTATTGATAATGGGGGCGCAACAGGGAAAAGGCTCGCCAACGAGTTCCCAGTAAAATATGTGCCTTTACGCGGCGTCGGCGACAAACCGCTTACCCAATATCAAGCAGCTTGCACCGGCATTATCACCGAAGAGATGATTTATGTGGCGGAGCGAGAAAATCTTGGCCGTAAAACCTTGGCTGACGATGCGATACAAAATCTGGCTGACGGAGAAAGCTTTGGTGCTGAAATCCCAGCCCATGTAACCCCGGAATTTGTTCGAGAAGAAATCGCCAAAGGCCGAGCCATTATTCCCGCTAACATTAATCATCCAGAATTGGAACCGATGATCATTGGACGCAATTTCCTTGTGAAAATTAATGCCAATATCGGAAACTCCGCTGTTACATCCTCCGTTTCTGAAGAAGTGGACAAAATGGTTTGGGCGATCAGATGGGGCGCAGACACCATCATGGATCTGTCTACGGGGAAAAACATTCATAATACCCGAGAATGGAATATTCGGAATAGTCCTGTCCCTGTGGGATCGGTTCCGATCTATCAAGCATTAGAGAAAGTGGACGGCATCGCCGAAGATCTCACATGGGAAGTTTTCCGCGACACCTTGATCGAGCAAGCGGAACAAGGGGTTGATTATTTCACTATCCATGCCGGCGTCCGGTTAGGCTACATCCATTTAACGGTGGATCGCGTTACCGGCATAGTATCTCGCGGCGGCGCGATCATGGCGAAATGGTGCCTGCATCATCACAAGGAAAGTTTTCTCTACGAGCATTTTGAAGAGATTTGCGACATCTGCGCCCGCTATGATGTCAGTTTTTCATTGGGGGATGGATTGCGTCCCGGATCAATTGCTGATGGTAACGACCGCGCGCAATTTGCAGAACTGGAAACCTTGGGGGAGCTCACGCAGGTTGCGTGGGCAAAAGGTTGCCAGGTGATGATTGAGGGACCCGGTCATGTTCCCATGCACAAAATCAAAGTGAACATGGAAAAACAGCTTAAAGAGTGCGGTGAAGCACCGTTCTATACCCTTGGTCCCCTCACAACCGATATTGCGCCAGGATACGATCACATTACATCGGGTATTGGGGCTGCGATAATTGGCTGGTACGGCTGCGCGATGCTTTGTTACGTTACTCCAAAAGAACATCTAGGTCTGCCAGACAGAGATGATGTAAAGGTTGGCGTCATCACATACAAGATTGCGGCCCACGCCGCTGACCTAGCCAAAGGGCATCCTGCGGCCCGTCATCGGGACGATGCATTATCCCGCGCCCGCTTTGATTTCCGCTGGCAGGATCAGTTCAATCTGTCTCTGGATCCCGAAACCGCCCAAGACTATCACGATCAAACATTGCCAAAAGAAGGGCACAAAATTGCGCATTTCTGTTCCATGTGCGGGCCAAAATTTTGTTCAATGAAAATCTCGCGTGAGGTCAATGATTACGCTTCTCGTCTGAATGATAAAGAGCAAGGCCTCGCCGCCATGAAAAACAAATTTATAGAAAGCGGCGGAGAATTATATATCGATGCAAATCGCGTTATTGAAAATAATACTTGATCCTGAATTTTGCTGCCCTAGCTTAATCTTATGCTTAAGAAGTATTAAGCAACATACTGATATTACTGATTAAGTATAACAAATATACAGAAGGCAAGTCATCGGGAAGTGTTAGTCGCTTTTGAAAATCTGAAAAACGGCAGAGTAACCTGCCGTTTTTCTTTTTAGCAAAACTGATTGAATTTATTTAGCAGCTATTGCGGCTTTAATTGCGTCAACTGCGATGCCCGCCTTTGAGGCATCTGGGCCGCCAGCTTGTGCCATATCAGGACGTCCCCCGCCCCCCTTACCGCCAAGAGCCTCTGATCCGATGCGGACCAAATCAACAGCGCTAATAGAGCCGGTTAGATCATCCGTCACACTAATAACAATGGATGCTTTCCCATCATTGGCCGCGATAAGAACAATGACACCACTTTTAAGTTGTTTCTTAACTTCATCAGCCATTGGCTTAAGATCTTTAGCCGGTACATCTTCCAAAATACGAGAGACAAATTCTACATCGCCGATTTTCTCGGCAGGTTGCTCAGAAGAGCCTCCCCCGCCGGTCGCAAGCTTCTTGCGTGTCTCTTTAAGTTCTTTTTCAAGTTTCTTGCGCTCGTCCATTAAACCAGAAATGCGGGCTGATAGGTCCGATGGCGTGGCTTTTAAAACATTGGCGGCATCAGATAACATCTGCTCACGCTCTGTCACGTAATCAAGGGCTGCGGCCCCAGCGACGGCTTCTATGCGCCGGACACCAGCGGCAAGGCCACCTTCGCTAACCACTTTCACAAATCCGATATCACCCGTGCGCTTAACATGGGTGCCACCGCAAAGTTCAGTCGAATAAGACATGTCTTGGCCTTTTTCAGCATCAACGCCCCCCATAGAGACCACACGAACTTCATCACCGTATTTCTCGCCAAACAGGGCCATAGCACCCGCCTTTATCGCATCAGCTGGTGTTGTAAGATGCACATTTACGGCTGCATTAATGCGAATGCGATCATTCACATCTTTCTCAACCCAGCGAATATCCTCTGGCGTAATGGGCTTGGGATGGGCCACGTCGAAGCGCAAACGGTCTTCGGCAACCAACGATCCTTTTTGCGTTACATGATCTCCGAGGCGACGGCGCAGGGCTTCATGCAACAAATGAGTTGCAGAATGATGGGCTTGTAGGCGAGACCGACGGACGCTATCCACAAGTGTCTCAACAGCATCGCCAGTTTTCACCACACCCGAGACAACCTTGCCCACATGAATGAACAGGTTTTCTTTTTTTAATGTGTTTGTAATGTCAATATTCAGGCCCTCGTCGGATCGGAGAGAACCGTGATCCCCCTCTTGACCACCAGATTCACCGTAAAAAGAAGTCTGGTTCAAAACCACCATCACGTCGGCCCCAACAGCGGCCTCTTCAACTTGCGTTCCGTCAACGATAATGGCTTGCACTTGCCCTTCAGCTTTTTCTGTATGGTATCCTAAGAACTCAGTCGCACCGAAGCGCTCATGAAGATCAAACCATACCTGATCAGTGGCGATATCACCCGTGCCGCGCCAAGCAGCCCGCGCCGCATCTTTTTGTTTCTTCATGGCAGCGTCAAATCCAACTTCATCCAAATTACGGCCTTGGCCGCGCAAAATGTCCTTAGTCAGATCGAGAGGGAAGCCAAATGTGTCATAAAGTTTGAAAGCCACATCCCCAGACAGTGCTTCCGTACTGCCTAGTGTATCCGTTGCATCACCGAGGAGTTTCAACCCACGTCCGAGGGTTTCTTTAAAACGAGTTTCCTCTAATTTTAATGTTTCCGAAATAAGAGACTGTGCCTGCTCTAACTCAGGAAAAGCAGAACCCATTTCATTCACTAGTGCTGGGACTAATTTCCAGACCATTGGATCTTTAGCACCCAGAATATGAGCATGGCGCATGGCGCGGCGCATAATCCGGCGCAACACGTATCCGCGTCCTTCATTGGATGGCAAAACACCATCAGCTATCAAAAAGGAGGAAGACCGCAAATGGTCAGCAATAACTCGGTGAGACACAGACATGGCACCGTCTGCAGGTACATTTGAAAATTCCGCTGAGGCTTCAATCAAATGGCGCATCAAATCGATATCATAGTTATCGTGCTTGCCTTGCAGGACCGCTGTTAAACGCTCTAACCCCATGCCCGTATCGATAGAAGGGCGCGGCAAGTTTAAACGCGTTCCGCCGGCCTGCTTTTCATACTGCATAAAGACGAGATTCCAAATCTCGACAAACCGATCTCCGTCTTCATCTGGCGATCCCGGAGGGCCACCGGCAATATGCTCACCATGATCGTAGAAGATTTCCGAACAGGGACCACAAGGCCCCGTATCTCCCATTGACCAGAAATTATCAGATGTCGCGATGCGAATAATTCGGTCGTCTTTCAGGCCTGCAATTTTCTTCCATAAGGTCACAGCCTCCTCATCGTCGTGATAGACAGTGACCAGAAGTTTATCTTTGGACAGACCAAATTCTTTAGTCAGCAAGTTCCACGCGAGCTCAATGGCGTTTTCTTTAAAATAATCACCAAAGGAAAAATTTCCCAGCATTTCAAAGAACGTATGATGGCGCGCCGTATAGCCCACATTTTCCAAATCATTATGTTTGCCGCCAGCACGAACACATTTCTGGCTGGTTGTCGCACGCGTATAGGAGCGTTTTTCTTGACCGGTAAAAAGGTTCTTGAACTGCACCATACCCGCCGCAGTAAACATCAAAGTCGGGTCATTCCGCGGGATAAGCGGAGAACTATCTACGACTTCGTGACCATTTTTGGCAAAATAATCCAAAAAGGACGCGCGAATTTCTTTTGTCGATGTCATCTTCAAAACTCCGTCGCCATGGCGGCAGACATTATTGTTATTACTGGATCCAGATACTGGGCTTAAAGCTATAGGCTGCCTCGCCTTTTACCGTGATGCGGCTCTTCTGTCCAGATGGATACGCTCATGGTACCATCCTGAGGCTGGCAATACCGTCTTAATCCTGATATTAAATATATAAAACGAACACAATAATAATTAAAAACAAATGCAGGCGCATTAGATCCCTGCTCGAAAAACGGAAATATCCAAGTGATTTTTATTGATCAAGATCCAAAAACAGCCATTGATAACATCCAAACTGGTTTCGAGAATGCTGGCTACATTTGTGATCGCCATATTGCGACCTCAATTTATCTTTCTCAAAAACTCGACAAACCAATTTTGGTTGAAGGCCCTCCGGGTGTTGGTAAGACAGAACTTGCCAAAGCCACAGCAGAATTTATTGGGGCAGACCTCATAAGGTTGCAATGTTATGAGGGATTGGATGAATCCAAAGCGCTGTACGAATGGAAATATGGCAAGCAGCTTCTCTATACTCAGATTTTGAAGGAAAAATTGGGTGATTTGCTCGAAGATGCTCAAGGTCTTGACGCATCCATGGACAAATTGCACCAGTTCGGAGATCATTTCTTCTCTGAGCACTTCCTTGAAGCACGGCCCCTTTTACAAGCGTTAAAATCAGAGAAACAAGTTGTTCTCCTTATCGATGAAATTGACAAATCTGATCACGAATTTGAAGCCTACCTTCTGGAAATCCTCTCCGACTACCAAATAACGGTTCCTGAAATCGGCACCATTAAAGCGGTTACAAAACCGATGGTTTTCTTGACGAGTAACAACACTAGAGAACTGGGAGATGCCTTAAAACGTCGGTGCTTGCATTTATACATTCCGTTCCCTGATGGAGATCGTGAGAGAAAAATTATCAGAGCGAGGGTTCCAGAACTTGACGAAAAACTACTCGTCCAACTTGTCTCCTTCGTACAACAACTTCGAACTCAGGATTTAAAAAAATTACCTGCAGTGAGTGAGACAATTGACTGGGCACGCACGTTACTTCTGCTTCATGCAGAGAAGCTTGATACCGACCTTGTCCGCAATACTCTCAACATGCTTCTAAAATTTGAAGATGACATTGATAATATGGACATTGAAATTCCAAAACTAGTTGCCGCGGCTGTTAAGGAATCACGGTAATGGATCGACCCCTTTCAGAATTTGTGGATATGTTGCGCTACTCTGATGTACCCGTCTCTATTGGCGAAGCATTGGATGCAGCCCGCACAATGGAGCTTTTGGGGTTTGATGATAGAAGTCTTTTGAAATCAGCGTTATCGCAGGTCATGGCCAAAACCATAGATGAGATGGAGAGTTTTGATCAGTGTTTTGATAAATTTTTCACTAGCGCAGCATCTATGGATTTCAAAGAACAGGGTACAACAGAGCAAAATCCAGACGACACAGGCGCAAATGAGGATGCATCCCCTACTGAAGACACGGATGCTCCCCCCCCGGCCATGAGCGGCGATGGAGACGGCGGCGGAGGGGGCGGACAGCAATCATCAGAACCTCAATCACCTGGAGAAAGCGCGCCTAGTTCCCTATTAGAACTCCTAGAGAAAGGTGATCGTACGGAACTTACACTGGCAATGACCGCAGCTGCCGAGCGCTCAAACCTATCGAACATTGTTCTGATGACCCAACGGGGCCTTTTTACCCGCCGGATTTTGGAAGAAATGGGATTGAATGAGGTTAACCAAGAAATCTCTGACCGCCGAAAAGATGATAACGAAGTGGGAGCAGAAGAGCTTGGCAACCGTTTAAACATCTTATTCGATGCCGTCAGAGACATGGTTGAACGCCAATTGGCCCTTACAAGTGACGGTAAAAACAATCAGTTCCGTCAGGATATTTTAAAGAAAGTCAGACTCTCAAATATTGAGAATAGAGATTTTCGGATTTTGCGGGAAATGGTTCGCCGAATGGCAAAGCGGCTTACGGACATGAACTCTCGGGTTAAAAAAGTTAAAAACCGCGGTCACCTGGATATCCGGAAGACCATGCGGCGTAACGTCGCCTACGACGGCCTTCTTTTTGAAACCCATTGGAAACAAAAAGAAAAAGACCGTCCAAAAGTAATGGCTGTCTGCGATGTCAGTGGATCCGTTGCCTCCGTTGCCCGGTTTCTTTTACTCTTCCTTTATAGCATGAACGAGGTGTTGCCTAACGTGCGCTCTTTCGCATTCTCTGGTAATCTTGGCGAGATAACAGACTTGCTTAATCGCTATGGGCCAGAAGAAGCCATACCGCAGGCCATTGAAGAATATGGCGGGCGGTCAACGGATTATGGCCGTTCCATGGAAGACTTCAAAGAGTTGGCTTTCAATGAAATTGATAGTCGAACAACTGTCATTTTTCTCGGAGACGGTCGCTCCAACGGCTCTGATCCCCGAACTGATATTTTGAAGGAAATTAAATCCCGCGCGAAACGCGTGATCTGGCTTAATCCTGAGAGAAAGTCAGTATGGGGTTCAGGAGATTCTGAAATGCTGAAAATTGCGCCCTATTGTACTAAGGCAGAAGTTTGCAATTCCCTGACTAAATTGGAATTGGTGATAAGGGATCTTTTAAAAGCGTCGTAATAAATTAAAAGGAGGCTTGTTTTGGACGTTATGTCACTTTTTACAATTGTAGCAATAACAGTGATGGCCGATTCCGTTTTACAAGACGAATTTGGTGTGTATGACGACCCAACAGTAAGGCCATCTGCCAGCAAACAAATCCGTAATAGAGAAATTTATCAGCGGCATAAAAAAACGGGTCAACTTGTGCCGATAAGCCCTAATAATTCAGCTGGACCTATCCGGGCTGAGAATAGTCAATTTAATAAACGCCCTCTTAGCCGCGGCTCGACACTCTCTCGCGGTTCTCGCGCCCTCTACCCAAGAGCACCCTCAAGATTTTCGCGCCCCTCCTCCAAATATTAAAAGCCATATGACTGACGCTAATTTCCCTATCTAATGCAAGGCAATAAATGCTAACAGGGAACTCCCATTTGAAACCATTAAAACATTGAGTTTGTGCCCTTATGTTTGAATCAATTGACCTCCCTCTCTTAATCGGCCTCGTTATAGCCCTTGCCGCTACTGGAATAGTGGGTGGTATCCTTGCAGGTTTACTCGGCGTAGGCGGCGGCATCGTTATTGTCCCTGTTCTATTTCATATCCTGCCCTATTTCGGCGTTGGTGACGACATTCGCATGCATGTGGCAGTTGGAACATCCTTGGCCACCATTATTCTCACGTCTATTTCATCTGCGAGATCTCACTATAAAAAGGGCGCAATTGACACCCAACTTCTTAAGCGATGGGGCCCTTTTATATTCATCGGCGTTCTGTTCGGTACGTGGTTTGCCAGCAAGACTGATGCAACAATTCTAACCGGAATTTTCGCGGTTCTAGCCTTAGTTGTCGCGGCGAACATGGCATTCCGGCCTGAAAATGTTCATCTTTCCGACAAACTTCCCGGTAGCCCGTTTAAAGAACTAATTGCCCT
>JBALXM010000008.1:84845-102576 GCA_036960695.1 Sneathiella sp.
TTCTTATTCTTGACGTCACTTCGCATGTTCTACGGGCTAATCTAGCCCACTATAAAAGGCGCTGATATATGGCTACCAACCCATCCCAAAACGTATATGGCGCTCATATAGCCAGCGATTTGGAATGGGTCATTTTTTCTCCAAACCTGCTTATTGATACTATTTGTCCCGACTTGGCATCCCTCCGCCAAAGTCGGGTTATTGTGGAAGAAGTCAAACGGGCGCCGGAACAACTCCTAAATTTCATAAGCACGATGAAGCGAAAAAATCTTGGCACCTACTTTGAACATCTTGTCTTTTATTGGCTTGAATGCCTTGACGATGTTCAAGTCATCAACCGCAATTTACAAATCTATTCAGGCAAAGAGACTATCGGTGAAATTGATCTCCTCTTTACCTATAAAAAACAAATCTATCATTGGGAACTCTCCGTCAAATTCTATGCCAATGTAGGGTCGGGCCTTGATGAAGATAAATGGGTTGGTCCTTTAAAAAAGGATAATCTGAAAAGGAAATTAGATCGCCTGTTTGACCATCAGCTCCCACTCTTGCTGCGACCTCAATCACAAGAAGCCATATCTCCAATTACTTCTAAAGAAATTATATCCAGCCCCTATGTAAAAGGAATGCTATTTGCAAAAGCGGATGGTAAAATCCCCCAGCTACTTCCTCAGCGCGTCTCTTCCAATTGCCTTTTAAGCAAATGGTGTTTTTTGAGTGACTTAGAAACCCACCTTCCGCAAAACGCCTCCCACTACTGCCTTCTGTCAAAATCACAATGGTTGGGCACGCTGGATAAAAAGAACTGGACACCAATATCCACTCTCGAAGATTTAATGTCAGAGTTGACGGCCCATCTAGCGGCATCCCCCTCCCCCGTCCTTGTCGCCTTTGGTGAGGGGTCAGCACTTCAACTTCAAGGCATTAGCCGAATTTTTGTTATGCAAAACGATTGGCTCAACACGCCTTAAAATTAGTATAAATTCATAGCCCTTCATTCCGATAACTAACGAGATTTTCTGTTGGGCATATTAATAGCGGCAACACCCAAAATTGCTGCGACTAGGCCTATCGCAACGACCAGTGATATTTGCTCACCTAGTATAATAACACCAAGGAGAACGCCCACTCCTGCCCGAAGATAACTTTGGCTGGCAACCCCCATAGACCCAAGTGTCCTGACAAGGCGAAAATATAGAAGGAGCGCGAGCGCCGTACAAAATACAGATAATATGGCCGTTGCTATAATGGCTGAAGATGTTGGGCTCGCTGTCCAAGGTTTCTCCACATAAAGACTGATGGGTACAAGGCACACAGACGCCCAAATCATGGTCCCCGCAGCCGTAACGGTAGGGGGAAGGTATGAAAATCTTTTACCGTAAATCGCAGCACAGGCATAAAGTACGGCACCAAACAGCACGGCCCCTTGTGCAATTACTTGCTGACCAATCCCTTGAAGCACGTCAACACCGACGATACACGCAACCCCAAACACACCAAGACAAGCACCGAGTAGTTTAAAGGCATTGGTCGTCTCATGCCGCGTTATGAACACGGTTATAAAAAATACGAAAATGGGAGAGGTTGAGTTTAAAACACTGGCAAGACCGCTATCCACATATTGCTGGCCCCAAGCAAGAACGGTCCATGCCCCGATACTATTGAACAAGGCTTGCACAAATAACATTCGCCAACTTTTTAAATCTCTAGGGAATGTTTCTTTTTTCGCAAAGACCACAGCACTTAAAAACAACGCCGCGATACTCACACGCACCGCAATCAAAGTAATTGGCGGGATAGTCTCAACAGCAATCTTCGTCAAGAAATAGGAAGATCCCCAAAGAAGGGCGAGGAGAGCCAAAAGCCCGACCTCGCCATACTGAACTTTCGTTTTATTGTTTTTCATTTATTCAGCTTTCTAGCCGTTATATCAGACACACATTACACTATAATTTTTGATGAGTGTGGTCCGGAGGCTAATTTTAGAAACGTTCTGTCTTCCCGCAACAGGAATTTCTCTTTTTGGGCGAATTCATAATTTTCTTGCCCTAACGGATCAGCTGCAAGGCGCGCGCGATACGCCTCATATTCTGCTAAATTTTCAATGGAATAGACACCATAGGCCAAAGTACTCGATCCTTCATGTGGAGAGAAATATCCAATTAAGTCGGCGCCGCAACGGGGAATGGCTTGCCCCCAATTTCTAGCATATTGGTTGAACTGTTCTTTTTTTGTTGGGTCAATCTGGTAACGGATAAAACAGGTAATCATCGGCAACTCCTTTTCAAATATGCCGTGATTTTACATATTGCGGTGAACTAATGCTTCGTCTATGGTCGAAGTATGAAAGAAGGACCAGACATTGCCCTTTTAGGCTCCCTGATAGGAGACCCGGCCCGTGCGAACATGCTGACTGCGCTCATGAATGGAAAAGCGCTAACGGCAAGTGAGATGGCGGCGGTCGCCGGTATTACTGTGCAAACAGCAAGCGCCCATTTAAAAAAACTGGAAGCTGGCGGCCTTATTTTTCAAAGAAAACAAGGGCGACACCGTTATTTTGCCTTATCAGATGATGATGTCGGCAGCTTACTAGAAGCCATGATGGGCTTGGCTGCAAAGAAAGGGCATATGCGCGTCCGAACAGGCCCGAAAGACCCCGCATTAAGGAAAGCCCGAGTTTGTTACAATCATTTGGCTGGTGAAATGGGTGTCCAGTTATTTGATAGCTTAACAGCGCGTGGTTTTTTAATCGAAAATAGAGAAAATTTGAGTTTAACCGATGACGGTTTCTCCTTTATGGAAAAATTTGGGATTGATACCGCTTTGCTTACAAAGACTAGGCGGCCAGTTTGCAAATCCTGCTTGGATTGGAGTGCACGACGGAGCCATATGGCGGGTGCATTGGGGAGTAAATTATTGGAACGGTTTTACGATTTAGGCTGGGCAAAGCGCGAAGTTGGAACACGAGTGGTCGACTTCACTAATCGTGGACACCAAGAATTTCATGCCCTATTCCCCCTCAATTAAGAGATATCTTTTTTAAAGTCGATAAGGACCGTGCTATTTCTTTAAAAATGCGGTTTAACGAATTTGCATCCTCAGCTTTATAAAAATGCCCCGCTGTAGATCCGCATTCCTTCATTAATTCAACGACGACTGCGGGTGCATTAAAATCCACCATATACATAACGATGCCTCTCACTTTCATTCGTGCACACGTCTCTTTAAAAATTCGGCTTTCTTCACTACTTGCATCAAATGAGCTTCCTCCAACAAAGAGTAGGATTTTACGAACATCCAGTTCATACGCTGCAGGTATATCCGCGCCGATATTCCAATGCGTTTGCCAGCCTGGTGACAGGAGACGCTCCCCCCATAAGAATGCTCTGCCGCCAGCGGTTTTTCCATGCCCATTAAAGCGGGAAAAATAAAGATCCATCGCCTCAAAATCAGTATTTAGAGGTCGAAGGGGCAAATCCGAACAATCCGCAGACGTTGTGATTGAATATAAGTCGCTCGCAGGCATCTCTCCCGGCTCTTTTGATATTTCAAGTATAAGGGGGAACGTCTCAATGGAAGGCGTGCTATCATTTTCGGCAGCCTCTCCTGCCCGAATATCGGCGCACCATCGTTGTTGCTCCAAAGAGCCAACCCAATCGACCATACCAGGGACAGCGGGCGGAATTTCAGTCGGCCAAGCACTGGGCAATACCCACTCACTATAGGGTTTAATATTCGCATATTGGTTCCCCATAGGAATAATCCCGAGGCGCACGCTGTCATCTTCACTGCTTAAAATACCAATTAATTCTGTGAAAGAAGACGCCGCATCTTTTAGCGTCTCCATTTTACCGGATACCGTCATGTGATCAGATCGATCAATAATCAATGAAATTTCCGTATTTTGAATTTCCGCAACGGCTGACTTGGAGACATTAATCGTCAATTCGTCCAAAGTATTAAAGATTTGCATCAGTGTTACTGGAAATTGGACCGACAATTTAACTGTCATTCCGCGGCCCGCGTCTTGTTCCTCCAATAGAAAACCAGAAAGGCCCGATGCTCCCAAACCGGAGTTAGCGATTGAACTTTCCGCGAACTCTCGTACAAACGCTTCTAAATTTTCACTATTGAGAATATCTCTGTTTTTTGCGGCAACTCTAACAGCCGCCAACGCAGCGTCTTCAGCTTTGGACTGTAGGGAGATATATCTTGTGACATCAATAGCAAGAGCCACACTTCCAAAGATAAGCATGAACGCAAACAGGAGCAGCAAAGCTATACTGCCAGACTGATCCTTCATTACAGATGTGAAGAGATGTCGCAACCCACTCATAAAGACACAGGGATGTTCGACCATTGTTTGCCGTGACCAAAGGAAACTGCTGAAATTGGTTTATTCTTTAGAGGTAGAAAATTGGACAGAAAGAAGGTGTCAGGCGCAACGACACACAATTTGACGCGAAAGTAATACTGGTGTGGCGCGGCAGGGTCGACAAATGCAGCCGTGTAATGGGGCGCAGGATCTAAGGCATTACATGATACGGGAACAGTCCCTTCAGATTGATCGAAATAAACTTCGGATGCCCCTTCAGGCGATAGAATATAACTTGTTATCGAGATCTTGACATCAGGCTCCTCCCCTCCAAACGCAAGATTTCTTTTTGCCATCGCTAGGGTGTTCAATAAATCCTCGGAAGAAAACTCTGGATCATCAATCAGTGCGTCAACTGATGCCATGGCGGCCTGATCGGCTCTCTGGATTAATTGCAAATAACGTCCGGCATCAAAACCGCCGAAAAGGAGCAGAACAAGGATTGGCAATGCAAAGGCAAGCTCAACCATAACGCTGCCATTTTCAGCGTGACGGAATCCCTTTACGTAACGAAAGGCGCTACATATCTCTCGCCTCATCACAATTCTCTGGCGATACGATTTCGCACCGAAAGTCGAATTTGCCGAAGGAAGAATGTTTTATCCATTACGTAATGAACAAACGGGGTTGTGGATGTCATGCCATATGTCAATTCATACGTCACCAGCTGCCCAGAGTTACCAATATAACTCTCGCCCCCGTCTGAATTAACCTCAAAGCTCAGCTTCTCAAGATCTATCCAGCCCCGACCCGACGTTCCCACAATTTTTGATAAATTTTGGCTCACACTCTCCTTAGAGATAACGCTTCTACTTTCTTCGCTCAAAACCCGATATTCACTGGAAAGCTCTCCCACGACAGATTGAAGAATACTGTCTGTGATGATTATTCTGCCCATATCAACGAGCGTAAAAATCAAAGCCAATAATATTGGCGCCACCAAAACTAATTCTACAGCTACATTTCCAGTTTCATCCAGCGGTGACAGCCAACTCTTCTGGATTTTTACTTTTCTAAAAAAAATCATTGGTTTGTCATGTTTCCAAAGATGGCTGATTTAATGGCCTCATTTCCGCCTATGTTGCGAATTAGCTTGAAATATTGCAGGTTATTCCTGACAATATTTGGCGGAAAATCCAAAGCCGCAACATGCTCTGCGGCATCCATGTCGCCTTTAAGACCGTAGGCTAGTGCTAAATTTTGACGAATTGAGACTGAAGATCCTGGACCAAAGGCAATTTGGCTTAACTCGCCAATTGCCTCATCTAATTTCCCAGAAAGCAGTAAGGATAAAGAATAATTGTTCCGTAGTCGCAAATCATAGGGTTTTGCCAACAAAGCATTTTGATAATATTTATGTGACAGTGCCGTCCGGCCAGCTATATCATTGGAAATAGCGGCGCCGATTAAGGCTATTTCATTCTTATGCTCAAACTCCAAGCAGTTTTCGAAATACACTCCAGCCGCAGCTGGCCTTGCCAATTTTAAGTTACTACGACCAGCTCCGATAAACCCTGCGCAAGACCCAGGGATGAGGACAATGTACTTTTCATAACTTTCCAGTGCTTCAGAAAATTGATCCAACCGATAGAGTGTCTCCGCATATTTCAACCAAAGTGAGGAATTTTCTAAGTCCTTATTTAACAGCTGTTTGTACATAGTAACGGCAGTAATTAGGTCACCATTTTTATAAATAGCATCCGCGACCTTGATGCCCTTTATTGTCGTCTTGTTTCCAGAAAGCTTATCCATCAAGCCCTCACCACTGACAAAACAAGCAGACAAAGGCAGCAACAGAGCTATACATTGCATCATTTTCAAAAACATCAGCCGCTCCCACCAAAAGATCTCATGAGGGTCACAAAACCGGGGCCAGCAGACACAACAACAACCGGGGGCAAAATAAAGATCATGAGCGGCACACTTAAGAATACGGGTAACTTAGCCGCTTTTTTCTCCATTCGGATCAAGGCATGTTTCCGGCTTTCCGTCGCAACAATGCGTAAAGAAGCCGCTATTGGCGTCCCATACTTCTCACCTTGTGAGAGCGCTACAGATAAATAACGGAGCGTGTTTGAACCGGTGCGATTAACCAGATTTGCAAAGGCGTCAGACCTGCTCGGCAAGATCACCAAATCAGCAGAGAAGCGATCCAGTTCTTTTGCAATGCTTTCCGAATACAAGGCAAGTGCGGCTTTCGCCTCAATCAAGGCATTATCAAATGTCATTCCAGATTCAACCGATAGCATCAGTAAATCAACCACATCTGGCGCAACAGCCTCAATTTCATTTCTTTTCTTGGCAACAATGCTTTGCGCCAAAACCCTTGAAAGAAATGTGCCACCTATTAGGGATGTAAAAAACAGCGTGGTCCACTCAAAACTGCCCGTCTCCGTAATCGCGGTAAGCTCATTGATAAACAAGAAACATAAGCCCGAAATCAGCATTCCGATAATTTTACCCAGTACAACGAACAATTTCACTCTGTTGTGATCCATTCCCCACAACGACAAAACCATTTTGTAATCAGAGTGTGAAAGATCAAGCGCACTAGTATTTTGCATCGGCATCTCCCCAACGAGGCGATCCGTTGCTCTTTTTGGAACAATCCGTTTTACCAGACGGCCCATCCAATTCATATCTTGGATGTAATCGTCCTCACGATCCGTTTCAGGAGGCGTGGTAGATATCTGACGCAATCGCCAGAGCCGCGCTTCATCCTCTCGTTGCCGAACCGCTTTTCGGAATAAATAAAACGCAATCGTTATGCAGATCACGATTATGCCCGCCAAGATCTCTTTTATGCCGAGCCCGAAAAAGCTAGTATTCATGAGAGAGTTTCCAGCATTTGACGTATAAGGAGTAATCCAAACCCGATGCTAAAGACGCAATATAATGCCATATATTGCCCCGTTGGATCATTTAGTAAAAAATCAAATTGCGCCCGATTTTGAAAAAAGAGGAGTATGCAGGAGCAGACACCGACGCCAGCGACGACCTTCGCGGACACTTTTGCTTCTGTTGTGACCGCATCTACTCTCTCGTTTTGTTCTTGATGTTCTCGTAAAACAGCACTTAAATTCTCTAGCACATTTGCATATGCACCGCCTGTGCGTCGCTGAACGGACAAAGTGGCTGCAAGATATCTAAATTCACGAATTTCATTTTTTAGTGCGGCATCAGATAGAACGCTATCGAATGAAAGGCCTATATCCAATTGCTCCCGCATTTCCATAAAGACACTGGCTATGGGGGATGGCAAATCAGTAGCGGCTTCCCTAATATTATTCTCGGCAGACACACCCACTCGCGCCCCGCGAACCATTAGATCTAGCGCTTCTGGAAATTGCTTGGAAAGCATTTCCTTTCTTTTTGAAATTCTCCTGCTTTGATAAAAAAGTACAGAAATACCGGTAAGAAGTAACCCGCCCCCCAGATACAAGACGGTGTTGTTCAAAGATGAGAACAACAAAGTAAAGGTGCCCCCTAAAGACAGACCGCCAGCAAACGACAAATTGCCCGTCCATGATCGCCAACCTTTTTTCGTTTTATCTAGGTTTAGGATCGTTTTTTGCTCTCCGACCGACGAGATCTTGTCATCGGTTGTTAAAGACATCAATTTTAATTCAAACGCCCTTTTTGATTGATAATACCAGGTATAAACCCCAAATATTCCGAAAAATGCTGCTAACAAAAGCATGACGACGAGGCAAACTATCGCCCAACTTTGGTTAAAAGATACGGTCAGGTCTACCAATCCATCACCTCTTGCAAACTAGCTTCAAGCCCGTATCTTTTTACTTTTGTTTCGCAATGTGGCCTGATTTTTCGATGAACAAACTTTCCTGAAAAATCAACACCATCTCCACTGTCCCTTTCTTTCACAGAAAAAAGTTCTTGAGTGACAATCGTATCCCCTTCAACGCCAACAACCTCCGTTATGGATTCAATATGCCGGTGCCCGGTAAAATCTTTCGTAACGTGAACAACTAAATCTAGGGCGGAGGAAATTTGACGGCGCACGGCCATTGCATGAAAATTTTGTCGGTAAGTTAGCAGTAGATTTTCTACGCGCAACAAAGCATCTCTGGCGGAATTTGCGTGAACCGTCGACATTGATCCATCGTGGCCGGTATTCATTGCTTCAAGCATCTCGTGGGCTTCTGCGCCGCGAACTTCTCCAATAATAATGCGATCTGGCCGCATTCTTAAAGCGTTTCGCAGCAAGTCTCGCTGTGATACCTCGCCCTTGCCTTCAATATTTCGTTGTCTGGTTTCAAGACTAACCACATGGGGTTTCAGTAGATCGATTTCTACAGCATCTTCGATTGTAACGACTCGCTCTGTGTCTCCAATATTAGCAGACATTGCATTTAAAAGGGTCGTTTTCCCTGTCCCTGTTCCACCAGAAATCAGAATATTTAAATGAGCGCCAGTCGCGATTTCCAGAAACGCCGCCATTTGAATGGAAAGACATCCCTTACCGACCAATCCTTCTAGCGATATTTGGTTTTTTGGGAATTTTCTGATTGAAATAATCGTACCATGAACGGACAAAGGCGGCGTTATGATATTAACTCGGCTGCCATCGAGTAAGCGCGCGTCAACCATTGGGTTACTCTCGTCAATGCGACGACCAACCGACGCTGCTATTCGCCTGGCAACCCCATTCACATGCTGGTCATCTCGAAATTTGAGGCCCGTTTTTTCAAGCGCTCCAAACCGTTCAATATACACACAGTCATAGCCATTCACGAGTATATCCGTCACGTCTTCGTCAAGGAGTAGAACTTCAATCGGACCGATTCCCATCATGTCGTTAAGGAGACCCTGGGCGATAACTCCCTGCTCTTTCCAGTTTAACGGGATTTTTTCACTGTCGACAATTTCCATTACCGCACTGGTTATTTTTACAATGAGGTCTTCTTTCGACATATTTGCCGCAATAGAAGGGTTCACCAGTTTAAAAAAATGTTTTCGAACTGCTTCGGCGTCTTCAGGAGACACGTCGACTTTTTCCGTAGCCTCAAATTTTAGCGGATTTGGCTTTTCAGGTCCCTCCCACTCATCCGGCTCTTCTTGAAATCCGACGACCGTATTTAATAATTTTTTGCCAAACATCTTGTTCCCCCACGATGTTGCTTAATAAATTGGAATGAATACTTTCTCCAGGACCCGACAGCCCAGTTGATAATACTCTTATTTGCTGTGCAGCTTTCCCTCCACATTGACTAACAGGTATTGCTTTAAGCATCGCGTCGGCAAAACTCCGACCGTCAAACGGGATAAAAATATCTATTGATTTATGCAAAAATTGTTCGATATATTTTTGAGACAAATCAGTTTTTGAAGGTGGGCGAACTTGATTTAGTATCACAATATTCCGCTTTCCATCCCCCTCCTTCCCCAAATAATTCAAAACACGTTTTGCGTTATAAAGAGACCCGATGGATGAGTTCAATATTATGAGGCGACTATCCGTCTCCTTTAAAATCTCGATTGCATCTGTGGATGACCCACGCATGACATCGAGCATTACGAAATGGTAATTTCGCCTAAGACGTTCTGCTATTTTCGACACCGCCAACTTAGAGGCCTGAGTTGCTTTTTCTACCGCCTCTTCAGTGCAAAGTAGATCCAAACGTTCACTTACTGACGTCGTCGCCCTTTCAACTATAAAATCATCGACCCTTTCTGGGTTTTCCAGTAAATTTGAGAGGCCCTTTCCAGGTTTGATCCCAAGTTGTAACCCCAAATCACCTTGGCATAGGTTCAGATCAACAAGCATAACTTTACGGCGCAATTCCCTCGCGATGATATCTGAAAGCCCGCATGTGATTGATGTTGAACCGGCGCCACCACAAGCACCATAAACACCGACGACAGTCCCAGTTTTTTGAATTGTTGTCATAATTCCGTCACGTGACTGTATTTTTTCTAGTGTTCTAAGTAATAATTTTACAGGCAGAGGCTTCACCAAATAGTCTGTAACACCATAATTGAGCAGGCTCCTGTAAAGCCCCACTGTATCCCGTGTTCCAACCACAACGACCTTAACTTCAGGAGCACATACATTTGCCAAATTTTCCAGATCAGATAAGGGGAGTTCACAGTTTGAAATATCCACAATTATTAAATTAGGAGATGCTATTCGTGAATATTTTTGAACTGCAGAACGTATGTCACCCTTGAATATCTCAGATTTTTCAAAACCTAATTGTGAAAAACACGCTTTGAGCTGTGCTTCAGTCTCTTTATCCAAAACAAATGCAGCAACTTGTTTAATAGAAAAGTCTGGTGATAAAGACTGTTGTATTAACTGCGCCTTCATTTTATTTGGCTCCCGAAGAAAGAGCCGCGGCTTTACCTTCAAGTAATCGAGAAACAGGTAATGAGCCCAATTCTCCATCAGCTGGCGCTAAAGTCCGTCCAAATTCTAATTCTTGAATATTTACCAGGCTCATTGCACGATTTACCGCTACTGCACATCCAAATTTTGCAATTCCGCCATTTGGTTTACAACCATCAAACCGTACCCCATATCGAAATACTTCTACCCGAATTGAGTCTAACTGCACCACCGCTGCCTTCCCGCGCAGCCCAATGGTATAGCGTGGGATATTCTCAGGCGCCCTCGTTTCAATTATCGTATTGGTAAAATTTTCGGCTGACTTTGAAAACGGGATCAGGCGAATGTTTGAAAGCCCTTTTTCCTCGTTTAATTTTGCAAGATATAGGCGCAGTGAAGTACCTGTTTGGTCTGTGAAAAGACCTGAATCTGGTCTCAGCACAAAGTCTTTCTTCGCGACAGAGGGAAGAAGCGTTACATATTCTTTTCGTGACAAGTTCTCACTATCCAGTGAGTTCTCTGTAATGCACCCACTCAAAACCGGTAGGATACAGAAAAATATTTGTCCAAGTGTCGCAAATGAACTACTCACAAAACCTCCTAAAACATAAAACCTCTTGGCCCATACAATTTAGTACCTTGCATTCCTCTAATTGCGCCAAACTCTTGTTCGGGATAGTCTTTTAATAATTTTCCATCCTCAATTTTTTCCTGAACAGTTGTGCTTTTCATCCCATCGAGGGGGGATCGAAACTCATCTTTCGACAACGGTTTTACAATATTCGCCGTTGCTACGATAACCAGCTCCGTTTCTGATCGTTGAAATTTGCTGGACCGAAAGAGGGGACCGAGTATGTCCAGCTTCCCTAGCCAAGGCACTTCGTTAATGAGAGTTCGACTATTATTCTGTAAGAGGCCTGCAACTGAGAAACTTTGCCCGCTAGCAAGTTCAATCGTTGTCTCTGTCCTTCGAATGGCTATTCCAGGTATGCTTATATTGTCGATAGTAACGGCCCCAGCAGTCGATAATTCACTCACTTCAGGCCGAATATGAAGGCTTATGCGATCAGCCGAGAGCACAGTTGGCGTCATATCCAAAATTACGCCGAACCTTTTAAACTCAACTGTCACCCGCTCATTGTCAGCTGATACAGGAATAGGAAACTCTCCACCTGCAAAAAAACTTGCCGTCTCTCCTGACCGGGACGATAAATTGGGTTCTGCCAAAATTGTTATCAGATTTTCCTCCGCTAACGCATCGATTACCGCATTGACAGATCCACTCCCGCCATTAAACCCAATGACCCCACTAGCTCCAGTACCATTGACACCGGTATTTCCAATAATGTTGCCATTATTGGTTAAAAAATTCCGGCCAGATAAAAGACCTATAGTGAAAGAGCCAGGGTTAAAGAGAACATTCCAATTAATACCGATCTCTTTTGTTGCTTGACGATTAATCTCCAAAATGCGCACGCGTAAATTAACTTGCAAGGGAGCCGCTATGGAGAGCTGATTAACAATCTTCTCCTCCTCATTCAAGTAACCACTGATTAGTGAGATTAGCTTTTCAGCAATACTTGGGGATTGAACGCTCCCACCAACGATCAATCGGCCCTCAGATGTTTGTAATTTTATGTTGGTGTTTGGAAATTGGTCCCTAATGACTGCTTCAAGGCGACTTAAATCACGGTATACGCGAACATGGCGATCAAAAAGAACCCGATCTCCTTTCGAGAGAGCAACAATATGTGTACGACCTGCCTTTTTACCATAAACAAAGATGCTATCACCTTGTGTCAATTGGATATCTGCTATCGCGGGATTTGTAATGAGTATATCTAGAACGGGCGCGTTTAGTCTGTGCAACTTTCCTTCATTCACCTTCAATTTGAGGTCCGCCGCCTGTATATTCCCAGCAGAAACCGTAAGCTGAATCATAACGGCCATCATAGAAATAAAGACTGAAACAGGCTTTTTCACAATTTTCTCTCCGCATTTAAATAAGCGTCCTTATTATGAGAGACTTCTGGATCATTTCTGATGACAGTTGTTAATTCACCTCCTCGTTGAATAAAAACTTTCTGTGGCACGACGTCTGAAATTGAGGGTGGTTTTGTTAATTCAGGAAGTAAAATCAGATCTCTGATATCTTCGCTTAGTGCGGCATTTTCATTAACAGATATTGTCGACCACTCACTCGTTGAGCGAAGAATTGGCAACAGATTTCCAATTTTTCTGGCAAGAAAAATAGTTTCCGACTGTTTTGGTGTAACCTCTAAAATTAAACTAAGGCCAGTTTGCGGTTGAATATTATTTTTTTCTAAATTATCACTTTCCAATAAAAAAGGGTTTGATAGAACCCTAACATTTGCAGCAATTAATTTGACGGATGTCATGTCAGAAAATACCTGCTTCTTTTCTGGAGTAAGAGTGAGCATTAAATCAATGCGACTCCCAGGCCTAAGCATTCGCACAATTAAATTTTCTTCATCAAAAAGAACAGCCACAGCCCGATAGTTAGTTTTCAAAATACTCGGTAAAAAATTCAATTCTGAAGGCCATAACACTACATTTTCCTCAATTAAGCCGCCCTCTTCAATATTCTTAGAGACAGCGAAATGTTGAGCTGGGTGCGTAAAGCGCGCGCGTTTTAGCATCGCTTGATTTATTTCCGATGCTGGCCTTTTGACCCAGTTCACATCCCTTAAATATAACACTTCACCCGCCAATAACGCTTTCTTAGCCGTAGGAGCCGTTACAAGCACTTCAATTGGGTCAGAGCTTGCTTCGACTGCACTAAGCTGCCCTGTCAATAACAGTTGCCCTAGATATAAAGCTGCCAAGAGGAAGACCGAACTGGAAATGAAAAGGAGTACTGACTTCATAACCCTACCAAATGTCCGAAGTAAATATCATTGATTACAAAAATACCCGCCGCGGCAATTGCAACCCCATAGGGTAGTGACTGCGCCTCAGGATAGAAATCAATTAACTGGGACGAACCAAATTTTGCGTTTCCCCATTCCCAAAGAAGTCTAGCTCTTGGTGAAATAACGATCAACGCCATTACGCCCCCAATAAGTGTTGTTAAAACAAGAAATTCAACACCCCAAACAGGACCGATCCAAAGCATTGTCATGGTCAATAACTTCACATCACCGCCACCAATTTTTTTCAGAGCGAAGAGCGGAAGAAGTCCAATGAAAACCCCAGCGGCCCACATATAATTCTGCCAAATTTCAGGTTTATGCTCGCCAGATATCGCAAACAGAGAGAACATTAAAAACAGACAAACCGAGATCCAATTTGGGATTAATCGACGTGTTAAATCCGTGAATGCCGCAACGATTAACAGGACGCAGGCAAGGAAGGGCAAGGCAATGAGTAATCCACTAATCATACTACTTAACATTTCGTTGAACACCGCCTCCCCCTTTTATTTAGAATGTATATTTAGCCAGGAACGTCGGCGGTGTCCGTCTCTCCTGAGAGAGATATATCATCAAAGGCACCAGATACTTTTGTATAGAAATTCCCACCAGCAACGGAAAGCACGACTGCAGCGGCTGCGGCGAGCAATGCATACTCAACCGACGTCACGCCACTTTCATTTTCCCACACATTATTTAAAAACCGGATCATATTCACCTCCATGTTTTGAGTTAGCCTCTAAATTAAGGCCAGCTTCTTTTTTCAGCTCTCTTTTGAAAATTCTGCAGGCCATTTTCGACCTAACTTTCCCTGAAAATTCAAAAGCTGGAATTCAACTCATTCAACCATACGTAAAATAGTAAATCGGCCGATGGCCATCCCGTTTGTAGACAACAATTCATTAATTTAATTTATGAATCGGTAAATTTGATATAAATAATTTATAGATAGATGTCATCAATAATTTTCTAAAAAAGAGAATAATATTAAATTTAATTCTAGTTTTTGGGGAAATACATATGTATTCAGTTGAATTGTAAATGTTCGCCATACCGTGCAATTGTATAAATTACCCGTATAATCTGATTCTCACGCTACAAACGATTCTCGACCCATATCCAGGTATTCCATTTAAGTCCTTCCAACACGGGGAAAACTTCAGTAAACTGGTTTTTCTAAGTGCAATAAATACTCAAGAGAGGTATACCCTGCATTTAGTCAATTGCTGGATGATCAACCGGAGTTGATACGTTGGAGGGGACGACCAAATGGTTAGTGTTAATGACGCGCGCCGTATCTTAATATATAGCCATGATTCATTTGGCCTTGGCCATTTAAGAAGATGTAGAACGCTAGCGCATGCGCTCGTTGAACAAAATCAACATTTATCTGTTCTAATTCTTTCTGGCTCCCCCATCATTGGGAGCTTCGAATTTAAAGCCCGTGTTGATTTCGTCCGCATACCCGGCATAATAAAACTTAGAAACGGTGAGTACACGTCCCTTAGCCTTCATATTGATACCGAGCAAACACTCGCAATGAGGGCTTCAATCATAAAACATACTGCAGATACATTCGATCCCGATATTTTCATAGTCGATAAAGAACCCTACGGTCTTCGCGGTGAAGTAGAAGAAACTCTCGAGCTGATGAAAAGTAAGGGAACGCGGCTTGTTTTAGGCTTGCGAGACGTATTGGATGATCCTGCCCTTCTGATACCAGAATGGGAACGGAAGAATGTACTTCCTGCACTCAAATCGCTTTACGATGATATTTGGATTTTTGGCGTAGAGCAACTGTATAACCCTCTACAAGGCCTGGACTTACCTGCCGACGTAAAACGTAAAATTACATATACTGGCTATCTACCAAGAACAGTCGAGACCGGACCAGATTCGTCAATCTTGGAAGACGTAAAAGAGCCCTACATTCTTGTAACAGTTGGTGGCGGCGGTGACGGCGACCTTTTAACTGATTGGGTTTTACGGGCTTACGAAGCCGAAAATAAACCACCCATAAACGCCCTTTTTGTCCTGGGCCCCTTTATGCCACCAGATATTCGTGCCGATTTTCGCAATAGAATTAGTAAATTAGAGCAAGTTACTGCGGTCACATTCAACAATCAGATGGAGACCTTAGTTGAAGGTGCAGAAGCGGTTGTTGCAATGGGGGGCTATAACACTTTCTGTGAAATCCTCTCTATGGATAAAAGAACGCTTATAATTCCCAGAACAGTACCGCGCCTTGAGCAATATATTCGTGCGACCCGTGCGGCCGAACTTGAATTGATAAGTGTATTGATTGATGACGGTGTGCGCTCCGCCGAAAGCATGGGAATTGCATTGCGGCAACTGACACAGCAGAAGAAGCCGTCAGAAATTGTCATTCCCGGCCTTCTTGATGGATTAATAAATGTCAACAGATTGGCCCAACTGCGGTTTGTCGATCGAGACAGAGCCATCGCTGACATAAACAACACTTTAACCCGCCAGAAAAACTGACTATCCGGTTTCTAACTCTATAGCTCTAAATAGAAGCCGGGTTTGGGGTCGAGTTGTGCGCTGTCAAATGAAGACAACTCATTGACTGAAATTATAGATTTCAGGCCTTCGATATATTTCTCTCCTCGCTCTGAATAGCTAGTCAGAAACTCAACTAATTTTTTACCGGAAACGGTGCCTGTAGAGTTTCTCAAAATTTCTCGTTCCTGCCTGAACTCAGTATATGCCTTGTTACTGTTCAAATTCAGCATATATGCCCTTACAGAATCCAGTGGGCTATCAAATCTCTGAATTCTATAGTCGCCTTTTTCTGATCTTTGTCCCCGTGGCTTCATCCCTCCCTTATAACTCCATTGCCCAAACAGAGCATTCCCCTCTGCCGCAAATCGGGACGTGCCCCAACCACTTTCTTCTGCCATTTGGGCGACAGCAATGGACACAGGAACAATATCCATCCGCCTATTAAGCTTCGTAATCAAATTCTTTATATTTTTAAAATCTTTTATTCTATATCTCTCGGCCTGCTCCAGCAACCAAGCCTCTGATTTATGGCTGATTTCATCAGGGGAGATGGATAACAATAGCTCTCGGTTTTCTTGAATTTCTTCATTTGAAGTAAGAACAAGGGGAACGGCGATACTAAAAAAGGAAGTTTTTTTCTCTTTCACCTCAAGGTTTGGCGCGATTTCATCACCCCATGCCTCAGGAATATCTGTCAGAATTATTCGAGGAACTAGCTGTTCTCCCGACCGCCACGCACTAATAGAAAAACCATTACTGGAAAAAAACCGACCAAAGTCTTCAAAGGAATTTAATGATACAACCTGAAAACCCGCAGGTTTGGATTTCTGGAAAAATTCTCCGCCATGTTGCATATAGCCAAAAGCGGTCACCAAAGAGGTGCCTAGAACAAAAACCGATACTGCCATTTTTAAGGCATGTGAAACATCATTTTTCATAACTATTACCCATTGCACAAAAATCAATCCATTAGCGAAATCACAATTTTCTTTAGAGTTAGGTTTTTATTGCGCTATGTTCTTTAGCTTAGACCTTAAACCAACACAGAGAAAAAACATGAAAATAAAAAGGATACTAACCTCATTCATTTTTGCTCACATTTTTACGGCATTTATACTCACCTCTAGCGCCATTGCTGAAGACAAGTGCAATGACGAAATTAATCAAATACTAGAGTCGTTACCACTTGAGGGGAAAACCGTAAAAAAATTCTCAACAATCGAGCTTTTTAGTAATATGAGGAATGGATCCAGCTCAGTAGGCTTTGAACGTTGGATTTCTTTTGACCAATGTAAAGGAAGTCTTGTCATCGTCGTCGATAGTTCTTGTTTTAAGCAAACTGTCTATACCCGCGGTAACTGTGAAATTAAGGGAATTAAGAACTATTAGGCCAGAATGCAGATCATTTTCTCTAGTGAAGTCCTAAAGCAGGCTGATATTTCATTTAAATTCCTATTGCTGCTTTGCCGAGGGGTTTTTACCTAGATTTAAATGCAGTGAACTTAAAAAAGAAGATCAAATTATTTTAACGTAAAGAGTGCAGAAATTTAT
>JBALXM010000076.1:0-14691 GCA_036960695.1 Sneathiella sp.
TTCCGCCTTAATATTCCATTTTCTTATGTTCGGAGAAATTGATTACATCCCACGTCTTCACAACATCGCTAGTAACCGGTCATCTCCAAATAACCAACGCCTTGATGGCTGCCTATAAAACTGATAGGTCCCTCCCAATAAGGATATAGCGTGGACATCCAGCTGTTGGGGTTAAGTGGCACTGTTGTGATGGAAAGTTTTTTCTTAGGGATTGTGAGCGTCCAGCTTGTTGGTATTAACCGATCTTGTACTTTGGTGTTTTTCAGTGATTTGAATGAAATGTCGTTATTTGATAGCAGTTCACTCTCCCCCGATGGCTTTATCCAATTCCCTGAATTATAAATACGCCCGTCATTATATCGCAATTGGAAAAGCATTATTTTTTCGCCGCTTTTCAAATGAAGAGAAAACCAATCCCATCCTGTTTGATCCGGACTTAAAGGTTGACTGCTCCATTCCCTGTCGATCCAAGCGGAGCCTGACACCTTAATATTCCTACCTTCGACGTTGAGCAAGCCCGCCACCGTTATAAAGGGAGCGCTGTAATAATAAGAAGCCTGTCCTTCATCAGATTTCAAACTAAATCCAGTATCACCTTGAAGAATTAAGGGCGCTGTTGATGAGAGGGTGAGGGTATAAGAAAAATCTTCCCCATTTGCAGATAGGTGAAGATCATCTAATTGTCGCGGGGATAGGGATTGGGTGCTTTTGAGCTCCCAATCGTCAATCCAAGCGCGGAATGGCGATGCACTCACGTTCGCTTGACCAATCCCCCCGCGTGCGAAAAGCTCACTTGCATAATGCTGATCTTGGGTGGTGACTGCCGCATGGGCCATCCATATTTGTTGATTATCCCATCCCTTTTTCTGTGGCCCGGGTGCCAGTGCTTGACGAAACAATGTCCATTGGGCGCCATATTTTTTCCCATTTTCATCTTCAAGATTGGCGGTTACATACCACCATTCGATTTTATAATTTGGATGAGGACCATGATCTTTGGGGAAAACGAACATTTTGCCAGGAACCACTTGTTCATACCCTTGAGCATCTGCGCCAAGCCCCGCAAAACCGTCTGCATTGACTTCCTTTAGGGGAGTGCCAACCACCAAAAAAGTGAAGAGTCCCACATAGATCAGGAGAGGGAATAATTTATCTTTCATTGGAAAAGACTTTCAGCAATTGCGCTGGGGGTGTTCTTGCCAGACGAATAATGGGCATTAAGGTTGCGAGTATGGCAACGATGAAAGTCATAATTAATAGATGCCCCCATTGTGCAGGATAGATGTGATAGGGAAGGCGCCAACCAAAGGCCTGCACGTTAATGACGGCGACGAGACACCAGCTAAGAAGTAACCCTAAGGGAAGGGCAAGCAGTGCGGTGAATATTGCTAGCATCAAAGCTTTAAGGAGCTCAATCCATGCCAAATGCCGCCGGGTGAGCCCAATAGCCCAAAGGGGGGCCAAGCTTGTTATCCTGCTGCTGCTTAATGTCAGTAAACTTGTGAGCATGGCCGCGCCTGCAATGGACAATGTTAAGGTATTCAGAGACGTTGTGATGGCAAAAGTCTTCTCAAATATATTGGCGGACTGTGCTTTTAACGTTGCTTGATCAAAAAGCTGCGCGGGAGAGAGGTCAAATTTATCTTTTAGTCCCTTCATGATATCAGGAATTGATGATTTATCTGTTCTGATACCGTGACGGGTTTTAGGGGTTGCTGGCCATCGTTCTAGAAAGGGTTGGATATTTACCATGATCACACCTTTTGGATTTCCATAATCAGGGAAGATACCTGAAATGTGGAGTGTCCAGTCTGTCGATGCCTTTGAGATACTGATCTTATCACCAACGGAAATATTGAAACGTCTTGCCAATTGTTCGCTGATCAATGCGGCTTTACCTGATTTCACCTGATCCCAAACATTTTTTTCTTTATCAAGGAGTTGCCAGTTCTGGCGATAAGTATCGTGATCCTTAAATCCATAAATTTGTGTTGGCCAGTCGCGGAAGCTGATTTGGGCTCTTCTTATGGGAAGGATCGCATGAACATCTCCCCGGTGCTCAAGCCAATCCCTAATTTCTAAAGCTTGCGCGTCACTATTTGCCGCGAAATATATTTCTGGCGCGAGCCTGCGGTCCAGCCATTCGCTAAAAGTCGAACGGAAGCTTTCAACCATGGCACCAACACCAATATTGACACCCAAGGCAAGCAGCAGAGCCATTAAGGCAAAAGATAAGCCGGGGAGTTGTTGTCTGCTATCAGCCCAGAACCACTGTGCAATAGGGTGTTTTGCTCTGAGCTCTCCAAATTTTAATAAAAGGGCAAGGAGCGGGGGTTGAAGAAGGGCTGCACCCAATAGCAAACATCCCATCATGATGAAACCCAGATATAGGGTATCTCCGAACTGGAGTGTTATCAAAAATAGAGTGATCAATATCAATGCTATTATCGACTGAATACGGAGCCATTTTTGTTGAGAGTAAAACCATGCAGCAGGCAAAGCGGACGCGAGGAGGGGCAGGCGGCTAGCCTTCCACAATCCGCTTCCCGCAGCGACGAGAGCCCCTGCGACACTCATGGTAATTCCACTTCCCCACCACCAGGTGTCCAGATTAAGGTCGCCGTTTACTTGGGCCCCATAAAGGCCGTTTAAACTGGCAGATACATCCGGCAGTAAGGAGGCCGCGATAAAATAGCCGAGGGCAACGCCAAGCAAACCAGAAAATATTGAAATTATCAAAAGTTCGAACAACAGAACAAAGGTAATGTTACGGAGAGAAACTCCGCAGGAACGTAAAGTGCGTATCATTTGCCGCCGGCCTTCAAAGGCAAGCCCAGTCGCCGAATGAACGATAAACAATCCCACAAAAAAGGATAGAAACCCGAAGGCCGTTAAATTTAGGTGAAAGCTGTCTGTCAGCCTTTTTAAATCACCCTCGGCGGAAATTCCTTCAAAATATTCAAGGGTGTTGTGGCTGACCTTTGAAAGAGACGATTTAGAGAGGGCGCTTGGCCCAATCAGCAATCGAGATAATCGTCCCGGCTTTTTTAACAGCAATTGTGCGATGCCTATGTCGACCATTAATATCTTCGGCGCCAAATTTTCGGCAATATGTAAGGGCGGTAGAAGCATGCCGTCGTTGGATGATGGGCGCTCACCTTCTTTCATTTGAAGTAGGTTGAGGGTTTCTTCTGACACATAGGTCAAGCCTGGATATTTTATGAAGGGTGCTGCCCCTTTAGTCGTTATTTTAAAGGCGGATTGTCTGGATATCTGCGCTAAAGAAATAGGCTCCACGCCGATGAGCGTCAGGGGAGTGCCGCCTAGTTCAATCTTTCCTTCCAAAAGGGGAGACACGTTCCACCCTGCGAGGCGCAAATCAATAAAAAGGGATTGAGAGAACAGGGTGCCATTTGGGGTGGCTAAGTAGGAGGTGTCAGATCCATTGAAGTTTAGTGCAGCCTTATCATAGCTCTGCCGCGCTTGCTGATTTATTGCCTGAACACCGCTCCAAAGGGCCGTTGCTACGACCAGACCAAAAATTAATGTGATAAATTGGACAGGTGAACGCCTCCAATAACTGAAAAATGTTCGGAGTACCCATATCAATTGCGTCATGCCAAATGACCCGATTTCAGTGTAATTTTGGTGTTGAGGAAGGAGGCTAAATGCGCACTATGGGTGACCATAAGAAAACAACAATCTGTTTTTTCAACAAGATCGATTGCAAGTTTTAAAACTTCATTTGCCGCAGCTTCATCAAGGTTTCCTGTTGGCTCATCCGCTAACAGAAGATCAGGTTTACCTGCAAATGCCCGACCAATGGCGACCCGCTGTTGCTGGCCTCCAGAGAGCTGTTCGGGATAGCGATCGAGCAGGCTACCGAGGCCCAATCTTTCTATCAATTCCGATTGCCACGCTTGATCAAACCGTTTCGCAATCCGAGCTTGGAACGCCAGATTGTCTTTTATTTTCAAGCTTGGGATAAGATTGAACTGTTGAAATACCAAGCCAACCTCACTGCGGCGCATCTTGGCACGCCCCACATCGGGGAGTTTCGTTATCTCTTTTTGGTTCAAAAAAATTGAGCCAGTGTCAACATTATCCAACCCTGCTATCAAATGTAGCAATGTACTTTTACCGCTGCCAGACTCTCCCATTAGGGCGATGCTTTGGCCGCGTTCGGCGTTAAGGCTTATATTGTTGAGAACAGGCAATAGTCCTTGAGGGGTCGCGTAACTCTTGCTCACATTTAGAATATTTAGCATGGTAACCTGTTTAGGGTAGAGAGTTGATTAAAATAGCTTAGCGGGGCTTCTAACCTCCATGATAAAGGTTAGGCGCGGTAAATCAAAAAAGGAATAATAATGATCGGGTATATCACTTTAGGGACAAATAATATCGATAAGGCGCGTGAATTTTATGATGCCCTTTTTATGGACATTAAAGGGAGAAGAATTGTTGATGACAATCACATAACTTTGTGGGGAAATAATCCCAAGGCCCCTTTGATCGGTGTGATTAAGCCCCATAACGGCGAATTGGCAACAATTGGGAATGGATCAATGGCTGCCATCGGATTAGACACCGATGAAATGGTATCCATTCTTTATCAAAAAGCGCTCTCCCTTGGTGGTGTAGACGAAGGAGAACCCGGCCCGCGCGGAAAACGAGGAACTGTTTTTGCTTATTGCCGCGACTTGGATGGCAATAAACTCGCTTTTTTCAGTATGGGAAAAATGGCTAAATAAGTGCCTAATTAATTGCGTGTTCTAAGGCCTTAGGATACTAAATTGGTATGTCAAAATCCTTAAACCAACGTCGTTACCTGCCGTCCCATGCTGTTTTGCGCAGTTTTGAATGCGCAGCTCGCCATGAAAGCTTTACCCTTGCGGCGGAAGAGCTGCATTTGACGCAAAGCGCCATAAGTCGGCAAGTCAAAGAGTTCGAAGAAGTTGTTGGTACGGCTCTTTTTCGCAGGGTTGGTCGGCGGGTCGTCCTGACGGAAGCGGGTAAGAACCTTGCGCGGGAGCTGGCGCTGGATCTTGAGGGCATTCGTCAAACTGTCATGCGAGCAATTTCAGCTGGGGAACAAGGGGCTGCAATCCGCGTCGCCATCCTTCCCGATTTTGCAAGTCGCTGGTTGATCCCAAGATTACCTGATTTTTTGGCGCTTCATAATGATATTGAGATTAGTTTTTCCACGCGATTGAAACCCTTCGATTTGTCGAGGGAGCATTTTGATTTAGCCATTCATTTTGGAACAGAGAACTGGCCAGACGCAGAGATGGAGCTGTTTTGTTCTGAGACGATGGTCGCTGTAGCCTCCCCAGAATTTCAGGAACAGCATACAATCGACGATCTCTCCGATTTGCTCAATGTTCCCCTGCTGCATATGGAAAGCCGCCCAAAGGTTTGGCAGGATTTTTTCGAACAAGCTGGATTGTCGAGCGAAGATGCCTTGGCGGGGAAATATTTCGACCAATTTTCAATGGTGATTGCAGGGGCGGTAGCGTCTCTTGGGGCCGCGCTGATCCCAACATATTTGATTGAACGAGAATTATCAGAAGGGCGCTTAGTGACGTTGGATGCCGCCACAATTACCACTAAGAATAATTACTTTTTGGTAAGACCGACGAAAACCGATAGCGTCCATGTGGCGCTATTTGTTCAATGGATGAAAAATAACGTTGGCCATTAAGGTTGTTTCTCAATGTATTCCCTTTATGAATGTATTGATGCCTAATTAATGATTTTTATGTTTCGGTTGACCTATTACGTTTGGACCTGACAGAGCACTTTTGTGCCTTAACAAAGTCAGCTACATCAATAAGAGGGTCCCATGAACGTTGCAAAATTAACCACAGAAATTCTGAATAAACTGGATGTTGCTAAAGGCGACTATTCGAATGGGAATTTAGCAGTTTATAGCCCTTTAACAGCAGAAAAAATTGCAGACGTTCCAACTCAAAGCGTCACTGACCTTGAAGAGGCAATCGAACAATCGCAAGTGGCCTTTAAGGCTTGGCGTGTTGTGCCGGCCCCTCGGCGCGGTGAACTTGTTCGCCTCCTAGGTGAGGAATTACGGGCGTCTAAAACCGAGCTTGGTCAGATGGTATCCATCGAGGCCGGAAAATCACCCTCCGAAGGCTTAGGTGAAGTTCAGGAAATGATTGATATCTGTGATTTTGCGGTTGGGTTATCCCGTCAGCTATACGGTTTGACAATTGCAACAGAGCGTGCGGGCCATCGCATGATGGAACAATGGCATCCTTTGGGAACCGTTGGCATTATTTCTGCTTTTAACTTTCCTGTGGCTGTTTGGTCATGGAATGCAACGCTGGCTTTAGTCTGCGGTAATCCTGTTATCTGGAAACCATCAGAGAAAGCGCCTTTAACAGCATTGGCTTGCATGGCGATTATGAAACGGGCATTGAGACGTTTCGAAGATGCGCCCGAAGGGTTGGTTGCTCTCATTAATGGCGGCTCGGATGTGGGGGCTGCCCTTGTCGAGAACCAAAATATAGCCCTTGTTTCAGCGACCGGATCTACCCGGATGGGACGGATCGTAGGACCTAAAGTTGCCGCACGCTTTGGTCGCTCAATATTGGAGCTTGGCGGTAATAATGCGGGTATTGTCGCCCCTAGTGCAGATCTGGATATGACGTTGCGCGGGGTGGCGTTCGGCGCTATGGGGACAGCGGGACAGCGGTGTACAACTCTGCGTCGTTTGATCGTCCATTCTTCTGTATATGATACTTTGGTTCCTGCGCTGAAAAAAGCATATTTGTCAGTCTCTGTCGGCAATCCACTGGATACAAATGCACTGGTTGGCCCCTTGATTGATGGGGACGCATTCGATGCAATGCAGTCAGCGTTAACGGAGGCACGCCGTGCCGGCGGTATTGTCACGGGCGGCGAGCGAGTTGTCGTCGAGGGCGCGAAAAATGCTTATTATGCCCGCCCAGCCCTTGTGGAGATGTCTGAGAACGCAGGTATCGTCCGGGAGGAGACTTTTGCGCCAATTCTCTATGTCATGAAATATGACGATCTGGCTGAGGCGATCAAAATGCATAACGATGTCGGTGCGGGCCTCTCGTCTTGTCTTTTCACAATGAACATGCGTGAAGCTGAAGAATTCATGAGCGCCGCAGGATCTGATTGTGGTATCGCCAATGTGAATATTGCGACCTCTGGCGCTGAGATTGGCGGGGCCTTTGGCGGAGAGAAGGAAACTGGCGGCGGACGCGAGAGTGGTTCTGATGCTTGGAAAGGCTATATGCGCCGAGCAACAAACACGATTAATTATTCAAATGATCTACCTCTTGCCCAAGGCGTTACCTTTAATTTGTAAATAAGCGCTGGAAAAAGGGGCGGTCTGCAGGGCAAGCATACCGCTCCTACCAACGTGATTATAATAGCACCCTTTAGATGCATAGCAGCGCAACCTACAGAAATAAAAAAGCGCTACGTCCTAATTTAATGATAGAAGATGGGTTCAATATTGTCATATCGGGGACCCTGCATGAAGATTAAGCTTGTTGGCACGCAATTGTTTCTATTTGCACGAAGGTCTGCTTGTGACGTCACATAATCAAATATTATTGGATTTGGGATGGTCGCCTTTTTTTGAAGAGCAGTTGGCAATTGACGAGACGTTGGACGCGATCCCATTGCGTGTCTCTAGTGTCCATCGGATTCACTTGAATGTTATTGGAGAGACAGGCACACACACATTAACACTCCCTAAAGGCCAGAGCACGGGTGAATTTGCGGTCGGTGATTGGGTTATGGCAGACCGGAAAGACGGTCATATCCATCGGCTTTTAGAAAGAAAATCCCTCTTAAAAAGATTGGCTTCCGGTTCTGATAACAGATGCCAGTTGATAGCCTCAAACATCGACACACTTTTTATAGTTAGTTCCTGCAACGCAGATTTTAGAGTTGAATGGTTTGATTTATTCCTTGCGCTGGCATTCGATGCTGGTGTGGAGCCTGTCATTGTTTTGACGAAAACTGACAGTGTTGAAAATTCAGAAAACTGGGTTCAAAAGGCCAAAGACTTAGCCGATAATGTGAGTGTTATCGGATTAGATGCGCGGGAAGAAAGTCAGCTTAAGCTTTTAGATAAATGGTGCGCGCGAGGGCAGACGGCTGCGATGGTTGGCTCCTCAGGGGTTGGGAAGTCGACGCTTTTAAATGGACTATCAGGACTAAATCAGGCAACAGCCGAGTTAAGTAAAAAAGTGGTTCAAGGGCGACATACCACAACAGCAAGATCACTGCACCAAGTGAAAGCTGGCGGGTGGCTTGTCGATACACCGGGTATACGCGGCCTGCGACTGCATGAAGGCGAGGCTGGCATAGATGCTTTATTTCCTGATGTTGCCGATCTTGCCGATCAATGCCATTTTCGCGATTGCTCTCATGACGATAATCCAGGGTGCGCCATTCAAAAAGCTCTGCATGACGAGTCGATTGATGCGGATCGCGTGAAGCGGTGGTTTAATTTACGCCAAGGTGACAAGCACGAAAGAGAGCCCGTCTTTGAGACAACGCTTTCTAAACGCGAGCAAAGGAAAATTGACAAAGCAAATAAGAAAAATAAGAAAAAGGGAATACCGCCCATAACCTAAAAACAGAAAAGGGTGCTGTTCTTTACCGTTATAAAGGCGGGGGCAGCGTAATCGACGCAGACAGGCCCCCAAGGTTAGAGCGGCCAAGATCGATACTGCCATTATATAAATCTACCATGTCGTGAACGATGGAAAGCCCAAAGCCGCTGCCCGGCGGCGCGTGATCTAATCGTGCCCCCCACTTCATGACATTCTCTAATTGCTCGTCGGGAATGCCGGGACCGTCATCCTCTACCGTAATTTTCAAAGCGCCGTTGTCAATTTTAGCTGTTATGAGAATGCGCTCTTTAGAGAATTTATGAGCATTTGATACAAGATTGCTGACAATTGCTTCCAGATCATATCGCGGAATGAGGAAGGTTAGATCCTGCGCTACCTGACATTCTATGGATACGGGGGTGCGCCGATATAGAATAGAAAAGCCGTCCGCCGTATCTTGGAGTGAATTTGCAATATTTGTCCGATGACGATTTTCCCCTTCAGGACCAACCGCGCGCGCCAAGCTGGAATAGCGATCGACGAGACCTGTCATTTTGTCCACTTGCCGGTTTAGCAAACTTGTATCGACCTCTCCCTTTAGCCCATTTTTTATGACCGCAAGCGGATGATTGATGTCATGGGTAATTTTGCTCACATATTTCCGTGTTCGTTCCATTAATTTTTGATTTTGGCGAAGCAGTCCGTTTAGGAGATCGATAATGGATTGGATTTCTATTGGGAATTGCCCCTCAATACTGTCGGTATCCCCGCTTTGGTAAAGGGCTAAAGCCTTTTTGACGCCAACAAGTTGCTGTCGGGCTAAAAAAAGGATCAAAAGTAAGATGGCAAAGAAGCTGGCGGACATAATAAGGACACCCAGAAAGGCGAGGCCATTTAGTCTCTCTTTATGCTCTGTTACATACGCATTGTAACGGGCTTCACTCAAGCCCACCAAATAATGAATATTCTCAAGAGCCTCATCTGCAGGCTCTTCAATAATACGCTCCACCATCCGCATTTTTCCAAGATCGGTCTGTCGGTCAGAGAACGTAAAATTTGGTCCGGCTTTTCGGATAGAAGAAGAGATGTGTGTGCCTACGAGTTTCAGAAGTTCTGATTTAAGGACCACATCCCCGCGCCGGGAGATTTGCCAAATCCATTCAATATCCGGTCCGCCTAAGCCCGATTGCGTGACAGAAATTAGATCCTCAGCCTGTGTGGAGGGCAGGCGTGTTTTTTGACTGGCCCAATGGCCTCTCACTTGATCCGCAAAATCAATCATTCGGGTATCAACAACTTCTTTTGAAATACGATCAACAGAGACTGAAAATAAAAGCCAAAATAAGGGGACACTGATAGAGAATACGGCTATGGCCAAAAGACCTAAGCGGCTGATTAAGGAAAGATGCTGATAGTTGCGCATTAGCCGTCCGTTTTTTCTTTTTGGAATGCTAAGCGATAGCCATATCCAAAAACAGTTTCAATACTCGTCTTGCCAAGCTTGCCCCTTAACCGACTAATAAAAACCGGAATTTCATTGGCTGTTTTGACTGCATCACCATCGAAATTATGTCGAACTAATTCTTCTGCATTCACAGGTCGTTCTTGATGGATCATCAGATAATGAAGAATACGATACTCTGATGGGGTAAGCTTTACGGGAACGCCCTCTTTCCAGACTTTAAGAGAATGGGTGTCAATGCGAATAGGACCAACTTCTACAAGGGGATTCGAGACGTTTGGTCCCCCGGAATTGACGACACCATGGACCCAACTGAGAAGAAGTTCTAAATCAACCGGTTTGGTCAAATAATTTGTTGCACCAGCGCGCACGCCTTCTTTCATATCCGCGACGTCCTTCCGGGAGCCGGTGAGGATAATAACGGGCATGGTTAAACCTTCACTGCGCCAACGCTTTAAGATGGTGAAACCGTCCATGGTTGGCAGACCGGGATCAAGAATAACTGCGTCATAATCGCCGTCTTTGCCGGCCTCGTACCCTTCTTGTCCATCCTCAAATAAGTCGACAGCAAAATGCTCATCTATCAGCATTTGTACAATTTGTTTTCCAAGCTCTTTGTCGTCTTCCAGTACCAAAAGGCGCATATTCCCTACCTCCTATCTATTCTTTTTCTTTTTGCTGCGAGGCTTGCTACCGCGCGACCCCGTATCGCTGATGACATCACCAGTTCGCGGATCGATGAAAACAATAATAACAGAGTCGTTGTTCCGCAGAATACGAACTTCATATACGTATCCTTTGCCGGAGCGACGAAGATGGGTCCCCAGAATTCGGCCTTGATAGCGCGGGTTGTTTTGCAGCCTTGCCAAGCTTACCGAAATATCGGCAGCGTCTTTTTTCAAGCCTTGTGCAAGGGCTGATGACGTGTGGCCGATCGTGGCAAGGCCAGCGCACAAAAGGAGCAATGATAGAACAAGTATTTTCATATTGGGGATAAGTCTACCTAATTGCCTGAATAATAAAATAGAACACCGGTGTTAGCACAAGTTAAGGCGGATTAATATTTCCTAACAACCATAGCATACTATCGAAATACGGTTTTCCCTAAGATCGCTTCAGACCAGAAACCACTCGTTGATACCTTAGGAGGAAAACATGATTACCCTTAAAAAAAGAGGCGTCCGCACTGTAATCGCGACGACATTGGGAGCCGTTCTTTTGTTATCCCTGCCAATTGCTGCAGCTCAAGCTGACCACCGGCACAGGGGGCAGTCTTATGATAACCATGATGGGGGGACTGTGGTTACAAAAACAATTGTGATCCGTAAAGTGAAAAAGATTTATGTCTATGAGGGGCGACAAGACCGGCGTTATAGACATAAAAAGAGACATACACGCCATCATCATGTTGCCCGGAAACATAGATATTATGAACATCAAGCTGTGTATTATCCCAAGCCAGTCCATAGGCGCCATTCCAACAGCAATTTTAAAGTTGATAGTGAATTTGGGGGTCGAATTGTCGGGGGGATATTGGGCGGCGCTGCGGGAACGCAAGTGGGTAAGGGCCGGGGACGTACAGTCGCTATCATTGGCGGTGCAATTATTGGCTCTGTAATTGGCGGGGAAGTCGGTCGATCAATGCGCTAATCAGGTTTTTTTAGATACCGAACTAGGGGAGGCCCGGCCCGCATTGAGTTTTCTCAAGCGGGTCGGATATTGTGATCGGTTTAGTCTAAATCGCCGAAGCCAAATTTTTCGGTCACATAATCAATATCTTTATCACCGCGGCCTGACAGGTTCGCCAGAATTGTTTTTCCGGGCAGATCCTTGGCAATTTTCATAGCGTACGCGATAGCATGGGCACTTTCTAATGCCGGGATAATGCCTTCTTTTCGGCTAAGCGCGTAAAAAGCCTGCAAAGTTTCCTTATCATTTGCCGTGCCATATTTAACGCGACCAATCGTGTGAAGATGCGCATGTTCCGGACCAATGCCGGGATAATCAAGGCCACTGGCAATGGAATGGACCGGTGCAGGCTCTCCCGCATCATCTTTCAGCATAATGCTTTTAAAGCCATGCAATTCACCATCAACACCATAGGTAAGGGTTGCTGCGTGATCGCCCAATTTCTCCGATGTTCCCATGGGCTCAACTCCATGTAGGTTCACGTCTTCATCTTCAATAAAGCCACTGAACAGCCCCATGGCGTTAGAGCCGCCACCGACGCAGGCGACCACATGATCGGGAAGCTCGTCGGTCATTTCTAAAAACTGGTCTTTTGCCTCCAGCCCCACAACTTTTTGGAAATTTCTAACCATTAAGGGAAAAGGATGAGGGCCTACAACAGATCCAATGGCGTAAATGGCTTTTTCTGTTTGCTCGAGATATGAGCCAAAAGCACTGTCTACGGCTTCTTTTAGCGTTCGGGCACCAAAGCTCACGGGCACCACTGTTGCTCCCAGAAGTTTCATTCGCACCATGTTGGGGTGTTCTTTTGCAATATCCACTTCTCCCATGTGGATTTCACACTCCATCCCAAAATAGGCGGCGGCTGTGGCAAGTGCTACGCCATGCTGACCTGCACCTGTCTCTGCGATTAATTTGGTTTTCCCCATATGCTTAGCAAGAAGCGCTTCAGCCATACAATGATTAAGCTTATGGGCTCCCGTATGATTAAGGTCTTCCCGCTTTACATAAATTTGAGCGCCGCCAATTTCCTCAGACAGGTTCTTCAGGTAACTGATCGGCGTTGGGCGACCTTGAAAATGCTTTCGGATATATCGAAGCTCGTTTAAATATTCTGCCGATTTTGATAGGCGATCATACTGCTGCGCAATCTCTGCGAAATGAGGTTCAAGCTCAGGTGGCAGAAGAGCGCCGCCATATTTTCCAAAAAAGCCATCCCGGTCTGGAAAATTCTTCAGGTAATTTTTCATTTTCATTTTTGCCCCCGCAATTTTGAAGTGATTTATTTCCGAAGATTTTACCGCGACTTCAGATTACAAACCAGTTTTTAAGTCAGATTTTGTTAATTTCGTCTGTCGTCTTTGTGATCCTGTTTAACTTTAAGACGATAGCCTAATAATAGACGGAGTGATACATCGCGAATTGATTAGAATTAATTTGGATTTCCTTATTCTATAGTTGCCGGTTTGTCCCAAGGCTGGGCTTCATTTTCAAAGACAACCATATTAGCTTTAAATTTGGACGGATCGTCAAAAGTAGCGGCATGGATATATAGACGATCGGGAAAGCGCTCTGTTTTACTGGTAAGGGGCGATCCACAATTTGAACAGAAACCGGAATAGGTAATGCTGCCGATGTCCGAATTTTGTGGGAATTGCTTAATTTCTCCCGTGAAGGTTACACCTTCAGACGCAAATGCAATTATAGAGGAATGCCCGCCCCCTGTGGCACGCTGGCATTTTCTGCAATGACATTGAATAGAAAATTCAGGATTTCCGGAAATTTCAAATCGAATTGCACCGCAAGCGCAGCCGCCTTTCAGACTGTTGATCATAGTTTCTACCTTTAATTTGCAGTTTCAATATTTCACTAGGCTATAATAAGTAATATAAAATTGCAATCAGGTGGGGTGAATGTGAGGGAGTGATACTAGGGTGTTCCACGTATCCTGAACTATGGGAACTGGCGATAATATTAATGCGATAAAATTTATGATGAGAACGATCAAGTGATAATGCTTTGCTGTTCTCTCCCGAATTCGTTCTTATTGATTAATATCAAGGTTCAATACTGTTCGTAGGACTAATGTAGCTTCTGAGGTGAAAACTTAATGGAGTGATAAATGCTAAATACAGTCCAGATTAAAGTTAAACTAGAAAATCGATTGCAGTCCTTGGGTGAACGGGTGGAGCAGTTCGAAGGGAGTTTGCGAGCAGAGCATAGCCCAAATTTTTCGGAGCAAGCGCTAGAGCGAGAAGACGAAGAAGTTCTCGAAAAGCTAGAGCTAGAAGCGTTAGGGGAAGTTGATGCCATTCAGAAGGCGCTTAGCCGAATAGATAATGGCAACTATGGTGTTTGCGTAAAGTGCGGGGATGATATCGACGAGAAGCGAATTTTAGCGGTTCCTTTTGCGAGCCATTGCATAGGGTGTGCAGAATAATGGGGCTCTAGGACTGTCGCTTGAGTGTGCCCCTGCCAACTGTATGGCAAGGGCGATATCGAAGAATTATTTTTGCATGCTTTCATAAGTGATCAGTGAAAGTCGCGCGCCTTGCGGATCTATTAGGGACGACATACGGCCAATACCGGGCATGTCCATCGGTTCTGTGGTGATCGTCGCGCCAGCGTCTTTTGCCCGTTCTGTTGATGCATCGACATCAGCAACGGTGACATAAATTGTCCATGAGCCTGAAGGCTCAACCATTGGTGAGAACCCGCCGATTGGGCCGTCTTCTAACATTATACCAGAGTAGCTTGTGCCGTCTTCCATTGGCATGTCCGCAATATTCCAGCCAATCACTTCTTTGTAAAATTTCTTAGCAGCGGTTGTATCTGGTCCTGAATATTGAATCCAGCCAGCATTTCCAACAGTTGTCATTGATGTGCTCATGATATCCTCCAAATTGTTTATCTCCACTATTGAGA
>JBALXM010000077.1:0-14414 GCA_036960695.1 Sneathiella sp.
TGCACGGTCAATCGTTGCGCCAGCTGTCTTCGAGCCCGCAACAGCATTCGGTTGTTTCACCATCAGCACCATTGATCACATGGCGTTGTTATTGATGCCTACATTAATCGCAAATCTGACGAAGTTAGCGCCTGGGCTGGATCTGAAAATTCCGCCGCCATCAGGGGATAATGTTGACTTGGTCGCCCAAGGGGGCGTGGATCTGGCGATCGGCGTTTATGAACAATTGCCTGCAAGCCTCTATTGCCGATCACTTTACGATGAGGATCTCGTTTGCATTGTTCGTCGTGGTCATCCAGTGATAGCGAAGGGATTGACACTGGATCACTATACAACTTTGTTGCATTTGTTAGTGATTATAGATGGCCAGGGGGGAAGTATTGTTGATGCTGCGCTGGCGCAGTGTGGGTTGAGCCGGCGAGTGGCAGTACGGCTGCCGCATTTCCTCGCGGCGGCTATGTTCGTCGCGGAAAGTGATATGATTTTGTCGATTCCACGTCGATTGGCTCACCGCCTAGCAATGTCAACACAGATTGAGGTGCTTGAGTTACCATTAGACACCGGTAGCTTTACTCTATCAATGATTTGGCACGAGAGACAACAGGATGATCCTGCTCATATGTGGTTACGTAAGCAAATAGTTAATGCAGTCGAGTAAAACCGGATTGCAGCAGGCAATAGCGTAAGGGGGAGGTCTAGATTTTACTTTTATTAATATTTATTTATCCGAATTTGATAAAAGGGCCAGTCGGTGCAAGCTGGCTTCCTCTAAAAATTCAAAGGCAAGTTCATCAAGTTCGGTGAAGGCAAAAGCAACTTGATCCTTGCCTAAGACAATACGGGTCACTGTCGCTTTGCAATGAACGACAACAGTTTTTTCTTCTGAATAGGAGAGACCCGAGACAACAACCGATTCTCCAACAGGGGGGCGGCCCGTGTAATCTTTTATTCGAAAACCGCCCAAGCTCCAGTCATACGTCTGGAATTCCAGGTTGCTGACAGTGAGGTTAAGTCTGGGAAGATCATATCGATAATCTTTCCTATTATGCTGCCTATATTTACCGACTGTAAAAAATCTCGACATGATAAATAGATTACTCTCCCTTTTTTTATAGGAAACTATAATCACTTGAAATAATTAACAATCCGTATGCAGATCGCGCAAAGGACAATTAAAGTATCAGGATGAGTTTCTTCTTTGATGTTCTTGAAGGCGGTCAAAAAGTTCTACAAAATTACAGGGCATAAACCGATAATCAAGTTGGTGAACAAGAATGTCATCCCACGCATCTTTTACGGCGCCGGTAGATCCCGGTAATGCGAAAAGATAGGTGCCGTTCGCAACCCCAGCCGTTGCGCGGGATTGTATGGTGGAGGTTCCTATCTTTTGATAGCTCAACATCCGGAATAATTCGCCAAATCCGGCAATCTCTTTTTCATACAGAGGCATGAAGGCTTCAGGGGTCACGTCACGCCCCGTCACGCCCGTGCCGCCAGTCGAGATAATAACATCAACATCAGCAGATTTAATCCAGTCTGTCAGAACAGCTTGAATTTTGGGAACTTCGTCTTTAACGATCTTTCGGTCCGCAAGAATATGACCGGCTCCCTCAATTCTACCAACCAAAGTATCGCCTGAACGGTCATCGTCAAAAGTGCGGGTGTCTGATACGGTTAAGGCTGCAATCTTGACCGGTATGAAGGGCCGTTTTTCATCAATTCCTATCACTGTCCGCAACCTTTCTGTCTTTCTTGTCCAAAGCTTTATACTGTGGCCACTTGCCTTCAGATAAATTATCCAACGCAGGTAAGTCCTGCCCAAATCGATGGCGATAAATCCAGAAATTTGTCAAAACCCGCTTGATGAAACTTCTGGTTTCTCTGCTTTGCATAGCTTCAATGAAAAAGAGAGGATCGCCGCCGCCTTTTGTTCGTGATTTCCATTTTACAAGATTTCCAGGACCCCCATTATACGCAATAGTAAGGTGGAATAAATTCGCGCCAACATCATTGTTTTCCATCAAATATCGAATGTATTTCTGGCCCAGCTCCAAATTATAAGAAGGGTTAAACAATTTGCGATCTTTGTTATTTCGAAGGGAAGCATCCTTGGCCAAATAGGCGGCTGTTCTTGGCATAAGCTGCATAAGGCCTTTTGCGCCGACGCCACTTTTAGCCCGGCTGTTGAAACCGGATTCCTGCCGCATGAAGGCAAAAAGGAGCGCCCGATCGACCTTAAATCCGTTTTGAGGGCGCCATAGGGGATAAGGGTAGAGAGCCGAATCCCAGGTCTTCTCCTTCTTTTCCCATAAATATATGCCCATGCGCATGGCAACAGAGGGAGCTCCAATGCGCTCCGATAAGGTTAGGAGGAGGGGAGCCAATTTGGGATTAGCCCTCGGGAAGGCCGATCGTAACTCTTGCTCAGCATAGTAGAATTGCCCAGCTTCACTTAAAGCAATTGCTCTACGGGCTGAGGGAATTTTGGCGAGCCAATTAAAATCTTTTTGCGTAAGTGTTGGTAAGTCCCAGATGAAAGGTTTTTTTACGCCAAGTTGACGAAGAGAGAGGAGGCCGTAAAAAGTTCGGGGGTAGGATGCCGCTCGCCGTAAATATGTGGTCGCTTCCGTCGGCTTTCCGAGTTTTAGATAGGCGCGAGATGCCCACCAATTTGCTCTGCTGGCCGTCCATCCTGATATTTTTTTTGTTTTGCTCAATCTAGAGAAATGGGCGGCGGCTTTGCCCAGTTTTTCTAGTCGCCATAATGCTAATCCTGCAGTCCAATCAGAAAGCGGGACATAGCGGCGTGATTTTTTTAACGAAGCTTCCGCATATTCCACAGCCATCTCATCATTTGCATACAGGAAAAAACTGTGCGCAATTTTGCTTCTCAAAATGTCATACTCGGTGCGATCGAGAACGCGTTCTATCTTGTCTTGCTCTATATATTCAGCCGCTTTAGTCGGCTGACCGCGATAAAGATAACGGCGAATAACGCGATGGGCATGTTTTACTTCATTGACGGTTTTTGCCGATCTTTTTCGTTTACTTTTATGAGGGCGAGAGAGGTAGAAAGGCTGACCAGGGCCAGAACCGCCAAGATATCCGCCGCGCACGGGTTTTGGTGTTTGCTTCCAATCAGAAAGATGCCGTGTCACAGCGAGTTTATATAACCTTGAAGCCCCAGGGTGATCTGAATAGGCTTTCATCCACAGGTGGAGTTCGGGGTAGGCTGCTCGATAAGATTTGGGGTGCATATAGCGCTGGTATTTTACATGCCCCATCAGAAGTTTGTCTTTGACCTTCTTGATAAGACCCGCGGCTTTTTTCCATTGGCCTTCTTCTTGAAGCCTAAAAATCTGCTGATAGAGGCCTGCGTCTTTGTCACTCAGGATTTTTGGAATGTCGCTTGCGTTTACTGTTGGTGAGATGAGCAAAGCACCAGCCAGTGTTACCCCAATAACAAGGAGGTATCGTACTAAGGTTTTCGGCTTATTTAAAAAATAGCGGTAATGTTTCTCTGACATACAGATTTATAACCAAACAAAATAAGAACAGTTTTTAGGACTTTGATAGGGACCTTTTACAGAGCGGGCTCACGCCTTTTTTGCAAGCCCAGCCTTTAGTTCGAGGAGATCAGCCCAAGCCAGTTTTTTCGATGCGGGATGGTCCATAAGAAAGGAAGGGTGAAAAATTGGAATGGCTGGAATTTTTTCGCCCCCAAACGTTGCTTGTGACCACTTCCCTCGCAACCGATTGATTCCGGTTTTCTTTTCAAGCAAAGGGGCCGCGGCTTCACCACAAAGCAACAGGATCTTTGGTTTGACCAATTCAATATGTCGCTTGATGAAGGGCATGCAAACGGATTGTTCTTCAAGGGTGGGTGCGCGTCCCCCTGGAGGTCGCCATGGTATAAGAGAAGATGCATAAAAATCATCTTCTTTGATGCCAATGCTTGCAAGCATTTTTAAAAGCAATTTACCTGTAGGACCCGCAAAGGGTATTCCTGTGCGATCTTCTTCCGAGCTTGGAGGACGGTCGATAATCATTAAATCGGCGGCCGAATTTCCATGTGCAAAAACGGTCTTCGTTGCCATTTTTTTTAATGAACATCCATCAAAGTCCAATAGTGCCTGCTGTAGTGCTTCAATAGAAGTACACTTATTAACCAGCGCTATAACGTCCGAAGGTGATGGCATGTTCGGTGTTGCGACCGGTGAATTTGGTTTGGGGGCAGACGCTGCCGACCTTTGAAGAGGTGACCGTCGGGCAGGCGTCGCCGTTGCCTGCAAGTCAAAGCGATTAACGGGTTCATCCCCGATCACTTCATCAATACCAGCTTCAATATAGAAGGCTAACAAGGTTTTTATATTCTCAGTCATTTCCATGTTCTTATCATAGCAGATCTTTGATGTGAATTAGAAGCAGCTGCATCGCGGTGATGCGAAATAATACGGATGACCCCGCGTTTCCCAAAGGGAATTAGGGTGGGGAGTCAGGTGTGAATGACATCAATTATGGTGTGTGCCAATCGATAAAGGCCAGAAAACTGCCAAACTGCTTACGAAACAGGATTGACGCACCGCAAAAAAAATATAGTGTTTGGAAAAAATATGCGGTTAAAGATAATTGTTATATTGCACGTGCGTACAAAACGTCTTTAAGACTGCTAGAATAAACAGAGAAAGTTAAAAGGGGCTGAGTTATGGAACGCGAATCTATGGAATTTGATGTTGTAATTGTTGGGGGAGGTCCTGCTGGCCTCTCTGCGGCGATCAAATTACGACAGCTGAGCATGGAAGCCGATATTGACATCAGCGTTTGCGTTTTGGAAAAGGGATCAGAGATTGGTGCCCATATCCTTTCTGGTAACGTGTTCGAAACCCGTGCGCTGGATGAGCTTATTCCCGATTGGAAAGAAAAAGGCGCGCCGCTCAATACGCCAGTTAAATCAGAAAAATTCTTCTTTCTGACGCAAGAAAGCCAAATACAATTTCCTAACTTTGTCTTGCCAAAACAGCTCCACAATGATGGCAATTACATCATCAGTCTTGGTAATCTTTGTCGCTGGCTAGCGGAGCAGGCCGAAGCGCTTGGTGTTGAAGTCTATCCGGGATTTGCCGCTGCAGAAATTCTGTATCATGAGGATGGTAGTGTTAAAGGTGTGGCTACCGGGAATATGGGGGTTGGCCGTGACGGTGAAAACAAGCCAACGTTCGAACCGGGTATGGAACTGCATGCTAAATATACCCTGTTTGGTGAAGGTGTTCGTGGATCCCTTACTAAGGTGCTGTTTGACAAGTATAACTTGCGTGAAAACTGTGATCCGCAGTCCTTTGGTATTGGGATTAAGGAAATTTGGGAATTAGATCCTGAACAACATAACGAAGGACAGATTTTCCATACGGCTGGTTGGCCTATGGATGTGAAGACATACGGCGGCTCCTTTGTCTATCATTTGGAAAATAATCAGGCTTATGTTGGCTACGTCGTCGCGCTGGATTATGAAAACCCTTATTTGTCTCCTTATGATGAATTTCAGCGTTTTAAATCTCATCCGATGATGAAAGAAATGCTGAAAGGTGGAAAGCGCATCGCATATGGTGCCCGGGCTATTAATGAAGGCGGCTTCCAGTCTGTACCTGAACTGGTATTCCCCGGCGGGGCGATTATTGGATGTTCTGCGGGCTTCTTGAATGTTCCAAAGATCAAAGGCTCCCATACGGCTATGAAGTCCGGTATGATGGCTGCTGAAGCCATTATGAGTGAATATAAAGAAAACGCGGAAAGCCCCGCAAAAATTCCAAGTTTGTATACGAAACTGTATGAAGAATCCTGGGTCTATAAAGAGCTTTATGCGGTTCGAAATGCACGCCCAGCGTTCCGTAAAGGTCTTTTCGCGGGAACATTGTATACCGGTGTTTCTTTGAAACTGTTTGGCGGCCATGAGCCTTGGACATTTAAAATTCATGACGATCATTCAGCTTTGAAAAAAGCAAAAGATTGTAAGAAAATTGAATATCCTCGATATGATGGCGTTTATACATTCGATAAACCTTCTTCGGTTTTCCTTTCCAGCACGAACCATGAAGAAGACCAGCCTATTCATCTAACTTTGAAAGATGATACTGTCCCTGTTGAGATTAATTACAAAGAATATGCGGGGCCTGAACAGCGTTTTTGTCCAGCCGGGGTCTATGAATTCCTGACCGACGAAGATGGCTCAAACCCTCGCTTGCAAATTAATGCTCAAAATTGTGTTCATTGTAAAACGTGCGATATTAAGGACCCAACGCAAAATATTAATTGGGTGGTTCCTGAAGGCGCTGGTGGCCCAAATTACCCAAATATGTAAAAACAGGTCGTATTACTTGAAAAATAAATTATCTTTATTATCAAGATGCTCTAAAAATTTATTGTAACTGGCATAATAATTACTTAGACGTCTTGATAACAAAGGATGACTATATGGTGGCGTTAAATAAAAAAAGCTTCAAGATTATTTTAACCAGTCTGCTTTTACTGGGAACACTTGAAGCTTGCGCAGGGTCTGGAAAAGAACTTGTCCCGTCACCATTTTTAGATGAAGGAGGGGTTGCGGAAACATCTGCCTCCTCCACTGTGGGAAAATACCTCGCTGGGCGACAAGCTTTTCGCGAAAAGAACACATCAGCAGCTGCAAATTATTTTGACGATGCTCTGTCGCAAAATACGGATGATGATTTTCTACTGAAGAATGCTTTTCAAGTGGCCCTCGCCAACGGAAATATGGATAGGGCATTGGTTCTTGCACGTCAGATCAATAGCAGTAAATCCAAAAATGCTGGTGGTGCTTATTTAATACTCGCCATTGATAATATTCGTAGCGGTGAATTTGAAAAAGCGGATGTCTTTCTGAAACAGACGAAGCCTGTTGGATTTAATGTTCTTCTAAAGCCGGTGCTAGAGGCGTGGGTGCAGCTTGGGCTTGGGAATAATGACGGCGCCTATCGATCTCTGGATGCGCTTGATAAATATGATGGCTTCAAGGTTCTTAAATCTTATCATTTAGCCTTGTTGGCCCATGTCGCTGGGGATACGAGCCTTGCGCGGGCTCAATATGAAGATGCGATGAAAGGTCCTGCCGCTCGAGCCGTTCGCCTTGTCCAATCATATGGTATATTCTTGCTCCAACAAGGTGAAGTGGCCGCGGCACGGGCTGTTTTTGAAGGATATCAAAAGCGCTTTCCCTTAAGTCCCACAATAAAGAAGATCCTTATCGATCTTGACGAAAATAAGAAAATTGCACCCCTAATTAATGATGCAATTTCCGGGGCCGCAGAGGCATTATACAGCTCGGCCACAATTATTGGGCAAGAGCAATTAAACGGTGTCGCGTCAACCTACGCCTATTTTTCTTTGATGTTAAAGCCAGATTTGGCGATCTCTTATGCTTTGCTTGCCGAAATTGCAGAAGATAAGAAAGAATGGGCCGATGCGCTGGAATTCTACAGTAAAGTTCCCGCAACCTCTCCTTATAACTTAAATGCAAGAATTCGTTCGGCGTGGATTGAATATAAGTTAGGAAATACGGAAAAAGCTGTGACAAGCCTTGAAAAACTGGCCTTGGACAATCCCGATAATATAGAGTCCCTCGTCGTGCTAGCGGACCTCAATCGTGATTTGAAGGATTGGGAAGGCTCTGCCAATGCTTATGGCCGAGCCATTGATAATATTGGGGATGCAAAGGGTCGTCTTTGGTCTCTGCATTATGCTCGCGGTATAGCTTATGAGCGGTTGAACAGTTGGCCTAAGGCCGAGGCGGATCTACTTCAAGCCCTGAAATTGCAACCCAATCATCCGCAAGTTTTGAACTATCTTGGCTATTCTTGGGCCGACCGTGGTGAGAATTTAGACGGTGCCAAGGGGATGTTAATCAAGGCCGTGTCGTTGCGCCCGCGGGATGGGTATATCGTTGATAGCTTGGGTTGGCTTTATTATAGGTTGCAGGACTTTAAAAACGCGACATCTCAGTTGGAACGTGCGGTGTCTTTGCAGCCAGAAGACCCTACCATTAATGATCATCTGGGGGATGCTTATTGGCGTGTGCAGCGATTTAATGAAGCGCGGTATCAATGGCAACGTGCCTTGTGGTTGGAGCCAGAGGAAAAACTGATCCCAATCATTCAAGAGAAGCTGGAAAATGGTTTGCCTGAATTGGCTAATACGGATAAATGACCTTGCCGCGCCTTGCCAAGGCCAAGGTGAACCTATTTTTGCATGTCACGGGCAAGCGAGACGATGGCTATCACCTTTTAGAAAGCTTAGTTTGCTTCCCCGATTGCGGCGATGTTTTGGACGTCTTGCCATCGGACCAATTATTTTTACGCGAAACAGGCCCATTTGCGGGTAAAATGGGAGCGTGGCAAAATAACTTGATCATAAAGGCCGCCCAACTATTGCAAAAGAGGGGCGGCGTTAGCCAGGGTGCGGAAATCCACATAACGAAGACCCTTCCTGTTGCCTCGGGTATCGGCGGCGGGTCGTCAGATGCGGCAACGGTGCTTCATTTGCTGTGTAAACTTTGGGATTTAAAGTTAAGTGATCAAGAATTACAGGAGCTCGGCTTGGAACTCGGTGCTGACTTGCCTGTTTGCCTCTATGGAAAAACGGCCCTTATGAGCGGAATAGGGGATGTTATCTCTCCTATAAATAAAGTCCCCAACCTTGGAATCTTACTGATCAATCCTGGCGTTAGTGTCTCAACTCAGGATATCTTTAAAGAACTGGGGCCGATTAAGCCTAAATATGATCTTCCCACTTTGGAAAAACTCTCAAAAGATTTGCTGGTTAGAACTTTAAGGGAATGCCGCAATGATTTGCAGGCTGGTGCTATCAGGATTGTCCCGTCAATTAAGGCTGTCTTGGCAAAACTAGAGGCGCTGGATAGCTGCCTATTGTCCCGAATGAGTGGGAGCGGCGCTACATGCTTTGGCCTTTTCGATACGGTAAGGCAAGCTGAGCTTGCGAAAGATATTCTGCACAGGGATGAACCTAATTGGTGGCTTGCGGCGACTCAAATTTAGAAAGAGTAAAATAAATGATGGAGAGAAAGGTTCGATCCCTGACATTTTTCTTCATTTTGTTGTGGGGAATGGGGGGGCTTTTCGGATGCGCTTCCAAGTCACAAGAGCCGCCTAAGTCCGCAAAATTTGAAATATCTAAAAAATCTGATCTGGAGAGGGTGTGGGACGGGGCCGTTGTTGCGTTCCCAATTCGCGGCACGACGGGGTCTATGATCACTACAAATGAAACTGGTCGCGAGCTTACAAACCTAACGGGGGCTGGATACGCTACCCGCTGGCCGGTGGCCTTGCTCATTACAGGGTGCAGACAAGCCATACCAACACTCTTTATGAAGGCGCTGGCAGAGCAAGGGTATGTGGTGATCGCACCGAATAGTTACGCCCGCTACTTCAATCGATTGAGCTGCCTTAACGATGCACCAGATGCCTCAAATGCAGAAAAAACGATCTCCCTGCGGCAGACGGAAATTAGATATTCACTGAATCGTTTGAAGGAAATTTCCTGGGTGGATTGGGATAACGTGTTTTTAATGGGCCTTCATGATGGTGCCGCCTCGGTATCTCTCTATAAAGGGCCATATGTGAAAGCACGTATTCTATCTGAGTGGAATTGCCAAGGAGGGGAGAGCGTGCGGGGTGTCTCAAACGAGGAAAAGTCTCCTATGTTTGCAGTATCATCCTCTAATGTTCCAACATTTCTGGGGGATTGCGGGGAGTTTTTTTCAACCGAAGGTCAAAGCCAAGTTTTTGTCATGCCTGAAAAATACTCAGATAATATTCTTTTGGAGCCTATTGTCTTCACTCAATTACTGCGGTTTTTAGACCGCCAATTATTTAAATAATGATTATTGTGTGCTTTTTTGAATTTTGGGCTTGAGCTTACAGAAATCTTTGGATAGAAAGAGCTCCTCAATGGGGTGTCGCCAAGTGGTAAGGCAACGGGTTTTGATCTCGTCATTCGCAGGTTCGAATCCTGCCACCCCAGCCACTCCTTTTATATCTGAACTGTGAACCTGCTGAAAAGCGCTCCCAAGTTATTGGGCGTATTTGGTGCCTTGCGTTTTCTTGTCCAGTATGGAGCCGGTTCTTCGTTCTGATATGTACCAAAGACAGTCATTTATTAATTTTCTGACTCGTTTGCCATCTGGCTTTCCTGAGCGCAACTAGTATTGCGCCAACTGCGATTAAGTCAATTCCGACCCAGCACTAGCAAAGTCTGCGGACCTGAATTCCTACTGAATCAACCTTCTGGACGAGCAGTCCCAGCACTTGACGTTCAACGGCCCGACAGAGATACATTGGTTTGCCGATAATATTGACGAAAATTTCACATAGAAACCATTCGGTATGGGGGCAGCTTCGTTTTTTAATACGCTTGGCATATTCTTTTCCAAACTTATTAAGCTACCGACAAACCGTCTCATAACTGCATCGATACCTCGTTCAGATAATAATTCTTCGACGTCTCGATAGCTCATAGTGAAACCAAAATAAAGCCAGATAGCCTGCTTGATTATATCCGGATGGAAGCGATATCTATGATAAGATGTTGTTTTCATTGAACTCTAATAACACATGGTGTTAGTAAAGTTAAAGCGATAAGCCCGCCATCAGGTGGAAAAATTCTATACTAAATTAATAAAATCCGGAATGGAATGGTTCGAGTTAATCTGCAACCAATTAAAGACTTTTTCTCGGGCAGTTTCTTTTCCAGTATCGAAAATATCGATAATTTCGTATTCGATAGTAGGGCTCGGAGCGAGACCGTCGAGAATGCGGAACATGCCATGTGCAAAGAGGCTGTCAACTAGGAACGCTTCCCGATAGGCCCCGCGCGATGCCGCCTGTGCAGCAATTTGATCCGAAGCTTTTCGGATGTCGTCAGTTTCCCAATCGAGACTACACCCGGTGCAGTCAATGATGCGATTGAGACCCTTTCTATAGGATGGATCAGAAACAATGGCTTTGACCCGTGCGCTCGACCTCTCAAGGTCAAACACGCTGTAATGTTTGACAAAGATACAGTTCACCGGGAGATCAATGAAAAAGTCGAAACTTGAATTTTCCAATCAGCCTAATCCTTACCAAAGAAATGAATAATCCCAATTCTATCTACTATTTAATCGACATTTCCCAGATGGCCTCCAATTCGTAGCCAATCATAGACGAACTCCACCATCACAAAACTTGGATGACCTGTTGCACATAGATTAGCAGATATCGATTATGAGGTAAACCGTATGCTGGGTGATCAACGCCTTTGGCCAGTTTGAAGTTTAGCAGATATCGATTAATGGGGAAGCCGTAACGGCCATTCATTTGAAAAGCTATTGACGTGGTCCACTTTAGTGGTCCAAGTTAGGTTTTTTAAGGTTCTCAGTAAATTTTTAAGTTGTTGATTTATTTAAGTAAATATGAAATATGGTTCGAATTCTGCCATGCCAATTATTTTTCTCTAATTGTTCTAAAAAGAATTTGTTTCATAATAATTTAGTAAAAACTAAATAAGTAGATTCAGAATTAATTAACCTCTTTCCGCCAAGTTATCGGATGTTTTTCGGTATTTGTCCCGCAGTCTAGACAGACACTGATTAATTGGGGCTGGGTGTAAACGGGAATGGTGAAACAATATGGGTATTAGTGTTCGTAACAAATTGATTATGTTGCTTGTTGTATCGAGTATTATTCCAGCAATTGCAATTTATAGCATTTTTCTAGCAACCGGAGGTGCATTGAAGGAGGCGTTAAATTCTCCTCTGCAAACGGTGGCCCAGCAAATCAACTCATCAGTGGATAGTAATCTTGCGAAGTTTTATAACGATGCACAGAGTTTCGCAGGGGACCCAAATCTCCTTTATCCAGCCAATATGAAAAACCTGAAGCCCTCCAACCCTGTTGTTGCGGCCATAAACAAGCAGGTTACTCAAAATGCCGCCTATAAGCTCACCATGTTCTTAAATAAAGAAGGTAAGCCCCTTATCGTAAATACCGTGGATAATCAGGGTAGCCCTATCACCACACTCGACGCTCTTCTGGGTATGAGCTTCAAGAACACTGTTTGGTTTAAAAATACAATGGCGAAGAAATTCGTCGACACTGGTGATGGCTTTACAGGAACCGTGGTTTCTACTCCAGAAAAGAGATCATTCCTGTCTTCCGTTTATCCTGAAAATGACGGATATAGCATGATATTTTCGGCCCCTGTGATCAATTCTTTTGGTGGTGTCATGGGGATCTGGGTGAATGTTGTCAGCGTCGATTATCTTGAAACTGTTGCGCTGGATGCCTTTGGCGACCTTGTTGATTTCGACGGTGCCGAATACCAGCTTCTGAATGCTGAAAAACAGCTTCTGATCGACTTCAATTCAACCAACATTTCTGAAGATGGTCTTTTTACACGTAATTTGGAAGCCATGGCCGAGAAAAGTGACGCCGTTAGCCAGGATATTGTAGCCGTTGCCCTTAAAGAACAAAAAGTCGGGTATTTGACCGACGAGACAGAAAACGGAACAAATATTGTCGGCTATGCAGTCAGCAAAGGTGCTTTTGGATATTCCGGGCTTGGCTGGTCAGCTATTGTCCGCGTTCCTCAAGAACAACTTCATGCATCGTTGAATGCTATTTCCTTTTGGATGCTAATCGCAGCAGCAATCGTCCTAGCACTAGCCCTTGCGTCCGGTACTTTCTCTGGAATTCTGTTTGTTCGGCCGATCAACCGCCTAACTACGGTTATGAGTAGCCTGGCTGATGGTGATAAAAGCGTAGAAGTACCTCTGCTCGATCGCAAAGACGAAATTGGGGCAATGGCAAGCGCGGTTCAGGTATTCAAGACTAATGCGCTTGAAATGGACAGCATGCATGAAGAAAACGAAAACCGTCGCGCTGAAGAGGCTGATGCTGAAGAGGAAAGAGATAAAGAAAAACAACAGCGCGCGATTGAGCGAAAAGAAGAAGAAGAGAGTCAAAAAGGCGCTGCCGAAGCTGCCAAACAGGCCGAAATGCTGGAACTGGCGAACGGCTTTGAAAGTGGCATTAAGTCTGTTGTAGAAAGCGTGACCAATTCGTCTTCGAAAATGCAGGTTACGGCTGTCTCCATGCAAACAACAGCTACTAGGGCACAGGAGCAATCTGATCTGGTTGCTCAGGCTTCCGACAGATCATCCAGCAACGTTCAGACTGTGGCGGCTTCAGCAGAAGAGTTGACCGGATCAATTTCCGAGATCAGCAATTTGATCACTCGATCTGCAGATATTGCTAACCGCGCAGTTGATGAGGCGGCGAAAACCGATGAACGTATGAAGGAGCTGTCCAAGGCAGCTGATCGTATCGGGGAAATAGTTTCTCTGATTAGTGACATTGCCAATCAGACAAATTTGCTCGCTCTTAATGCGACGATTGAATCTGCACGTGCTGGAGAAGCCGGCAAGGGGTTTGCCGTCGTAGCCTCAGAAGTAAAGTCACTGGCCGGACAGACCGCGAAAGCCACAGAAGATATTTCCGCACAGGTTACGGGACTTCAAAATGCATCCAACGTCACCAAAGAAGCCATTGTTGAGATTGGAAATACTGTAGCCGAGATCAACGGAATTGGTGCTTCCATTGCCGATGCTATGGAGGAACAACGTTCTGCTACTACCGAAATCAGTAGAAGCGCACAGCAGGCTGCTCAGGAGAGCGATGAAGTTTCCTCCAATATCACCGAAGTCCGCGGAGCAACTGGAGATACTGGAAAAGCGGCCATTCACGTTCTGGATGCCGCGCAGGATCTATCCGGCCAAGCAGAAAAACTTAATCAACAAGTTGACCTATTCCTGAATAAGATCCGCAACCAGAATACTGGCTAACGACAAAGCACAACATTTTGTTCCGACGCAGGTTGCCGGAGATTGGATCTTTATCCCATCTTCGCTCCTTAACGGCTATCGTGAATTTTGACACACTTTATAATGTTCGGTTATTTTGGCCAATAAACGATCAAGGGGAACTCTTCTTAGACACAGACAGCGCATCAAGGAGGACCTATAGCGTGGACGGTAGTTGAGATCGATATGTAGTTCATTTCCTTTGAAGTTTTGGCCGTAGATTTTGGCTATTAGCGGACCTTAGAAATCCTTATCTCTATATTAGGAAATTTATATAGGAAGTACCTTTGAAGCTTCACTTTAGGATCTTCTATTGCTGGGTTGCTGAAAGCCCTGACCTCTACTTTAATGATTGATCATTTTGATTTATTTGGTTTAAGGCATCTTTATCCTCGCTGTCTCTAAAACAGGACGTGTCAGGTCGAGGAAATTTTGTATTGACGTGATCCACTTTGGTGGTCCAAAATAGGTTTTTTAGGGTTCGCAG
>JBALXM010000078.1:0-14330 GCA_036960695.1 Sneathiella sp.
TCCACATCCATCTGGCCATAAGTGTATTTAAGGCGCACAGGCGCATGCCGAACTAACCACCAGTGCTCAACTTTTCCATCTTCGCTCATTTACATCATAGACCTCATAAACAGAATGAGTATTTTCTTAGGCTTACACCACTGAAAACTCGTGCTACTTACTAGCATGAATTCCAATTGATTGTGAAACAGGCTCGACAAGATGAAGCGCAGTTTATTTGTTACCTCAAATCGCCTTGGCGACGCTGTCCTTACAACAGGAATCCTCCACTATCTGATTGATCGCGAACCGGACCATACCGGTTACCGTTGTTTGCGGGCATATACCAAAAGATATTTTCGAAGCAATTCCTGGTGTTGAAAAAGTCGTTGCCATTAAAAAGAAACGTTACAGTCTTCACTGGCTTGTGGCTGCGTATAACATTGGGCCTCATTTTTGGCACCGGATAGTTGATTTTCGCAGCAGCCTTCTCGGTATTTTCCCCGCGCGCCATCACGCTATGTGGAAAGGGGGAAATGACCATATCCATAAGGCGGTTGCCAATGCAAAACTCATTGGCGTAGACCACCCAATCCCCCCACTTATAAAACCGACTGAGGCGCAATCAAGGTGGGCCGAGGAATTATTAGGTCTTGCGCAGGATACGCGGCCTATACTTGCCCTCGCGCCGACAGCAAACTTTCACTTAAAACAATGGCATTATGAAAATTACCTTGGCCTGGCGAAAGCTCTTACCGCTGAAGATGGCATCTTGCCCGGAGCCCGCATTGCTATCTTTGGCGCCCCCGGGGAGGAAGCGCAGGCTTTGCCTGTTGTCGAGGGACTTCCAGAAGATCAAGTCATAAACCTTGTTGGCAAAACTTCGCCGATGGAAGCTGCGAGCATCTTGTCAAAAGCAAACCTGTTTGTGGGCAACGATTCAGGTCTTATGCATACAGCCGTTGCGGTACAAATCCCAACTGTCGGCCTTTTTGGCATTGGGAAGCCGCTGGTATACGGACCATGGGGAGATAACTCTTTGTGCATAAAAGGCTCTCCTGCAGAAGAGCCAATTCATTTAGCACCACAAGAGGGGCATAATGTCCTACCTCTCAATCGTGTCATACGCGAGATCGAGGAGTTCATGGGATCTATTGGGTGAGCCGAAAACTAATTACTTACCGGCTGCGCGGATAAGTACTGTGACATTTTCAGGTCACGCAAATTGCTTGTTGTATAAATCAGCATAAACACCGTCAAGGGCCAGTAATTCCTGGTGGGATCCAGCCTCAGCAACCGCGCCCTCTACAATGACATAAATAGTATCCGCATCCAAAATTGTGGATAGACGGTGGGCAATAACAAGAGATGTCCGACCCTTCATGAGGTGAGACAAGGCTATTTGAATTTTTCTCTCAGCCTCAGCGTCCAACGCGGACGTCGCTTCATCAAGCAAAAGGATGGGCGCATCTTTTAGCATTGCTCTGGCGATGGCGATCCGCTGCTTCTGCCCCCCGGATAAGCGAACACCATCAGAGCCAACCCGAGTATCATACCCATTGGGCAGCGATTCAATAAAGCCGTGAACAGCCGCGGATTCTGCCGCAGCGGCAACCTCTTCGTCACTTGCACCTGGTCTGCCGTAGGCGATATTGGCCTTAATGGTATCATCAAACAAGAAAACGTCCTGACTGACAATTGCGATTTTTTCGCGCAAAGACTGGAGCGTAACATTTTTGATGTTTTGTCCATCCACAGAAATATCGCCACTATTAGTATCGAAAAACCGTGGGATCAAATTCAAAATAGTTGATTTACCGCCGCCCGAGGGACCTACAAGCGCAATTCGCTTACCAGCTTTCATTTCAATGGAAATATCTCGCAATGTGGTATCGTCCGCTCCGTATGAAAAGGAGACTTTGTCAAAAGTAATTTCCCCCTTATCGAATTCGAGCGGCGCCGCATCCGAGGCTTCAACGACTTTATGTGTAATATCTAACAGATCAAAAACACGTTGCGCCGCAGCCAATCCATTCTGCATTTGTGGCGTAATTTTTGCGATACTTTTGATAGGCTGATATGCCAACATTACAGCCGTAATAAAGGCAAAGAATGTCCCCGGTGTTGTCTCACCGTTGGTTACGCTAGTTGCGCCATAATAGATAATACCAGCGATCATTGCACCAGACAGGCTCTCTACAATCGGGTTACTCGTTGCTTGAATACGCATGGCTTTAAACTGATATTTGAAACGATGGTCTATAACCACATCGCCTTTCTGCTGCGTCTTCTCTTCTTGGCTATCTGTTTTAATGACCCGAATGCCTTGAAAAGCCTCCTCAAGGAACGAGCTGAAATTTGCCGTATGCTCTAAAGCGCTACTCGCCGCTTTACGTGCCCTTTTTCCCAATTGCTTGATTGCTAACGCCCCAGGAGGCAAAGCCACAAATATAATTAAGGCCATCTTCCAGTCATAATAAAACAACGATGCTATTAAAAACACCGCAGTCAATGAGTCTTTGGTTAAAACAATGAGTGTTTGAGTTGTGCCTATACGGAGTTGATTCGTATCAAATACAAAGCGAGAGATAAGCTGGCCCGTTGGATTTTGGTGAAACCAGGCAAGATCAGCCATGATGATTTTACGAAATAAAGCGGACTGAATATCTGCAACTATTCGTGTGCCAACCCAATTCATTAAGACAGCTTGGCCGTAAGAGGCAAATCCTCGAAGAAAGAATATAACCATCACAGCGATGGTGGTGTTAAGAATTACGTCTGGGTTTTTCTCGAAAAACACCTCATCCACTATGGGCTTCATTAAGAAAGCCGTAGCGGCTGTCGTAAGAGCACCAATTATCATGAAGAAGACAGCCGCCGCCGTGCGCCCCTTATATTGAGAGACATAATCGCGCAGTAACCGACCATAGAGTGACCTAGCGGTAGCGCGCATTGGATCGTTAGTTTTAGCGGAATTGGTATTCGCTTTGTCGGTCACTCAAATACTCCAGAGAGAGGGAATGTAAAGTTGCCCCTTTTGCAGTCAGCAGTATCACCTACCCATTGTCATGCACAGAGGAAATACATAATCGCCAGTTTGCGTAAATACAATGGTGTCCTTTAGCAACAGTTCGCGTGGGAAATTTGACACATTTTCCCACAGTTTGAGAATAAAAATGAAAATCATTCTTAATTACAATTGCAAACGATTATTAAAAGCGATAATAGAATTCACACAGATTAATCGTCCGGCGTTTATAGGCGACCCCTTACAACGAAAGTACAGCCATATGAAAAAACTAGTCCTGTCCCTTATACCTCTTATAGGGCTAAGCGTACCAGTTGCAGCTTCAGCTGAAACATCCTATCCGACCATATCTGGCGAGCTATCGGTGGAGCTGGAAAATGACTGGACTCATGAATCTGATGACGAAGAAGGTGAGATTACTGACCTCTATCCCACTGTTACGCTTGGAACCAAAGTTGGCTTCACAAATGAATTATCCGTCAATTTAGAAGCAACTTTAGAGCCCGTTGAAGACGCAAACGATGACCGCGCATTTGAAGATTTGGGGGCTTATGTCAACATCTTGACTGTCAACTACGATGCTAATCTATTTTCTGTATATGCTGGTAAATTTACACCAAACTTCGGAATTGCCTGGGATGCTGCACCGGGTCTTTTTGGCACTGATATCAACGAAGACTATGAACTTGCTGAAATGTTGGGCGCAGGAGGCGCCCTAAATTTTGCGGCCGCTGGTGCTCACACCGTATCTGGTAGTTTGTTTTTCCAAGATACGACCTTTTTAAGCGACTCCCTTGGTGACAGTCGTGGCCCTGTAGATGAATCAGATGGCGGCCCCGCCAATACAGAAGATTTGTCCTCTTTCGCACTCGCTCTTGATGGCGAATTTTCAGCTCTTGAAGGTTTCCGCTATCATGTGGGGTTCTCCTCTCTTGAAGAAGGGGATGATGGGGATAAAAATCAAAATGGATATGTGGTAGGTGCTGAATATAGCTTCAACCTAACAGAAGAGATTACCGCGACACCGCTTGTTGAATATGCCTTTATCGATAATGCCGGTGGTATTGACGATGATGAGACGCAATATATCACAGCCGCATTCGCTTTGAATTATGGTGGTTGGGATGCAGCTGCCACATACCAGCACCGCGATACAGAAACGGCCGGCGATGATTTCAATGATTATGTCGCAGCGCTAACTGTGGGATACACCTTTGAAAATGGTATTGGTATATCCGGAGGTCTTCGCGAGGCTGACGAAGAAGGTGTCGAGAGCAGCACCGCCGGCGTATTATTAAGCTATGCCATTGAATTTTAATTTCTATTTGGTGTGAATTTTTCCCTTGGCGGGTTTCATTCAAACACCTTTTTAAAAGGGCAGCTGTTACGCTGCCCTTTTTTATTTACCTGAACCTGCTACTTTGGCACTATATAGTACAAAATCTTATAAAAAATTGCCCGAGTTATAACCCACCATGCTAGGCCGCTTTTCTATCAAAAAACGCATTAGAGTAGAGCTCCCCGACAATCAACGCGTCATTGCGATTGGTGACATACATGGGCAACTTAACCGGCTCGAAAAACTAATGACCTATGTGGACGCCTACCGAGAAAGAAATCCAATAGCTCATGAAGAATTTGTCTTTCTTGGTGACTTCACGGATCGCGGGCCATTTTCGGCTCAGGTCGTAAATTATCTAATTCAGCGCAAATCAAAAGCAGAACAAGAAGGTCGAACAGAGACATTTCTTCAAGGGAACCATGAAGAGTTGCTAATCGATACGTGTATAGGCAACGGGGATAGAACCGGTCCTTGGCTTAGGAATGGGGGGAAGCAAACCCTCGAAAGTTATTCGAAAATCTATGACTTTCCTCTACCGGGCCGGAATGGATCTGACGATGCCATAGAACAGCTTCGCGCTAAATTTCCTAAAAACCACATGGATTTTTATAAAAGCCTGTCCCCTATGCATCAGGTTGGCCCGCTGGTATTTGTTCATGCTGGTCTGGACATGGATGCCACACTGACAGAACAGCGCCCCGAAAACATCTTTTGGATTAGAGGCCCATTTCTTAATTGGCAAGGCCCCCTTAAGGACTTTCTAGTTGTCCACGGCCACTCCATCACTGCAAATTTTAAGCCTGAAATTTTGCCCCACAGAATTGGCATTGATACGGGAAGTTACCGACGAAGTGGTAAAATAACCGCTGCGATTTTTGAGAAAAATTCTGTTCGGTTTTTTAGTAGCGGAACACTTAAAAAATTCGGGGCAGGCCCTTTTTCTTAAGACCCGCGCTGTTAAAGATCGGATACCCGCTCGAATGCTCTAACGCGAACAAGAAGAACAATAGAGAGCGCAACTCCAATCCCTGAACAAGCCGTCATTAGCAGAAAACTGTAAGCCGGATTAATTTCAAAAAGAACCCCAGCCCCCATCGTCAACAGTCCAAAGAATACCCCCATAGACAGACTATCAAATAACCCTTGAGCAGATGCCGAAATGCTTGGTGGAATTCGTTTCGTCATATAGGCAATCATCGACATATAAAGAAGCGCAAAAGTCAGGCCGTGGAGCAATTGTCCGCCGACAAGGACTGGCAGCTCTGTCGACGATGCCAACATTGTCCATCGAATGACACAGCCAACACCTGCGACGATAATCATGGGCATCGCGCCGTACCGCCCAATAAGTTTTCCAGCAAAACTAAAAATTCCGATCTCAGCGAGCACACCAACAACCCACAGCACAGTAATCATCGTATTACTGTACCCAACTGACTTCCAATAAATAGCGCTAAAACCATAAAGGGCGGCATGTGTCGACAAAAGCAGAGCCACTGCCGTTAAAAATAAAGGAAAATTCGGAAGGGCAAGAGGCTTAAAAAAGGGAGCCGCGGTTGCTTCGGGTTCCGTATGAATTTTTGGCATAAAATACGCTGAAACGAGCAGCAATACTGACATTGTTAGGATTGATGAGTATATCGCATCAAGACCAAATTGATCGGCTAAGGCCCCGACGGCGAGTGTTACAACAATAAAGCTTATAGAACCCCAACGCCGAACTTTACCAAACTCAATCCCAAATAATTGCACCGCACGAATAGTAAGCCCGTCTGAGAGAGGAATACCCGTTGAAAGAGCGGCCCCCGCCACCCCCCAAATCACAGCATACCAAATCCAATGGCTAGCCAAGGGGAGCAGTAAAAGGCCCGCAATAACCACCAGAGACAATGCAATCAAAACCCTGCGTCGATCCCCTGTTACATCGGAAATCCAGGAAGTAAGAGGAACGACAATAAGCTTCAACCAGTATGACGCCCCAAGTACCAGACCTATATATTCAAGCGAAACCTGCCCCTCAAGCCAACGTGGCCACAAGGGTATGGCAATACCATATACGGCAAAAAAGGACGTATAATAGCCAGTCAATTTCAATTCAACTGACTTCTTAGAATAGTCTGCAAATGCCATTGATAATTCCATATAAAAGTTGCCCGAACTCTATCCAATTCACCCGCTAATAACCAGAATATTGTGATTATCCAATCTGCATTTTGTGACAGTGCGCACTTTACATTCCTAGGAATATATTTACATTCCCAAGAATATTAATGAATGGAGATGCATTATGAATAGACGTAAATTTATCAAAACCATCGGAAGTACAGGATTGGTTGTTGCGGCATCTGGTTTTGGACTGTCACAGTGTGATCAAATGCCGAATGAAGCTGTTCAGGCATGGCAAGGCCCTGCCCAGAATTTGACCGATCGGGAATGGATTTTGTCCTATGCCTTATTAGCGCCCAACCCACACAACATGCAGCCTTGGCTTGCTGATTTACGAGAAGAAGATACCATAACGCTCCATATTGATGGGGACCGCCTTCTCCCCCATACCGACCCCTATGGTCGCCAAATTCTTATCGGCCAAGGGACCTTCTTAGAGCTTTTATCGATCGCGGCCAAAGAAAGGGGCTATAAAACACATATCACACTTTTCCCGGACGGCGCCCCTGACACCGACAGCTTGAATATCCATAAAAAGGCAGTAGCGCGCATTGAATTAATCAAAAATTCAACTCTTACGAAAGATCCTCTTTTTTCAGCTATTTTAGCGCGCAGGTCCAACAAAACGCCTTATCGCGAAGAATATTTATCCCAAGAGCATATTGAAAACCTCAGCTCTCTGGAAATGCCGACCACACAAAGTTTGTCGTTCGCCGCAACAGAGAAGACGGTAGCACCTCATAAGAAATTTGCAGAGAGGGCAATGTTGTTGGAAATGGAGACGCCACGAACTCTCATGGAAAGTATTGACCGAACCCGTATTGGTGCAGATGAAATCCGCAAAAACCCTGACGGTATTGACCTTCATGGCCCAATGTTCTGGTGGCTCAAGAATTTGGGAATGATGACACCGGAGAAAGCATCTAAGCCCGGAACCTTTGCCTATCAAGGCGGCATTGATTACGCCCTTGGATGGGTAGAGGGAACGTTTAACATGGGTTGGCTGACAACCTCAGATAACAGTAGAGAAGCACAAGTGAATGCAGGGCGAAGTTATGTCAGGTTAAATCTCCTCGCCACGCAATTGGGTGTCTCCATGCATCCAGTCAGCCAAATATTGCAAGAATACCCAGAAATGCGCCCTCTACAGGATGAATTTAATGAGCATGTCGGCGTTAAAGCAGAAGAGAAAGTACAAATGTATTTTCGTATTGGATATCAAAAACGTCCAAACCCCTCCCCTCGCCGAAAATTGACTGATATAACGAGGGCATGAAAAAAAGTGTAACCCAACCAGAGCAGGGCAATGTGCCCGCTGAGCTGCTCGACTTTCGAATTATAAACTGGATCGGGATTATTGATCAGTTAAGTTCGACTAAAGTTCGCCAATATCTTGAGGGGACGAATGTGCCGCCCCCTCAATTCACGCTGTTAAATCATTTTGGGCATAGGCCTCTTGAAGGCAAAACAGTCACCAAAATTGCCTGGGCTATGCAACAACCCCAGCCGGGGATCACTAAAACTGTCTCGAAAATGTTAGCAAAGGGTTTTTTGCGGGAAGAAGCGAACCCTGAAGACGGGCGATCAAAAATTCTATTCGTCACCAAAGAGGGAACCCACGCCCACGAACAGGCAAAATCACGTCTAATTGACGCAATGGATGGTGTCTTTGACGATTGGTCAGAACAAGAAAAGCGAGACTTTTATAACCACCTGGATAAACTGAAAGTGTATTTTGATGCGCACCGCTAAATTGCTAGCGATAAGCCGCCAGGATTTTTATGGGCTTTTCATCTATGCTGATACTTTGCGGTGTCAGCGGCCCACTATCTCCATCTATTTGGCATGGAATATCCATCTGGGACAGTAAGTCAACTGGGCCATCTGTTTGAATATAGTCAACGGACCGGCACGTAGAAATACGTCCCGATATCAGCACAAATCCGTATTTTATGGCGGCCCATAAGCCCTTATTTTTAAGAATCAAAATATGAAAATAGGGCTTTCGTAAATCCGCGGTTGGTGCTGCGACAAAAAAACCGCCGAACAAGCGGGATCGGCTGACAATTATGGAGGCACCCTTATAAATTTTCTCGTCTATTTTGATAGAAAGATCAAGGTCTCGAAATTGCCTCGACGCGCGAAGCGCTGCTAATACATACGCAAAAGCACCAAATTTCTTTTTCTCTTCCGTGCGCAATTGCGCGACTGCAAGAGAGTCATAGCCTGCGCTCACCATAAGCAGAAAACGTCTGTCCCCAATAAGGCCCGGATAAATTGTCTCCGGTTTTGCAGATGTCAGCACGGCAACAATTTTTTTAATTCCCAGTCCAATACCAACTTCTCTTGCCAGAACATTCGCTGTTCCCATGGGAATGATTCCGAGGGGGATATTTGTCCCTTCCATTGCATTGGCAAGTTCGGCAATTGTACCATCGCCGCCAGCCCCAACAATGGCAGACCAATCCTCACCGTTTTCAAGCGCCCGCTTTACCAGCTCCGTGCCATGCCCCGCATATTCGGTTACCTTTACTGAAACAGTGCAACCAGATTTTTCCAATAACGCCAGTATTTTTTCAAACCGGTTTTGATTGCGCCTACCCGAGACAGGATTGCGGATTATGAGAAACTTCCGATTTTCGGCGAGCATTTTACCTGTTCCCTAATCCTATTGCGCATCCACTTTAGTAGCTGTTCTTAAATTAATGACCAAAACGCCGGCTAAAGTTAGCAAACCGCCAACAATAAACCGCCAGCCTAAGGGTTCATCAAAAATGACAACCCCGAAGCCCACACCAAATAAAGGAGCTAAAAGCCCATATGGTGTCAAAACAGAGACTGGATAGCGTTGAAGCAAATAAAACCAGCTTCCATGCGCCACAATAGTTGTTGCGACTACCGTAAATAATAAAGCTGCAAGTGAGCGTGAATCAATGGTTGTCAGCGCGGTAATTTGTCCGCTCTCAACAGTAAACGAGAGGGCGAGCAGGACCGGAAACGAAATGACCGCAATCCAAGCCTGCATCGTCATTGTCCCCGCCCCTTTGACAAGTCTCATAAAAACAATACCGCCCGCCATACAAAAAGCGGCAAGAGACACCAAGATAACACCGTCTAGATAATTGAATACGATGGGATCGAATCCTAAAACCAAAACCCCACTAAAGGACATAACTAGCCCCAAAATCCTACGCCACCGGATACTTTCTTTTAAAAAAATCACGGCCATAATCAACGAGAATGGGGCAACGAGCTGTATGGTAACAGCAACGGCTGAGACACCGCCAGCGATTGAGATGCCCAAATATAGAAGCGTAAAATGAATAATCCCAACGAGCACAGAGATCGCAAATATCATCTTCATACTTCCGCGCACATTTTTTAAGTATAGGCATAGGAAAAGAGCGACTAGACAAAACCGCAAGCCTGTAAAAAACAGAGGTGGGTAATGTTCCATACCAATTTTTGCAGCGACGAACGAAAACCCCCAGATTACATTTACCAGTAGCGCCAGCCCGACATGTGGGAGCGTCATTTCAAATTTTCCTTGAGGATGAGGCAGCTACAACGCACTGTAGGATATCGACAAGCGTCAGCAGTATATTTACAAGACCGCAACATAATTGCCCCTCAAACAATTGTCAAAATATATGAAAAGGCACCATTTAGTCTTCAGGTTTTATTTTTTAGCACTCAATTTTATCTAATTTTGATAAAGTTACTAAATATTTAGGTTCAGTGTTCAAAATTAGGACTAAGGTTTTTTATACTCAGATCAGCAATATACTATTCTAGGGCCCTTCGATATCTCGAATATTGCTCGATTTTGACGACAAGAAAATCCGCGAGTATATAAATAAAAAAAGTAGAATGTATGATCAAAAGTAGTCGTTGTTCACCAGACCAATTAATAGCACTTTTATGCCAAAGTGAGATGCTATGTGATGATTTCTTTGCTCAATTCTCTCTGCTCTTTGAAGAAAATTCTCTAGGAAACCATTGCCGGCTATATCTGTTTGATCCTAGAAATTCGCTTATACGGCAGCATTTACCTACTCTGACCGCAAAGCGTTTAAGTTGGGCGGATTTCCAGCGCAGCGACGACGCACCTGATTTGTGGAAAATTCGAAATCCCCCTCCAGAGCTAGACGATGATCCTTCTCCAAAAGATTACGAAACTTATGCCTTGGTGACCCACGGCCCAAAAGCAGAAGAAAACGGCATTCTTGTATTTACCAGGGCTCCAGATGATGAGATGGATCCGACGTCCCATCAGTTGTTGTCTCTTACCAAATTTCAACTTGGGAATTTAATATCTAAAGCGAGCCATGAGTCTCCTTTGGATAAAAGCAAGAACCCCTATATCATTCAGGCCATTCAATCGATCAAAGATTCCTATATAATCTATGATAAAAATGACTGTGTTGTGACCTTCAGCCCTCAACATCTTTATTATTACCCTTGGCTGAAGGGGCACCTTCATGAGGGCGCACATTTTGAAGATCTTCGTGAAATATTTGGCAAAAGTAATGAATTAGAGACTGCTGGCAGCCAAGAAAATACCTGGAATTCTAGAAGGGTCCCTCCAAAAAAAGGGGAGCCGACTTATACTGATATGACTTTTATAGATGGCCGTGTTGTTAGGCTGAGGGATACTCGCTTGCCAAATGGGGGATGGGCAACTGTTCTTACAGATATTACAACATTCACTAAAAGTGAGCTGGCTCTCAAAAAAGAGAACAAAGAATACCAAGATATATTGGAAGCAAGTCCAGATGCTATCTGCGTGACCATCAATCACCGCATGAGTTTCGTGAATGGACGATTGGCTAGAATGTTTAACGTGCCCTCACTAGAGAAATTCTTAGGTAAATCCGGATATTCACTGATTCATCGCGATGATCGACAGAAGCTGACGGACTTTCGTAATTCCAAAGCAGACGAACGCGGAACTGATGCCCTTGAAATTCGAGTTCAGAGACCTGACGGCAGTATCTTTTATGCCGATTTGACGACGGCTCCTGTCATCTGGGAGGGGAAAAAAGCAAATTTATGGACCATTCGCGATGTGTCTTCTCGTAAAGAAATTATCAAAAAGCTGGCACAGCGAGAAAAAGAAATGGCTACCGCGCAAATGCTTGCAATCAGTGGTTATTGGACCCTCAACCTTGATACAAATGAAATGCAATTTTCCACTGAATCTCAGATCTTATTGGGATTTGATCCAGAGGTAGAAGCACTGACGGCTGAGCGCCTTCTTACGATGCTTCCTCCAGGTGAAAGTCAAAAAATAGATTGCGCAATCGCGGCAGGAATAAAGTCACAGAAACCCTTTGATTATGAACACAAAATCACGGTAAAGAATGAACTACGATGCGTTCGGGTTCGAGCCAAGTTGTTCATGGATGAAACGAATGGATCTTCCTTCCTATTTGGTGTTTCACGCGATGTGACCGAGCAGAAAAAGGTAGAAATTGCCCTTGTAGAAAGTGAAAAACGCTTTCGGGATTTAACTAAAGCCTCTGCAGACCTCCATTGGGAATTGGATAGTGATCTTAAATTTGGATTTATTTCGGACACCGTGGAAGCGCTTGCCGGTTATCCACCTGATTTTTATTTAGGCAAAACCGTTTCAGCCATTTTTGGAGACACTGCTACAGAAGAAAATGGCATTATTCCCTTAGTCGAAAAATTTGAAAGCCATGTCGCTTTTCGAGACATGGTGTTCACACGCACACATGCTTCAACGGGAAAAACGGTCTGGATTAGATGTAGTGGTGCCCCCTACTATGATGAGAGTGGTGAATTCCTAGGATACCGAGGATCAAACACGAATATCAGTACGCAAATGGAACTTGGTGAGCAACTCAAGCAATCTCAAAAGATGGAAGCAATAGGGCAATTGACCGGAGGCATCGCACATGATTTCAACAACCTTCTTGCAGTCATTCAAGGTAATGCTGAATTACTCCTAGAAGATGAGGTAATCGAAAAAAATCAGAGTAACTCTGATAAGCTCACAGCAATTATCCGCTCCACGTCGAAAGGGGCAGATTTAACACAGCACATGTTAGCCTATTCGAGGAAACAAACGCTGAACCCGAGTATTGTCCATCTCAAAACTTCTATAGAAAATATGGTTGGGCTCCTAAAGAGATCCCTTGGCGCACACATTAATTTTGACGTCCAAACAGAAGAAAACCTCTGGCCTTGCTTTATTGATGCCAATCAGATTGAAAATGCGGTCTTGAATTTGGCTTTGAATGCACGTGATGCAATGCCTAATGGCGGCATTTTGCAAATTAAAATGACAAACATCAAACACACCAGCGATCATTTGGAAGACGGTTCTGAGTTACTCGCGGGTGCCTACGTTCTTTTATCAATTACAGATACGGGAACTGGGATTGCTGAGAGCGATTTGGAACATGTTTTTGATCCCTTTTTCACCACAAAAGAAATTGGCAAAGGAACTGGCTTGGGATTGAGTGTTGTCTCAGGTTTTGTCCGGCAATCAAAAGGAACGGCAACCATTGTCTCAAAAATTGGTGAAGGAACGACCATAAATCTTTATTTACCTGCCCAATTATGATTTAACAATTTTCACAGGTTAGAGTGATCAACTAAGTTAATAAATTTTCTAAGTTAAAGGCATACTGTTGGAAATCGAACGAAAATTCCTTGTAAAGAACTCTAGCTGGAAAACTGACATTTTGAATTCTGAAGAAATAATTCAATTTTATTTGACCGGACGAGATCACTCTCCGACCCTTCGTCTCAGGACTAAAGGGGATAAAGGATATATTACCCTTAAATATCCATCCCAATCAGAGACTATTCTTATGCGAGAAGAATATGAATACGAAATTCCTGTAGCCGACATCCTGGCGCAAATGTCTGAGGCTACGGGCAGTATCATCAAGAAAACCCGCCATAATGTCAAAGGCCCTGACGGTCATATCTGGGAAGTTGATGAATTCAAGTCACCAATGTCCAATTTAATCCTGGCAGAAATCGAATATACCGATGAAAAAATGGAAGTCTCTTTACCAGATTGGTTAGGGGATGAAGTTACCATGGATCCAAGTTACAGTAATCTTCAGTTATCTTTCCATAGGCTCTAATTAGAAAAAATCCCAATAAAAGATTTTTCTAATCAATCTACTGCAACAGCAACTGTTGTTTTATGCAAAACGAGTGTATAGGCTGGCTGAAAACAAACTGTAGGGTGAATTATGAAAAGATTTGTTTCGTCTTTATTTGGTGTGTTCCTAGCGACTATTATCCTTGCTCCGACAGCTAATGCTGGATGGAACGAAGGATGGGACGCGTTTGAAAAAGGTAATTACGCGACCACTATAAAGGAATGGAAACCGCTTGCAGAGCAGGGCGATGTAAAAGCACAGTACAACCTTGGTGCCGTGTACGAGAATGGCAAAGGTGTCTGGCAGGATTACAAAAAAGCCCATATGTTTTACAATCTAGCCGCATCTAACGGGGACGCTATAGGAGGGGAGAGCCGGGATAAACTAGCAAAGAAAATGACCCCTCAACAAATCTCAGAAGCACAAAACATGGCGCGGGAATGGCTGGCTAAACACCAAAACTGAACATCCTTTCAATTGCGTATAGGCGGAATAATGGCAGGATTATATCAGGGGGCTTCGGTCCCCCTTTTATTGGCTAAAACTCCGGTTATTGGTTTAATTTTTTACAGTAACGGTACCGTCTTTTTACCCAAGTTTGTTTGATTAAATTTGATACTTTTTCAAGTTCACACCGGCCTAGTTGCCCTATTGTCCACCATATCCACCA
>JBALXM010000079.1:0-10573 GCA_036960695.1 Sneathiella sp.
GCTTCGCATAGGAGATCTCCGTTATCAGATGAAAACCGTCCTGAAACCAGCTGCAATTTCTTTTTCCCATCGATAACGAAGGGCCATGATTTACTTTCCGTCGTATCTGCATATTTCATGCAATTATGATTGGCTAAATCGGACGGTTTGGCCGGTCGTCCAAATTTCGCGAAATAGTCAGGGCTGGCGCAGACGACACGCCTGCAGGTAATAAGTTTTTTTGAGATCAAGCTGGAGTCTTGAAGGGGGCCAATTCGGATAGCGAAATCATAGCCTTCTGAAACCAAATCGATTTTACGATCTGATAGAAATGTCCGAAGAGAGACTTCGGGGTAGGTGTGAAGATAACTTGCCAGGGCAGGTCCCAGATACCGAATTCCGAAACTTAAAGGAGCTGCGAGTTTTATCTCTCCAATGGGGGAGTCTGTTCTGTGGCGGATAGCTTCTTCGACTTCTTCCAATTCGTCGAGAAATTTACGCGCATAATCCAGATAACCATATCCAGTGTCTGTTAGACGTACATTTCGTGTCGTTCTGTGAAAGAGGGCTGTGCCCAAATAAGCCTCAAGATCTTTGACGCGCTTACTGATGACAGATTTGGTCAGGTTCAGTTTTCGGGCGGCCTCTGCAAAACTGCCCGTCTGGGCGACGAGAGTGAAAGCCTTCATATTTGCTAATTTATCCATTGTTCTATTTTATCGAACAAAATCATTCTTTTTTCAAGTATTATCAAATTATATGATATCGAATATAGTCTTCTTCATCAATCACATTTGAGTTGGAGATAATAAAATGTTGATAAAGAGACACAGAAGTGAACGCGGCCCTACAGATGCTGGGTGGCTTAAAAGTATGCATAGTTTCTCTTTTGGAAACTTCTACGACCCTGAGCATATGGGTTTTGGTCCTTTGCGTGTGATTAATGATGACGCTGTTATTCCCGGGGCTGGATTTGAGACCCATGGGCATAAAAATATGGAAATTATCTCATACGTATTCGAAGGCTCTCTGGCTCATAAAGACAGTATGGGAACAGGGTCAACCATTGAGGTTGGTGATGTTCAGCTAATGAGCGCGGGGCGAGGTGTAACCCATAGTGAATTTAATGGATCAAAAAATAAACAGGTTCGTTTCTTGCAAATCTGGATTATGCCAGATGTGGAGAACACAAAACCCGGTTATCAGCAAAAATCCTTTAAGCCATCGGATTTGAAAAATCAGTTCAAGGTCGTTGTATCCAAAAACGGAGAAGATGGCTCGCTTATGATAAAACAAGATGCGCGTATGTTGGTTGGAAAATTGGGCCAAGGTAAAAACGTTGAATTTGCGACAAAACCTGACCGAAAATATTGGGTGCAAATTGTAAATGGATTGGCCAAAATAAATGGTCATAAAGCGGCCGCTGGCGATGGTTTTGCCTTGGAGAATGAGGCGAAAATATCTGTTCATAGCAATACAGACGCAGAAGTATTGTTGTTCGATTTACCAGCCTGATTTGTACAGATTGATCTTTGGGCTGGAATTTTCCGGACAAAGTCAGCCCTTAACTAAGACGGCGGTTTTACTGATGGTTTGCCGCCGCGCGGATACTTTGAGACATAATGGCAAGTGAAGTATTCTCTTTTGAGCCTGCGCGTGTGGTTAGGCCAACTGCACCGCGCGTCTCACTTGTGTCAATGGGAAGGCAAGCCATGCGGCCGTCATGAAGGTCATTATAAACAACGCCTTCAGAGATAATCCAGACCGCGTCTGTGGAGCGGATAAAGGCACGACCAAAGGAATCTGAGACGGTTTCAATTTGTACGGGGAGTTCTGGAATGCCGTTGGCGAGTAAAAATCGTTCGACAAAAGGGCGGATTACGGACGCTTTTGTTGGCATAAGGATTGTGTATTTTCGAAGATCATCTAATCGTAACTGGGCGGTGGCAAGCAAAGGGTGCTCGGCTCTCACCGCAAAAACCACTTGCTCACTATATAAATGTTCAAACTCCAGACCGGTCATGGTCTCCGGTGCGGCAAGCCTTCCGACAACCATATCAAGTTCTGCGGCGCGAAGTTGAGAGAGGAGAACAGAGTTCTCTCCGGTCACAATTTTGATTTCATTGCCAACATTCTCTTTTAAATACCGCTGAATAGCATCGGGCATTATGCGGGCTGAAACAGTCGGCAGAGCACCAATGCGTACGGGAGGTGCTGTTTGTAAAAGCGCCTGATTGACAGAATCGACCCCTTGTAGAACCGAAGCCACACTTGCCCCGGCATGACGCAGAAAAACTTCTCCTATTCGGCCAAGTTTGATGCCTCGCCCGTCTTTCTCGAAAAGCTTAACACCCAGAATTTCTTCAAGCTCCCGTATGGTCTTGGTAACGGCGGGTTGACTAACAGCAAGGATATCGGCGGCCTTTCCAACACTTTTTTGTCGGGCAACCTCAATAAAGATCTGTAAATGGCGGAATTTGATAGATGTGCGAGTCATTTATATAACTATATGATTATGAGAAACATTAAAAATATCATTTTACCTAACAAAATCAATCTGATTTTATAGGCGCAACAGGAGAGCGCCTTGAAATTTTTTAAAACCGATAAAATATCCATCCACTATCAAGTAATGAAAAGGGATCCGGGGGCACCAGTTTTGGTTTTCTCAAATTCTCTTGGAACCGATTTTCGTATTTGGGACGACGTGGTAGCGGTTCTGGAAGAAGATTTTACAATTGTAAGATACGATAAAAGAGGTCACGGCCTCTCTGGTCTTGGTACTGTGCCCTATACGCTCGATGATCATATTGATGATTTGGAAGCCCTTCTTGATCACTTGAATTTTACGCAAAGTACGGTGTGTGGGTTGTCTGTTGGCGGCTTGATCGCACAAGGCTTATATGCTCGACGTCCTGAGCTTGTGAGCTCCCTTATTCTTTGCGATACGGCCCATGTGATTGGGACGCCCGCCATGTGGCAGGAAAGAATGGATGTTTTATTGGCAGGCGGTTTGGCTCCCATGGTTGATGGGGTTATGGAGCGCTGGTTTACTTCTGATTTTAGAAATGATGACACCTCTTCTTATCAATTATATCGCACAATGTTCGAGCGGCAGGACTTAAGCGGATATGTGGGCACATGCGCCGCAATTCGAGATGCTGATTTGACGATTGAGGCTGGGCGGATCTCCGTTCCAACGCTCTGTCTTGTGGGAGATCAAGATGCGGCGACGCCGCCAGAGCTTGTGTTAGAATTGGCAAACTTGATCTCGGGGGCAAAGTACCAAATGATTGAGAAGGCGGGACATATTCCTTGCGTTGAACAACCACAAATTTTTACCGATCTGGTAAAAGAATTTACACAAAACCTAATTGCAGGAGGCCGTTGATGAGCACCCGTGAGTCCGCATCCAGCCGATATTTACAAGGCCGGGAAACCCGGAAAATGGTTCTTGGTGACGCCCATGTTGCAAGAGCAGAAGCAAAAGCGACTGCTTTTGATGAGCCTTTTCAAGATCTGATTACAGAAGGGGCATGGGGGCTGGTTTGGTCTCGGGATCAATGGTCGAAAAGAGAGAGATCAATCGTCACGATTGCGTTGCTCGCAGCCCTTGGGCATTATGAAGAATGTGCAATGCATGTGAGGGCTACGGCAAATACAGGGGCCACCCGCGACGACATATGTGAAGCCATGCTTCATGTCGCCATTTATGCTGGCGTGCCCGCCGCAAACAGTGCCATAAAAATAATAAAAGAAGTGTTCGAGCAAATGGACGCCGAAAAAGAACAACCGAGCGGAGAGAATGAATGAGTAATCAAAAGCCCGAGACTGGCGCTTTCTTTCAAAGGGACCGCAACTGGCAACCTGAGGCATATACGCCCAAATATAAAACCAGTATTTTAAGGTCTCCCCAAAAGGCCCTGTTGTCACTTGATGGTACGTTGAGTGAAACGACGGGGCCAGTATTTGGGCATAATATACTGGGAGAATTTGATAATGATCTGCTCCTCAATTTTTCAGAAGACGGACAAACCCCTGTAGGGGAACGTATCGTTGTCCATGGTCGTGTGTTGGACGAGAGAGGTCTACCCGTTAAAGGAGCTCTTGTTGAGTTCTGGCAAGCAAATGCAGGCGGGCGTTATCGGCACAAAAAAGAGACGTATTTAGCGCCGCTAGATCCAAATTTTGGCGGCTGTGGTCGGACGATTACCGATGACAATGGAGGCTATTGCTTCCGTACTGTGAAGCCCGGCGCTTATCCTTGGCCTAATGGTGTTAATGATTGGCGTCCTGCTCATATCCATTTCTCCCTCTTTGGTCACGGCTTCGCACAGCGCTTAATTACGCAAATGTATTTTGAAGGGGATCCTCTCATCTGGAAATGCCCGATTGTCACATCCATTGCAGATAAAGAGGCGATCAATCAGCTGATAGCTCCGCTGGATATGGCAAGTGCCATTCCTATGGATAGTCTGGCCTATAAGTTTGATATTGTTTTAAGAGGACGTCGATCAACCTTGTTTGAAAACCGGCGGGAGGGAAACTAATGACGCAACCACTAACTTATTTAAAGGAAACGCCCTCTCAAACCGCAGGCCCCTATGTTCATATTGGGTGTACGCCGAATTTCTCAGGGCTTGAGGGTGTTTTTGACACTGATCTTGGCACGAAAATGGTGAGTGAGGAGGCGGAGGGTGAGAGAATTACCATTCGCGGACATATTCTGGACGGAACCGGAACGCCGATCAAGGATGCAATGGTTGAAATTTGGCAAGCTGATGTAAAGGGTTTGTATAACAGCCCAACTGAGATGCGGGGGCAGGCCGATCCGAACTTTACGGGCTGGGGACGTTGCCCCTCTGATATGACGTCAGGCGAATTCGTTTTCGAGACGATCAAGCCTGGCCAGGTGCCGTTTAAGGATGGTCGGATGATGGCGCCTCATGTCACTTTGTGGATTGTGGCGCGCGGGATAAATATTGGATTGCAGACACGTATGTATTTCTCCGATGAAGAAAATGCGAACGAGATTGATCCTGTATTGGCGCGTATTGAACATCGCCATCGTGTCTCTACCCTGATAGGAAACCGATCTGGTGATGAGTATCGCTTTGATATTCACCTACAAGGTGACAATGAAACCGTCTTTTTTGATATTTGAGAGTATTTTGAGTAATGGCTAAATTCCAGTCGTTGAAAGACGCCGTTGCGGAGAACCTATTTGATGGGGACGTCGCGGCATTTGAAGGTTTTACCCACCTTATCCCTCATGCTGCCGCCCATGAGGCGATCCGGCAGGGGCGAAAAGACCTGACCTTGGTTCGTATGACACCGGATTTGGTTTACGATCAGATGATCGGCATGGGCATGGTCCGGAAACTTATCTTCTCCTATGCTGGAAACCCCGGTGTCGGTCTTCTGCGCCGCTTACGGGACGCTGTTGAAAATAACTGGCCAAATTCTATTGAAATTGAAGAACATTCCCATGCGGCTATGGCAAATGCCTATGAGGCCGGTGCCGCCGGGCTCCCTTGTGCCATTTTTCGCGGCTATAAAGGGGCCGGCCTTAAAGATGTAAATGACAATATTCGCGAAGTTATTTGCCCCTTTACGGGTGAAGCACTAGCCGCCGTTCCCTCTGTTCGTCCGGATGTCAGCTTTATCCATGCCCAAAAAGCCAATCGGCGCGGTGATGTTTTAGTCGAAGGAATTATCGGTATTCAAAAAGAAGCCGTTTTGGCCGCAAAACGTTCCGTGGTCACGGTCGAGGAAATCGTTGACGATTTCGATGATGTTCATGCCAATGCTTGTATCCTGCCGCGCTGGGCAGTCTCGTCAATTTGTGAGATCCCAGGGGGGGCTCATCCGTCCTATGCTCATGGATATTATGATCGCGATAATGCCGCTTATTTGGAGTGGGACAAAATCGCAGCTGACCGAGAAATATTCAAAGAATGGATGCAAAAAAATGTGTTCGAAGTTGGATCTGAAATATATTCTGCGCGTATTGCTTCACTGAAGGGGGCGAAATAATGGATTTAGATTTCACTCCTGATGAGATGATGACAATTGCGGCGGCCCGTGCGCTGGGTAATGATGATGTGTGTTTCGTTGGTATTGGCGCTCCATCTGCTGCCTGCAACGTGGCGCGATTAACCCATGCCCCTGATATTACGCTCATTTATGAAAGTGGAACAATCGGGACTGCGCCCGACATTTTGCCCTTATCAATTGGTGATGGTGAATTGTGCGATACGGCTGTTACTACCGTGTCAGTTCCAGAAATGTTTCGGTATTGGCTGCAAGGCGGTCATGTAACCGTTGGATTTCTTGGCGCCGCGCAACTCGATAAATTTGGAAATATAAACACGACCGTCATTGGGGATTACAATAACCCGTCCATTCGACTGCCTGGCGGCGGCGGGGCTCCTGAAATTGCCTCTTCTTGCGGAGAGATTTTTATAACTATGAAGCAGTCATTGCGAGGAATGGTAGAAAAAATTGATTTCTTCACATCCTTTGGGCATGGGGACGGCGGAAATGCACGGGAGCTGGCGGGAATTAAAACCAAAGGGCCGACTTTGCTCATTTCAGATTTGGCCATATGGAAAACCGATCCAGAGACAAGGGAGTTTACCGTAACGTCTCTTCATCCCGGAGTGACCCGTGATATGGTTCAGAAAACATGCGGTTGGGCCGTTCGTTTCTCCAGTAATGTGGACGAAACCCTTGCACCGACCGATTTGGAAATAACAACGCTTCGTGATTTACATGCGCGGACAAAAGCCGCTCATGAGGGGGCTTAAGGACGAACCCATGTCGATATCACCTTTTGATCATCCTTTTTTGTCGGGCTTGTTTGGGGATAGCCAAGTGGCTCAGCTTCTCTCTGCAGAAGAGGATGTGCGGGGAATGCTGACTTTTGAAGCCGCCCTTGCCAAGTCTGAGGCGCATCATGGCATTATACCAATGGCCGCAGCAGCTCTGATTAAAAATGCATGTGATGACATAGAAGTAGATTGGGATGATCTACGGCTAGGGACCGCTACCGATGGGGTTGTTATCCCCGCTTTGGTCAGGCAGCTTCGCGCAAAAGTCGGGGGTGAATATGGTCAATATGTACATTTTGGGGCAACGAGCCAAGATGTGATTGATACCAGTCTGATTCTGAGATTGAAGAGAGTGGTTTTATTGTTGCAAAACTCTCTAACGATTGTGATTGAAGGGCTTGCCGAACTGGATAAAAAGTTTGGCGATGTGCCGCTGATGGGGCGTACCCGGATGCAGCGCGCACTGCCCATTTCAGCTTCCCACCGTATTGGGGAATGGATGACACCCTTACGGGCTCATCTTCTGGCGCTGGAAAGGCTAAGCCCTCAATTGCTGCAAGTTCAGTTTGGGGGGGCGGTTGGTACCTTGGACAAACTTGGTGCGGCCGGCTTACAGGTGCGAGAAACACTCGCAAACGAGCTGAGCTTGTCCAATAGCAATGAATGTTGGCATACAAGCCGGCATGAATTGGTGAACTTTGCCAACTGGTTATCAGTTGTATCGGGAAGCCTTGGAAAGATTGGGCACGATGTTGTTCTTATGGCTCAAAATGAAATGGGTGAAGTGCGTCTTAAGACGGCTGGGGGGTCTTCTGCGATGCCTCATAAACAAAATCCAGTTCAGGGTGAACTCTTGACAACTTTGGCCAAATTTAACGGGACACAGATTTCAGCCATGCATCAGGCTGTTCTTCATGAAAATGAAAGGTCCGGCTCAAGCTGGGCTCTGGAATGGATGATTTTACCACAAATGGTCATGACAACGGCCACGGGTTTGCGGGTCTCATCAGAAATGATTTCAAATATTGAAGAGATATGTCCATCGAAAAAATGAGACAAATGGTTATGAATTAGGCTGAAAAAGTAATTTTACATAAGGACACGGTTAGGACATTGTTTTTCTACGGTACTGTGTGTTTATGTGACCAGTTAGAAAGCTGAGCATTTTGGTTTGCAAGATAAAGAATACCTAAAATAAAAAGTTTATAGGGAGAGAACTGTCATGAGAATGATTAAAAAGATGGGCTTATTGGCAATTGGCGCGGCTGCCGTTGTTATGGTTGGTAGTGCTGCCACCGCTGCCGAAATTAATTTGAAACTTCATCATTTTTTGAGCCCTAAATCACCCGCTCATGCAAAGATGATGGTTCCTTGGGCCGAAAAAATTGAAAAAGCGTCTAACGGACGCGTGAAAATTGATATTTATCCATCCATGTCTTTAGGGGGGCGCCCTCCTCAATTGCCGCGTCAAGTTCGCGACGGCGTGGTTGATATGGCTTGGTTTCTAAATGGATATGCGGGCGGTTTATTCCCCCGAACAGAGGTTTTCGAACTTCCCGGTGTTCATCAGGGGCAATCAGCTGCGACAAACCGCGCGATGGCGGAGATGTATGAAGAATATCTCTCCGCAGAATATAAAGGATTGAAGCCGTTACTTCTTCACGTTCATGGTGGTAACGCTATTCATATGGTGGACAAAGAAGTTCGCTCACCTGCTGATATGGCTGGTTTGAAAATTCGTATCCCATCTCGCACAGGCGCATGGGTGCTGGAATCTTTGGGCGCAAGTCCTGTTAAAACATCAGTTCCAGAATTGCCTGCGGCTTTGTCGAAAAAAGTCGTTGATGGTGCGTTGATCCCATTTGAAATCATTCCTCCGCTTAAAATTCAAGAACAAACTAAATATCAGATTGAAGGCCCCGGCGGAAAACGCCTTGGGACTGCAACTTTCCAAATCGCTATGAACCAAGGTGTTTGGGATAAATTACCTGCAGATATTCAGAAAATCTTCACTGATAATTCCGGCCCAGAGTGGCAGGAAGAAGTTGGTAATGTTTGGGATGCTTCTGAAAAAGGCGGGATTGCAGTCGCTGTTAAATCTGGCAACACGCATATTCAATTAAGTGAAGCTGAGTGGGCTGAGTTTGAAAAGAAAACTGCGTCAGTCGTTGATCGCTGGATTGAAGAGATGGATGCCAAAGGCATTGATGGTCGTAAATATTATGATACAGCCGTTGCGACTGTGTCCAAGTATATGAAGTAATAAAAATGGCGGGAAACCAGTCAGGTTGGGCACGGGTTTATGACCGTGTCCACCGAATATGTGAAATCTGGGCATTGATCGGCGGACTGACTCTCTTGGCTGTTGTTCTGGTCAATGCCTATTCAATTTGCGCAGACATTATCGCAAATAAACCTTTTCCAGGTGATTTTGAAATAACAGAAGTGGGGGTTGCGATCGCTATTTTTTGCTTCCTGCCTTATTGCCAAATCACAGGATCAAACGTGTCCGCTGATATCTTCACTGCAAATGCGGGAAAATCGCAGATCGTCTTGATGAGTTTGTTTTCTGGAATTATTGCGCTGGGCTTTAGCTCGCTTTTGTTGTGGCGCATGTCTGAAGGTATAGCCAGCTATCTGGAATATGAAGAGGTAACTGGAATTTTAGGCTTTCCGTTATGGATCGGATTTATTCCCTGTCTCCTTTCTTTGGGCTTATTGGTTATTGCCTCCTTCATGACAATCGTAGATTTATATGGGACCCGTCGCCGGGCCTGACGGGAGCATTTCCTTGGAAGAAAACTTAATTATCGGTCTCTTGGGATTATTCTGCCTGATTGGATTGATTGTCGTCCGTGTGCCGATTGCATATTCGATGATTGTTGTTGGTGCGACTGGAATTGTCGTCTTGAATGGCCCCGCTATTCTGCTTAGCCAATTGAAAGACCTCGCATGGGGGCAATTCTCCATCTACGATCTTTCTGTTGTGCCGATGTTTATCTTGATGGGGAATATTGCGACGCGTGCAGGCTTGTCCTCCGATTTATTCAGAGCAGCAAACGCTTGGTTTGGCCATATGCGGGGCGGTGTCGCTATGGCAGCTATTGCGGCTTGTGCTGGATTTGGATCCGTTTGCGGATCATCTTTAGCAACGGCATCAACTATGGGACAAGTAGCGCTCCCCGAACTGAAGCGCTATCGATATTCCGGTGCATTGGCGACGGGAACTTTGGCCGCGGGGGGCGTCCTTGGGATTTTAATTCCGCCTTCAATCGTGCTTGTTATTTATGCGGTGATTGTTGAAGCCAATATTGTGACCATGTTTATGGGTGCAATGATACCCGGCTTGCTCGCTGTCGTTTTGTTCTTTGTTACTATCGCTATCTATGTGCGGATTTGGCCTGAATCCGGTCCGAGAGGGGATCGGGTTTCAAAAACAGAGCTCATTTCAGCTACCATTGCCATGGTTCCAGTCCTCATCATTTTTGGCCTTGTCATCGGCGGCATATATTTCGGGTTCTTTAACCCGACGCCTGCGGCGGCCGTCGGTGTTTTCCTCGTAGCACTTTATGGTATCGCACGGCGGGTGCTGTCTTTTACGGACTTTAAATATGCTCTGCTGGAAACAGCTAAAACATCGGGCATGATCTACTTGATCTTGTTGGGCGCGGAGCTTTTGAAAATCTTCATGTCACGGGGTGGTGTGCCGCAGGCCGCGGCTCAGATGATGATGGATTCCGGCCTTTCTTCTTATACTATCT
>JBALXM010000079.1:10673-13525 GCA_036960695.1 Sneathiella sp.
CCGCAGGCCGCGGCTCAGATGATGATGGATTCCGGCCTTTCTTCTTATACTATCTTGGTCCTTTTGCTTTTGTCGCTGGTTTTACTCGGCTGTTTGATGGATAGCCTCAGCATGATTTTACTTGCGATGCCTTTCTTCTGGCCGGTTATTTCCGGAATGGATTTTGGGATGGGCGAAGAAGATTTGAAAATCTGGTTCGGTATTCTGGCATTGATCGTTGTCGAGTTAGGATTAATCACACCCCCTGTTGGTATGAATGTGTTTATTATCTCTGCCATGGACAAGGACACACCAATGAGCGAAACCTTTAAGGGGGTTGCTCCGTTCTTTCTCGCTGAAATTTTCCGTGTTGGTATTTTGATCGCATTCCCTGTCGTAACATTGTGGCTTCCTACATTTCTTCAAAATTTCTAACTTGGAAGATCCGCCTTCTCTCTGAAACGAGAAGGCGCCACCCCAATTTGGCGATGAAAGAATTTTGAAAAATGCGCTGGATCGTTAAATCCTAGAAAATATGCAACTTCGGAAATAGGCATTTTGGTGTAAACGAGGGAACGTTTAGCCTCCAATATCAGCCGGTCCTGGATCAAGTCTGATGTGGATTTTCCCGTAATCTCCCGACAACTTCGCGTAAGATGAGTGGGGGAGAGATCTAACAGCTTAGAATATTCACTGACCGAATGTAGGCAGCGAAAATTCTTCTCCAGCAGATTTAGAAATTGTTGGACGTGAATTTGCCTTTTATTCTCCTGTGTTCGTGGGATCGGATGCAAATCGACACTATTTCGACTTATCAAGACAGTTAGTGTTCCGGCTAAATGAGCCAGTAACTGGCTCCTTCCCAGTTCAACATGGCGATGTTCATCTGATATTTTCTCGAAATAGGATGTCACTTCATCGGAACTGGTTGTCATTATCGGTATGTGTAAGCGGGAATGGATCTCTGGTGCGTGAAGCAAAACCTCTTTCATAATCGTATGGGGAATTGTCACGACCCAGCCCTCAGTGTCTTTTGAAAATTCGAAGCCATGCACAGTGAGGGGCGGGATGGAGATCACCACTGGTGGCTTCAAAATATGCTGTGTGTCTTCAATAGATATAGCGCCGCCGCCCGTCTTCAATAAGAAAAACTGATGAAGGTTGTGGTGGCGGTGCGGGGCGATCACCCAATTGTTTTTCTTCGACCGTGCGGCGATGGACTCGCAGTGTAGAATATCGGGAAAGGTCTCGTCCTTTTCCTCTCCATAAAGCGCATAATTTGGAATCATATAAAAGAAATCTCTTTTTGTTCGATATGTACAAATTATAGAGAGATTTGACCATTCATAAAGCTGAAAAAAGCTTTATTTTTATTGGCGTATAATAAATTTAAGAATGTGCGAATAATGCAAGGATACACTATATGCGTACTCAAGTAGCGATTATCGGCGGAGGACCCTCAGGCCTTTTGCTCTCCCAAATTCTACATCTGAAAGGCATTCAGTCCGTGGTGTTAGAGCGGAAAAGCCGTGATTATGTGCTGGGCAGAATTCGTGCTGGAGTTCTTGAACAAGGATTGGTCGACTTATTGCGGGATGCCGAGGTTGGTGCCCGAATGGACGCTGAGGGGCACGCTCATAGCGGATTTGATATAGCCTTTAACGGGGAAAGGCATCGCATAGACCTATCCAGACTGACTGACGGTAAGTCTGTAATGGTTTATGGGCAAACGGAAGTAACGCGGGATCTCTATGATGCGCGGGATCGTATGGGCGGTGTTGTTGTTGAGGATGCCGATAATGTCGCGCTGCATGATCTGAAGACGGACCAGCCCTATGTCACATATGAAAAGAATGGAGAGAGTTGCCGGCTTGATTGTGAGTTTATTGCGGGATGTGATGGTTTCCATGGTGTTAGCCGGCCTTCTATCCCAGCAGACATATTGAGGGAATATGAGAAGGTTTATCCTTTTGGATGGTTGGGAGTGTTGTCTGAAACGTCACCGGTCTCAGATGAGCTCATCTATAACCGTCATGACAAAGGTTTCGCCTTGTGTTCAATGCGAAATGACAAACTCAGTCGCTATTACGTTCAGTGCTCGTTAGATGATAAGCCAGAAGATTGGTCGGATAGTCGGTTTTGGGATGAATTGAAATCCCGACTGCCCGCTGATGCGGCATCCAAATTGATAACGGGGCCTTCAATCGAGAAAAGCATCGCGCCTTTACGCTCATTTGTAGCAGAGCCCCTTAGTTATGGACGTCTGTTCTTGGCTGGGGATGCTGGGCATATAGTACCGCCGACTGGTGCGAAGGGGCTCAATCTCGCGGCATCAGATATCAAATACCTTTCTGATGCGCTTATTGATCATTTTTCCAATGGAAATGATGAAAAGCTAGACAGATATTCTGAAACGGCCCTTAAACGCATATGGAAAGCCATGAGGTTTTCTTGGTGGATGACAAATATCCTCCATAAATTCCCCGAAAATGAAGGATTTGGTGATCGTATGCAGCAAACTGAGCTTGAGTATCTGTTTTCATCAAAAGCAGCTCAGACAGTTTTGGCTGAAAATTATGTGGGTTTACCGTACTAAAATGCCATTGTTCGCGGGACCACTACCCGATAGGATTTTCTTATAAAAGAGAATCCCATCGGGAGATCTTGTTAGAGTCGCTCATTCCAGTGTTTATTCAGTATTCTTCCTAAGGTCAAAACGAGAGCTCGTCCTCATTAGGCTCGGGTATTTCGTTTTAATCGGAATATAGTTTTTATACATATTCGGCAGTTTAACTGGCCTTATGAGACTTTAAGATGGGTGCTAGAGAGTTAAAAAGAAGAAAGTTTGAGAAAAGTTTCAGAAAGGGTTTGAC
>JBALXM010000080.1:0-13126 GCA_036960695.1 Sneathiella sp.
AGCTGAAGAGTCCAGTTCGCGGATGCGTTTCGAAGGTCATGCACCGCGCTAAGTTCTGGATCGTTACGCCACGCAATGGCCGCCTCTTCAGTCGGAAAGCTCAGGATAACGATAAGGTCATTAGCATCGGTCGTGCCATCCAACGCTTTAAGTGCCATACTTTTACTGACCAAGACCCCTTCATGTTTGGTAAGGGCTGCGCCCGCGTGTTTTCCGTATTCTTGCAACGCTTGGCTATCGATATTTTTGGCTTGGCCAATGCAGTAAACAGTCATTGTTTGTCTCCTATTTAAACGGGGTTGGTGTTGAGAAGCACATTACTGATATAGGGCCTGTTCGAAAATTGTGGAAATTGGAAACTAAGCTGTGCAATAATGCACAGATGTATAGTTGGGATGATTTGAAATATGCACTGGCCGTTCATCGTAATGGGGGCTTAAGTGGTGCCGCGCGGGAACTGGGTGTCAATCATTCAACGGTTTCACGCCGCCTGTCTGCGCTGGAGGCGCAAATGGGCGTTCGTCTGTTCGATCGTTTCGCAAATGGCTTGTCGGTCACGGCCTTTGGGGAGCATGCCATCAAAACGGCGGAGGAGATGGAACGTCACGCGCTAGACCTGGATTTAACAATTGCGGGTCAGGATATGGTCTTGGCGGGGCCTTTAAAGATATCCGCTCCGCAATTGATGATACAAAAGGTTTTAGCAGGTGTTTTCGTCGAATTTACAAAAACTTACCCCAACATATATCTAACCGTCATTGCCACCTCAGATGCCGTGAATTTGCATCGGAGGGAGGCTGACATATCAATCCTTGCCAGTAATGAGCCCGAGGGAACCCTGTGGGGGAGAAAGGTTTTATCGCAGCAGTGCATGTATTATGTCAGTGAAACTTATTTGGCTGACCGCACGGGTGAAAGTGCGCTTGATTGTATCAATTTCCTTTGGCGCGGTGATGAGCCGGCGGAGGAGATCTTAAAAGTATATCCCGCAGCAAAGGTCGTCGCGAAATTTGATGATATGGTTGCCGTTCACAGTGCTGTTCTCGCTAATATGGGAGCTGCCCGAATGCCTTGTTTCTTGGGAGATAATACGGAAGGTTTTAGGCGCCTTCCAGGTTTGGATACCCAGCCTTATTCAGACATTTGGGTGTTAACCCATCCAGATTTGCAAAAACTACCTCGGGTTCGGGCTTTTATGAAATTTGTGTCACAAGCATTAAGCAAGAATAAGAACCTGTTTATGGGAACGTAAAAAAAACCGCTGAGACAAATCAGCGGTTTTTGAAACTTGTATCTATCCGATCAACATATCAAATGGGGTTAATGGTTTTTGTCGAAGGTTCATCCAAATCATGTTCAATATACCATTTGGCCCAAAGGCGATCTTTGTCATCGGGCTCAAGGCTGAGGAAATTGCGCGACAGCACAAATTTTTTCCGTGTAGCAGGGAAATCAAGCATATAGGCAGATAAGCCCTGGTCGATTTCTTCGGGGGTATCCGATAAGTTTTCCAATAAATAGCCCATTATTTTAGGAGGGGCGGGGTGGACAATGCCTGAAGATGTCAACTGGTTTATGACACTCGCTCTCGAGCCTGGGCTATTGGATCGGTTAGAGACAACCACACCAAGCCCTGCGCAATGGACATCACCAGATAGAAAAGTCGCACGGATGTTTTTATCTTCCATTAAGGTAAAAAGACGGTGGATCATGCGTAACCGTTCCTTGCGGTGAGGCTTGCTTTGCCAATGATCTCGTAAATCATCTTCTAGTTCTTGCTCTCCTGGAAGCCAATTTAACGTGGTTTCAATGCTTCCGAAATCCGCATGAACAACTGGCACGGGAGAGACAATAAGTAAATGTTTTGGGGAGTTATTGGATGCTGGATTAAGATTACTTGCCCAATTCCAAACAGCATCCCATGATTGTGCACTCATAACCTGTTTTTGACTGCGTTCTGATCGGGTGTCCAAAGCCAAAATTGCGATGCCGTCGGCCTCCACTGCAAAAGTGAGAGCATCTTGATTGCTAAGGGTGGACGGTCTTGTCTCCTGTAGGTTTGAATTTACTTGAAGTTGGAAGACTGAGAAATGACTTTTTGCGGCGTCAAAAATACCTTGATACACTTTGCACTCTTGATCTTCTGGTGAATAAGATCCCCAACCATCAAAAATATCATGGTCATCCCAAGTCATCAGGGTTGGAATTGACGATAACATCGACGCAACTTCTGTCTGCGCCCACCGTTCTTTATAGAGTGTAAAATAGAAATCATCTACTTGTTGGCGCATTGCGCCGCTAAAAGCTCGGGTGCGGCGCTTGCTGCGAGATAAATCAGACCATTTTTTAAGTTCTGCCGTATTCCATATTTGATCGGCATAAACTTGATCTCCCCCCATGATAAGCAGATTATACTCACCATCTGGTTTTTTGTGGAGTGTCCCCATATGGGTCCATAAGGCATTTTTTTCTTCTACATTCTTCATGGCTTTTGGGTCAGAAAAACCATTACAGGATACAAAAGCCATCTTTGGGGAGCAGCCAATTGCGGGGACGACAAATTTCCAAGTTCCAGCCCCTATGGCGTAAGTTACATTGACTGGGTGGGGTTTGCGGGCAACAGTAATGTCATATCTTAATACGGCTTCTTTTTTATGTTCCATCAGGACCGTCGGTTGAGAGATCGCAGCATCTGAAGAGACGATGCCGAGCGGATAGTGAGTGCCTTTGTCGATTATGATTAACGCGGAGACATGCCATTCACTAGCGTCTGATTTTCTTAAACTCAATACAGGACCCATCGAAATTTTCATTACTGTTCTCCCTGATATTTTATCGTTTTATTAGAAATTAAATTCTAATTTAGTATTTTTAGATTAAAGATAGCGTGAGTCAAAGAGAAGTTTTCTGCTTAGCTTTTCTCCAGTTAAATTTGCGTTTAGTTATCAAAAAAATGTTTTGTGTTTCTTAGGTGAAATCATATAGGGGTTGCATAATTTCGTTATTCTCCTAGCTGTCTAACTGCGAGCCAAATTTTAGGAGCAGAATATATGGTAAATACTCCTGCAGAGAATATCGGTGAAGAAGCTGATGTCTTTAGTCGAGGAAGCCTGAATTTAACGTATGAGTTAATCCGTAAGAAAGATGCAGAACTTGCCTTAACAGTCCGGAATATCAGCCATGAAGACCCTATTAATGTGAATTCAGACCCTGACAAGAATAGGAATTCTGATTTTTTCAGGGTGGCGCTGGATTCGTTTCAAGTCCGTGCCGTTGTCGAAAACCTAATGCTGCAAGATGATAGTGAACCCGGGCGCGCAATATTGGCAAAAGTTCTCATGGAAGACTGGATGAAGTTGGCGACTAAAATGATTGCAGATCTTCCCGATGATCAGAAACCGCCGATACACTGAAAGATACGTTTGTTCTTAATTGTTAATTATTCTCTGAACTTACAGCGTACTGAAGCCGCGAAAGAGAGGTAGCAGGTGCTGTTGCAGTGATGCAAAATTTGATTTCAGCACCGCTATCTCCTCAATCTGATGTCTCTATTTTCTACCAAGCATCATGCTTTTTAGCTTCGGCGCGACCGACCACCATATGATGTACTTCATCTGGCCCGTCCGCAAAACGAAGATGACGCTGATGCGTGTACATAGTGGATAGCGGAGACCATTGAGAAATACCTGTCGCGCCGTGCATCTGGATGGCTTGATCGATAATAATGCAGACTTTTTCAGGAACCATTGCTTTTACGGCACTGACATAGACGCGGGCTTCTCTATTTCCGAGGACATCCATCGCTTTGGCGGCTTGCAGAACCATTAGGCGCATGGCGTCAATTTCAATCCGTGCGCGTGAGATTACCTCCACATTCTTACCAAGCTTTAGAATGCTTTTACCAAAAGCTGTGCGGCTGCCTGCGCGCTTGACCATTAATTCCAGCGCTTTCTCAGCTTGACCGATAGAGCGCATGCAATGATGAATACGACCAGGCCCAAGGCGGAGCTGGGAAATCTCAAAACCGCGACCTTCGCCGAGCAGCATATTTTCTTCAGGCACCCTTACATTGTCGAATTTTATATGCATATGGCCCCGCGGTGCATGATCTTCGCCAAACACTTGCATGCCTTGAACGATTTTAACGCCGGGTGTATCGATAGGAACTAGGATTTGTGATTGCTGCTGGCTCGATGGGGCATCAGGGCTGGTTTTGACCATAGTGATCATAATTTTACAGCGTGGGTCACCTGCACCCGAAATATAGTATTTCTCGCCGTTAATTACCCATTCACCGTTTTCAAGGACGGCAGTCGTACTGATATTTTTTGCATCAGAAGATGCTTCGTTAGGCTCTGTCATAGCAAAGGCTGAGCGAATTTCGCCGTTGAGCAAAGGTTTGAGCCACTTCTCTTTTTGTGCAGGGGTTCCCACACGCTCCAACACTTCCATGTTGCCGGTGTCGGGAGCACTGCAATTCAAGGTTTCAGGGGCCAAACTATATTTGCCGAGTTCTGCGGCAATATAGGCGTAATCAAGGTTACTTAAGCCTTCGCCGGTCTCTGCATCGGGTAGGAAAAAGTTCCATAAACCTGACTCTTTGGCTTTCTCTTTCGCGCCATCAAGTAATTCAAGTTGGCGTGGGTGCCAAGTCCACCGGTCTTTTTTTCCTTCATTGAGTGAAAAGAACTCTTCTGTTATCGGCGCGACATTTTCTTCAATGTGCTTTGTTAATGCAGCGAGGAGAGGCTTGGCTTCTTCTGACATGGCCAGATTGAATAATTCTTGGTCGGTTCCCGACATGTTTCACATCCTTATTATTATTCGTTTGTTCGGGATGATGCTGCTGGTGCGAGGCGTCTGTGTCAACCCATCTGTCATACATATCTGTGGAATGAAGGGTGAACTCATCCTCGCCAGTGTCGTTTTTGTTGAGCTTATAGCAATGCCTTCCTCTTTTTTTCTTCTAGAGATGGCTTTGTAAACTATAGCCCTTGGCTATGAGTTGCTTTTCTAACTGGGCAATATGCGAAGGGCCAACTTCACAGCAGCCACCCACAATTTTGGCTCCGGATTTAACCCAACTCAATGCAAAATCAGCATAATTTTCTGGCCCGAGATCATTGCGAACTATGAGGTTTTCGACCGTCCCGCCCGGCTGCAGCGCGTCTATGCTTGCAAAGCCGTTGGCATAGACCCCTACGGTATTAAAACGGCTACTTAATGTCTCCATGGCTGCACTGATGGCCTCAGGGAGAGAGCAATTAAGCAATATTGCCTCAACGCCTATATCCATTACTTCGTTGATCGCGTCGATTAAAGGCTCTTTCGATCGAAGACAGACGTTTAAGCTATCTTCCAGCGTGAAGCCGAGCCAAGTAGGTCGTCCTGTTTTGATGCCAGCAATAGCCGCAGCTTTTCCTTCTTTGATAGAAGACATGGTTTCGCAGATGAAAAGATCAACTGATGGTGCTTGTATGTCGGCAATCACTTGGTATCTTTTTAAGCATTCTTCGAAACTTGGTGCGAGTTCTGGTTTATAACTGGCGTAAAGGGGCGGAAGACATCCGGCTATTCTAACTTTGTTTTTGTGTCCTAATTTACTTTGATCCCGAGCCCGCCTGGCGATCTCAATAGCCTTATGTTGCAGTGGCTCGAACAGATCTGGTCGTCCCTCTCTTTTAAGTCTTTCAGGCGTCGCTGTGTAATTATTTAATGTGATGATCCGGGCGCCTGCGTCTATGAAATCCCGGTGAACGGCCTCAACAATCTCTGGCTCATCCAACATAACTTTTGCAGACCACATGGGATGGGGCTTTTGCGCGGAACGATGAAGCAATTCTTGCCCCATACCGCCATCAAGTAAAACGACGTCTGTCATGTTGGACCTCTAAAACTCAGAATAATAAATCTCGAGCGCAAATGAGTTTATGCGCTTTTTACTCATTAATATCAAAAGAATTGCGTGTCGGAATATTGTGACTATTGTAGGGTGAACCTTAAGTCGACAAAGAGGCGACGATGGATAAAACCACACAAAAACGGGCGTCCTGGATTCCAGCTTCTGGTGATCTTTTTCTTTTAGCATCAGTTGTGGCATGGGGCGTCAACTTTCCAATTGCCAAGATGGTCCTCGGGGCTATGGATCCTCTTGTCTTTTCGGCAACCCGATATCTTCTGGCATCATGCATACTTTTTAGTTTCCTTTGGATAAGCGGAAAATCCATCAAGATAAACGGGAAAGAAGCGCTTCAGCTCTTTGGCATCGGTGTCTTGGGGATTACTCTCTTTCAAGGGGGGTGGGCTTTTGGTTTGAATTTAACCAGTGCTTCCAAAGCATCGATTTTAGTGGCAACGGCTCCTTTGTTTGGAGGGCTTCTCGCAGGTTTTAAAGGGGAGAAAACCGGGATGCTAGGGTGGGGCGGAGCTTTCTTGTCTTTGGCGGGCGTTGTTCTCATTATAAACAATAGCATCTCTGAAATAACGATTGGCGGCGGCTCCCTTTTGGGTGATTTGCTGATTGTTGGTGCCGCTTTTATTTGGGCTCTATACACAGTTGTGTCAGGTGGAATGGTGCTTAAACGAGGCCCGCTGCTTGTAACTGCTTGGGCTATGTTCTTTGGCGCGCTTGTGCTGACATTGATGGATGTCCCCGGGCTTGTTAATCAGGATTGGCGAAGTATCTCTGCCGAAATTTGGCTGGCCTGGGGGGTAACCGCCATACTGGGAGCGGCATTGGCTTTTGTTTGGTATTGCGCGGGCATTTCCCGATTGGGTGTCTTGCGTGGCATGTCATACAGTTTTTTGATCCCAGTTGTTGCAATTTCCACATCCATCCTATTCTTTGGCGAAACAATGAGCGTCATACAAATAGGAGGCGTTGTTATCGTCTTGGCTGGTGTCCGACTTTCGCGAATGTGATTGAGAGACTTCAAATTAAAAATTGGCAAATAACTAAGGAAAAATTAATGTCAAATACATCTGTGATTGAAAACTCATTCAACTTCAGCCCGCTGCATGATGCAATGCAAAGTTATGTAGATAAAGAGCTGTTCTCTGGTATCTCATCAGCAGTTCTTGTGGGGCAAGACTTAGTTGATGTTCATTGCGCTGGCCTCGCCGATAGAGAAGCAAATATAGCTCTGAGGGACGATCATATATTCAGAGTATTTTCCAATACCAAATTGGTCACTTCAATGGCTGTTTTGATGTTATTAGAAGAAGGACATTTTGCGCTTGATGATCCCATAGAAAAATATATTCCGCAGCTGGGAAATCGTCAGGTTTTGAGGCCGGGAGCGACAGATGGAAATGATACGGAACCTGCTAAAAGTTCCATCACTATTCGGCAATTGATGACACATACTTCGGGCTTGAGCTATGGTTTCCTTGATCCGGGGACCCTCATCTTTAGTCTTTATGCTAAAAGTGGTGTCAATAATGTGGCGACGCCATTATCAGGAATGATTGATGCCTTGGAAGATCTGCCCTTGGTATTCCATCCAGGTACTTCATGGGAATATTCACTTGCTACAGATGTTTTGGGCAGATTTGTTGAAATCATTAGTGGCCAATCCCTTGATGTATTTTTTCAAAACCGAATTTTTGCTCCTCTTAATATGGTGGATACGGGTTTCTGGTGCCCTCCTGAAAAGCAAGACAGGCTTGCTGCATATTATTCAGGCTCAAGCGTAATGGAGCCCATGCTTAGCGGGTTAACCCGAGCTGACAATTCTCCTTATCCAGATGCTTTTCTAAAGCCTTTCCCGCGCTTGTCTGGCGGCGGTGGACTTGTGTCAACTTTACCCGATATGATCTCGCTTATTCGCAGTTTAATACCCGGCGGTCCTGCGTTGTTAAAACCGGACACCATGGCACTAATGGCAACAAACCAATTGCCAGATGGACAGAATATTCGTTTTGCCGGCGTTGGTGAAATGCCAGGTCGCGGTCATGGGCTCGCGGGCTCTGTTATACAGAAACCTTTTTCTCATGAATCTTCCAACGTTAAAGGTGATTTGTGGTGGGGCGGAATTGCCGGCACTCAATGGTGGGTTTCACCAACGAACAACGTCGCGGGCATTGTCATGACGCAGCGGGTAATGGGGTTTGCTCATCCCTTCGCCGCAGATTTGAAAAATCGTGTTTATGATGCTGTCGTTCAGGGGTAACGCTTTACAATAATTATTGTTTTTGTTCAGAGCAAGGCGAAAACTTTGCTCTGACAAGTTGAGACCATATTGTTCGACACCCGCGCGATAATTACATAGGCGGCAGGTGGCGCATATGCCGTACTTTACTGGCTTCAATATGCTGAAATGGGTCATTTATTTTCTGTGAAACAGGACTGTTGCTTGTACCGTTAGGTGAAATTGCTAGCAATTTCAGCGAATGCTGAATGTGAATAAGAACATTGAATATCCAATGAATTGGAAGTGTGACGGGCGCGTAACTAAAAGACATTTTTGACTCCTGTAATTGGAAGCCCTATTTGACAAAATTTTATCTATGAATAATATTGCCTATAAATGAAAAGATATATTCAAAGATGAATACATGGACTGGAATCAATTAAAGGTTTTTTTGGCGGTGGCATCTAACGGTTCCTTGTCCGGGGCTGCGCGTGAACTGGGTATGAGCCAACCAACTGTTGGGCGCCATGTGGAAGCATTAGAGACGGCGCTGAATGTGCGGTTGTTTGATCGAAAGCCACGGGGATATGCAATAACGGCAGCTGGCGAGCGACTGCTTCCAAAAGTCTCAGCCATGGAGAATGCAGCCTTTGCCATTAAGGATGCAACCGATCCCAGGGATGATCAAATGATCGGTACGGTGAGGATTACTGCGACTGAAATGTCTAGCCGGTTTATCGGTCGTCGCCTTGTCGAGATGAGAGAGAATGCACCGGATATATGCTTGGAAGTCCTGACCACTAATAAAACTTTCAACATGTCCAGGCGGGAAGCAGACATCGCGATCCGGTCTGAAATGCCAACGTCAGGAGATTTGCGGATTAAGCAAGTCTTTACAGCTCATATCGCCGCTTATGCGAGCGAGGCGTATGTTCAAAGCCATCCTGAAGTATTAACAGAAGACAGATTTACCGACTGTGACTGGGTTGTCATTTTGGCTCAGTCTTCAGCCGACGTTACTTTTAAAAAAGTGTTGCTTGATAGAAAAGTACAAAACTTTCCCGTTCAATGTACATCTGTTCATACTTTAGTCGAAGCTGTCCTTGGCGGCGCGGGGCCTGCGTTGTTGTTTACTGAATATGCTGCGGATGTTGCGGGTTTAGTGCAGGTGTCCCCGGTAATGGATGAGCTGGACACCACTTTCTGGCTGGTTGCTCATGCAGAGGTTTTGGCTCAACCTAGGGTCCGGGCTGTCTGGGACTGGCTTGACCAGATATTGTCGCAGCGGTGATCAGCGTGCCCGGAGTATAAAAAAGCGCCACAATTTATTGCAGCGCTTTTTTCGTCGTTAGGGCCTGAAATTATCCGAAAGAGATACCATTTTCGGAGAAAGGAAGGCTGGTAATACGTTTTCCAGATGCGGCGAAAATCGCATTGGCGACGGCCGGTGCTATTGGCGGCAGGCCGGGCTCCCCCACACCAGTTGGATTTTCATCAGATTGTACAATGTGAACATCAATTTCTGGGAAATCGGACATTCTGATGGGCTCGTAATCGGGGAAATTTGATTGGTCCACAACGCCGTCTGTGAACGTAATTTCGTTCCGCATGGCAGCGCCTAGTCCATATCCGATCCCCCCTTCCATCTGGGCCTTTATGACATCCGGGTTGACTGCAACGCCGCAATCGACAGCGCAAGTTATCTTCTCAATTTTAACGGATCCATCACTGTTGATTGAAACTTCCGCAACCTCAGCAACATAACTGTTAAACGATTTATGCATTGCAAACCCGCGACCCCGATTTTTTGCAAGGGGCTTGTCCCAGCCAGCTTTCTCTGCGGCGAGTTTTATGACAGCGCTTGCGCGCATGTGGTCTTTCGAGCCGCTATTGAGCAGGCTTAAACGGAGCGTTACCGGGTCTTTTTTTGTGTCAGTTGCGACCATATCCAGAGCGGATTCCATGGCAAAGGCTGTATGTGAATGCCCGACAGATCGCCACCACAAAACGGAAATAGGGGATTTAAAGTCGCTAAGCCCAACTGAGAAACCGGGAATGCTATAGAGAGTATCAGCAATACCTTCAACCGACGCGTGATCTACTCCTTCATGTACGTAACCTCCGGCAAAAGGGGTTCCTTTCATGATCGACTTGGAAGCTGTTCGGTGATCCCAGCCGACTATTTTACCGTTTGCATCCGCGCCAATTTTAATTCTGTGGGCTGCCATCGGGCGATAGTAACCGCCAGCGACCTGATCCTCACGCATCCATACCAATTTAACAGGTGTTTTTCCGCCAAGCAGTGCAAAGGCCATAGCCGCTTCTGCCTCGTAATCAGAGGTTCCGTTCGCACGTCTTCCAAAAGAGCCGCCGGCATAAACCGTTTTAATTTCCACCTGTTCTGGTTTTAGCTTCAAGATAGCAGCGACGGTTGGCTGGGTGAGGCCGGGGAACTGACTTCCATCATAAACCCTGACACCATTTGCCGTTGGTTCAATAACGCAGTTAAGGGTTTCCATAGGTTCGTGTGAGAGAAAGGGAAGCAGAAAATCTGCTTCAACGACAGTTTCTGCAGACGCGAGCAGAGCACCGGTTGCTTCGAAATTGGTGTCTTTTGTTGCGCTAAATTCAGGTGTGTCCAGAAGTTTTTTGTGTTCTGTCACCATCGCATCGGAACTTCTCGTCTCAGCTTTAGAGAAATCCCACTGGATTGAAAGCTGCTCGCGCGCTTGTTTTACAGCCCAAGTGTTCTTTGCATACACAACAACGCCGGTTTTGGTCGGCAGTAGTTTCGCGTCAATGTAACCGGGAACGTCTTTAGCTTTACTCAGATCAAATGATAAGGCTGTGCCACCAAATTTAGGGCTGTGTGTGACAGAGGCATAGACCATATTTGGGACTTTAACATCCATAGCGAAAATGGCGGAACCGTCCGTTTTCGAATGGCTGTCTTTGCGAGAGAGGCTCGCATTTCCAATAAGGCGGAAATCGGCTCTGGATTTTAGTTTTGGCTCGGCAGAAGGGTTTAGTTTGGAAGCATCGTCGATTACTTCGCCGAAATGCGCTTTATGGGATCCGCTCACAAGTAGCCCATTTTGTATATCGACAGTTGAAGGTGATACGGACCATTTTGCGGCGGCCGCTCTAATCAAGACGTCTCGCGCAGATGCGCCAGCTTTTCTGTATTGCAGATAAGAATTGGCGATGGATGTAGATCCGCCTGTTCCTTGCGCACCGAACAGTAAATTTGCATATCGTTTGCCATCAGCTGGGGCAAATTCAATTTGGATTTTATCCCAATCTGCATCCAATTCCTCGGCAATAAGAGTTGTCAGGCCTGTGGTTGTGCCTTGCCCCATTTCAAAATGCTTTAAAATGGCTGTTACGGTGCCCTCTTTGTCGATTTTGATGAACGGTGTTATTTCGGCGGCTGTATTGCTGGCGGCCCAGCTATCGGTGCTGGTCAGGCCTACAACAAGCACACTTGCGGAGGCGCTTACACCCACAAGGAAGTTTCTTCGTGATGTATTTAATGTCATGATTAAACCTCCAGATTTTTTGCAGCGACATGAATTGCGGCACGGATGCGTTGGTACGTCGCGCACCGGCAGGCATTCCCATCCATATAGTCGTCAATATTCTTATCCGTCGGATTGGGGGTCTCACTTAAAAGGCCGATGGCAGACATGATTTGCCCTGATTGGCAATAACCGCATTGAACCACATCCAATTCCCGCCAAGCAGTTTGGACGGCCGCGGCAACTTTGCCATTGATCCCTTCAATGGTCGTAACATTTGCATTTTTTACATCTTCAATAGATGTCTGGCAGGATCGCACGGGCTCCGCATCCAAATGGACAGTGCACGCACCACATGAGGCGACGCCACAGCCAAATTTAGTTCCCGTTAAGTCAAGCTCATCTCTGATTACCCACAAGAGAGGGGTGCCCGGTTCTGCTTCTATATCTCTTTTTTCGCCATTGATCGAAAGTTGGTATTTCATGTCTATTTCAATCCCTTAAATAATGCTCAACGTTATCTATTGCGTGTTGGGGGTGACGAGGGAAGGCCCGTTCCTCTTAAGAACATGCCTATTCCTCTTATGTGCTGGCGCATGTGACCGTGGTTATAGTATGGTTAATGAATATCGTATTTTCGATTGGCAAGCTTGAGATACATATGAATAACGCCTTGATGCGGCAGAAATTTGCAAACCTGATTGCAACCCTAGCGCCTACTGATGGTGCTCATCCTACTGGCTTGGGCAAGGTCGTCGCCTGGCGGGCATCGAAGGTTGTACCGCGAAAACCAATCGTATACGAGCCAGGTATAGTGTTTATGGCCCAAGGGGTTAAGCGGGGTTTTATGGCCGGGAGCAGCTTTGAATATTCCGAAGATACCTATCTCGTTCTGTCCTCCGCCGTGCCATGGGAAGTTGAAGTGGTTGAAGCGACTGAGGAAGTGCCGATCTTAAGTCTTTTCATCCCGATCAATTCAAAAGTAATCGGGCAGGTTGCTGCGCGAATGGACCAACAGTCGTCTGTTGAGCCGCGCGAGCAGATATCTCACTTGCCCAAAGCCATTATAGCGACAGATTTGGACCATCAAATGCGAGACGCTGTTGTACGGCTTGCAGAAGCGCTACTCGATCCCCTAGATACAGAAATTCTGGGACCGCTTATTATAGAGGAAATCATTTATCGCATACTAAGTGGCCCGCAAGCCTGTTCGATGCGCTGCCTAACCGGGCATGATACGGTTGCGGGGAAAATTAATCGTGTTCTTCATGGGATTAACTCAAATCCAGCAAAAAATCTGACTGTCTCAGAGCTTGCAGAAGAGGCGGGGATGAGTGTCTCTGCGTTTCACGCTGCCTTTAAAGAAACCGCGACTATGGCTCCCATACAATACCAAAAAGCTATCCGGCTTCATCGGGCGCAAACTTTAATGTCCTTTGATGGCCTGCGGGTGAGTGAGGCTGCTTTTGAAGTGGG
>JBALXM010000081.1:0-12642 GCA_036960695.1 Sneathiella sp.
TTAAACGCTCCAAAACTCTCTTAGCCCGCCCAATCAGCCTGGAACCCGCTTTTGAGAACCCGCAAGGTGTTGTCGACTTAATCCGTCAGGGAAGTCCTTACAAAACCCTCGCCGCGGTTCATAAAAATAAAGGGGATACATCTGGGGGATGGTTTCGTAATTTTTGGGCCTTAGGAGGTAAAGCAACCTTTGACGGGGCAGAACCCTATTTCCAAAATGAGAAGTTCATAGAAGGGGCCAAACAATCTTTTAAAGCGGAGGTCATTCGGCCAGTCGCAATGATGACAAACCTAAACTTGCCGGCACCCGGTGCTCCCTACCATTTGGATCTTCCTTTTTTCCGTGGAGCGCAAAATAGGGAGGTTCCAAGCTGGATGCTTGCGCCGATGGGATATTCAGGTTTATTTCAAGAATGGGCAATTCCAGTGGCATCCGCAATTACTTGGTTTTATCAAGGGGAGGGCGGAGAGTTTGAATATTGGCCTGATGGTCTTGGAGCACCCTCTTTGACTGAAGCCCCACCTTATTTTAATCGGAGTGTTCTGGCTGACAATGAATATATGTACCATCGTGTCGGTGCAATCGGGCCGAAAAATCAGCAGAAAAATTATGAAAATATTGGATATGATGCCGTTCTTGAATTAAATGCGGGCGATAAATGGTGTGTTAGGGAAGATAATAAGACACTTGCCACTTTTGCGTTTGATCAGGTTCGTGTTTCAGTTTTATGGAAGGCTTATTGTTTCAAAGACCAAGCAATGGCAGCATCCTACGACGATCATTCCTTTGATCTAACCCCTCAAATGATAGCTGATATATTTTGTGCAGACTTAAAAAGCCGAGCTCTCCCTTTTAAAGAGCCAGGGCCTTTTGAAACTGATCTCGACTGGAAAAAACTAATAACAACAAACTATGAAGCTCCTGACGGAGGGGCGAGTTATTGACACAAAAATGCCGATCTGCCGTTCAATCATAGTTATTGCACATGGGCCGTGAAGGGGAGTTTTCCTGAGGTTAATACTAGTGTAAAGTTTATTCTTTCGTTTTCGCTAATTGGGCGGGTTACATTCGTCAGTTGGATAAGTATATGAGAGCTCGTCATATCCAAGCCTTCTTCGCTTGCTAGCGGAATTGACTCTAATTCTACATAATTCCCTTCAGTTAGTTGTACCAGTATTTTGGAATTTTGGTGAATTGGGCTGGTTAAGCCTAAGATAGTGAGGTTTTCTGAACTTTCATTCGTAATAAGAAAACTCAAAATACTCGAACCATCAGATTTTGTAGGGGAGAGAAAAGCTTTTTCAATTCGGGCCGATTGGAACAGAGATAACGCATCATCGGATATCGCTGGACTGACTGAGAATATTACTATTAAGAAGGTAAAAATTGAGTTCAGAAAGAGGCCTCTAAATCGCCGTTTAGGCACGTTAAGTCGATCGTCTTTAAACATGATAATTGTCTCCAGAGAAAGGCGCAGCCTTCAAGAGCTGCGCCTGAATTTTAGTTAAACTGAACACGACCTATCATACCGGATTGATAATGACCGGGGACGTTGCACGCAATTTCAAGTTTTGAATTTTTGGAGAATTTCCAAATAATCTCAGCTGTTTTTGATGGCTCTATCAGCGCACTGTTGGGATCCTTATGTTCCATAGTATTTCCATCCCCCATATCCATTTTCATCATTACTTGATTAATTTTGTCTAACTCTAGTGCCCCATGTTCCACCATTGCTGACATTTCTTGTTGGTGAGCGGCATGCATAGCTGCAGTTCCGATGCTAAATTCGTGAACCAATTCACCTTCATTTTTGATAATAAAACGAATGGTTTCCCCTTCTTTTATTTGAATGTTTTCAGGAGAGAAAAAGTTGTCTTTCATTGAAATTTGTATCGTTCGGGACACGTCATCGGCTTTTCCAGCCGTACCAATTGGCATTGTAGCGGCGTGAACATTGCTATTTTTTATTTCATGACTGCCTGAAGCGAAAGCTGGTGATATGCCTACTACCAGCAATGCAGCTAGTGCGAGGCTTGAAAGTTTTGATATTTTTGAGTATTTAACGAACATTGTTTGATTTCCTCATACTCTCTTTGCATGCAAAAATAGCGTTTATTTTGCACATATAACAAAGAGAAAATTAGATTTAATTTGATGAAATTGAGGGTGCGATTTTAAAAACAGCGACTAAACGCAAGGATTTTATCGCACAATATCAAACTAGTGGAGGGCGTCCGAGTGGCGCATGAAATACTGACACCAAGTCTTTTATTAACGTCGAAAATAGGGTTATCTCTGCATCACTAACGACAACTAAATCACGTGAATTCTGAAAGGCAAAAGTACAAGAAGACACGCCACAATGTTCTATATTGTCGTGTTGAGTCTTTGCTTGAATCTCATCGGCCTTTGCCATTTCAGCAGAAATAGTATGTGTTACACCATCAATTTTCGAGTGTTGAGTAGACTGTGGAATAACGGAAAACAAATTAAACAGAAAAAGCAGAGCAATCAAAATGCTCAACCCTTTTTTCAGTGCTCTTTCTGATATTCGCGTTTCTGTCAAAGTATCAACTCTAATCAAGACTATTCAGTTAGGTTACTTTAAATATTGGGACAATACGGCGGAAATAAGGTGGGCTACACAATATTCAAATATATGCTTCTATTTTTGTTTGAAGTACCTAAATTCCTGACACCCCTTATTTCCCTTTAAATAAAAAGTGAATGTACCGTGTTCTTCTTGGACTAGGTCAACAAATCAACAAGTAATGCTCTTTTTTGCGACAATATTAGGACACATTACTATAGGAACGTAACCCCCTTAGTATTTTGTAAGGGGAGTTAAGTAATGGCTGGAAAACGAAACGATAATCACCGGAATTCTATGCGCGCGCCTGAGGACCAAAGAAGAGTGAATGACAGACCGGACCCTGAAGATATTCTTTGTGATTTTACCCCGCGCCCAATTGACGGTGTTGGCAGTGTGGAAGATAATTTAGATTGGGGAGCCGTTAACCAAACGCTTTTAAGACTTTCTCCTACAAGTTTTGAAGACGGTATTTGGGCGATTGAAGAAGACCTAGCGAGCGCGCGCGAGATTAGCAACGCCGTCGCCGCTCAAGATGAAGATACGCCAAACAGTTTTAATGTAAGTGATCTGTTTTGGGTTTGGGGGCAGTTTATTGACCATGATATCGTCCTGACTGAAAGCGGCTCAACTTCTGCGTCTATTGATATTCCACAAGGCGATCTTTTCTTTAATTCAGAAATTGATATGGCTTTTAATCGCCTCGATCCAATTGATGGGACAGGTGAAGAAACCCCAGCCCAATACGAAAATGAAATTACTGCATTTATCGACGCATCCATGGTCTATGGATCTGACGCTGAAACAGCAGCTGCTTTACGGTCTGATGATGGAAAATTAATCCTAGATGAATTTGGGTTAGTTGATTTTCTCGATGATGGAAGTGCGTTAGCAGGGGATATCCGTGCTGCGGAAAATTCCGGGCTTTATTCAATACAGACTTTATTTGCCAGAGAACATAATTGGTGGGTTGATACCCTCGCAGACCGTCATCCGGGATTTACACCGGATCAACTTTTTGACGCCGCCCGTATTCGGGTAGAGGCTGAAGTTCAGGCCATAACTTATAACGAATATTTATCCATACTTTTGGGGGACGACGCCATATCTGAATATGCCGGATATGATGCCAGTATTAACCCTGGTATTTCCGTCGAATTTGCTACAGCTGCTTATCGGTTTGGGCATAGTCTGGTCTCGGCCACCCTTGAACGAATTGAGGAGAATGGAGAGACAATAGATGCGGGTAACCTCTCTCTCCGTGACGCTTTTTTCTCAACGACGGTTGTCGCTGAAAACGGTGGTATTGAACCTCTGTTACGAGGTCTCGCCGATGGCACTGCACAGCAGTTGGATACTCAGGTAGTTGATGATCTTCGTAATTTTCTTTTCAGTGAAGATGGCGGTGTCGGGTTTGATCTAGTATCCTTTAACATACAGCGCGGCAGAGACATGGGTCTTGCAAGCTATAACGATCTGCGGGAGGCCGTTGGCCTTGATCGAATGAGTGACTTTTCCGATTTAACGTCTGACCCGGATTTAGCAATAGCGCTTGCGAGTGTGTATGAAAATGTTGATGACGTCGATGCTTGGGTCGGGGGGCTTGCCGAAGATCCTTCAAATGGCGGTATGCTGGGCGAATTATTTTCAACCATCGTTGCCGATCAATTTATGCGTCTGCGCGATGGAGACCCATTTTGGAGTCAAAATAGTGATATTCCGCTGTCAGAATTGGATCTACTCTGGGACACCAGTCTCGCTGATATTATTGAACGAAACAGCGACGTCGATGCCATACAGGATAATGCATTGATTGCTTATAATCGTATTGGCGGCGATGAATTTGATAATCTATTGGAAGGCGACGATGACCAAGACTTGATCTTGGGACAGGCAGGAGACGATACTCTTATCGGCGGTGGCGGTAACGATCAACTTGAGGGCGGCGAGGGAAGTGATATCTTTGTCTTTGGACTAAATTCTGGAATTGATTTTATAAAGGATTTCAATACTAAAGAGGATTTACTTGATCTCACACTTTATAATTTGACTGATTTTAAAGACGTTGCCATCCAAGAGGATCATGACATTATTCTAACCCTAGGCACGGGAGATGTAATTACGCTTGAGGATGTCCATTTAAGGGATTTAAGTTCCGAAAATTTTTGGATTTGATTAATTGGATCTAATGCGCGGGTTAATTCTCGCGCATCATTCATTTTTTGTGAGGCTTTATCAAAGTGTTCTTGATGTTTATTGTGATGATTTTCGCCGTTGATTTCATAACCGTTTGAGCATCAAGTTCATGGTCATCAAACAACATCTCTACAACAGAATAACTAATTTCCACACTCAATCGAATTTGCGAATAAATACGGTCTCTTGGTGCTTCTGGCCAAATTTGTAAAAACCGTTCCGTTAATGCTTGTGATACTAGTCTATGAGAATTAAGCCTTACTTCACTTAAGTGAGGGCTTGCATGTAAGGATCTCATTATCCATGCACTTGCAGGATCAGCTTGCGTTACCGCCATCGTAATTTCTAGTAATTCGAGCATTCTCATCTCGAGATTTTCTTCGCTAATGTCCGCTAAAATCCATTCTTCCAACGCTTCGTTTTGGGTCCCCATCAACCGTTCGCCCAGCTCTTTTAAAACGGCGTATTTGTTGGGAAAATAGCGGTAAAGGGCAGGGGGTGTCAGACCGGCACGCTTACAAATTACATTGGTTGATAGTTTTTCAAACCCAACTTCCATGAGCATTTCGGATGCAGATTTCAGGATTAAATCAACGGTTTTATTGCTTCGAAATTGCCTTGGATCGGCACGCTTGTCAGTCGATGGTTTTAAAACCTGTGATTGTTTTGATTTTGCATTCACGTTGTTGACATCCGAAAAAAATTAATGAACAGTATGAAAGACTATCGTTTTATAAACAGGGGTGCAATAGTGATATCTAGGCGACGACTATTACAAACAGTGGCCGGTGTTGGCGTAATGGCAGCCATCCCAGTTGTACTTCATGCGCAGTGGGCTGGTCGAAATTTCAGCCGTTCTAATTATAATCCTGATTATCTTGAGCCTCCAACAGGGGAAGAAAGCTGGATCAATTGGTCCGGTGTTCAAAAAGCAACGCCTAAAATTATAGCATCCCCCACGACTGAGCAAGAATTAGCACACCTCATTAACAGCACGACAATGCAAGTCAGGCCTGTTGGTAGCGGCCATTCGTCTACGGGCCTCGCCCCGACTGATGGAATGATGGTGGATTGCAGTGCCTTCAAGGGATTAAAAACGTACGATCCTGTTACTAGTCAAGCTACATTTGGCTCGGGAACCTATCTATTTGAAGCGACAGCCGAATTGGATAAACTGGGTCGCGCATTTCCAAATTTGCCCGACATCGATGTTCAAACCCTGGCCGGGGCATTTTCCACGGGGACGCACGGGACAGGAAACAAGCTAACAGCCATACATGATTACATAACCGGATTTCGGATTGTAACAGCTAATGGTGAAATACGGGATGTCACGAAAAGCAGTAATCCTGATCTTTTCTCCGCAGGAAAGGTCTCTCTCGGTGCGCTTGGTATCATCACTCAATATACTCTAAAAACAGTACCTGCGTTCAACCTGCATCGCCGCCTTATCATAGAAAAGGTTGAACCCTTTTTGGATAGAGCGGAAGAAATCGCTGCCCAACATCGAAATTTCGAATGCTTTTACTCTCCAAATACTGGGTATATCGCGTGGCTTACTCACGATGTTTATGACGGGGCCCTTCCTAAACTGGAGGCAAGTGAAGAGGATGATGCTGTTGAAGGATTAAAAGAGCTCCGAGATTTATTCGGTTGGTGGCCGTGGCTTCGTCGTCAAGCTGTTCAAGCGGCATTTCCAACAGGTGTGATGGAAGATATAAAAGATAAATCCAACAATTTACTGGCAACGACACGGGCCACAAAGTTTAATGAAATGGAATATCATCTTCCCCGTGAAAAAGGTATCGAGGTCTTGCGGACCATCGTTAAGATGATGGACAATCGCAAAGATGCTTTTTTTCCAGTGGAATATCGGCATATAGCCCCTGACGATGCTTGGTTAAGTCCCTTTAATGGGCGCGCTAGCACCTCTATCGCCATCCACGCCGCTGTGGATGAGCCTTATGATTATTTTTTTAGTGAATTTGAACCTGTTTTTAAAAAAGCTGGCGGTCGCCCTCATTGGGGGAAATTACACTCGCTTAGTAGAGAGGAGTTGTCTTCTCTTTATCCAGATTTTGAGAAATTCCTTAAAGTACGGCGCAGCTTGGATCCAACAGGAAAGTTTTTAAATCCACATCTTGCAAAATTGTTTGGGGAGAATTTTGTTGCCTAAAATTTCACGTCGTACAGCCATTATAGGAGGAGCCGCGATTGTTGGTGCTGGCGCCTATTTAGCGAAGCCTTCTGATAAAAGCGGACCAAGAGATCCATATTTTCTAAAGCTGCAAGACGCCATGGGGAAGGCCAAGATTTCGACACCGACATTGATTGTCGATAAATCCCGCCTTAATGCCAATATTGATACGCTTGTGGGGCAATTGCCTGAGGGCATGGGGTATCGCATCGTTTCTAAATCCCTTCCATCTCTAAAACTCATTCAACATATTCGCGAACGCTCTGGCACAGATCGTCTGATGACATTTAATTTGCCAATGCTTCTGGCGCTCAGCCAGGAAATGCCCGAGGCGAGCCAGCTCCTTGGCAAACCATTGCCAGTTGGGGCTGCTGATACGTATTTTAAAACATTAGCCCCCGAGGCAAGTGGCGCCGCGTCACAAGTTCAGTGGCTTGTAGATACACCAAAAAGACTGAAAGAGTATGCTGATCTCGCGCAAGCGACTAATCAGACATTAAAGATTAACCTTGAACTTGATGTTGGGTTGCATCGGGGCGGGATGGTAGCGGGGGAAGAGCTCGGTACTGCATTGGACATGATTAATGCATCACCCTATCTAAAGTTTGCCGGCTTTATGGGGTATGAGCCACATGTTCCAGCAATCCCTTCAATATTCGGTTGGCGCGACCGAGTGTTGCAAAGTGCATGGAAAAAATACGAGGACGGGCTGGCACAAGCAGCTTCGGTGTTCAATCCAGAAGTCATGGCCGGGATCACAAGGAATGCCGCAGGAAGCCCAACGTATAGATATTACGATACCACTAAAATCGCGAATGAGATTTCAGCCGGCTCTTGTCTTGTAAAGCCTACCCATTATGACACTGAATTATTATCCGATCACCAAGCGGCTTGTTTCATTGCAACGCCTGTCTTGAAATCTTTCACCAAAGCACAAACCGCAGGCCTTGAATTTGCCGATGGGATCACCCGCGCCTGGAATCCAAATGCTGAAAAAACGATCTTTACCTATGGTGGGAACTGGATGGCAGATCCAATTGATCCACCGGGACTTGAGTATAATCCGGTGTTTGGGCGATCCTCAAATCAGGAGCTGATAAATGGCGGGTCCAAACTCGATTTGGACACGGATGATTATGTTTTCCTAAGACCTCAACAAAGCGAAGCCTTATTTCTGCAATTTGGAGATATAGCTGTCTATGAGGACGGCGCCATTATTGACAGTTGGCCTGTGTTCCCAGCATCAGCATAACAACGCCGGGGGGCGTTCGCCGCATTTCAATTTATACATCATGATTTAGGGACGATTAATTGGAATGCGGCTTATATCAATTATGCCGAGCGGCTATACGTAGGTTCTAATTTTCTGGACAAAAAAGTGCTCCCATTTTCCAAATTTGCAATTGGCATTAGCATCGAAAAATCAAAATCTTGAATATTTTCTGATGACATAGCTCTCTTTGGCCAATCCTGATTAGATAAAGCAATTTTCCCCAGAGCAATTAAATCGCCATGTCCATTTTCAAGCGCTTGCCTCGCTTCTGTTGGCGCGTTTATACCGCCATTTGCGATAACCGGTAGGCCGCTATATTTCTTTGCTATAGCCGCTAAAGAGAGGCCTTTGTCAAAGGCGGATTCTGATAAAACTGGCTCGGTCGTGTGTATGTAATCGATCTGACACATACCGATTATTTTGAACACCTCTTCGGCAAAAGATACGCCCTCAACCCATTTATGGGTCGCATCATTTACCTTCGCTTGAGAGAACCGAATGCCGATTATAAAATCCTCACCAACAGCGTCTCGCATAGCCTCAATGATTTCTCTATGAATCCTTAAACGGTTTTCAATCGAGCCACCATATTGATCGTCCCGTTTATTAGTATGTCTGGTGAGAAACTGGTCTAATAGATAGCCATTGGCACCGTGTATTTCGACGCCATCAAATCCGGCTGATTTAGCGAGCAATGCAGAGGATGCAAAATGAGCAACCACGTCCTTTATATCGTCTTCTGTCATCGCTTCTGGTGTTGAATAATCGCCATTACCATAATAGAAGCTCATCTGCTGTCCCTTTGGTTTCACGGCAGAAGGGCTGATATTTTTATCGCCTGCACGAATATTTTGCGCCAAAGCTCCTGCATGCATGATTTGGGCAACAAATAACGAACCCTGTTTATGAACAGCGTCGACAACAGGTCTCCAGCTTTTTGCGTGTATTTCCGTCGCAAGGCCAGGCTGCATTTGATAACATTGGCTGTAAAGTGTATCTGGATAAAGACCTTCTGAAATAATAAGGCCAAAACCGCCCTTTGCAAAGTTTGCGTAATAATCCTGCATTAAGGGGCCCACACTTCCATCTTTAAGCCCACTAACTCTTGTCATCGGAGCGACAACCAGTGCATTTGAGATTTGAAAATTGCCAATTTTTGAAGATTTAAAGAGAATATCATTTGTATCGTTCATGAAATTATACCCACTGAAGTTAAAAGATAAATTATTTTGACAATTAACTCAGTCGAGGTAAATATGCAGATATCTTGAAACATTAATAACTTTTTATTGAAAATGACCAAAATCAACCAATTAGAAAGCTTACGGGTTTTAAAGGCCGTTGTTGAAAGCGGTAGCTTTACGGCAGCGGCACATAGACTAAAAATTTCGGCTGCGCGCGTGTCTAAATCTATTGAGCATTTAGAGGGTGAACTTGAAAGCGTCTTATTTAATCGTAGCACGCGGTACATGAAGGTTACTGAGGCCGGGGAGCGTTGTTATCGCAAGTCACTTGTCCTAATTGAACAATGGCAGGAATTAAAAGAAGAACTGGTTGAAACAAAAGAAAACCCGAAGGGGAAATTAAGAATAAGTGCGCCTATGACATGGGGGCTAAATCAGTTAGTTCCTGTTCTAGACGTCTTTATGAGCGAGTTTCCTGATATCGAACTTGATATCCAATTGAATGATCAACGCGTTAATGTGTTGGAGGAGCAGTATGACCTCGTCTTGCGTTTAGCAGAGGATCTGGCGGACAGCTCTTTAATTTGCCGTAAAATTACCGAATACCACTTTATTGCCTGCGCGGCTCCTGCCTATCTTGCTGAGCGGGGAGAGCCACAACAGCCCCACGACTTAAAGGCTCATGACTGTTTGATGTATTTACGGCCAGGGGCTTCTCGTCATTGGCAATTTTTGGAAAAAAATAAAAAAATTAATATCTTCTTGGAGGCTAATCTGACCTCAAACAATAGCTTATTGCTACATTCCGCAGCGTTAGCCGGGAAGGGGATTGGGTTGTTTCCGGACTTTGTTGTTGCAGAGGATTTAAAAAATAAACGTCTTATCCCCCTATTGCAGAACTTTCAAACTGCGCCCCTAAATTTGTATTCATTGCGGCCGGGTAATCGAATGCAATCCTATCGATTACAAGTTTTACATGACTATCTTGTATCGTGTTTTTATATTTCCCAAAACAGAGATATCTGAACCGATAAGTTAGGCGGAAGAGGGGAGATATAGGGTTCTGTCAGTGTATAAATCCACAGGAGTGAGTTTGACTACTGGTATATATCCACCGGGAATACGACACCCAGCAAGATAGTCCTTCTCCAACCCCAGTTCATCCTTTGATACATCTATATACCAGGACTTAGCTTTGCTATCAGATCCATCAGACCATCTGTAACCACGGGCTTTTAGGTCGTCTTTTTTATCAAAAGGGGCCTTATACGCAAACACCCTATAATCAGGTTCACGAGCCTTTTGAAGAATTTGCGCCATAGCAGTCGTATTGCTTTCTGGGAGAGGGGCCCTTAGGGCAAAAAGAGTCGCATGACAGTCTTCAACGGCACGATGCCCTTCGTGAAATTTTCCCAATTTAAACAATATGTAATCTAGTTTAGCGGAACCAATTCCTTCGCTTTTCCAATCCACGGATTTCAGGCTACAACCCCAAGGCAGTTGAGCTAATTGCGGAAACTGACGTTCTAACATCGGACGGTCAAAACTAGAATTATGCGCAATAATGAAATCGGATTTCTCAATCAGGATTTCAATTTTAGCTTTATCCAAAATTTGATCTTTGAGATCGGCATCCGTAATGCCTGTAAGCTTCGTGATTTCTGGATCTAGTGGTATTTTTGGATCTTGAAGACCATTATATTCTTCGATAATTTTGTAAATTGTACCGTCATGACCATATTCAAATAAAATACATCCCAGCTCAATTATAACGTCTGTTTTGGTGTCCAGACCAGTGGTCTCCACATCAACGAGGAGACCTTTTCTCGTCTTCTTATCGGTTGTAGTTGAATAAAAAGAGGTTAGGCGCTCAATTCGACTAAGGACACGATAATCAGGGGAGTTTTCTAATGTCGCAGCCAACGTTGTTAAATCTTTATTGCTGGCACTCATGAATATCCTCGAAAACTGTTTAGGGGCTCGTTTTAAATTGCATTTGGATCTTAAACCATATTGATGAACTGACCGCAACATGTCTGTCTGGGCTAGAACTTACGAAAAAAGTGTCGCAATGAACTGGTACAATGAAAGAACACTATAAGCCATAAATCTTTGCGAATGGATCCCATTCGGAATTCTCGTGCCAATCATATTCTGCTGCTATAGAAGCTTGTCTTGCTTTTTCTTTCCCCAACAAGTTACCGATTACAGCAAGACTCATATCCATACCCGCAGAAACCCCAGAAGAGGTGTAATATTTTCCGTCTTCGACCCATCGAGCACTTGATACCCAGTTGACTTCATTCGATTGAGAGCAAACCCAATTATAGGCCTTCTTGTTTGTCGTCGCACTTATGCCTTTTAGGGCACCTGAGCGAGCTAATAACGCGGTTCCAGTACAAACCGTCATAACTATTTCTGATGTTTTGACAGTGCTAGTTATCCAATCAATTATAGTTTGGTTATTCACTTGGCATCGTGTGCCTGGACCGCCTGGAATTAGGAGAAAATCTAAATCATTGGCATTATTTATACCAGCTTCAGCTGTTACACTCGGGCCTTGAGCGCTTCTCACATTTCCTTTTTTTTCAGCAATCAATTGGATATCGAAATCTTTAGAAAACATCCCGAAAAATTCGAGTGGACCGAAAAGGTCTAGAAGATCGAAATCCTGAAAAATTAATGCACCAATCTTTTTCACAGCCACCAAACCCTTATCTCGAAAATCATTCAGTATCAGCGATTTAGCTTTACTCGTAGGATGAACTATACCTCCGACACCCATGCAGTTTCTGGAAGTCCAAATACACTTAAATAGAAAATACGACACGCAGACAGGTTCCGCAAGGCAGCAGCCCAACCGTTTTACATATGTTCCAATGCTTAGCGTATGAAAGTGACCTCACGGTGACACGCTTGGCAATTAGTGTTGAGGGTCAAAAAAGTTGTCGAAAGTGCATTTGTGTTCACCGTACGATCCGACGTCACAACGGGCCCGCACTGAAGACTAGGTGTTCGGGATCCAACATTTTGTTTGCTGTCTTCAAGTCTAATTTTTAACTTGAATCTGAGTCTAGTTGATGGATAGAGAAGGGAGTAGAGAAACACTTCACTAACTAAAGCATGGAAAATGTTCAAAATGGTCATTTAGGAATTACTTAGGTCGTGTATATTTTAGCGCATAATATATATTATGGAAAAT
>JBALXM010000082.1:0-1625 GCA_036960695.1 Sneathiella sp.
GCTCCCCACTTAAGTTTAAAGGGATGCCGATGATTAAAAAGCGATAGTATAATTTGTGAACGAATGGGGAAATAAGAGCAAGGGTTGTAGCCAAATTCTTTAACCACCAGATTGACGTATCTTTCTGAACTTTTCCTAAAAAGGATATCGCATCTAAATAGTTTTTTTATGCAACAGAGCCCATTTCGAACGAACAATCACTTATCCACCATGCGCGGCCTCGGTGCGCGACTTTAAATCTCTAAGTGTTGTCAATTCCAGAACCGTTGGCACAGGTGTCTTTGACAGATCTTCTGAATACTTCACTGTCCACCCGCATGTATTTTGCACTTGATCGCGCGAGATGCCTTGATGAAGGGAGGAGACAACAAACTCCTTAGTAACCGGGTCAGACTTCCAAATAGCCAAATCGGTAACAAGTAACACGGGTCCTTTTGTTTTCATTCCCAGCCGCTCGCGGTGCTGCCCGCCATCTCCGTGGCCGAAGGACGTAAAGAAATCCACAGTTTCAACCATTCCCCGCAAAGATTGCTTCATTGTAATGAAGATCTGTCCTGAAGATGAAGCAATCTCCGGAGCGCCACCACCACCGGGAAGCCGAATAGTTGGATTGTTATAATCACCGATTACCGTTGTGTTGATGTTCCCAAATTTATCGAGCTGCGCAGCGCCGAGGAACCCAGTAGTGATCCGACCACCCTGCAACCAGTATCGAAACATCTCAGGGACAGAAACTGTGGTCACTGCTGTCTCACACAATTCAGGATCACCAATAGACAGGGGAAGCACATCCGGCGCCGTCCCGATAGTCCCGCTTTCATAGATCAAGGTAATATCCGGCGCATGAGTGAGCCGCGCCAAATTACAGGCTGCTGAGGGAGCGCCTATGCCGACAAAACACACATCATCATTTTTGAGTGCCCGAGAGGCCGCAACTGTCATCATCTCATCGGGCGTAAATTCAGCGGTGCTCATGCGATCTTCCTTAACTTCTCAACTCTTTTACTAAAATCAGCCGGCGTTGCATCCAGAATATTCTCATCCATCCATTGCTGGAATGTCGCGCGGTCAGCCGCAATTTTATCCCATTCAAGATAATGCGCGTTGTCCCGTTCATAATATCCATGGGTATAGGAAGGATGAGCTCCTCCGGGGACTTCTACAACGGCACTGACCGCCCAATGAGGTAAAATACAGGCATTTGGATGTGTATCGAAGACATCGACAATTTCTTCGACTGTCACGACAGCCCTGGTCGCAGCAAGGACGGCTTCCTTCTGGACGCCAATAATACCTTCAATCAAGACATTTCCCGCTTTATCCGCTTTGTGAGCATGAATAAAGGTTACGTCCGGCCGAATAGAAGGAACGGCCGCTAGTACTTCTCCTGTAAAGGGGCAGGTTACGGATTTAATATTGGAATTGACCTCAACCAGTCCTGCCCCGCGATATCCCCTAAAGACGGCGAAGGGCAATCCCGCCGCCCCCGCTTCAAACGCATTTGCCATAGCCGCATGAGAATGTTCCTCAATTTCCAGACTAGCTGGCCAGCTATTCTCAACCGCATCACGAAAACGTCGGAGTAATCCAACCCCCGGGTTTCCAGCATACGAGAATATGATCTT
>JBALXM010000082.1:1725-3420 GCA_036960695.1 Sneathiella sp.
ACACCAAAAACCGCATCCGTATGAATGTAAGGATCGTCTGGCACAAAAATATGAGTGGTTATGTCCTCGAACCCATCCGCCGATACGATAAAATGTAAATGGGCGGGGCGGTTAGGATCTCGCCCCAGCTTATCTAACATCGCTCCAACAGGACCGTCATCTGGAATGCCATAATATTTAGGTTTCACACCAGAGAACCAATATTCGCCCGAGCTTGCCGTTTGGAACACGCCACGCAAATTAAAATCCGGCTGAATACCCTTTTGTTGAACATCATAGAAACCATCGTCATTGGCTTGCCAAACATCAAGACGGGCATTTTCTATGGGCAAACCATCTACATTTTTCACACGCCCATGCACCACCAAAGGTTCCCCTTTGCCATCAAGGCAAATATTAGACCCCATTTCCATTTCAGGAGAGTCCTCTAAATGAAAGGGTCCCAGAACCGTTGTCTCTGTTGCACCGTCAGTTTTCCGATTATTAATTGCATCAACCAGCATCGACACCCCCAAGACATCGGAGAGTAGTATAAATTCTTGCCGCCAATCATCGCATTTATGACCGGTATCGGTAAGGAATTTTATGGCCTGCATCCATTCATCTTGAGTAGGCTCCACCTCTTTTACTACCGCGTGAAGATGGCGGGTAACACTATCCATAACTTGTTTTAAGCGTTCATCCTTTGCGGCAGCGTTCCGGCCAGTTACCACGTCTGCACTGTCTTCTTCTGTGAAATATCCGGATCTAACTTGATTACTCATAATGTCCCTCTCCCTTACAAAACTTGGCAAATTTCACTATATTCGAAACGCGGTCCCCGCGGAAAATTCTGGCTCTCGTCGGCATAACCCAAAGAGCACAAAAAATTCGATTTAACATGGGTTCCGCCGAAAAATTCCTTATCAACAGCGCCATTATCAAAACCAGACATTGGTCCGCAATCAAGACCAACAGCCCGTGCCGCCATAATGAAATAGGCCCCTTGCAAGGTTGCATTCCGAAAGGCATTTGCCTGTGTTGCATATTCATTATTTTCAAAGATTTTCTTATTCTCTGGTGCATGGGGGAACAGCGTGGGTAAATGCTCGAAAAACTCAAGATCATGACCGATGACAGCGACGACTGGGGCGCTTTTAACCCGTGCAATATTTCCATCAAACAGTGCGGATTTCAGCCGCTCTTTTGCGTTATCCGTTGTCAAGAAAACGATACGAACCGGACAGCTATTCATTGATGTCGGTCCCCATTTCATCAGATCATAAGCCTCTTGCAATAGCTTAGGTTCTACCGGTTTATCAAGAAATAGATTGGCCGTACGGGCTAGGGTAAAAAGCAACGCGCGCGCCGACGGGTCAAGTGTCTTATCCATATCAGTTCCTATCTCGTAAACTCAGTAATTTCTGGGAAGATGACTAGCAATGCGGTCACGAGCATCATGATCAATACAAAGGGGAAAGCGCCGGAGAATATCTCCCCCAATTTAACGGCGGTATTCCCCATAGATGCCTTCACCACATAAACGGTCAAGCCTAGTGGTGGGGTCAAAAGGCCAATTTCCACGGCCACCACTGTTACGATACCAAACCAAATAAGATCCGTTTCAAATACAGCAAGCGCCGGCAATATAAGGGGTAGCGTGATCAGCATGATGGAGACGCTGTCTAAAATCATACCCATAACCAAGATCATAAG
>JBALXM010000082.1:3520-7470 GCA_036960695.1 Sneathiella sp.
TGCGGCCTTCCTGCAAATTCAGGCATATATTTTGACATGAAGATGATAGCGACACAAAAAGCACCGGATAATAGAATTCCAGGGGCAACCGCTGCTGTAAACAATTGCCCAACGGAGACTTCAGCAACCACACCAAATACAATCAGTAATAAACTGGGTGGTATAAGCATTCCTAGCACTGAACTACCCGCCACAATACCAACTGAAAACTTCGTCGTATAACCATGTTCGACCATGGGCGGAACTGACACTTTGGTAAAGACAACGGCGGATGCAATTGAGACACCTGTAATGGCCGCGAATATTGCATTAGCGACAACCGTAGCAACCCCTAAGCCCCCGGCCATGCGCCCAAGGAGCCATTGACTAACATCAAATGTATCCCGGCCGATATTCCCCAAATTAACCAGCATTCCCATTAGAACAAATAAGGGAACAACGCCGAAAAGTTGATCCTTGATAGCCCCAGAGGAGGCAATTTTTAGAAGATTAACAGCGGTATCGAAATCGTCTCGGATCAACCAAGCACCAATAAAAGACAGCAAAATCAATCCGACGCCAATATGCATGCCTGACAGGATAAGAGCGAGCATCGCACCAACTGAAATGAAGCCAATCGTCAAAGGTTCCATATCAGAATCAACAAGGACAAATCCTACCGTACAAAACATCACAAGGAAGAGAATTGCACCCCATCCTTTAGGCAAACCGCGGCGGGCATCGGGATGATCAGGTTCGTCCCTTATTGCCATCCAAATGAATTCGATCGTCTGTAGGAAAAACTCTATGGCGGTTACAATAGAGCAAATGGCAGTAATGAGCTTAAAGGGCCAAACAAGAATAATAATTTCATTTTGGCGGCCGAAATATTCCCCAGATTGGAAAGAGTCCCACGCATCAGGAATAAGCCCAAAAGCAATTAGGGACATGACAATAAGGCCGCTAATATGAAATATTGCGTTGTAAATATTTCCAGCGAAAGGTCGCTTGATCGATAGAATATCTAGAAATGCGTCTGCCCTAGTCAACTTACGTAAGTGCAAAGTGTTTGGTAATTGCAAAAAGACAATGGCAACAATCGAATAACCCACAAATTCTGGAACCCTTGGCAGCGGTTGATCGAACCAACTTCTAGCAACTACGTCAGCGCAAATCAGCAGCATCATTGCGACTATCCAAATCGTACCAATGATGTTTAAACTACCCCCTAATTTTGTTACTGGCGGAAACAACCCACGCCCCGACCAAACATTATCCTGGCTCCAGGCAGATGGGAATTTTCTTAAGGCATTGATTTTTGTATCATTTTTCATCCGTTTTGTCCTTCTGGCGTTACACCATGGAAGGCATTTTCGATGATTTTTTGTATCTGCTGCTTGTTAAATTCCCTCGGATTCCAATACGGATTTGCGACAGCGAGCGTAGCGGCACGTCCTATCCCACTTTCCAGCATTCCAACATCTTTTAAAGCCGTCGGTGCGGAAATCGATTTAGAGTATTCGTATAATCCAACACCTGCATAATCCACCTCTAAAACATCAGAAATTGGTTTTAAAAGATCTGGTACAGAGACTTCATTAAAGGCAATGACGTGAGGCAAAAGAATGGCGTGGGTGTCAGCGTGCGGTAAATCAAAAGCACCCCCTAATGTATGGCAGAGCTTATGATGAAGAGACATCCCGACAGATCCTAAAACCGAACCACACAGCCACGCACCATACAATGCTTTTTGCCGGCCCTTAGAATTATGAGGATCTTGTTTAATAACAGGGAGTGCCTCAATTAGCGCCTTAATCCCTTCTTTTGCCATCAGCGTTGATATGGGATTACGATCCTTTGCATACAATGCTTCCGCCGCATGAGCCAAAGCATTTAATGCACTTGTCACCGTCATGCTATCAGGTAGTCCATAGGTCAAAAGGGGATCATAGATAACGACATCGGGAAGAATGTTTGCATCCTTCACCGTTGTTTTAATGCCATTTTCAGTCTGTCCTAAAATGGGAGTTACTTCTGATCCTGCATACGTAGTTGGAATAACAATCTGAGGTTTACCTGTCCGTAAAGCCAAGGCCTTACCAAGCCCTGTGGTCGACCCTCCCCCCACAGCGATGGTTACATCAGCATCAAAATCATTGAACTGTGCAAGCGCATCTTCAGTCACATTAAAGGGCGTGTGCATTGTTGCATTTGTATAGATGCCAACAGCCAGCTTTCCAATGTCATCCTGAATTTGTTTAGCCAGATCCTCCTGCTGCGGAGTTGATAAAATGAGCGCGCGCGCGCATCCCAATCCTTTAACAATAGTGGCCGTTTGGTGCATTGCCCCGTCACCAAATATAATCTTTGAGGGAGACGTTGTGAGTTCAAATTGTTGTTGCATGGAACCTCTCTTCTAACCTTTAAACTTAATAGCCACCACGCGGGGGAGTTCCGCGATCCATTGCCACTTGAATTCCTCGATACAGGGTATCGATATCAAGCCTCAGCCAAGGTGTTGTTGATTGGAATTGCGCATAAAGCGTTCCATCAGGCTTAATCAAATAAGCCCCCGGCTCGCTAAAAACATAAGGTTCAACCTGCTTTACGCGTGTCGATATATAAAGGCCGTAGCTTCGCGCCTGTATTTCCGTCATTCCATAGGCGAACGGCAAGTCGCCGATGGCCCATTCATTAAGGGCTCTTGTTGCTCTGTCGCGACCATCCATACTGACTGCCAAAATAGAAATTCCAAGAGCTGAAAACTGATTTTGCATCTCACTGAATTTTTCGATTTCCGGTTTGCAGAAACTGCAATGTACGCCTCGAAAGACAACAATTAGTGTGAAATTCGAGGGGCTCTGCTCAGACAATCTCCAACGACCACCATGCGCTAAATTTAACGCAAGATCTGGAACGGGTTGTCCCGGTAGCAAACGACCCTTTTCTTCAGCAACGTCACTCATGGCGCACCTTTTTCAGTTTCAGTGATATCACCAACCCGTTGTTGCCAACGATTTATGTGTAAACTTTCATATAGGCCGGCGATGTTAAAAGGCTCACTTGCCATTAAATTGTCCACTTCATCTCGGTTTTCACACTCGACAACGACAACACTGCCAATCATCTGATCGCTTTGATCATCAACAAGCGGTCCCGATGCAATGATATTGAGCTGGGTAGCAGCGAGATAAGCTCGATGTTCCTCAATTAATTGCGCACGAAGGGGGCTAAAAGGCTTATCAATGCCATGAATAACAAAAAGCATGCTTTTTCAGTCCAGTGTATATTTACCATCGGAGAAAGTGATCTTGAGATTGAAGCCGCCTTCATTCACCAGCCAAGGCCGCACGGTAAATTTTCTCGCACCGCTGGCATGCATGGGATCAGTTTCTGCAATCTCTTTTGCATGTGAAAGATTGTCAGCACGAATGATGACAAGCCCCTCCCCGTCCCAAGTCTCCTCGTCATCAGCCCAAAAAGGGCCGGCAGCAAGAAGAATACCCTTTTGTTCCAACTCAACCTGAAATTCCAAGTGAGGCCCGAGATTTTCCATAACGGGTCCAAGGCCGTCAACAGGCTCCGTTTTCACGGCATATAGCTGCTTTTGGAGCATCTGTTTTGTTTTGGCTAATATGTCAGTTTTGGTGACTCTGGGGGCATTCATCGGCGGCTCCTCGCTATTAGATAATCTTGGTTACATCATCGAAATCCAGGCGTGGTAACCGGCGGAAAATTTTACTCTCATCGGCATAACCAAGGTTACAAAGGAAATTTGATTTAAGTGTTGTTCCTGCGAAAAATGCTTCATCAACTTTTGAATTATCAAAGCCTGACATGGCTCCCGTATCCAAACCAACCGCTCTGGCTGCCATGATGTAATACGCGCCCTGCATGCTGCCATTACGGAATGCATTAGCCTCTGCAGCGGCTTTGTTATTTTCAAACATCTGCTGGGCATTTGGGTTATG
>JBALXM010000082.1:7570-12302 GCA_036960695.1 Sneathiella sp.
TCTTTGTTCTGCCAACCATAATGTGTCCGGGCTTCCGTTAGCAATAAAGCAAGGGTTTCTGGATCCGCTTTTCTAATTCGTTGCCGCAACGTGGCAACATCTTGCTGCGCATTTGCATCAGCGGCACTTGTATCAATCATACTATTTCCTGAATGTAATATCGTCGTATTGAATTTGGTTTCCTTGAATGCGGGCTGTACGTGATCTAAACCGCGTTACAGCCCGCTCAAGGGGGTAGTTTAAGCGCTCCAGTCGCGAAGTGGTTTCGCCCCTGTCGCTTTCATTTTATCAAGAAAGGTGTTCATAACCTCAGTTGCCGGAAGACCTTTATCCCCATTGAACTTTCGCCAACCGCTGGCAATATCCGGCAGAGAATTGGCCCATTCCACGCGGGCAGCATCTGACATTGGATTAATGGTCGCCCCTTTGTCGCTCATAATCCCTTCGAATTTTTTCGCAAGGCCCACCAACATTTCACCGTGGATCTTGCTATATTCTTCACCAAGATCTTTGAGAACAATTTGAAGTTCTTCGGGCAGCTTTTCCCAACGCTTCTTATTGATCGACATCGCGCCGGTTACTTGGCAGCCAAGATTGATCTGGTTGATATAAGGCGCAACTTCAAACAATTTGAAGGGGAAGGTTCCTGTATTGGAAATCACGGCACCATCCACAACACCTGTTTTGATGGAGCTATAGAAGCCGGGCAATCCCTGGTTCACGCCAACGGCCCCAGTATTTTGAAGCCAAGCAGAGACAGCGCCAGCTGCTGCAAATTTCTTGCCTTTCATATCGGCAATGCTATTGATCGGCTCTTTGGAGATAATGTTGTAGGTTTCGATTCCACTGGCACCAAGATACACTTGGTTCTGCTTCGTCCACGCATCGTTAAGCGCACCCATTTCACCATGCATTTGGTTCACAACATTCAGCATTGCGGACATGTCATTTGACACAAAGGGCGCATAATAGCTGACATTTTGTAGCGGCATCTTGGACTCTTCCCACAAAGTGCCAACCCAACCGATGTCCGTTATGCCCTGCTCAACGGCTTCAAGTGTACTATCGAATTTATACAAGGAACCGCCGTAAGCCTCCGTCCACTTAACAACAATATCAGATCCCATTGCTTTAAGCCGCTTGTTGGTCTCTGGAACAACATGCTTCTGCATTGTACCGACCCAAGGAACTGCCGTTGGGTGACTGGAAGCGATCGTCAATCTGACCTTGTTGGCAGCGCGAGCAATATAAGGTGTGAAGAAGGCACTCGCGCCTAAAGCACCTGCCGTCGTTAGTATTTTTCGTCTGGATATAGTCAATTCATTGCCTCCCACAACTATGTTCATTTGATTATGAGATGCAGCGTACAAAAGAAAATCAACATATTGAAATATTTAAAATGGATTTTGCATAACATTTTGGTATAGTAAAAATACCGCTTATGAGGCCCACAATGCTGCTTGACCCCAAACACCTTCTTCTTCTCGCCGAAATATATGATTCAGGTGGCTTTTCTGAAGCAGCCTTGAGCCTTGGGACGAGCCAACCGGGCTTATCGCGGGTTATAAAAAGCTTGGAAGAGAGAATTCAAGAGCCCTTATTTTCCAGAACCCGAAAGCCATTGGCGCTAACGCCCATCGGAAAACGGCTGGTTGACCAAGGACGCACTATCCGCAATGCAACAAAACGGGCATCGGAAAGTGTCGACCGAATAAGGAGCGGTGACGAAGGCGAAATCAGAATCGGGGGCACGCCCTTCTTTATGGATGGATTTGTGTCCAGCCTTATTGCAGAATTTCAAGCCAACCGCCCCAATATAAAAATCACGATCAGTCATGGATATCCGGACGAGCTCACGGCTCAATTGGCAGGCGATCGTATTGATGCCGCCTTCTGCCCTGTCAGTGCAATCGATCCCAATAGACAACTGAAATTCACGCCTTTGATCAAGGCCCGTAATCTTGTGGCGTGCCGCGTTGGTCATCCTTTGCGATCAAAGAAAGATCTGACACCTCTAGATTTATTGGACTATCCGTGGGTCGCCCCTCCTCCCCACAGCCCTTTAAGTGAGGATCTCAAAAATACGCTTTCCATCCTTGATACAAATAATATCAACATCGTCGCATCGGGCGGCGGGCTTGGTAGCGTAGTAAATTACATCGTTCATACGGATTACCTCACTATACTGCCCCACACAGTCGTTTTCGCACTTCGCAGGCAAGGCGCTCTATCCGCGCTCCCTGTGGAACTTAATCATCCGAACCGAACCTTAGGTCTTCTTACCCCAAAACCCGGCGCCATTATGCCTGTTGTTGAAAAGCTATCAGACTATTTATCGATGCGGATCAAGGACATGTTACAGCAAATCCAAAAACACGAAATTTCGATGATGAAAAAGACCAGCAACTAAAGGGCTGTCCCACTGGAATGTCGAAATTTGAAATCAGAGATTAAGAAACCTCTTTGTAAAAAGGGAATATCCAGTGAAATATCTTGTCGTTTAACCAACAATGAACGCCTCAACCTGTTGAGATGGCAGGACAAAGCGACCAAACTCAAATATCGGCCAATTGCTGAACTGGGCGGAAAGCGGTAGTTCTTTGTGAGGAACCTGAAAATCCATTTTCAATGTCCACTATGAGGGGGCTAAGTGGAAGTGTTTTCTGACTATCGAAAACTTCTCAAGTTGACCTCAAGCCGACCTATGCCATTTTTGAGTTATCTTACCGATAAGCAGCTGCACCCACAACCGCTGCGCCCAGTTGTGCTCTCCTAAAGGAATTAGCAAGCAATTTAACATCCATTGCATTGATCTCGCCCTGACCAGAAAGTCTATCAGTGGTAACCGTAAATCAGCAGGGTTTTTATATGGATGTGGTCAACTGAAAATTGTTTAGCTAGGTCTATTTCGCTCAGATCGTTAGGCATGACAATATCGCTCAAAACGAGATCAATGTCGCCCTCGTGTTTCGTTTGGTTTGTACGAGGAAATCCAATATTTCTCCTCCGCTATCAACAGCACCACAGGAAATGGTGCCTTCCACAGGTCATGATGACCATTTCATCCAGCTGCCAAATATCGTTTGGAGTAGGGCGCGAGGACTTTTAGCTTCTGGCAATTGGCTCACCAAACATCAAAAGCCGTCTTCGGACTGTTTCGTATGAAATATCAAGACCACGTTCCGCGAAAAGATCTTCAATATCTCGGTAGCTCAGCTAAAATCGGGCATAAAGCCTAGACAGCGTGCTGAATTTAGTGAGGTGGAAAGCGGCGCCGGGAGTAGGAGATCTTTTGCATCAGCCGAGATTAGATCATCCTTAGTTTTCTCGCCGACGGGACAATCCATCACTTAGAAAATCAGCACCGGCACAAAACCCGCGACCAGCACCCGTAATCAAATTTGCGTGTGCCGATCGATTTTCGATGACGTATGTCACTGCCGCTGCTTTTATCGATTGGCTCGACATCTCGTTCATATGATCAGGCCGGTAAGCGTCAAGATCAACAAGCCGTCCTGGTTTTCCGACATTAAATCACTCATTTGAATTTCCTGCCTTTTTACAGATGTTATTCAGGCACGCCTGGAATAACGTCAAGAAATTCTGCCATGGCATTTCCTGCGGCGACAAGCCCACCTAAATGATTAGTAACCTCAACATCAAACAACACCCAATAACCTTTATCCGTCTTACGCTTGCTTGTAAGTTTCGCTTTGACATGAATGGTGTGACCCAGTTGCACCGGTTTCAGCCAACGTGTTTCAAGCCGGCGGTGAAACCCGCCTCGTGGCAAAAGCCAGTCCGTCAACGTGCGCGAGATCAGCGCAAAATTCTGCATACCATGCATAATGACACCGTCAAACGAGGTCTTGCCAAAATTATTTTCCATATATTTGTCATCAAAATGCAACGGGTTATAATCAAGAGAAGCATCGGCAAATGCTTGAATGGTATCTCTAGTAACGGTGAAAGGGCGGCCGGTGATTACCTCACCTTCGTTGATGTCGTTAAAGTTCTGTTGTGCGCTCATAATATTTTCTCCCCGATACCCTAATTGGGCCGAATAGTCTGGCCGCGGCCAGTACAAACAACCTGACCATGCTGGTTGGTGAAGGTATTTTCATGAACCGCAAATAGTCGGTCTTTCTTGATAAAGCGATCAAGTGCTGATCCGCGCATGGTAATGGTATCTCCTGGCCGGATGGGAATGTGATAGGACCAGTTCTGTCCAGCATTAATGGTTCCCGGCGAGCGCATCCAGTCTGTTGTACTGGTGCAAGCGAACATCAATAATATATGAATGGATGGTGGTGCGATTATTCCGCCATATGGCGTTGTTTTAGCATATTCTTCGTCAAAATAAATGGGGTTGTCCTCGCCAACTCCAGCTGCATAGCGTGCAATCACCTCTTTTGTCAGTGTGACTGGCCGCGTGTCGCGCAATTCCCCAGGGATAATCTGATCCCAGGTTTGTCGTTTTTCAACATCCTTCCAGAAATCAGTCTCAAAATTATCAAGGTCGAGAATAGTCATACAGAGCCTCCATATGGCGTTATATCGCCAGTTTTATTTATTTTCCTAGTTTCTGAATCAGAGAGCGTTCAGATGTTTTTCTAATATTAAGCAGTATCAGGCCCGTGGCGCAAGTAATTCAACTGTCGTTAGTCTGATGCTAGTCCTAACCCACTAGCTTGTCGTAGCCTGCCCAATAGGGTGTACGAAGGTGTAGTCA
>JBALXM010000083.1:0-12100 GCA_036960695.1 Sneathiella sp.
GTTAGTTCATAAAAAAAACCCGGCTAAAACAGCCGGGTTTTTCTAAGTTCTAAGCAATCTTCTTAGTAGGAGATTTTTTGAACCAATTTCCATTTTGGACCCGTAACTTTAAACAGCCGAACACTGTCCCGTTTATCTGGTCCCAAATGGTCTTTTTCACTGAAGCTCATAACAGCGCCACCGAACATGGAAGGATAGTTCTTAATGCCTTCAATCGCAGTAGCAACTTTTTGACCTGTGAGATCTCGGCCTGCAGTTTCAAGGGCCATACCAAAGATTTTGATCAGCTCGTAACCCGCAACAGATTGCAACACAGCCGGTTTATCAAAGCGCGCCTTGTATTTATCCATCCAAGATTTTACGTCTGCACTCGCATCTTCATAATATGGGATCGGAGTTTGCCCTGTCCCGTAAAGTCCTTCAGTCAGACCTTTCGCTAAAACGACATTCTCAGGAACATAACCTGCGGAACTCACAACGAATTTTGGATTGTAGCCAATTTTCTTGGCTGTAGCCATACTACCAATTGTCTCGCCAATAATCGTACCCAAGCAGATCAATTCAGCGCCGCCTGATTTTAGCTTAGCAATTTGTGATGAGAAATCTTTTGAGCCCCGTTTAAAGTTGGTTTTCACGACAGGCGGTAAGCCCATAGCTTTTGCTTGATCTTCACATCCCAAAAGAACGTTCTTTCCAAAATCATCATCTTGATAAAGAACACCAATTTGCTTAACGCCTTCTTTCTCAACAAAATATTTAACAGCCGCACGCATCTGATCGTCATAGGGCGTTAAATTAGAGAATTTCAAAGCATGATGTGGTTCATACATTTCTTTTGCCGCAGACAAAGGAAATATGTTCAAAACACCCCGTTTTAGAGCCCGAGGCATTGTCACCATGTTCGTCGGCGTTCCAAGAGGTCCAACCAGCGCAAACACTTTATCGCGCTTAAGGAGCTTATCGCCTGCTTGCGCCGCTTTGTTTTGCTGATAAGCAGTGTCTTCAACAATGAGCTCAAGCGTACGACCATGAATGCCGCCGCGTGCATTGATTTCTTCAACTGCCATACGCATACCGTTTGTGACCGGCACGCCCCATAAAGCAACGGGGCCAGACAAAGGTTGATGAGACCCCAAAATAATTTTGTCGTCTTTAATTCCCTGTTCCGCATAACCAAGACCGGTCATAGCTGTTACAGCTGCAATGGTCGCCACTGCAGATAGGCCAATACGGAAAAAACTTCTTCGTTTCATTATCTTCCTCCCAGATTATAATTTTCAAACAAACACACATCTCCCAAATGTCAGATTAGCGGGCTCCTTCCTCTCCTCAATACATTGTATCAATAAGTCCCTTGTATTTCTTATTTACAAAAGAGCGTTTCAATTTCATTGTTGGCGTAAGCTCGTCGTCTTCAGCCGTCAAAATTTTGTCGATTAAACAGAATTTTTTGATTGTCTCAACTTGAGCAAAACCTTTATTTACTTTCTCAATTTCAACCCAAATCAGATCCTGAACTTCTTTCGCCTTACACAAGCTTTTGAAATTAGTGAAAGGCACATCATGATCTTGTGCGAATTTCTCTACATTTTCCTGATCAATCATTATCAAGCAAGTGAGGTATTTACGCTTATCGCCAATAACAACAGCATCAGACACATAGGGACTAAATTTCAGCTGATTTTCAATCTCGGATGGCGTAATATTTTTACCACCTGCTGTGATGATAATATCCTTCATCCGATCAGTGATTTTCACAAAACCCTGATTATCGATATAACCTACATCCCCAGTATGAAGCCAACCGCCCACTACAGTTTCAGCGGTTTTCTCTGGCTGGTTCAAATACCCCATAAACACATGAGGCCCCTTCAGCAAAATTTCGCCCGCGTCAGATATGCTCACTTCGGTATTAGGGACGGCAGGACCAACGGTTCCCAGTTTGAATTTATCGGCTAAGTTTGATGTTGCCAGTCCAACATTTTCCGTTTGACCATAAATTTCAAACATCTCCAGCCCCAGCGCTAAGTACCAGCGAATAAGATCAGGTGAGATTGGTGCCGCGCCAGTTCCAAGATAATGCGCTCTATCCAAGCCCAAGAACCTTTTAATATTTTTAAGAACAAACCTGTCAGCCAGCCAGAACTTAACCTTAAGAAGAGAAGAAGGCTCACGACCATCAAGCTTACATTCCGCTACCGCATGTCCTGTATCAATCGCTAATTTGTAAGCGAGTTTCTGCAACAATGTTGCATCACTCAATTGCAGAGAAATTGAAGAAAAGAACTTTTCCCAAATTCTGGGAACCGCAAAGAAGATCGTCGGCGATACTTCGCGTATATTCTCCGGCACGGTGTCCAAACCTTCTACAAAATTCACAATGGATCCTGCAAATAAAGGTAAGAAAACTGAAAAAGACCGCTCAGCAATATGGCATAAAGGTAGAAACGATAGTTGCTCATCGTCCGGCCCAAAACCAACGATAGGCGTCAAATTTGAAATTTGGAACATCAAATTTTTATGGGATATCATTGCCCCTTTAGGAGGCCCAGTGGTACCCGATGTATAAATCAAAATCGCAAGGTCAGAAGGCTTTGACAATGCGACAGCCTCTTCCCAAAAGTTCGGGTTCTTTTTGTGATACGCATCGCCCAGCTTGTAAAGCTCATCGATGCTAATGATCATTTCATCATCAAGATCATGAAGCCCATCCATATCCAACACGATAATCTTGCGAAGGCCCGGAATTTTATCTCGAACGGTGAGTATTTTATCTAGTTGCTCTTCGTTTTCTGCGACAAAGTATCTGGTGTTTGAATCCTTACAAAGATACTCGACCTGGATCGAACTATCCGTTGTGTAAACCCCGTTGCCGATCCCACCAACCCCCAAAATCCCCATATCGAAATAGAGCCATTCGGGATTATTGTCGCTGAGGATAGAAACCGTATCCCCCCGTTCAAGCCCCAAGGACACCAAACCAAGTCCTAACAAGCGTGCTTTGTCTCCATAATCGGCCCAGGTTATTGTGCGCCAGATACCAAGATCCTTCTCCCGCATGGCTGTCTTGTCACCAAACTGCTTTACGCGCATCCAAAACAGTTTTGTTGTCGTATCGGCCCCATCAATCACTGTAGGCGGGTATGTTATTGCATTCATTAAACTATCTCCTGACATGAGGGCCATTTAGCGCCAAGTTTTCCGTTTTTTCCAACGGCGTGTACCCCTAACTCCATGGTCCTGCATACCTAAATAGAATTCCTTGATATCGTCTTTATCGAGAAGGTTCGCAGTGGTATCTTCCATCACAATCCGGCCAACCTCGAGAACATACCCAAAATCTGCAGTATTCAAGGCGATGTTCGCATTTTGCTCGACCAAAAGCATGGTCATACCTTGCTCTACATTCAGGCGCTTGATGATGGTGAAAATCTCCTTCACAAGAAGCGGGCTCAATCCAAGGCTCGGCTCGTCCAACAACATCAATTTCGGCCGCGCCATCAACGCCCGACTTATGGACAACATCTGCTGCTCGCCACCAGACAGTTGGCCAGCAGGCTGATCAGAGCGTTCTTTCAAAATCGGAAAATAACCATGAACTAACTCGATATCCCGAGCAATTTCATCTTTATCATTCCGCGTGTAAGCTCCCATCATCAGATTATCATGAATGCTGAGAAAAGGAAAAACCTCCCGCCCCTCAGGCACATGACTTATCCCCTGCCGCATCACCCAATCAGGGTCATTCTTTTGAATTTCCTTACCGTTGAATGAAACAGATCCTTTTAAAGGGTCCATCACGCCGCTAATTGTTTTAAGAATTGTGGTTTTACCGGCGCCATTAGCACCAAGAACCGTAACGATGGATCCCTCATTCACTTCTAAGGAGACCCCTCTAATTGCCATGATTGGCCCATAGAAGGTTTCAATGTTTCGGACTTTTAAAATTGGATCACTCATACTATCCCCCCAGATACGCTTTGATAACTTCTGGATCACTCTGGACTTCTTGAGGCGTCCCATATGCCAGCATCCGTCCGTAATTGAGCACCAGCACACGATCAGACACTTCAGACACAAGTCCCATATCGTGCTCCACCATCAAAACCGTGATACCGAGGTCTCGTTTGATGTCTTCAATCCAAAAAGACATATCCTTCGTCTCTTCCACATTGAGCCCAGAGGAGGGTTCATCGAGCAAAATCAACTTGGGCTCAGTACAAAGCGCACGGCCCAATTCAACTACCTTACGAACCCCATAGGGTAAGTTCATAATCAAACTATCGCGGTAATGTTGAAGATCAAGAAACCCTATGATCTCCTCTACCTTCTCCCGATGGGCAAGCTCTGCCCGTCGAACAGACGGTAAGAATAACAATTCCGATAAAAGTTTAGTTTTGCTGTGACAATGACGGCCGACCAGCAAATTTTGTAGAACGCTTGCATGTTCAAACAATTCAATATTCTGGAAAGTACGCGCAATCCCCATCCCAGCGATATCGTGAGGCGCCGCGTTGGTTATATCTTTTCCATCGAAGGTCATTTTCCCGTCAGTAGAATCATAAATTCGACTAATCAAGTTAAAGATTGTTGTTTTACCAGCCCCATTGGGTCCGATAATTGTAAAACACTCACCCTTTTTGATATCGAAATTGACACCATCTACGGCCTTCACACCGCCAAAATTAATGGCCAAGTTTTCAGCTTTGAAAAGGGTCATTTCAACCTCTCAGACTTCATATAGGATTTTTGGCGTTTGAATGTCGATTTTTTGTAAAGTGGAAACATCTGGAAATAGAGTTTCACTTTTAGCCATCTGCCATAAATACCCATTGGCTCGAAGATGATAAAGAAGATCAAAAGCAATCCAAAGATTAACGGCTCCAGCCCAGGTTGTTCTGCCAGCGCTGTTGGTAGAAAATCTTTTAAAATTGCGAGGCCTTGCGGTAATGCCAAAACAAAGATTGCACCAAAAACCGCACCATGAAGTGATCCTAAGCCGCCAACAATCACGAGAACCAAAAGCTCCATGGATTGCAGAACGGTGAAGCTTTCTGGAGATAGAAAACCCAATTTATGGCCAAACAGAGCGCCTGCAAGGCCCGTTATTCCAGCACTAATGGCGAAGGCGGTCGTTTTGGTTTTTGCCAAATTAACGCCCATACTTTGCGCTGAAATCTCAGAATCCCGTACCGCCATCATCGCCCTTCCAGTAGGAGATCGCAGAAGATTTAACGAAAAGAGGATAACGGCGATTAAAACGCCTAAACAAAGAAAGTAGAAAGGAAGACCGTCAGTGAGTTCCATGTCTCCCAGAAAAATAGACTCGACCAGAAGGCCCGAATATCCATTCGTCACACTTTCCCAACGAGAGAGCACTTCCTCCACAATGATCGCGAAAGCAAATGTTGCGATTGCCAAATAGACACCGGTCAATCGTAACGCTGGAATACCAATTGCCACGCCCGCTATTGCCGCGAAAACACCCGCTAGTGGGAAGGATAAGAAGAAGGAGAAGATGATCGGCTCGTCCATAAAGGGTAGAACCACGCCATTCCCTGACAGAACAGCTTCAGTATAAGCACCAATGCCAAAAAAAGCAGCATGCCCCAGACTGACCAAGCCCGTATATCCTGCAAGGATCATCAGGCCGGTCCCAGCAATGGCCATGATGAAGAGCTGTGTCATCTGCCCAACGTAATAATCATCGAGTAAATAAGGAACAGCAAGAAGGATCACCAATAATGCTGCGTAAGACCAGACATATCCAGAATGCTTGGCAATCTTGATATCCTGCTCGTAATTTGTTTTAAAAAGAAACCGCATAATTACACCCTCTTTCCTGTTTTCTGACCGAACAGGCCTTGAGGCCGAACTACTAAAACAATCAACAAGATAACGTATGCCGCCACATTTTTGAAACCGGGCGGAAGGTAGAAGCCAGCCAGCGTCTCAATAATGCCAATGATCAAACCACCGACAACGGCCCCCGGAATGGAGCCAAAGCCCCCAAGGACCGCGGCCGGAAAGGCTTTGAGACCTAAGAAACCCATGCTTGTATCAATCAAGGTTGTTGGTGCAAGTAAAATGCCCGCAACGGCAGCTGATGCCGCACTGATCCCCCAAATCATGGAGAAAACGGACTTAACCGGAATTCCCATATAGTAGGAGGCAAGCTGGTTTTGTGACGATGCCTGCATAGCGACACCAAGACGCGTGTAGGTGAAAAACCCATAGAGCAGCGCGCATAAAAGAAATGTGGCGATGATAACCGACAGATCCGTTTGCGAAATAACAAGCGATCCCATGGACGCCGGTATAATTTGCATTCCCTCACTGGAGAAGGGGGTCGAAATTGCGTATGTTTCCGTGCCCCAACCGGGCATCATCCCAGCGACACTTCTTGCCACATATCCAAAGCCGATGGTTACCATAACGATTGAAAATTGCGGCTGTCCCAAAACTGGCCGCAAGATTACTCTATCCGTAACATTTCCCACGACGAACATACAAGCAATGGCAGCACCTGCGCCAAGCCAGTAGTTCCAACCGAGAATAGAGATAAAAGTATAGGCAAGAAACGCCCCGAGCATCATCAACTCGCCCTGGGCAAAATTCACGACTTCCGTCGCCTTATAGATCAATACAAAGCCTAACGCGACCAGAGCATAGATGCATCCGATAGACACGCCGCCAATGACCAACTGTAAAAACTCAAACAGAGCGGCCTCCCAATTTTTTTGTCCGATTATTATTTTTATATTTATTGCCGCTACGTGAAAGTTCGGACACACGCAGCAGTCAGGAAAAAAGTATAGTCGGCTTTTTATTTAAAGGTCAACATACCCGATTGATATTTTCCAAATACTATTCGCGTACATACGTAATAATATTACGTTCATTTTGAAATTTTAAAGAATAAATATTTTTTTTATTATTTTTTTACAGTTATTAATAAATTGACTTTCTTTTTATACATTATTTTTTCTGTATTCATTTACTTTATGGTTTTTTATTAAGTATTTTTACTATCACTATTATGAAGTTAATATTTTATTATACTTGTTTTTCCTGTATGTGGGGCACCTAATTTTATAAAGACGACACGTATTACAGAATTTTACCGTATAACTTCTCTATGTTTAACGAATAGACAAATTCTATTTTACAGATAAATCTTATGCACTCTAAATAAGAATTGAATGTTTTCCCATTCCCCCACCACCCAAGAACTCTTTTTGCCCACCTTCGCTTTCGAAATTAAAAGATTCTGTATTCACTTAACCAATAAGCAAAAATCAATTACCTTAAGAAAAACCTGTGATGAACAAAAAATAACATTAGGAAAGTGGTAACATGGCGGTCTCAATACCTTTCAAAAAAGAGCTAGACTTCGAATACGGTGTTGCAAATGAGTTAAGCCCTCTTATCCGACGGGTCATTGCAAAGAACCCAAGCCCGTTCACCCTTCATGGTACGGGAACATACATTATTGGGCGTGGATCTGTTGCCGTTATTGATCCAGGACCGCTAGATGATGATCATGTGGCTGCCATATTAAAGGCGACAGAGGGGGAGGTAATTTCCCATATTTTAGTAACGCATACCCATCATGACCATTCCCCAGCGGCAGAACCTCTGAAAGTCAAAACCGGCGCAAAGACTTATGGTTTCGGCCCCCACGGCAGCGGAAAACCTAGCATAGAACCTGAAGAAGGCGGTGATCTGGATTTTGTACCGGACATACGTATTAAAGACGGCGATGTCATTAAGGGTGACGGCTGGTCAATGAAGGCCTTTCACACACCCGGACATCTTTCCAATCACATTTGCTTCGAATTAATGGAAGAGAAGACCCTCTTTTCTGGGGATCATGTCATGGGATGGTCCACGACCATAGTCTCTCCCCCTGATGGCGATATGAAACAATATATGGATAGCCTCGCCAAGCTGCTCGATTTTGATCATGTGAAATATTGGCCTACCCATGGCCCTGCTATCGAAGATCCGCACCCCTTTGTTAAAGGCTTAATCGCTCACCGACATGGCAGAATGGCGCAAATAAAGGACTGTTTAAAAGACGGGCCAATGGATATTCCGTCCATGGTCAAGAAAATGTACACAGATGTTCCTGACTATCTGCATCCAGCGGCAGCCCGTTCAGTCTTCTCCCACATCCTTATGATGGTGGAAAATGGAGAAATTCTATGTGATGGGACACTAGAGGTTACGGATATATACGCCATTTCAGCCGATTAAGTTTGGCGCATTTGATAATTCGCTAAACACCCTTCAAATTTACTATATCATTAAAACAAGATGTACTAATTTGAGGGGAGTGACGATGAGATCAATAACAGACTATTCTAGGCTAGGGGCGTTAATGCTCTTAGCCTTTTTTTTGAGCGGCTGCGCCTCGCAGATATATTCAGAGAAAGGGACAATATCAACTGTCATTTTAATCCGCCATGCTGACCGAGATGTTGGCCAGACAGATCTTAATGCCAAGGGGAAATCGCGCGCAAAAGCTTTAGTCAGCGCGTTGTCTCATCTAACAATCGATGCGATCTACAGCCCTGCTAAAAAGAGAAACATAGACACAGTTCGCCCCCTATCCCACGCACATAACATCGAAATATCCGTTATTGACACCTCTGGCGTAGCATCACGGATCGTAGAAGAGAACAGCGGAAAAACGACCCTATGGGTGGGAAATACAAGTAACTTGGATCATATTTTTGCAAGATTTGGCGGCACAGAAGAAGGTCCCAATATTTATGGCGACCTGTATATTTTAACTCTCTCTGACAGCAAGCTTGAGAAGGTGGAGAAACGCCGATTTGGCGGAAGTGGTAGCTTATAGGCTACCACTTAACCCTCTTAGTCGCGGAAGTTTACATATTGCAGGGGCATTTCGAATTCTAACCCTTTGCAAAATGCGATAACCTCTTGAAGTTCATCGCGTTTTTTTCCGGTAACCCGAAGTTCATCTCCTTGAATGGAAACTTGCACTTTTATTTTCGAGGCCTTTATCTGCTTCACAAGGCTTTTGGCCAAATCTTTTTCAAGACCTTCACGGACAATCACTTGTTGGCGGACACTTTGGCCTGCTGATGGCTCCGGATCTTTATAATCAAGAACAGCCGCATCCACGCTACGGCGTGTCAGATGCCCTTGTAACAATTCATGCATCTGCTTCAATTTCAAATCGTCATCAGCACGGATAGTCAAAATACTTTCCGCCCGTTCAATCGAACAACTGCTCCCCTTAAAATCGTATCGTGTTTCAATTTCACGGCGCACATTATTCAACGCATTTTCGACTTCACTTAGATCCGTTTTGGAAACAATATCAAATGATGGCATTTGATCCTCCTTAAGTTAGTTGTTCTTTCGTTTTTTGGAATTTGATATCAGGCCAGTCTTTCTCTGCCCGCTCCAAATGCCAAGCATTCCGCGCAAGAAAAACAGGCGCTTCATCATGATCTTCAGCCAAAGACGCCTGATTGGCATCGATGAATTTTTTCAATTCCCGATGATCGTCATGCTCCACCCATCGAGCGGTAAAAAGCTCTGTCTGTTCAAAATTCACAGGAATATCATATTCCGTGCGAATACGATCCGCCAGAACTTCAAACTGCAAACCGCCGACAACACCAACGATCCAATTAGAACCGAGACTGGTTTTGAAAGTCCGTGCAGCTCCCTCTTCTGCGATTTGAATAAGGGCACGTCCCAAATGCTTCGCCCGCATGGGATCAACGGGGCGTACTCTTTGCAAAAGTTCAGGCGCAAAACTTGGAATCCCAACGAAACGAAGATCTTCACCTTCCGTCAGCGCATCCCCAATTCGAAGATTGCCATGGTTGGGAATACCAATGATGTCCCCCGGCCAAGCTTCTTCTGCAAGCTCCCTGTCCTGAGCCAAAAACAAAACGGGATTGTGAATATTCATAATCTTACCGGAACGAATATGCTTCAGCTTCGCGCCCCGTTTGAAATGCCCAGACACCAGGCGTAAAAAGGCAATACGATCCCGATGTTTAGGGTCCATGTTGGCTTGAATTTTAAAGATAAAGCCGCAGACTTTTGACTCCGTTGGGTCAATAGTTCGCGTTGCCGTCGGTGCCGGTCGCGGTGACGGCGCCATATCCGTTATGCCGTTGAGTAAGGTTTCGACGCCAAAATTATTGACAGCACTGCCAAAATACACCGGCGTCATCGTCCCATCAAGAAACGCTTCTTGATCGAATTTAGGACACAACTCCCGGATCATTTCCACATCTTCACGCAATTTAGCGGCATAATCCGCTGGCAACAATTCATCGATTTTCGGATCGTCAATGCCATTACAAACAACCCCTTCATCCAGATGGTTGTTCTTGCTTTTACTCACCAATACAAGTTTGTCTTTAAACAAATCGTAACAGCCAAGAAAGCTACGGCCCATTCCAATAGGCCAACTAGCAGGAACAACATCCAGCGCTAGAGTTTTTTCGATATCATCCAACAGCTCAAACGGATCCAGTGATTCCCGGTCAAACTTGTTAATAAAGGTCGTGATGGGCATGTCGCGAAGACGGCACACCTCAAACAATTTACGGGTTTGAGACTCGATACCCTTCGCGCCATCAAGAACCATGACCGAGCTATCAACGGCGGTTAGCGTACGATACGTATCTTCACTAAAATCTTCATGGCCCGGCGTATCGAGCAAGTTGAAGGTCTTACCATGATAATCAAACGTCATGACGGAGGATGCGACGGAAATACCGCGCTCCCGCTCCACCTTCATCCAGTCAGATCGCGCACGCCGTTGCTCGCCCCGTGTTTTCACGGCACCCGCCAGCTGAATGGCACCGCCAAACAACAACAATTTTTCAGTCAGTGTTGTTTTACCCGCATCCGGATGGGCGATGATGGCAAATGTGCGCCGATTGACAACACGTTCCTGTAGCTTACTCGTGGCCTGTAGCTTACTCATGGTATTTCCTGATCTCGTCCAGCGCCCATCGAGGCACCAAGTGTCGAGCGTCTTAAATAAAATAGCCAGCGTGACATACCACATGTGTCACGCTGGCTAAAGACTAGAATCCATTTGCGCAAAGTCTCTTGCGCTGCCATGGGTAAAATTCAGTTAGTCTTTGTTCACTTTCAGCACAAGCTTACCGAAATTTTCCCCTGTAAAGAGTTTGAGGAAAGTGGATGGGAAGTTTTCAATTCCCGTATCCACATGCTCTTTAAATTTGAGTTTTCCTTGGGCGTGCCATGTGGCCAATTGCTGAACACCTTCTGCGTAACGCGCGACATAATCAAAGACGACAAAGCCTTCCATTCTCGCATGCTGAACCAAAAGGTTGAGATAATTTGCAGGGCCTTTAACGGGGGTTGTGTTGTTATATTGCGAAATCGCACCACAAATAACAACGCGAGCATGTCGATTAAGACGGGCCATTGCCAAATCCAGAATGTCACCGCCAACATTATCAAAGTAGACGTCAACGCCACCTTTAAGAGGCGCCTTAATGTCGCTCAGGAAAGTATCCGCTTTGTAATCAATGCACTCATCAAAGCCGAGCTCTTCTACAACATATTTGCACTTATCGGCACCGCCCGCGATACCGATTGCCCGCGCGCCCTTAATCTTTGCGATTTGACCGACAAGAGATCCAACCGCACCAGCAGCACCGGAGACTAGAACTGTATCCCCTTCTTTTACAGCACCCACATCGGTGAGACCAAAGAAGGCTGTAAGGCCTGGCATACCAAGACCACCTAAATAACTTTCCAGCGGTGCTAGTTTAGGATCAACTTTCACAAGATCCTTACCATCAGACACGCCGTATTGCTGCACGCCATGATAACCGGTGACACTATCCCCAACAGCAAAAGCAGGATTATTGGATTCGACCACTTCCCCAACAGTGCCCGCGCGCATCACTTCACCAATACCAACCGGTGCGATGTAGGATTTAGCATCATTCATCCATCCGCGCATCGCAGGGTCAAGGGACACATAATGAACCTTAACCACAACTTCACCAGCTTTTGCAGTGGGTTTTGCGCTATTGGTGAATTCCCAATCGCTTTCTTTTGGAAG
>JBALXM010000084.1:0-11440 GCA_036960695.1 Sneathiella sp.
GCAGTCATAAGTGCCAAACGAAAAGGCAGAGGATTTCCACCCTCTGCCCTGATTTTTCTGAATTAGTCAGAAGTATGTTTTGGAAGCGATCAGTTTGCTGAGACCACTTTACCGATTGGAACTGGACGCTCGCCGTTGAACTGGACCGGCATCATTTTTTCAATTGGATAGAAATCTGTTGCACTGGTTTTAATGTCAACGCCTGGCAGCATCATATCTAGATCAAGATCCAGGTTGGCGGCTTCTTTCATGACATTTTCACGGGTGAGATTGTCACCGGCCTGTTCCAGAACCGCGACCATGGTCTGGGCAGCCAGATATCCATAGACATTAAAGGTATTGATAAGGTCACCGTCGGGATAATATTCTGCCATCCAGGCTTTCCATTTTTTGTAGGGTTCGGTTTTCTGTGTTTCTGGACTTGTTGGATCCATGTAATACTGAAGCGAGATAATCCCTTTTGAATTTTCAAGACCGGCGGGCTTGTAGACAGAGCCGACTGAGTTGGCGACAGAATTGTTCAAAAATACTGGATCCCAGTTAAGTTCACGAACCTTCTTGATTGCCTGCGCGGCAAATTTTGGTGTCGCGACGTTAAAGAAGACATTCGCACCGCTGGCTTTCAGCTTGATAATCTGTGAATTTATGGTGGGATCGGTTACTTCGTAGCTTTCTTCGGCGACAATATATTTATCCGCCATATCACCAAGTTTTGCTCTTAAGCCCGTTATGTAGTCTTTACCGTAATCATCATTTTGATACAGAATTCCAATCTTGGGATCTTTGACATTTTCCAAAATATATGCACCGAACAATTTACCTTCGGTCTGATAACTTGGCTGCCAGCCCATGGTCCACGGGTATTTGTCCGGTTGGCCCCATTTGGTCGCGCCAGTTGCGACAAACAGCTGAGGCACCTTTTTCTTGTTCATATAATTATGGACTGCCGAGTTGGTTGGTGTTCCCAGGCCCTGAAAAACCAGAAGAACTTTTTCTTTTTCGACCAATTTCCGGGTCTGCTCTTTGGTTTTAGGCGGACTATAGCCGTCATCCAGAGAGATAAACTCAATCTGCCGACCGTTGACGCCACCCTCTTTATTGACTTTGTCAAAATAAGCATTAATCGCCTTACCAATCGTGCCATAAGCCGCAGCCGGGCCACTATATGGATTGGTATTGCCAAGTTTGATACTGGTATCCGTGACACCTGGTCCGTAATTTTTTTCGGCCAGAGCAGAACCTGCGGTCATTCCCATGACAGCAGCAGCGGCTAAAGCCAGAGTTAGATTTCTCCCGTTTTTCATTAGTACCTCCTGTTTATTGTTGCCGTATTGTCGATACGGTAGTCCTTCCAGTAGGCGGTTATTATGTCAAAACCTCTTCTTTAACCGCACTTTTAGAATATTGACCAGGCCTGCCAAACCCGAAGGCATGACATAAATTACGAGGATAAGTATTATGCCAAATACAGCATAAGAAAGGCCTGTTGATATTTCTTCGGCAATATTGGGAACCATCAAAATAAACAATCCGCCGAAGATTGCTCCCCAGATTGATCCCGTACCACCAACGACCAAGCCGATGAAAAGCAGGATCGACAGTTGGAACGTAAAGCTGTCCGGGGCAACGAATTCAATAATAATGGCACTAAGAGCACCAGCAATACCGGTATAGAATGCGCTGACACCAAAAGTCAGGGACTTATATAATGAGCTGTTAACGCCCATGGAACGTGCGGCAATCGGATTGTCGCGGATCGCCATCATAGCCCGTCCAGACCGGCTATTGATAAGATTCCAGGCGGCCCAGAACAGCAGAAGTAAGATCACGAAAGTAATTAAATACCACCATTGATCCATGGTGAAAGGCAGAAACTCAGGAACGTCGGGCCGGAAAAGATCTAGCCCCTGAACCCCACCGGTCAATCCTTCCAGATGCGAGGATTTCAAGATCTGCGGGACGGCAACGGCTAGGGCAAAGGTTGCCAAAGCCAGATAAAGTCCATCGAGTCTGAGGGCCGGCAAACCAAAAAGAAATCCAGCGACAAAGCAGACAATGCCGCCCAGTGGAATGGTCACATAAACTGGAAAATCCAGATGATAGACCAGAATAGCCGCCGTATAGGCACCAATGGCATAAAAGGCACTATGCCCAAGGGAAAACTGGCCGTTAAATCCGGTCAACAGGTTCAGCCCCAAAATGGCGATGGCATAAATCATCACCAACGTGCCCTGAAATGTCGTATAGCCTTCCACAACGAATGGCAACGCGGCCCCAAGGGCAATAAAAACGGCAACCCATTTAAAATTAATCCGGGCAGCAGCGATCAGTTTTGAATCCGTCATATTTACTTCCGTTGTCATATGATTACACCCTGGTCACAATTGATTTGCCGAATAGTCCATTTGGCTTGAATAACAATACGGTCACAATTAGTACAAGTGCGACCGTGAGCTTCAGCTCACTGCCGATAGCTGGAATATACGTGCCCGCGAGATTTTCTATGATCCCAACGAGGAAGCCGCCAGCTACAGCACCGCCAGGGCTGGTAATCCCCCCCACGATTGCTGCCGCAAATCCGTACAGCAAAATACCCAGCATCATATTTGGATCCAGGAAAACAATGGGAGCGATCATCATACCGGCCACAGCACCAATAGCCGCCGCCAGTCCCCAACCCAGCGCCAACATCCAGCCGACGCGAATACCAACAAGGGCAGCAGAAGCAGGATTTGCCGCCGCCGCCTGCATGGCCAGACCAATACGGGTAAAGCGGAAGAAACAGAATATGGCCGCCAGCAAAATCAGAGTGATAAAGAACATACCGACCTCATGCATACCGATCAGCCCCTGAAAGGAGCCTTCCGGAAACGGCGATGGGAAGGTTTTAATGGTGTGATCCCAGATCGCTCCTGCCGCGCTGTTGAAAATGGCAAGCAAGCCAATAAACACAACGATATGACTGAGGACCGGGGCATTATGCAATGGTTTGAAGATAATGCGTTCAATAGCGATCCCAGCAAGGAAGGAAATAACGATCGTCAGGAAAAACGCGACCCAGTAGGGGATGCCGACTGCGATCATGGACCAGCATATATAGGTACTGAACATCGCCATTTCGCCTTGAGCGAAATTGAAATGGTCAATGGCCTGATAGATCATGACAACCGCCAGCGCCAAACATGCATATATTGCGCCGTTGGCTAGGCCAGTCAGAATTTGTTGTAAAAAAAGATCCATGGTAAACGCCCTAATAACCTAAGTAGGACCGACGTACGGTCTCGTTTTCAAGAATGGATTCTGACGATCCTGAAAGAACGATACTACCTGTTTCCAGAAGATACGCTTGATCGGCCAGTTCCAGTGCCAGCGCTGCATTCTGTTCAACGAGCAGCATGCTGACGCCATCCTCAACATTGATCCGTTTGAGGATTTCAAACAGCTCCTGCACAATCAATGGAGCAAGCCCAAAAGAGGGCTCATCCAGTAACAGCAAACGCGGCCTTAGCATCAGGGCGCGGCCGACCGCCAGCATCTGAGCTTCTCCGCCACTCAACGTGCCGGCCTGCTGGGTCCGTCGTTCCTTTAGGACTGGAAAATAGGTATAGACCCGTTCCAGATCATGAGCGATTTCGGATTTATCATTACGACTATAGGCTCCCATCAGCAGATTTTCGTGTGCCGACATGCGAACAAAAGTACCGCGCCCTTCGGGCACATGGGCAATGCCCTCGCGCGTGATATCGGCTGTCTTTAATTGAGCGATATCTTTGCCAGAAAAGTTGATTTGTCCTTTGGTCGTGACCATACCGCTGATCGCCCGCAAGGTGGTTGTCTTGCCAGCACCATTGGCGCCGAGTATGGTGGTGACACCGCCTTCTTCGAGGCTGAAATCCAGTCCATTCAACACCTTGGTTTGCCCGTAAGAGGCTTCCAGGTTGGTAACTTCTAGAATTTGACTCATTTCTTACCCGTCCCCAGATAGGCTTCGATGACATCCGGATGTTTCTGAATGACCTCTGGCGGGCCTTCCGCCAATTTTCGACCGAAACTGAGTGCAATCACTTTTTCAGAAACCTCCATCACAAGCCCCATGTGATGCTCGACCAACAAAACTGTGGTGCCGAACTCATCCCGAATACGGCGAATGGTGTTTATCAGATCAGAAAGTTCGTTATGGTTCAGGCCGCCTGCAGGCTCATCCATCATCAGCAATTTGGGTTTGCTAAGCAGGGCGCGGGCAATTTCCAGCCGCTTCTTGACGCCAAAAGGCAGATCGCCAATGCGTTGCAGGGCTGTATCTTCAAGGCCCATGAAATGCAGAACCTCCATCGCCCGTTGCCGCAGGTCACGTTCTTCCCGTTTCATCCATGGCAAATGAAGGGCGTTGCTCAAATAGTCGGTCTTTCCCGTACTATGTCCGCCGATCATAATATTATCCAGCACATTCAAATTCTCGAAAAGCGCCAAATTCTGGAATGTTCGGCCAATGCCGAGTGAGCTCATCTTGTGGACAGGGGTTTGCAAGATAGATTGCCCCTGAAACAGAATATCGCCGTTATTCACCGTATAAAGTTTGCTGATACAGTTAAAAAGTGTCGTCTTTCCGGCACCGTTTGGCCCGATAAGTCCGATCACTTGACCGGATGGTATGTCAAAGGACACACCGTCCAAAGCAATAATACCACCGAAATTTACACTGACATTCTGGACACTCAACAGTGGCTCAGATGCTACTGTGCGCGCAACTGATGCATCTTCTGATTTGTTGTTCACACTCACCTACTATTACACAGCCCATCAGAGTTTATCCCGCACTAATTCTGAGAATTTCCCTGTATGCCCTGCGTCCCCCCCGAAAAAAATTATTGTTTATTTTATTCTTAATTAGTTTTTTATTTTTCTAATGATGACCCAGCAGGAACGTTTTGGCTAGTAAAAATCACATCACTTGTTTTTTCGACTGATAGAAGATGTCACATTAACTTTCCCGCTCCACATCATTCGACACGCTGTCTGGCTTTACGCTCGATTTACATTGAGCTATCGGGACGTTGAAGATATTCTTGTGGAGCGCGGGTTGGATATCTCCTATGAAATGGTAAGGCCCTAGTTTCAATAATTCGATGCGCCGATTGCGAGAAATTTGAGGTCTTCCTGCCCTATTCCCAATGACATATGGATGAAATGGTTATCGTTATTCGTGGAAAGAGACATTATTTTTGGCGCGCTGTTGATAGTGAAGGTGAAGTTCTGGATTTTCTCGTACAATCCAAACGAAACGCCAAGGCGGCCTTGAAACTGATGCGTAAATTATTGAAGAAACAAGGCTTCGCGCCAACGAAAATCATCATAGATAAACTGAAATTCTATCATAAAGCATTTCGAACTATAAGCGTAACTGCTGAGTTTATCGACAACAAAAGGTCCAACAATCGAGACGAAAATTCACATTGTCCAATCCGGCGCTGAGAACAAAAAATGTAGCGGTTTAAGTCTTCAGGCTCAGCTCCAAACGGTTCTATATATTCACTCAGCTACCTATAGTGTTTTCAATGCCCAACGTCACCTAATCAATCGAAACAAATTGACGCAATGCCGTGCCAAAGCTTTTGACGTATGGGTGACTTGCAAGCGCCACTGCCTGAACGAAATTATGTACCTGCATGAATTTAATGTGACAGTATCGGAAAAATAATGATTATTCCTGACGACAAACCTTCTTGAGTAGGAAATCAGATGACACCCAGAATGATTGTAGAAAAAACTGAAACTATTTGGATCGTAAAATTTAACAACCCACCACATGGCTATATGGATGATCCAATGGTCGATGCATTTGTTGATTTTCTCGACAATGCTGAGAAAGATGAAGCTCTTCGCGTGGTCATACTGACCGGCAACGAGCCGGACGTCTTTATCCGACATTTTGATGTTGGTGTCTTATTGGCTAACAGCCAGAAAATGGCAAAACGAGGCTTGACATTTTCAGCGGACCGGCCCGTTCCAGAAGCTGCAATTCATGCCTGTTATCGTCGCATTGAAGAGATGTCAGTGGTCTTTATTGCTGCGATCAATGGTAGTGCAATGGGCGGTGGTTTCGAAATGGTCCTCGCCTGTGATTTCCGTTTGGTTAAACAAGGCCCGTACGATCTTGGCCTCCCGGAAATAAATATAGGTATTTTACCTGGTGCCGGTGGTACGCAAAGATTACCGCGCCTGATAGGTCAGGCAAAAGCCTTGGAAATGGAATTGTTAGGGAGAACCCTTTCCCCTGATGAGGCTGTCTCTTATGGCATCGCTATGGAATGTATTGACGGAGACGTTGTCGCCCGTGCGAGAGAGATAGCCAAGAAGTTATCGGAAAAATCTGCTCGTGCTTCCGCACATATTAAAAAATTAATAAGAGGCTCTTCCGAATGGGAGCTCGAGGACGGACTTGCAAAAGAAAGAACACTTTTTTGCGACCTGATGGTCGATGAACGTGGTCTTGCGGATATGGCCCGAATGGTCAACGGGGATAATGACATCCGTGATCCAGAACAGTCTGCAGACTCCAGGATTGCAAAACCCGAAAACAAAAATTAAGGAATAGTTACACAGTTCTCAACAGATAACGCGGAATTATATCGTGGAGAATAATCATAATAAGAAAAGAGGAAAAAAAGAGCGAAGCATATATTGTAGCGGCAGAACGAACAGCAGGCGGGAAACGCGGAGAACCGCTTTCCGGTTCGCATTCAATTGATATGGCCGTCAGTGTCCTTGACTAACTTGTAACACGGACAGGGCTGAGGCCACCGCGGCAATTTCATAGTACTACAACTAACCACCTCAAATCGTCCACGGTCCCTTTATTGCTATTGGCCTCGCGCTTCAGCCTTGTTGGCGTACCAGCACAATTATTCCCGAGTAAAGTGCTAGCGCAACAATCGGAAACCGTCAGTTTTTACTTTATCCTATGTAATCTTGGCACGAGATTACGGCCATCATCCATACATCAAAAAATAATTATTATTTCAAATTTTATTTGACCAATAAAAGGCGATTAATATATTGATCGTACGTTACAATATTTAATTATTCTTATTCTAGTTTGGATTTTCTATGCAAACTAGCCGCTCGGTCGGCCGCCCAAAACTGGAAGAGAGAAGGACAGATATCCTTCAGTCTGCGGCTGAGGTATTTGCTAATAAAGATTTCGATGGTGCTTCAATACGCGATATTGCAGAAGCATCGGACGTACATTCGAGCTCTCTCTATCACTTTTTTAACTCCAAAGAAGGCTTGTTCGAAGAAGTATATCGCGAGGGCGTTACGCGGATAATCGCATCAGTCAATCGACAGATATCAAACAGCAATTCTCCCTGGGAGCGGATAGAAATCGCGGCTATTAGTCATCTTAAATCTTTGCTTGAAGAGGATGTATTTTCCATCGTCGTTGCCAATATTGTCCTCCGGGGAAAGGGCGCATTTGAAGGCACACGCAGCGAAGGCCAGGCGGAGTGGCAAGGTCATTCTGACAGCACCAAACGACTATGCCGCGCAATCACAGGAAAGCTGACATTATGCAAAACGCTTTTATCATTGGCACCTTCAGCACTGCTTTTAAGAAAATGCCAACAGTCTCGTTCAAGGACCTTACCCGGAACGTTTATTTGGGGGTACTGGCCGATGCAGGACTGGAGAACGGGGCTGACATTAAGAATGCCTGGTTTGGCAATTGTGGCCTGGGGACTTTTGGGCAGAACAATATTCGTGGCCAGGTCTGCTTCACCCCCTTAGTCCAAGAGGGGCTGTTTCCTGAACGGGTACCAATTATTAATGTTGAGGGCGGCTGTGCAACCGCCTCCATGGCCTTTCATGGCGCTTGGAAGGATATTTTGTCAGGCCAATCGCAATTGTCACTTGCCGTTGGTGTCGAAAAAACCTACGTGCCCGGTGCTCCTGAGAAAACCCAGGAAATTTTTGACGGCGGCATTGATCAATTAAACCCAGAACAATGGAAAGCGTACTACGTAGAAGCGGGCAAAGCATCAGGAAAGGTTTTCAATTCTGAGGATAAGCAAGGCACAGTGTTTATGGATACTTATGCCATGCAAGCTGCTTTTCATATGAAAAAATATGGCACAACACAACGCCAAATAGCCATCGCAGCCTCCAAAAACCATTATCATGGTAGCCTCAACCCCAAGGCCCAGTATAGATTTGAAGTTTCAGTTGAAGAAGCGCTTAATGATCGTCTGATCAGCTATCCACTGACACGTTCAATGTGCGCGCCCATCGGTGACGGTGCCGCAGCGGCCCTTATCTGCTCTGAAGATTATCTCAACGGCCAGCCGCAGGCGGTTCAGGATCGGGCGCTGAAAATACGTGCTTCAGTATTATCAGGCGGCAAATACAGGGACTTGAATGAACCTGGATTAAGTGCCGTAGCGGCGAAGAATGCCTATGCCCAGGCAGGCATGAAACCCGAAGACATCCACATAGCTGAAGTTCATGACGCAACTTCTTTCTGTGAAATTTATCAAAGTGAAATGCTCGGTTTTTGTGAGTATGGCAAAGGTGGACACTATATGGAAACCGGCGCGACAGCCTTGGGCGGGTCCAGACCAATCAATTTGTCAGGGGGGCTGGTTTCAAAAGGTCACCCCGTCGGCGCCACCGGTTTGTCGATGATTGATGAATTATGCCTACAGCTACGAAATGAGGCTGGGGAACGTCAGGCAAAAGGGGCAAGGATAGCCTTGGCTGAAAATGGCGGTGGTGTCATTGGGTTTGATGAGGCCGCCTGTTCTGTCACCATTCTGGAGGCAATCAGGTGACAAATTTGAAAACGCAAACAGCCATCAAACTAACCTTTTGCTTGCATCGCCACCCAAGCTGGAGTGTGACCGATTTCCATCGCTATTGGCTGGAAGAACATGGTCCGCTGGTCCGTCAATTAAAGACTAAATTGAAAATACTGCGCTACACCCAGGTTCATAATAAACATTGTGATTTCGGATTTGCCCTTGGGAAAATACGCCAGGCACCTGACGCTTTTGACGGCATTGCTGAAATGTGGTGGCGCAGTATGGATGATTTTGAAGCTGCCATGACGTCCAAAGCGGGCCGGGAATCGGGAAAAATCCTGCTTGAAGATGAACAAAAATTTATTGATTTATCACGCTCCCCTATCTGGCTAAACGAAGTTCATGACATTGTAAATCATATGGAAAATACATGAAGAACTTCAGCATATTCAAGGAGAAAACATAGTAATGCAAATAGATGAAGCTCAAGTTTTTCTGCCTGAACTATGGGCAACCCATGCTCGATTTTCACCGAACAAAGAAGCTGTAATCTGCGGTGACGTCCGACGGAACTGGAAAGATTTCAATGATAACATGAACAAGATCGCCAACGCAGTAATTGCCCGCGGTTTTGGTCGCGGTGACAAGGTTGCCGTCCTAATGGGTAATGCGGTTGAAACACTTGAAGTGATGTACGGTATTGTCAGGGCCGGCGCGTGCGTTGTGCCATTAAGCGGATTGCTAACAGCTGATCAGATTGAAGTTCTGACAAATGACTGTGGCGCTTCGTTGATCATATCCTCACAATCGACGCATCTACGCATTGACTCAATCCGGGATCGTTTGACCAACATCCAGTCATCGAATTTTATTTCCGTCGAATTTACTAGCGAAAACTGGACCAGTTTTGTTGAATTCCTGGCAGGCTGTGATAATTCCATGCCAGTTGTTGACTATCAAATGACCGACACGTTCAATATTATATACAGCTCGGGCACAACAGGGCTACCCAAGGGCATTGTCCAAACCCATATGGCGAGACAGCATTGGTCCTACAGCAATGCCATTGAGATGCGATTTCATACCAATACCATAGCTATGACTACAACGGCCCTGTACTCCAACGGCACCTGGCTTATGATACTGCCCGCCCTGTTTGCCGGTGGGACGATAATCATTCTGCCAGAATTTAATTCTCAGGCCTTCCTAAACATTGTTTCCAAAGAACAAATAACCCATACCTTTATGGTACCAACACAATTCATCACTGCATTGGCCGACCCGGAACTTGATGATTCTGATTTGACCAGCCTGGAGGCTGTATTGTGCGCCGGATCCCCACTGCGACCGGATACAAAAGCAGACGTACTACGTCGTATTACACGCAATCTATACGAATTGTACGGTTTTTCCGAAGGGTTTGCGACCATGAACCGCCCCCATACTCAAAGTGCCAAGCCGGACTCGGTTGGTACACCTGTTTTGGGGTTTGATATCAGAATCTTGGACGATGACGGAAATGAATTGGGCCCCGGTGAAATCGGTGAAATCGCTGGCTCAGGCGCCGGGATGATGAAAGAATACCATGGTCTACCGGAGCTGACAGCACCACTAATCTGGACTAACAGTCAGGGGCGAACATTCATTCGCTCCGGTGATATTGGCAAGCTGGATGACGACGGATTTTTGTACATTCTGGACCGCAAAAAAGACATGATTATTTCCGGTGGCCTGAACGTCTTTCCCGCTGATATAGAAGCCATAATTGGTGAAAATGAAACAGTACGAGATGTCACGGTTATTGGCATTCCGCACGAAAAATGGGGAGAAACTCCTGCGGCTCTGGTCATTCCCAATGAAGGTGCGTCAGAGCAATCTATTCTGGAATGGTCAAACCAACGACTGGCAAAACATCAGCGATTGGCGGTTGTCATATTTAAAGAAGATTTCCCGCGCAATGCACTGGGTAAAGTCCTCAAGCGGGAATTACGGGAAAGCTTCCAATTAGAAAAAGATCACGGGTAAAAAAACAAAAATGATAATTAACACTCAAATCTTAACGAGCACCGTCACCATGCTCGATCTCAAAGGGCAGGATCTGAATGTCAATTGACCCTGCGAAAACGGAATGGGTATGTTTTAATTCGCGTCTACAATGCAGATAGAAATACACCAACGATCCGAGGGATTCCTGATCCAATTGCACTGATGCAGAGAGGTTCACTGACAATAGAACTAGAGAATTTAATAGCCGATGTGGAGCCGCTTTCACCCCTCAATACCCTTATTGCTAGTGCTAGCCTGCCAGAGAAATGGAAAATAGTGTAGTGAAGTGCTGGTTGTCGAATATAATTTTTTCCTAAAATTGTTCTTCTTCAAGTGAATTGGTCAGTTCCTTTACACCTCTAAACCCAAATTTTTATCGCTAGAGATTTAACATAGTCGTGCATCCCCAACAAAACACCTCCAATAAAAAGGTGACACTCATCTGCAGCTCCAGCGAGTCAGGTTAGTATAATCGACCCGTATGAGTTGCGGAGCATTTCCGGACACTGGCCGGACACGAATTATGTTGAGTGAGGGATATAACAAACAAAAAACGCCACAACCTGTTGAGGTTGCAGCGTTAAATTTGGTTGCGGGGG
>JBALXM010000085.1:0-8771 GCA_036960695.1 Sneathiella sp.
GTTAGGCTAAGGGTAAGAGGACCCGGCGTTTTGACCGTATCGCCCCCTAGAAGCCCGATTTGGAATTGGTCTTGATCTTCTTTAAGACCGCTCGCGAAACATCTAACCCATTGCTCATCACAGGCATCGGTCCACGCTGTTGCAAGAAGATAGCCCAAAGGTTCGGAACCCATAGCGGCCAAATCTGACAAGTTTGTTCGAAGGAGTTTTTTTGCAATGTAATCGGGCCGATCATTTTCAAAAAAATGGACCCCGGCCACCATAGCATCTTTAGTAAGAACTAATTCCTTACCCACTTGGAGGCTCAGTAGTGCTGCGTCATCCGTTAAACCAAGAGCCCCCGGTGTGGCAGCTGCCAAAGGCGATAAAATATCTTTTATCACCTCAAACTCACCGGGGCTTGTCCTGGTTTTAGGCATTATTCAAATTCGGTTGGCCGTACAATCCGCGCGATACGATCCAGTACACCGTTCACAAAAGAAGGCTCATTCCCTGTAAAGAAGGTTCTAGAGATTCCCACATATTCAGTGATAATCACTTTGGAATTAGCATCTAAGGATGCCAATAATTCGTACACAGCGACTTTTAATGTCGCTTGCATCACAAGTTCCAATCGCGGCAAAGTCCGGTCTTTATCGAGCACGTCGCTGATTTGCGTTTCGATCTCTTCAATGCGCTCTTTTGCGCCTAAAACAAGTTCTTTGAATAGCGCTTTATCAGAATCTTTAAACTGAACACCATCGATTTCAGCACCAAGGCGGTGCTCAAGATATTCAGCAATAATTGCAGTCGCAGACTGATCTTCAATCCCCATCTGATAAAATGCCTGAACTGCATTTAATCGGGCGAGTGTCCGCCTACTGTGCTTGTCGCCACGTTTCTCTGATTTGTTGCTCATCGCGGGAATAGTCCAAACTGTTCTTTAACGGCTATCATGTCGAGGGCAGCTTGCGCAGCTCCCCCCCCTTTGTTTTTCTCATCTTTCTTGGCGCGCGCCCAAGCTTGTTCATCATTTTCGCATGTAATGATACCATTACCAAGCGCAATACAATATTCGGTCGTCAAATCCATCAGTGCACGGGCACTTTCTTCTGACACTGTATCATAATGGGACGTCTCTCCCCGCACCACACAACCCAGTGCAACATATGCGTCATAACGGCGGCGGCCGCCCATGAATTCCATAGCTTTAATTGCAAACCGTATAGCTGCCGGTATTTCAAGACACCCGGGAACGCGTATTATTTCGTAAGAGGCCTCGACGCCATCTAGAACCTCTTTTGCGCCTTCCAATAAGGCATCAGAGATATCCCGATAGAAGTCAGCTTCAACGATCAGTATATGCAATTTTTCACTCATACTTTTTATCCTTTGGCCTTAATAGGCCGCGTTTCGCTAACTGAAAGACCATAGCCGTCCAGCCCGACTATATTTCTTTCCGTATTGGACAGAAGGATCATGTCCTTAACGCCAAGATCAAGAAGGATTTGCGCACCAATACCATAGTCACGCAATTCATGTGGTGTTTTTGCAGGTTTTCCCAATTTTTTTCTAATGCGGTCAGAGACGGCCATTGGTCTCGGTTCACGAATGAGGACGACAACACCGCGTCCTTCTTCGTTAATCTGTTCCATCGCATCACTAAGAGCGTCAGGGTTTTCATCCAATACACCCAGAACATCGCCGAGGAGATTCAACGCATGCATTCGAACCATAATTGGATCGCTTGTCGAAATATCACCCTTCACGAGAGCGATATGTTCTGCATATTCCGGCTTGTTAGAGAAAACAATCATTTTCCAGCCTTCACCATATTTGCTGGAAATATCGGTCTCAATTTCACGTTCGATCAAACTGTCATGACGTCTGCGATATTCAATCAAATCCGCAATGGTTCCCACTTTCAAACCATGTGTCTGAGAGAATTTCACCAAATCTGGCAAACGGGCCATCGTGCCGTCATCGTTCATGATTTCACAAATCACACCGGCAGGCGCCATGCCAGCAAGGCGCGCAAGATCGACAGCAGCCTCTGTATGACCGGTTCTGCGAAGGACACCGCCTTCACGGGCGACGAGCGGGAAGACATGACCGGGGCTCACAATATCTTGCACCCCTTTTGTATGGTCGATAGCGACCGCAATAGTATGAGCGCGATCGGCAGCAGAAATCCCGGTAGTCACACCCTCACGCGCCTCAATAGAGACTGTAAAATTCGTGTGCAGGCGCGATGCATTGGATTGCGCCATCAAGGGAAGCCCTAATTCTTCAATCCGCTCGGCTGTCATGGGAAGGCAGATAAGGCCACGTCCATGTTTAGCCATAAAATTAATAACATCTGGTGTTGCCATCTGCGCAGGGATCACAAGATCACCCTCATTTTCGCGATCTTCAGCATCAACCAAAATGATCATTTTTCCATTGCGAGCATCCGTGATGATTTCCTCGGTCGTGGATAGATGTTCTTTAAAGGGCATTATTTGCTATTTACCTCACTCATGCGCACCACATACCGTGCCAACGCATCGATTTCAAAATTTATTCTCTGGCCTACTTTCAAATGCTTGAAAGTTGTATGACCTTTGGTATGAGAGATAATGTTCACACTAAAAAAGTCATCCCCGACTTCATTAACTGTAAGGGAGATGCCATCCAATGTTATCGAACCTTTTGCCGCGACATAGGCTGCATAATCTGCAGGCAGGGACAACGTTAATTTAGTAGAATCCCCAATTTCTTCAAGCCCATCCAAAGTAACAACAGCATCCACGTGACCTGTGACCACATGACCACCCAACTCGTCACCCATTTTTAGGGCTCTTTCAAGATTGACGGGCGTATCAACAGACCAGTCCCCAAGATTAGTGCAGGAAAGGGTCTCGTCCGACGCTTCAATTGCGAACCAATCCTCTCCTTTATCGACCACTGTCAAGCAAGGACCAGAACAGGCGATTGAGGCACCGATATCAATTGTGGCAGTCTCAAATGCGGTTTTTATTATTATTTTTGTGTCACCACTTTTTTCAAGTGAGGCAATCTGCCCGACATCTGTAATTATTCCCGTAAACATTTCAGCTCAATTCCGAAGAAGGTAACTTTCCAACAGATCATCCCCTAACTGGCGAGTCTCCATCAATTCCAAAGCAGGGGCAGAAGCAACATCTTTCAATCCAATTGATTGAAGAGCTGGAATTCCATCCCCGCCAATTAATTTACCAGCCTGAAACCACATCAAGCGGTCAACCAAGCCTTCTTTTAACAACGATGCCTGAAGATGGGAACCTCCTTCAACAAGCAAACGCGTTATTCCTTGAGTTGCAAGTGCATTCAGCGCGAGTTTCATGTCTGGTAAACCCGTCTCTGCAGGCTCAACTTCAATGATTTTCACCCCCAAAGCTTCGAATGCCGCGACGCGATCTGAATTATTGCCCGGCACTGTGACAATCCATACAGGGATGTCGTTTGCTGTTTTCACAAGCGCGCTTGTCAGCGGCAGTCTGAGCCGACTATCCGCAATAACTCGAATCGGCGAATACTGTTCAAGCCCGACCACGCGGCAAGTTAGGCTTGGATCATCAGCTAGCGCCGTTCCCGTACCGATGAGGATCGCATCATTTTGGGCCCTTAACACATGGCCATATTGACGGGCGAGCGGGCCTGTAATCCACTGACTACTGCCCGTTCTCGTGGCGATTTTTCCGTCGACGCTGGTTGCCATTTTTAAAGTTACTAGGGGTCGATCAATTGTCTTGGAATATATAAAACCGAGATTGGCTTCAATTGCCTCACTCTCGCAGACACCTTCGGTAACCTCTATCCCCGCATCTCGCAATTTTTCGATACCGTGTCCATTGACCCGCTCGTCTGGATCTTGCAAGGCTGAAACCACGCGCTTGATCCCTGCCCGGATTAAACTATCGCAACAAGGGGGTGTTTTACCATGATGGGAACAGGGCTCTAACGTGACATAGGCGGTAGCTCCTACGGCATTTTCTTCTGCTTGTGCTAAGGCTACTACTTCGGCATGAGGACGGCCTCCGACCTGGGTCCAACCTCGTCCGACGACATGTCCATCTTTTACGATGACACATCCAACTGCGGGATTAGGCGCAACGCGCCCCAGCCCCCGTTTTGCTAAACGGAGGGCCATGTTCATAAAAGCAGTATCGCGATTATTATTTTTCTTTAGAGTCGCCACTGTGTATTTCGCCAATAAATTCTTCGAAATCCTTGGCCTCCCGGAATTCCCGGTAAACCGACGCAAAACGAACATATGACACACTATCGAGATTAGCCAGCCCTTCCATGACCAACTCTCCGATCTTCTCGGAACTTATGTCATGGTCGCCACTGCTTTCAAGTTGCCGCACAATACCGTTGATCATGCGATCGATTTTTTCTTGTTCGACAGGGCGTTTTCTGGTGGCAATCGTGACAGAACGCTCCAGTTTTTCTCGCTCGAACTGACTGCGCTGACCATTTTTCTTTACAACAGTCAATTCTCGCAGCTGAACACGCTCAAACGTCGTGAACCGCGCGCCACATGTCAGGCATGCTCTCCGTCTTCGAATGGCGGTGTTATCTTCAGTCGGTCGACTGTCTTTAACTTGTGTCTCTTCACTGTTACAAAATGGGCAACGCATTCGGCAACTCCCCCCAAAAATGACAGAGCATCTTTAAATAAAGATGCTCCACCAAAACTATTTTTATAAGCCTGGATAAATTGGGAAGTTATCGCACAATTCTTTAACTTGCCCCCGGACCTTTGCTTCTACAGCACTGTTATCCTCAGGGTTTGCGACCAATCCGTCAAGAACTTCGGTAATAAGGTCTCCAATTTTGGTGAATTCTTCAACACCAAAACCGCGTGTTGTTGCAGCAGGAGAGCCCAGGCGAATACCAGATGTGACCATTGGTTTTTCTGGATCGAAAGGAATTCCGTTTTTGTTACACGTGATGAATGCGTTCTCAAGGGCGCGTTCGGCGACATTCCCTGTGAGTTTTTTCGGGCGAAGATCCACTAGAACCACATGGGTATCTGTACCGCCAGAGACGATATCCAGACCATGCTTGATGAGTGTTTTCGCAAGAACATCTGCATTTTCAACAACAGATTTTGCATATTGCTTAAAGGAAGGCTGAAGCGCCTCACCGAAGGCCACCGCTTTACCTGCGATCACATGCATGAGCGGCCCACCTTGGATGCCGGGGAAAATTGCGGAATTGACTTTTTTCGCGATTGCCTCGTCATTCGTCAGGATCATACCACCGCGCGGCCCACGAAGTGTTTTATGAGTTGTCGTTGTCGCAATATGCGCATGAGGGAACGGGCTTGGATGTTCACCTGCGGCAACAAGACCTGCAAAATGAGCCATATCCACCATCAGATAAGCGCCAACTTCATCAGCGATTGCCCGGAACCGAGCAAAATCGAGTTGTCTTGGGTATGCAGAGCCACCGGCTACAATAATTTCGGGTTTATGTTCTTTTGCAAGGGCGAGCACTTCATCAAAATCAACGCGATGATCTTCTGGACGAACCCCATATTGAATTGCATTAAACCATTTACCGGACTGGTTCGGTTTCGCACCATGTGTCAAATGACCACCAGCCGCCAAGGACATACCAAGAATAGTTGCACCCGGCTTAATCAGCGCCATGAAAGCGCCCTGATTTGCTTGCGAGCCTGAATTTGGCTGAACATTCACAAAATCGCAGTTAAACAGCTTTTTTGCCCGTTCTATTGCAAGATTCTCAACAATATCCACATACTCGCACCCACCATAATAACGACGGCCGGAATAGCCTTCGGCATATTTATTGGTCAGCACGGAGCCCTGCGCTGCCATAACAGCGGGGCTTACGATATTTTCAGAAGCAATAAGTTCGATTTGGTCTCGTTGGCGACCAAGTTCCTTTTCCATTGCTAAAAATATGTCAGGATCATTCTTTTGAATGTCGGCATTGAAGAATTCGATTTGATCAGAGCTCTGCTTAGTCACGTTAATCACTCCATTTTGAACGGGCCAGTCCATGGTGCATCTATAGCCCGGAAGATACAGGGTAACGGGCGGATGTTCAGTTTTTCAGCCCCTATTGAGGCCAAGTCTACTAAACGCGCTGCGGCCGCCACAAGGATTTCAACATACGTGTGATGAGCCGTTTCAGCGCCGGTTGGATAGCACAAGATTATCCACTCGCCTAGGAAAAGAAGTGTTTGCTTCCTTATATTTTCCACATCCCGGAATATTAGATTTTTTAAAAAAACACAGGGTCTGCTTTTCCCTTGTTTTCTCTGCCCTAGATTAATATTATTAGCACGCTAATAATATTCCAGCTTAACCGAGAGATTTCGGTCTTTGTCGCGTACCCACAACAGATTCTACTGGGTCTTTCTGTATTGTAGAAAGGATAAATCATGGGGATGGCAATTTCGTTAGAAACTTACATGTTAAACGCCGGCATTGAATATGATCTGGTTCAGCACAAACCCTCAATGACGACCATTGGATCTGCCAGAAATGCACATGTCAAACAAGATTGTGTTGCAAAGGCAGTCGTCCTAAAAGATGGCGACGGTTTTGTTTTGGCCGTCGTGCCAAGCACATCAAAATTGTCTATGGACAGAATTTACATGCTGACTCACAGAAATTTAGAATTTTCGTCAGAAAAAGAGTTCTCATCTCTTTTCGCAGATTGCGAAACAGGCGCCATACCTCCTATTGGGAATGCTTATGGCATGGCCGTAGTTATGGACAAAAATCTAGAATCTGAAACGGATATCTATTTTGAAGCAGGGGATCACGAAAATCTGGTTCACGTTACTGATTGGGATTTTGAGATCCTAATGCGCGGCGCTGAAACCGGCCAAATCTGCCAACATTAAGACTGCCTTAAACGATAATTCCTCCGCGCCCCTTGTTGGTTTCAGGGTGCGCGGGTGTTTGCGCTTTTGATTGTTTGTTTATTACATATTGCAATTTCCGAATGGCAACAGTTTTCAATTCGGCTTTACTGGCGCTTGCCGGGCCAACAATTGAAACTTCCTGCAGCGTGGCGGCGTCTATAGCAGATACCTTCACAGATTTCCCATGGGACACAAATTCAATTATATATTCGCCACTTTCAGGGGGCTGGGGCATCTTTAATATCCGTAGGCTATTACTAGAAACTCAAATAGTATCACAGTGCTTATTGAGTTTATGTAAATAATTCTTTAAAAAGTGTTTCAACGAAAATAAATTTTAAGTTTAAAGTATTCACGAAAAGTGAACCAACCGGAGATATTCCATGAGCAGCGCCCCCGCCAATCACCGCCCCGCTTTCAATGCCGAAGATCCCTTCTTATTGACGGAACAGTTGACTGAAGAAGAGCGCCTTGTTCAGCAAACTGCTCATGAATATTGCCAAGAAAAGCTGATGCCCCGCATTCTTGAAGCCAACCGGCATGAGAAAATGGACATCGACATTTTCAAGGAAATGGGCGAACTTGGCCTTCTTGGAAGCACGATCGAAGGATATGGTTGTGCCGGTCTATCTTATGTATCTTACGGGTTGGTTGCCCGTGAAGTTGAACGGGTAGACAGCGGATATCGCTCCATGATGAGTGTGCAATCCAGCTTGGTGATGCATCCGATCAATGCCTATGGCACAGAAGAGCAACGCCAGAAATACCTTCCAAAACTTGCGACAGGTGAATGGATCGGCTGCTTTGGCCTCACAGAGCCTGATCACGGATCAGATCCTGGCAGCATGGTTACCCGCGCCAAATCAGTGGATGGTGGTTATTCCATGTCTGGCGCTAAAATGTGGATCACCAATGCCCCTGTTGCTGACGTTTTTGTTGTATGGGCAAAAACCGATGACGGTGTTATTCGCGGTTTCGTCCTAGAAAAAGGCATGGAAGGATTATCTGCTCCGAAAATTGAAGGTAAATTCTCTCTTCGCGCCTCTATCACTGGCGAAATTGTCATGGATAATGTTTTTGTGCCAGAAGAAAATCTTTTGCCAAATGTTAAGGGCCTAGCGGGTCCTTTCGGTTGCCTGAACAGCGCCCGCTTTGGTATTGCTTGGGGTGCTCTTGGTGCCGCAGAATTCTGCTGGCAAGCAGCCCTACAATATACAATGGATCGCAAACAGTTTGGCCGCCCTCTCGCCGCCAACCAATTGATCCAAAAGAAATTGGCCGATATGCAAACTGAAATCACACTCGGCTTGCAAGCCTGCCTGCGCGTGGGTCAGCTTCGCGATCAAAACAAAGCGGCTCCTGAAATGATTTCCCTGATCAAACGTAATTCTTGCGGTAAAGCTCTTGATATCGCTCGTGTTTCTCGCGATATGCATGGTGGTAACGGTATTAGTGATGAATACCATGTAATCCGTCATATGATGAATTTGGAAGCCGTCAATACATATGAAGGCACCCATGATGTTCACGCATTGATCCTTGGTCGCGCACAGACTGGCATTCAGTCGTTCACAAGCGACTAAGCAGCTAAATCGGCGTTATTGATTGAAAGGACTCGGATTTTTCCGGGTCCTTTTTTTTGTTGTGCTCCGCTTAATTGTGGTTACCATGACCAATCAGCCCAAACCAAAAACCAAGAATAGCGGGCTATCGATCACACCAACTGTCACAGTTAAACATTAAAATACTGACAGCCTAGCGCGGGAGATATCATGAAAGTTTCAGGGAAAAACGTCGTCATTACAGGAGGTGCCAGCGGTATTGGCAAAGCCCTTGCTGAACGTTTTCATAAAGAGGGGGCGGC
>JBALXM010000085.1:8871-11056 GCA_036960695.1 Sneathiella sp.
TCCGTATCCGATGTGGACGGCACTTTGGAGCCAGAGGAGCTGGCAGATTGCGTGATTGAGACTATGGACAGGGAAGACTTCCTTATGCTTCCCCATCCGCAGGTTCTAACTTACATCCAACACAAAGCATCAGACTATAATCGCTGGATTAAAGGCATGCAGCGGTTGCGGGATCGTTTTTTGGGTTAAAGTGATTTAACTGTATCCAAAAAAGCGAAGACATCTTTATTGATCTGTTGCGATAGGTCATCAAGCTGCTCGGAGGCTGCTTTCACAGCGTTGGAAGCGTCTCCGGTTTTTGTGGCCCCTTCAGAAACACTTGCTATCTCGTCTCGAACTTGATCCGTCCGCTTCGAGGCGAATTGAACGCTTTGACTAATTTCATTGGTCGCAACTTCTTGTTCTTCAATCGCGCCGGCAATTGCGTTCGTAACAACGCTCAATTTACTGATCGTATCATCAATTGTCTTCATGACAGTCACGGCGCCATCCGCCCGGCTTTGCATCTCGTCGATCTGGACTGTTATATCTTTGGTGGCCTTTGCCGTTTGTGTCGCTAAACTTTTAACTTCAGAAGCGACCACAGCAAATCCCTTCCCAGCATCTCCAGCCCGTGCCGCCTCAATCGTCGCATTCAATGCTAAAAGATTAGTTTGTTCGGCAATATCAGTAATCATGGACACCACGTCTTGTATTTTCTTTGAAGCATCCGATAGCTCACCGACTGTCACGCTGCCAGATTGAGCCGCTATGACGGCATCTTCAGATGTTTTATTGGCAGATTTAACCTGCATCGACACTTCCCGTATGGACGCTGAGAATTCCTCAATTGCTGACGCCATTGTCGTTACACTATTTTGCACCTCACCCGTCGCAGTAGATGCGGCAGCGGCTTGCGCGCCTGTATCGTCTGCAATTTGCACCATATCCTCAGCAGTAACCCGCATATTTTGTCCATAAGTTCCCAAATTATTGATGGCAAGACTAATGGTATCGTCGAAAGACTTTACAGCTCCTTCCAGTTCACGGGCTCTATTTTCCGTTGCTTTTGCAATTTCTGCTTCTCGAATTTTCTCCAAATTCGCTTGCTTTTCACGGGCGTTCGCGTCTTCCACTTCTTTTTTCTGCAGGGCGTCTTTTTCTTTTGAAAGCGCGTCCGACTTTAACATTTCTGTTTTAAAGAACTGGACAGCAATACCCATTTCACCAATTTCGTCCTGACGATCCAAACTTGGAATTTCCAAGTTCATTTTTCGATCTGCGAGATCTCCCATTGCGGCAACCATTTTTCGAAGCGGATCAGAAATAGAAGCGCCAACAAATCGAGAGACGAATATACAGATGACTACTGCAAAAAGGGATGCCACAACAACTGAAATCGTTTGAGAATTAAAAGAGGAAAACATTCCTCTCACAGTTACGTCCTGATGTTCTTTTTGGCGGGCAACCAGTTTATCGACTGTCTTCAGAACCTTTTCAATATAGGGCCAACTATCTCCTTTAACTTCTATTTGCCTTGCTGCATCTTGTTGCGCAGGATCCTTCATCATAACCAATTGTTTTTGATATATATTGTCGCGCAGGGCGCTAACTGTCTGCTTTAGCCCTCTTGCGTCAGACAGACCAATTTTATCATCCGCAAACTGGCCGATTAGGATCTCAATATCGCGATCAAAATCAGCCGACGTTTTCGCATAAATACCCGCAAGATAATCGTTCCCGGTTATAAGGACACCGCGCACGAGAGACGACATATCCAAAAGTTCCATCTGGACTTGCCGCAACATAATCGTTGTCTCATAACTTTTCGATGCCGATTTTGCTTTTGATTGCACGAACTGGATTTGCAACCCAATTCCCAGCGATAGAATAAGCAAAACAGCAAGCAATGTTCCTTGCCCAACCAGCAGTTTCTTTGTCATTTTTGAATTTTGAAACCAAGTTTTAAAGGCGCTAAACATCGCAGTATCTTCCAATCACGTAAAATAGTGAATTTTCTAAATTAATTTTACGTAATACTGTGAAAGCCTTTAGCAATCGTAAACTTTTGAGCTCTACTACAAGGGATGAGCGAAAAGTGTGCTTCTTATCGCCCCTTAAACTCAGGATCTCGTTTTTCGATAAAGGCGCTAATTCCTTCGGCGTAATCTTCGGATAAAGTGGCAAGGGCATATTGATCCCCATC
>JBALXM010000086.1:0-10992 GCA_036960695.1 Sneathiella sp.
GAAAACTTACGAAGAATTCCCATTGTCGTTCTAACAACGTCAAATAACGAAAAAGACGTCATTGCCAGTTATAATTTTTCAGTTGCGGGATATTTGGTAAAACCGGTTGCTCATCAGGGGTTCATTGAAGTCATCCGGACTGTTGATGTTTACTGGACACTTTGCACAGTCCCACCGGAACTTGAAAGTCTGGTTCAATAAAAAATGAAACTGAGTAGTCTTAAAAGCCAAAATGATATTCCGTTCTTTGGCTATATTCTTGACCTGCAGCCAATGGTGCCGTGGGGAATTGGATCAAATTCGGACCATTCGGATAATCTTGTGGTTCAAGGCAAAATCCAGCATGTCTAGGGAGCGGTGTGTCTTGGCGGTTTGGAGTACCAGATAAATTGTTTCCCGTATAAAATTGTAGGCAAGGCTGCGTTGTTTTTAGAGTGATGCTTCTTCCACTTTCCTCATCATAAACATAGGCGGCCTTGTTTAAGGGTAATTTCCCCTTATTGAGGATATAATTTATATCATATCCAGCAGAATTTTGAATTTGTTGTGAAGGGCTTGCAAGCCCTTGGGCTATAAGCGATGGTCTGTTCAAGTCAAAGGGAGTGCCAATTACAGGCTGTATTTCTCCCGTTGGAAGCATCATCGCATCCAATGGTGTTATAAAATCGCTGAAGATAGTAATGCTATGCTTCTCAATCGTCTCGCGGTGGGAAAGATTGAAATAGGCATGATTGGTCAGGCTTACAAAGGTCTCTTTCGTAGCCACAGCCCGGTATTCAATGGTCAATATGTTGTCCTTTGAAAGGCTGTAGGTAACGACAACGTCAAGCTCTCCTGGATAGCCGCATTCACCATCAGCGCTTACTCTTTGAAAGGTGACAGAGTGGCTTTCTCCATCGTGATTTGGAGCGCCCATCCAATGTTGCTTGTGAAACCCTGCCGCTCCCCCATGAATTTGATGGGGCGGGATGTTTGGCTCTAATGAATATTGGATATTGTTAAGGGTAAATTGGCTGTTGCTTATCCGGTTGGCATAACGGCCTACGGTTGCGCCTAAAAATTGCGTGTCTTGGACATAGGGATCCAATTTGTCATACCCAAGGCAGATCTCCCCCATATTACCATGTTTATCTAGCAGAGTGATTGAGGTGATTGCAGCGCCATACTCGCTTACGGAGACGCAGCATCCATTTTCTGAATTTAGCTCAAACAATCGAACCTTTTCGCCCTTTGAAAGGGAGCCAAATTCTCTAGATTTGATGTGAGTGTCCATTAATTTCTAAGTTTATATCAAGGGGTTAAGGTAAATTTTCTCGGAAATAGATTTCGCTTTTAATGTGAACTTGGGTCGCTTTCACTTCATTCTTGCGATGATAATCCACAAGAAGTTTCAGGGCGGCATTGGCTTCTGCTTTGGTATCTTGATTTATGATGGCATTGAGCGTGCCATCCAGTAAAAATTCTCGTGTATGGTGGGTGAGGTCATGACCGATACAGATTATGTCCTTATCCCTCCCTTTTTCCTTAAGGGCGCGGCAGATGCCTCGAATGCCGCCGCCGATGCAATAAATAGCGCTGAGATCTGGGGTGCCTTGGAGGAGGACGATAGTCTTCTGGTACGCTTCTTCATGGTTGTCTTGAGTTGCCCATTTTCCAACGATTGACATCTCTGGTGCATATTCACGGAGTGCATCTATGAAGCCGAATTCGCGTTCTTGATGATCACTATAGGCTAAGTGCAAACTACCTTCAAAGAGAGCAACTTTTCCTGTGTGTGTGCGGGAGAAGAGATTGACTAAGTAGGCCGCTGTTCGCCCTGCCGCTCTGTTATTTAGGCCAACATAGCCGAGGATAGTTTGCGCAGAAAGGTTGGACACCAGCGTCACGACGGGTAAGCCTGAGTTGCAGGCGTTGTTAACCGCTTCTCTAACCAGTGGGTTTTCAAGAGCCATTACAGCAATACCGTTGGAAGATTTGCTCACGTCACTGATGCAATCGGCCAAAATTTGAGGGGAAAATCCTTCAATTCGATGGCAGCGCACTGTGATGCCATCTTTCCGATAGTTTTCCCCCGCAAGGGCGACTTCTTCCGCCAACATGTTTAAAAAACTATTTGTCCCGCCCGGCAGAATGACATCTAATGTTATGGAGTCTGAGGAGATTGAGGGGTCTTCAGCACCTCCGCTTTGCAGTTTTTCAACAGCATCCCACACTCTTTTCGACGTATGGATACTGACGCCAGCCCTTTTGTTCAGGCAGCGATCTACTGTGGCAAGGCTTACATCCGCTTCTTTCGCGATATCCGATTGCCTTGCCCAAACTTTTTGCACCGCTTTTCCTTCAACAATACATCAAAAATCAATCATTATGATGGCATTATGGATTTTTTTAGTAAAGAAAATTGTTATTAATATCCACATGAGATGACCTGTTTTGAGGAATTAGTGACCATAACTGGTGATAAATCATAAAAATTAGGTATTTCATTATTAGAAAAAAGAAATGATTGACTCTTGATGTCTATATCATCAAAAATACTTCATCTTGAAGGTATGCGTTAAATGACATGCCCACGAATAAGATTTTTAAAGGCGAAATCATGAAAGCAGATGATTTCAGCAAATAGTTGGGCTGCTTTGATAATTTCAGTTTAGGCGTTTGAAGTACAAATCAAAATCTTTGGGAGGAGAATATGATGTTGTTAAAGAAAAGCTTGTTAGGAGCGGCTGTTGGTGCCGTTTTTGCGCTGTCGGCCTCTTCGGTCGCGTTGGCAGCAGACTTAATTGTCGGTGTTAGTTGGTCAAATTTCCAAGAAGAACGCTGGAAAACAGACGAAGACGGAATCAAAAAAGGACTGGCCGCCGACGCGAAATATATAAGCGCTGACGCCGGTGGATCTGCAGAAAAACAACTTGCGGATATTGAAAGTCTGATTGCAAGGGGCGCAAATGCAATCATCGTCCTTGCATGGGATGCGGATGCCGTGTTGCCCGCCGTCGCAAAAGCACAAGCCGAAGGTATCCCGGTTTTGGGATATGATAGATTGATTGAAGCCCCCGGTGTTTTCTATCTGACATTTGATAATGTTGAAGTTGGACGTATGCAGGCGCGCGCAATCTTAAAAGTGCAACCAAAGGGAAACTACGTGTTTATTAAAGGGGCATCCACGGATCCCAACGCTGATTTCCTCCATGATGGTCAATTGGAAGTTTTGCAAACAGCTATTGATTCCGGTGCCATTAAAATAGTTGGTGAGCAATATACTGATGGTTGGAAGCCTGAAAAGGCTCAATCAAATATGGAACAAATTCTAACGGCTACAAATAACAAAGTGGATGCAGTTGTCGCCTCAAACGACGGGACCGCAGGCGGCGTTGTTGCGGCTCTAACAGCGCAAGGCATGGAAGGATTGCCTGTGTCTGGTCAAGACGGTGATCATGCGGCCCTTAATCGTGTTGCACGGGGTTTGCAGACAGTCTCAGTCTGGAAAGATGCTCGTGCTCTCGGGCGCGCTGCCGGAATAATTGCCGTGCAGATGGCAAAAGGTGAGAAAGTCACGGGCGCATCAAAATGGTCTGGTGGATCGAAAGGTATAGAAATGGACGCCATTTTACTGGCCCCTGTCCCTGTTACACAAGGAAAACTTGATCTTGTGATTGATGCTGGTTGGGTCAAAAAAGGTGTCGTTTGCCAGGGTGTGAAAGACAATATTTCTGCTTGTAAATAAAAACAATATTCAGCCTGGTGGTATTCTATCGTCAGGCTGATTATCGAATTTTAGCAGTGCCCCTTTGATCAAAAATTTACCTGTTGTGGCAGAACATATGTCTGATGAAGTAAAAGTAGAAAGTGCCTTGTCGCGGCTCGTCCGTGCCGCTGAGTTTGATACGCGTATGTTGGCAATGATCTTCATTCTTGTGGGAATTTGGATTGGGTTGGACTTAGCAACGGATGGTATTTTCCTTACGGCCAGAAATCTCTACAATTTGGCCGTACAAAGCTCAGTTGTTGGCATTATGGCGACGGGGATGGTTCTTGTTATTGTCGCGCGCCATATTGATTTATCGGTAGGCTCTGTCCTTGGATTTACCGGCATGATGATTGCCTGGTTGCAAATTGATATTTTCCCTATTTCAGCAGGTTGGAACTGGCCGCTCACCATTTTAATCGGCGTGGTGCTCGGTGCTGCTATTGGTGCATTTCAAGGATATTGGATTGCCTATCATGCCATCCCGGCGTTCGTAGTTACCTTGGGTGGGCTGCTAATGTTTCGCGGAGCAGCCTTTTTAGTGACTGATGGTCGAACTGTTGCGCCGATGAACCCAACCTATCAATTGTTAGGGGGCGGTATTAACGGATCAATTGGTGCAACTTGGAGCACTATTTTGGGAATTGTTACGGTGTTAATTGTCGGTTTTGTTATCTATCGAAAACACCGCTCCCGAATAAAGCATAATTTCTCAACCAAGCCCGTAATACTACAAATCGGTATTTTCTTAATTTGGGCGACCCTCATCATGGGGTTCGTCATGGTGATGAATTCCTACACCAAACCCCGAAGTGATATTGCAAGGGGAATACCTGTTCCCGTGCTCATCCTTATTGTCTCAGTTGTCGGTATGACGGTTTTATCCAAGGTAACTCGATTTGGACGATACGTTTTTGCTATTGGCGGAAGTCCTGAGGCTGCGGAACTTTCCGGTATAAATGTCAAAAAAGTAACCGTCATGGTTTTTGCGATTATGGGGCTTCTTTGCGGTGTGGCTGCCATAATCACGACAGCACGATTAAATGCAGGTGTAAACTCTATGGGCGTCTTGTCTGAACTTTCTGTCATTGCGGCAGCGGTTATTGGGGGCACGTCACTTGCTGGGGGTTCGGGGTCAATACCCGGCGCAATACTTGGGGCTATAATTATGCAAAGTCTTGAAAATGGGATGGTGTTATTAGGTTCAGGAAGCGCCGAGAGACAGATTGTCATTGGGATTGTTCTTATAGCCGCCGTTTGGTTCGATACCTTGTATAAGTCCAGAAGATGAGGGAGGAGAACAACATGACAAAATCCCCTCTTATCGAAATGAGGAACGTTCAAAAGCGCTTTGGCGGCGTTCATGCTGTCGAGGATGTGAGTATTGACCTACATGCCGGCGAAGTGGTCGGTATTCTTGGACATAATGGGGCTGGAAAATCTTGCTTAATGAAGATGCTGGCGGGGGCGATGCCCCTAGATGGCGGATCAATTTGGGTCGATGGTAAGAAAACCACAATAAAGAACCCCAGAGATGCAAGAGACAGTGGCATTGAAACCATTTATCAGACTTTGGCGCTTGCTGATAATCTCAATGCACCTGCGAACTTGTTTTTGGGACGTGAATTGATGACGACCTTCGGGACATTGGATGACACGCGTATGGAATCTGAAGCCCGTAGCGTCATGCTCCGTTTGAACCCAAATTTCACAAACATTACAGATCCAGTGATTTCGATGTCGGGGGGGCAGCGGCAAGTTGTGGCCATTAGCCGGGCCATTTATTTCGATGCCAAAATTTTAATTATGGATGAGCCGACAGCGGCACTCGGACCTTCCGAGACGGCGATGGTCGCGGATTTAACCAAGCAACTTAAAGCCGAAGGGATTGGAATATTCCTGATTAGCCACGATTTACACGATGTTTTTGACTTGTGTGACAGGATCATGGTGATGAAAAATGGAAAATCCGTTGGTATCTACACAGTAAATGAAGTTACCAAGGATGATGTTTTAAGCTTGATTATTTTAGGTAAATTGCCCGATGATTGGATTCCTCGAAATTAAGTAGTTATCTGGAATCTAATGCCTTTTAAACCTTTGAATGTCCTCACTATCGGGTCCGCAACCATCGATATATTCGCCACATTAGGCAAACATGAAGTGGAACGACTTACTCTTCATAATGCCAATTCATCTTTCTTGCTGCTAGAAGAAGGGCGGAAAGGGGATGCGGATAGTATAACGGACTATTTTGGGGGCGGCGCAATAAACACAGCGGTGGCAGCCTCCCGGCTTGGCGCCCATGTGAGTTGTATGATTAAAGTCGGCGATGACCTTGACGCAGACAGAATTACAGAACGTCTAAGTCAGGATAATATCTCAGCTGATTGTATAATTCGCTCAAAAGAAGGGTGCACCGGGCGCGCCGTTCTGGTGGATGGCTATACTCATAATCCCACAATTTATTCTGCGAGAGGGGCAAATACCCTTCTTTGTTGGGATGATGTTGATGCTCATTGGCAAGATAAATGGAATTCAGTTCATATTGCCCCTTTAAGCGGAGAAGCACGGAATATGTGTAACCAATTGGTTGCCCGTGCGAAGAGGGATGGTGCGTTCGTATCAATCAATCCCGGCATTAAGCATATTACCCAAGCATGGGATAAACTGGAGGAGGGGCTCAAGCAAGTTGATTTGCTTAGCCTAAACCGAACAGAAGGTTATGCAATGCTTGAGAAAATTCAAGAAGGCATTACTGAAATGCGACCTGAGGAGCTTGCAACTGAACTGCTTAAAACAGGCGCGAAAGCTGTCGCCCTAACCGATGGGGATAAGGGGGCGTATTTTGCAAGGGCCGAAGGTGTCTCAAGGGCGAGCGTTCAAAAAAGAAAGGTTAAAGGGACTGCCGGGGCTGGGGATAGTTTTTCAATTACGTTGGCACTGGCCCTAGCGAGCGACGTCGATATTGAAACCGCGCTGAGTTACGCTCTTCAAAATGCGGGAAGTGTTGTCGAGCATCGGGATACCCTATCGGGTCTTATGTTTGCGGAAAATTTCGCTTAAAAAATTTGATCAATCTGATAACAGGAAATTTTTTGCATCACGGGCTGTCCGGATAGGGTCTTCCTCCATAGGGGCATGCCCTAAATCTTCATATGTGATCAAGGTGGAGCCTTCAATATCATCTGCGAAACGGGTCCCATATTTAGGTAAAATCCAACGATCAAGGTCTCCCCACATAATGAGGGTAGGGGCTTTGATCGTCGCGATTTTTTTATAGGCTTCTTTGTCCCTGTGAAGAGAGAGTCGTGTTCGTGTCGCCTCCCGGTTTCCCTCTCTGAGTAGTAATTCGTGATACAAAGTAATATCTTTTTCTCGAACCTTCGTAGGATCTCCATAAATATCCTTCATACTTATTTCAACGGCAAATCGAGGCGTAATATAAGTTGCCAATTTCCCAATATAGGGGAGACCATAAGCGCGAAGAGCAATGGGAAGGGGTTCTTCTCTGGGATATCCCGCACTGTCGATGAGGATTAGTTTTTCCACTTTTTCAGGATATTTTACCGCATAATTCCAAGCGATCCATCCTCCCATAGAATTTCCAGCAATAGAAAACCGATCAACGCCAATCTTCTGCAGAAATTTGTCAATAACCCCGGCCATTGAAATTGGATCATACCGAACTTTAGGATCAGGGCCCGTGACACCATGCCCCGGAAGATCGAGCGTTATTATTCTAAAGTCTTTAGAAAGCTCTTTTACCCAACCCGCCCATGTGTGGAGGGACGCGTTAGAGCCGTGAACAAGGACAAGGGCGGGTCCCTGACCTTGGTCTTTATAATGGAGTGCAAGGCCATCAATATCAATAAATTTAGAAGATGAGTCGGTGTATTTTGCTCTTATTTCTTCTGCTGGAATATCCGCTTTTAGCATCCAGCCTATGCCGGCAATTAAGAGAATAAGAATGGCTAAAGTAAACTGCCTTAATCGTTTTCCGAACATCTGAAACCCTTAATCGGTGAATTTCGGATAGCTTATTCATTTAGTATAATAAAATCAATCCGTGAACAGAAATGGTGTGAAGGGTTTGAAATTGGTGTCCTTGAAGCAATAGAAGAGGGTGATTGTAAATATAACCAAATAGTTTAGTAACAGTATTGAGGTGTAATTTTATTCTGAAAGAAGACGATGCCATTTAATAAATCGAAGCCTGTACCACAGTTGGATATGACTGGATGTGGCGTAGCCTGCGCGGCATGGATTACGGGAACATCTTACGCCACAGTGAAAACAAAGGCGGCCCAGCTGGGCGTATCAATTTCAGACCCAAAACTTTGGTCCGGAACTGACCATGTTCGATTAATTTTGAAGGAATTGGGGGTAACTTTAAATCCTACTCAAGAGGATTTTTCAAACTGGACCTCTCTTCCTTCTCATTCACTCCTTGCCGTTAAATATCATCTAGAAAAAGGAATTCCGCATTGGCATTGGGTGGTGTCCGTTAATAGGGGGGAGAACGTATTTGTCATGGATCCAAAAAAAGCGCTTCAATCTAACATTCGTACTGATTTTGGCCGTATGAAACCCAAATGGTTTCTCGAAATTTTGTAATGTGAAATAAGTGGGATTTTCTTAAAAAAAAGGCGACCCAAAACGTAAAGGGCCGCCAATTGTGTCTATTAAAAAAATAGCTTAGTTATGCCTAAATCCATTCGGTTGAGCAACCCATGTAACGGCCTGCACAGGAACTTGACCTGCTTGGTTTTGGGCTTGATATTGACTTCTATAACCATCAGAAACTGGCCGATAAATTATGTTCTGCGCAGCACTTGTTGCAGCTTGTGCTTGTTCACTTTCTTCAGTGACCGCAAATAATTCATTTACCAGATCAACATGAGGCGTACCAAAACCAACACGTTCTACCCCAAATGGATGGGGAACAGCGACAGACTTCATCAATTCATACAGCGCCTGAGTTCTTTCCAGGGACCGCGTATTGAGTGTGGTTTTAAACATAGGGTGATGAGCCAATAAAACAGCCGCAGCGCCTGCAATATGAGGGGCCGCCATCGACGTTCCAGATTTTGCATCATAAGCTTTGTTTGGAACAGTTGATATGATGGCAACACCTGGGGCACTGATATTAATCTGTGGCCCAGTACAGGTGAATGTTGGTGAGAAAGTACCATCAGGTGTTAAAAATTCCGATTGTACTGTCTTCGCATCCCATGAATCTGCTGGATATTGATTGAGCAGACCAATGGCCGATACAGCCATAGTATAAGTTGAAATCGCTGGGAACTGAACGGCCCCGCCAGAATTACCAGCGGCGGCCACTAGGAAGATGCCATGCATATAGGCTTCTTCGAGTTTTTGTTCAACGACCTCAGATGCGTTGGGGCTGCCCAGACTCATATTAACGACATCTATGTCGTTAGCGATGCAATAGTCCAAGGCTTCAAGAAGGCTACTAAAACGGCCCCCTGGGAACACTTTAAGTTCATGGATTTCAGCTTCGGGTGCAAAGCCACGTAACATACCTTTTTCACCTGACGCACCGATAGTACCTGACACGTGAGATCCATGGCCAACGGTGTCGTTAGTCCAAGAAGTTGCGGTTGCGCCGTCTGTTAAATCCTTACCAAATTTAATATGTTTAAGAAGTGGATGGTCAGTTGCAGCGCCTGAGTCAATAACCGCGATTTTGACACCTGCACCGGTAATCTTCGGAGAAATCTTATCCAAACCCATTCTTTGAGTACCCCACCCAAATGGATATTTGTTCGGGAAGTTGGGAACAGTTGAGGCTAATGAGTGAATTTGGACAGTATTGATCTGATTTGGATCCAGCCTTGGATTTGTTAAGAACCGGTTCCAATAGTTATTAGAGGGAAGCAAGAATAGGGATTTTGCAGTATTGCCAGGTAGGGCAAATAAATCCAGTTCAACTTCGCCGTTCGCATTGGTCAGGCCTTTAGATGGAAAGGCATCACCAGTTAAGATTGCATTGATATTTGGGACAGGTTTTCCATCTTGATCAAGAACCTGAATAACAATTTTTTGAGCTTTAGCACTACCGGCTGCATTAAGTTGCAAAGGGCTTTGAATAGGTAATTTGTTTGTAACAGCGTCCCCGTATTCCAGATGGTGATCCGTTTCAATAAGCAAATTTGCTGGAGCACTTTGTTTAAGGATCTCCAGCATGTCAGGGTGAATGCTTGCCACATGACACTCACACGCTTCATCACCAGTAACCGCGAGCGGAGAGATTTTGTTACTTGGAGACCTAATTGTTTTCAGAATTTGTAAATCCTGTATTTGGCTTAGTTGAGATTTAAAACCAACTGCAGATAGAGGTTGAATATTGGCTTTCATCGCGTTCGTGCCGCGACGAGGTGCTATAAGGATGCGGGCGCGTTCGGCACCGGCTTCAGTATAACTCTTTTCACCCGCAACCGTTTGTATCGGCGCTGTGCCTTTATTGTTTTTTGAAGTCATTGATTGTCGTCCCTTCGGAGTCATACTCGGGGATTTAATACATCAGGTCAGAATCCGGCTCGATTATAAGCTGCCCATTATATTTCCTGCTCAATTCCAAATGTGTTTGATCGTCCATTAAGGCAACGAACCAATCACTTGTCTGCGCCGTATTCGGATCAGAAAGAAATTCAACACTACTAATTGTTGGATCCCTTAAGAAATTACTCAAAATTGTCTGTTTGTCTGCAGTAGATTTTGACCGAACGGAAATTATGAATCTAGATTTTGACACTTTGTACCTTTTTCCCTTTTAAGTGAGTCTGGTTCGCGAACGTCTATCTATTAACAGATTAGGACGTCCACGAACCAAGTTTCAAGAATAAAACTTAGTAAAAAGGCCCGCGCTTAGTGCATGGTGACCATTTGTGGTTGACCGTAGATTTGCGGTTGACCGTACATTTGCTGTGGTCCTGCACTGAAAGGTAGAAGTCTTGCAGCTTGACCGGCTGCATTACCCGCAAGACCACCAAGGATTGGTTGTCCAAGGAAACTACCTGCTACAGTACCGGCTATGGGTGCTACTGCGCCCAGAATATCACCGAAGATCCCTTGAGGTGCGTATTGAACCTGACCTGGCCCCGCTGAGAATGGAATAAGACCACCCAACTGACCGGCTACATTACCGATTGTTGATCCAGCTTGTTGATTGCCAAGTGCACCACCAATAAGTCCGCCCGCAACAGGCGCTACCTGTCTCA
>JBALXM010000009.1:0-32950 GCA_036960695.1 Sneathiella sp.
CCGGACACATCCAGCAAAGCGCCTGTGATATAGGATGCTTCGTCTGACAATAACCAGAGGGCGGTATTTGCGACTTCCTCTGGTTGCCCGCCCCGTTTCATGGGGACGTTTTCTTTCACCCGGTCAACCCGCTCAGGCTCCCCGCCCAGCGCGTGGATTTCAGTATAAATGACACCGGGCCGAACGGCATTCACCCGAATTCCCTCCCCTGCGACTTCTTTTGAAAGTCCGATGGTTAGGCTGTCGATTGCGCCTTTAGATGCGGCATAATCTACATATTCATTGGGAGATCCCAGGCGGGATGCAGCGGAAGAGATATTAACAATGCCGCCGCCTTGTCCGCCTTTATCCGTCGACATGCGCTTCACAGCCTCACGCGCGCAGATAAAGGATCCAGTAATATTTGTCGTAAAAACCCGTTGCAGACGATCAAAGCTCATATCTTCAACGCGTCCATGGGTTTCCAAAATGCCGGCGTTATTGATCAAGGCTGTTAAGGGCGCAAGCTGCGCATCCACGGCATCAAATAGAGCAAGAATATCCTCTTCTTTTGCAACATCACCTTGAACAGCTATTGCGCGACCGCCGTTTTCCTCAATCTGGGATACGACCTTTTGCGCCGCACTCAGATTGCTGTGGTAATTGACGCAAACCTCATAGCCTGCCGCAGCGGCTTTAATCGCTGTAACCGCGCCAATGCCCCGGCTAGCACCGGTGATAATAATAGATCCCTTCATTTAACCCTCCAGCGCCTGTGTCATATCGTCGATCAAATCTTCCACATCTTCAATTCCAATGGAAAGCCTCAGCAAATCAGCGGGGCAAGGTGTTCCTTCCCCTTCAATGCTGGCCCGATGTTCTACAAGGCTTTCAACACCACCAAGTGATGTCGCTCTTTTAAACAAGTTAAGGCGCGCCGCCACGTTCATAGACTCAGCCTCACCGCCTTTGATGCGAATACTTAACATGCCGCCGAAGCCGCCAGACATTTGTTTTTTGGAAATTTCATGGCCTGCGTGACTTTCTAATCCCGGATAGAGAACTTCCACAATATTTTCGTGGGCTTCCATTTTTCTCGCAAATTGAAGAGCATTTTTTGAAGCCTGTTTCACCCGGATGGATACAGTGCGCATGCCCCGCATAAGAAGCCATGCCTCAAAAGGCCCTAGGACTGCGCCACCACCATTTCGCACCTTTTTCACCCGTGCCCAAAAGTCATTATCTTCCGCTGTCACTAACGCCCCAGCAAGCACATCCGAATGACCGTTTAGGTATTTTGTCGCTGAATGCATCACCATATCCGCGCCCAAGGTTAGTGGCTGACAAAGAAGCGGTGTTGCAACGGTGTTATCAACCACAAGCATGGCATTAGCGCGTTTAGCAATTTCAGCCCATGCGGCGATATCGTCCACGACCCATGTTGGGTTTGCCGGTGTTTCCATCCACAGAATTTTTGTTTTACCGGGCTGAACCGCAGCTTCCAATGCTTTTAAATCGCCATTTGGAATGAAGGTCATCTTTAACCCCCAATCGCTACCGAGGGTCAAAAGCCAATTGCGAAGCGCCCAATACATAACGTCTGGTGCCACAATATGATCACCGGGTTTCAACGCTTGAAATACACTTATAGCTGCCGCCATACCGGACGAGAAAAGCAGGCCACTGCTCCCCTTCTCCATAGCGGCCAACACTTGTTCTGGCTGGTCATAATTAGGATTTTGATCCCGCGTATAAACCCTGCCATTGGGATAGCTGCCATCCCCCTCGCGCTCATAAGTCGTGCTGGGAAAAATTCCAGGGATGACGCCTTTGTGGGTTTCATCCATCCAGCCAAGACCTTGGGCCACAACGGTATCAATTTTCAAAGGTTTCTTTTCACTCATGGCAATCATTCCTCAATCACAATTTACAATTACCCATCGTCCTTACTGGGAATACGGATAACGCGGCATTGAAAACCAAAAATCTCAGCAAAGACATTTCATGAACAGCCTTACCAACACTTTGATCCATCTCATTAATGAAGTCAGGGCAGACCATAACCTGATCCCCCTTGGCTTGAACACCAAATTGTCTGATGCTGCGGATCTGCACGCCGCTTACATGTTACAGGTCAGTATTCTTTCCCATACGGGACGAAAAAATAGCAATTTTGGCGAACGCATAAATCACGAAGCGTATAAATTTATCTTTGCCGCCGAGAATGTAGCGTACGGCGCATCCTCTGCACGTGAAGCACTGGATCTATGGATGAAGAGTCCGCCCCATCGCGCAAATATTTTAAATTCGGAATACAAGGAAACAGGGGCTGGTGTCGCCCCTATCATCAATCACAATGGCAATGACAAAAATCGATATTGGTCACTAACCCTTGCAAGTCCGCTGATAATAGAGCAGGAAGGGCCTTAGACGCCCTCCCCACAGTCAATAATTAACTCAACTTTCTAAGGCGACGAATAAGACTGGAAGTATCCATTCTATTTCCCCCCATAGCCTGAACATCTCCGTAATATTGATCCACCAAGGCGGTATTGGGCAGGCTCGCACCAATCTCGTTCGCAGTGCTAAGGCAAATTCCCAAATCTTTGCGCATCCAATCAACGGCAAACCCAAAATCAAATTCATCTTTGATCATTGTTTTGTAGCGATTTTCCATCTGCCAGCTTTGAGCGGCCCCTTTGGAGATAACTTCGATCACCTTCTCCGCATCCAATCCTGCTTTCTGAGCAAAATTAATCCCTTCAGCCAAACCTTGAACGACCCCTGCAATACAAATCTGGTTGACCATTTTAGCCAGCTGTCCGGCTCCAATATCGCCCATACGCATACAGGTTTTGGAAAAGGCATCGATCGGTGTCGCGGCTTTATCAAAAACCGCTTCACTCCCACCGCACATAACCGTCAGCACACCATTTTCAGCCCCAGCTTGTCCGCCAGAGACGGGGGCATCGATAAAGCCAATTTCTTTTGATAAAGCAATCGCACCCAATTCCCGAGCAACTTCTGCGGACGCGGTTGTATGATCGACGAAAATCGTTCCGGCAGACATTCCAGCCAACACGCCATCATCGCCCAGAACAACACTTCTCAGATCGTCATCATTTCCAACGCATGTGAAAACGAACTCAGCGTCCAATGCAGCGTCGCGAGGTGTTTTCGCAAAATTCCCACCAAATTCCGCGGCCCATTTTTCTGCCTTCGATGTGGTTCGGTTATAAACAGTAACGTCATATCCTGCTTTTTGAAGGTATCCTGCCATCGGATACCCCATAACGCCCAGTCCGATAAAAGCTGCTTTCGTGCTCATGATAGTGAATCCCCATGGTTTAATTTTACAATCTTTTACCGTCTCCGCTGCCTTCAAGAAAGACTAAATTGATGACAGAGCCATATTTGCTGATCCAAGAGTAAGGTTGAACTACTTTTTCGATAGCTTACAGTACCCTCAGAGATTGGGGAGAAAACACATGAAGTGGCTATTTAGAGGTATCTTGTTAATTGTGACCGTTGCGGCGATCCTTGTTGGCGGAGGATATGTATATCTGCGTGGATCACTCCCCCAAACTGACGGCACAATTACGCTTACCGGTTTGTCTGAGCCCGTAGAAATCACCCGTGATGCTTCCGGTATTCCTCATATTGAAGCTCAAAATCTGGATGATGCCCTCTTTGCCCTTGGATTTGTTCACGCGCAAGACAGGCTTTGGCAAATGGAAATGAACCGCCGCATTGGCGCAGGCCGATTGTCCGAAATCATGGGAGCCCCCACCCTCGGAACTGACAAATTCCTGCGCACATTAGGGGTTTATGACTCTGCACAAAAATCTCTCAAAACATTAAATACGGAAACGGTTCATCATTTAGAGACTTACGCGGCTGGCGTGAATGCTTATTTAAGTCAGAAAACGGGCCCACTCCCGCCTGAATTTTTGATCCTCGGCGTTACGCCAGAACCTTGGATGCCCGCTGATTCCGTGGTCTGGACAAAAATGATGTCTTGGGATCTCAGTAAAAATTGGGCGCGAGAGTTAGAGCGCATGCAGTTGATGAAAATCATGACTCCGCGCCAAGTTGCTGAAATTCTACCGCCGTATCCCGGAGAGACGCCTCCCCCCTTGCCTGATTATTCAAAGCAGTATCAAACAGCTGGAATTGACGTGCAAAAAATACTGGCTATGGCGCCTGAGCCGCTCCCGGAAGGAGCAGGCTCTAATAACTGGGTTGTCTCTGGCTCCCGAACGATGTCAGGAAAACCTCTTCTAGCCAATGATCCCCATCTTGGATTATCGGCCCCAGCCCTTTGGTATTTCGCTCATATAAAAACACCAGACATGAATGTCATTGGCGCGACATTACCGGGAGTTCCTGCCGTTATTCTTGGCCGTAACGATACTATTGCTTGGGGCTTCACCAATACGGGACCTGATGTACAGGATCTATATATCGAAAAAATTAACCCGGCTAATCCAGATCAATATAAAACGCCTGATGGGTGGGCAGATTTCGAAATTCGAAAAGAAGTGATCACGATTAAGGATGAGGCCCCCTTGACCCTAACCGTTCGCACCACCCGTCATGGTCCGGTGATTTCCGATGCTCATACAAAAACAAAAAGCCTGACGCCGGAAAATCACGTTATGGCTTTTGCGTGGACAACCTTACTACCAGAAGACAAATCCCCCGAAGCATCCGCTAAAATGATGGCTGCAAAAAATTGGGGACAGTTTAAAGAAGCTATAAAACCCTTCACGAGCCCAGAACAGAATATGGTTTATGCCGATATTAACGGCAATATTGGATATTATGCCCCTGGCCTAGTTCCCATTCGGAAACCAGAAAATACTGCAATGGGCCGATTACCTGTTCCCGGTTGGATCGCGGACAATGATTGGAATGGGTTTATTCCTTTTGAAGAATTACCGCAGCAATATAACCCATCATCGGGCATGCATCATACCGCGAATGAGAAAATTGTACCGGACAATTATCCCCATTTTCTATCAGTCGACTGGACATTGCCCTATCGATCCAACCGAATTAAAGAGCGCCTTTTGCAAGAAGACCTGCATAGCATAGACACATTTAAGGATATTCAGTCCGATGTGTCCTCCACCATGGCGACCGAGTTTCTGGAAATATTGCTGACGACCAAACCATTGGGCGAATTATCCCGCAACGCGCTTATTGCCCTTTCTACTTGGGATGGCGAAATGATTAAAAACAGCAGCCAGCCGTTAATTTTCAATGGATGGATGAGAGAGCTCAACCGCGCTGTTTATGCTGATGAATTGGGAGATGTCTTTCCAAACTATTGGCGGCAGCGCCCCACATTTCTGAAAAATGTCCTTTTAAATAAAAACAGGCAAGCAATCTGGTGCGATATCAAAACCACCGAGGAGATTGAAAGCTGCCATCAAATTCTTCAAAGCTCCTTAAAAACTGCCTTAGACGATCTTACGCAACGATACGGATCTGATATGGCAAATTGGAATTGGGGGAAAGCTCATTTCGCCCATAGCGACCACCTTCCTTTCACCAAAGTTACGGGCCTGAAATCTCTCTTCGATATTAAAGTTCCCTCAATGGGGGGCACATTTACTGTCAATGTCGGGCGTAATCGCCTGAAAGATGAAGCCCAGCCTTTTGCCAACACCCATGCAGCGTCCTTACGGGCGATTTATGACTTATCGGATATGGATAACTCCCGTTTCATCCACTCCACTGGGCAATCTGGCAATGTTTTATCCCCATTTTACGACGATATGGCAGAAGACTGGGCGAATATGAAGTATCTGAAAATGACAACTGCGAAAGAAGAGTACACTCAAGATGCTATCGGTATTTTGACCCTAACTCCAAACACAGATCCCTGAAATACTCTATTTGGGTACTTCGCCTGAGGTCATTAGCTTTGCACTATCTCTGGCCACGAAAATGACCAGAAGCTTTGCAGCTTTGTCTTCATTTGGATTTTGAGTTTTACTGTGGCTATCGCCCGGCTGCTCCAACCAATGATCCCCTGCCGTATAAACAACAGCAGCCTGCTTGTTTATTTGTGAAACCACCTGCCCCTCTAGCACATACACAAAAACAAACGCTTCATGCTGATGAGAGGGGACGACAACGCCGGGCTTTAATTCCACCGTCAATGACGTAAAATTAAATCCTTTCATATTCGTCAATTCTATTGTCGACAACAATGCTCTGTGTACTCCATTTTTATCGGCACCAATATTGGTGCTTGATGCCTTTTGGGCAGAACACGTAAGCGGAAGTAGTGCCGTTATGAATAGTATAAAGCTGCCGTGAAGAATATTCATGATTAGCTTCCTATAAGTAAGGGATTCGATGTTGGTCATCAGGGACTTATTCTTCAGCCATTGAAACGCCTAAGCGGTTCCAAGCATTGATAGTAACGATGATCATGATTATCTGAGCGACTTCATCTTCCTCAAAAAAAGAGGACACTTTTTGATAAATATCGTCGGGCAAACCATCAACAGAAATAAGGGTAATCGCGTCTGTCATGCGCAAAACTGCTCGTTCAGAAGAGCTAAATAAAGAGCTGTTTTGCCATTCTTTAATTGCCGCAATTTTTTGCCCGTTAACACCGATCTTTTTAGCAGCGTCACTATGCATGCCGATGCATAACTTGCAGCCATTGATCACTGATGCACGTAGCCGGACAAGCTCCTGCAACTCAGCATCAATAGTTGAGCCCGCTATAAATTTTTCCAAACCAAACATGGCTTTATAAGCCTCAGGCACTCTTTCTTGAATATTGATACGCTGCATATGAATTTCCTATTTTTACTAAAACTAGCCTTCGCAAAAATAAGTATAGCGGATAGTATTTATGAGAAAATCGCTTTAATAGAGAAATACAATTGCTAATTTGGCATGAATTAAAATGATAAATACTGAAATTCAAGAACTTGAAATTTTTGTTGCCGTCGTAAAACACGGAAACTTTTCCAAAGCATCGGAAGAGCTATCAATTGCTGCATCTGTGGTCAGCCGTAGCGTAAAAAAACTGGAAGACAAACTTAAAGTAACACTCTTCAATCGCACCACCCGAAAGATCAATTTAACCCAAGAAGGAGAATGGTTATTCCAGCATGCGATCGAGATTTTACAAAAGGTCTCGACAGTCGAGAACCATTTAAAGAAAGCTCAAGAGCGTCCACAAGGCACCTTAAGAATCGATGCAGCCTCAGCCTTTACCTTGCACGCCATCGCCCCAATTATTGCAGGCTTTAATCAAAAGTTCGATCAAATCGATATTGTCCTGACATCCACTGACTCAGTTATCGACTTGATAGAACGAAATATTGATGTGGCAATCCGGATAGGGGAATTAAGCGATTCAACTTTAAAAGCCAAAAAAATTGGGAACTGCTACAGAAAAATCTACGCTTCACCAGAATATATAAAAACACATGAACCGATTTCCAAAGTCAGTGACGTATCGTCCCACATTTGCTTAGGGTTTACGAAACCAGATAAACTTAATACTTGGCCCGTCGTCACGCAAACTGGCGGTTATCTTGAAGTAATACCTGAAATTGAAGCCGATAGCGGCGAGACAATTAAACAATTAGCGATACATGGCTCCGGCCTAGCCTGCATTTCATCTTTTACAGCCGACCAAGATGTACAAGACGGCAGACTGGTTTGTGTGCTGAAGGAAGAGACTCAACCTATCCCTATTCCCGTAAACGCGGTCTTTTATTCAGACAATGAGACAAGCGGTCGTGTGCGGTGCTTTTTAGATTTCTTAGCGGAGCATGTACGCTTTTGACGAGAGCATTAGTCGTTTGCAGATGATCTGAACCATCGCCTCTATGTTAGCGGTGCGCTCAACAACTTGCTGTTCACTGACAACTTTGTTATTCAACGTGAAGCGAGGACACAGTTCTCAGCTCTAGTTGCCATTAATAATTCACTATGAGGCCGTTTTGCTCAAAACCCAGTCCCCTCCAGCCTCAACAAAACTTAACATCGCTTCTGCACTGGGCAAAAGTGATCAATTTGATGGAATTAATCCAGAACTCTGGATCATTGAAGGACCGGTTATCAGAGCCCGAAGATCAGAGATTTACCGTGCTTCCCATCCGAATTTTCACACTAGGCTGTGCATTAAAAACTCTAAGGTTGGAGAACGCTCGACGAAATCTCTAAAGCAGGAATATGCGAACCTTAAAAACTTCTCCCAAGCAATGATCGATACTCCTTTCAATGTGCCAAGACCGATTGCCTGTATACCTGAGGCTGGATTATTGGTTATGGAATGGGTCAACGGAAAATCTGTCAAATTTGAATTAAATAAAAGATTCAAAGAACCAAAATCCCGTCAAGTTTTGATAAAAAAAGCTGCGCGTTGGCTGAAAGAATTTCACTTAAAAGGTGACATAAAGACGGAGAAACTTGTCCCTCAAGCCCTCACTGATCAAATCAATACCTACAGACTAAATAATCCAATTTCATTTCACAGCATCGACATCATTGTAATAAAAGCGTGTGAGAGATTCTATCGGGAAGCAGAACAAATACCCGTCACACAGGAGCAATATAGTTTTGCTCATCGAGATTTCACACCTGGAAACGTAATTATTTGCGACACGTCAGTTTTGGGCATTGATATGACACAAAATATTCGTCGTCCAGTCTTTGAGGATCTTACTCGCTTCCTTGTGGACCTCAATGTTAATAAAAGCATCTTCCTTGTGGGATTACAAATATTATTCCCTTCGCCAAGAGGCTGGCTACTACGCGATGAGCGCACTATCCTTACGGAGTATCTCGGAGATAAAGCACAAGAAAAGAATAAGCAGGTTCTGCTATTTCTTATCATGCATACAATCAAGAAGATGATTCAGGCCGCCGAAATAGTATCCACACACAGGCAAACAATCGGCCTCAAATCACCATTTCTTCTTCTTTACAGATATGTCCGATACTGGAAACGACGTATGTTGTTATTAGATCTATACAGGCGTTTAAAATAAAGGCGTGACGCATATCTCTATAAGATCGGAAAATCACCTTTGTGGAAAAGAAGGGCATTTTGTGAGCTATCTGAAATCACATTCGTCACTCGGCAAATAAAAATCAAGTGATCACCGGCTTCGTGAGTTGCATATGTTTCACATTCGAAAACAGCAAGGCTTCCTTCAAAAACTGGGCATCCATTTTCACCGATACTATGAGAAACCCCACTAAATCTGTCTTCTAGGGGGGATGCAAACCGGTCACATAAATGCCGTTGCGACTCACTCAATATATTAATGGCAAATTTTCCTGAATCCTGAAATTCCTGACAATGGTTTCCCGTATGACCAAGACTAAACAAAACCAGCGGAGGGTCCAAAGATACTGACCCAAAGGAATTAACAGTAATACCCATAGGCTCTACGCTATTCTTCATAGAAGTCACAACTGTAATGCCCGTTGCAAAGCATCCAAGAGCATCTCTGTATTTACGGGCATCAAATGTCATTATTTTCGCAATTCACAATATTTTATTTAAAGCACTGATTTAGATCAAGCTTGTCGAACTTTCTGTAACTTAAAGGCAAAACCACTCTTTTACTACAGGCTTACCGAAATTTTATGTAATTTGTTAATTGAGCACATTCGTCGAAAATTTCGCGTCACAAAAGGCAACTATTTTAGTAAAAATCAAGTTTTCTTTAAAACTTCGCTAAATTGAACACCGTTTATTAACCAAATTCGGGAAAACTCCAAGGCTCTTAGAAATTAGAACAAAAACAAAGGTTTCTGCTGGAATGTTTTGGATTATTGGTGTCGTTGTTACATTCGGCTGTGTTGCTGGTGGTTATGCTCCCCATGGTGATTTTGGCGTCCTGTTTCAGCCGCTTGAGTTTCTGATTATTCTGGGTGCTGGTGCCGGTGCGTTCCTTCAAGGTAACCCAAAATGGGTAATTTTTGGTGTCTTGGGTAGCCTTGGTAAGCTGATGAAGGGGGCTCCTTATGATAAGAAGAGCTATACAGAGCTGCTGACACTAATGTATGCGGTTTTCAAACTTGCGAAAACAAAGGGCATGATTGCTCTTGAACCTCACATTGAAAACCCAAAAGACAGCGCACTCTTTCAAAACTTCCCAAGCTTTACAAGCAATCACCATGCCATGGATTTCTTATGTGATTATTTACGATTGATGACGATGGGGACAGAAAATCCCCATGAGGTAGAGGCCTTGATGGATCAGGATCTGGAAACTCACCACAATGAACATCATGCCATTGCGGGAGCTGTGACTACATTGGGCGATGCCCTGCCAGCGTTCGGTATTGTGGCGGCTGTATTGGGTGTGATTGTGACAATGGGCTCGATCGCTGAGCCGCCTGAAGTTCTGGGTGGTTTGATTGCTGCCGCTTTGGTTGGAACTTTTTTTGGTATTTTTGTTGCTTACGGGCTCTTTTCGCCAATGGGGTCAAATCTGCAGCAGTATTTTGATGCCGATGCAAAATACTACGACTGCATGAAGCAAGGTCTGCTTGCTCATCTTCAAGGCTATGCCCCAGCAGTGTCCGTAGAATTTGCAAGAAAAACGCTCTACAGCCACGAAAGACCCTCTTTCATTGAAATTGAAGAAGCTTGTGATGCTGCACCGACAGTATAACCCCTTAGCGAAACAGACTGATTAATGCAATGGCTGATGAAGTAGCAACGATAATTGTTAAGAAAGTAAAGAAGGTTGCCGGGGGCCATCATGGCGGCGCTTGGAAAGTTGCGTATGCCGACTTCGTGACTGCAATGATGGCATTCTTCCTTCTTTTATGGTTGTTGAATGTTACCGATTCCGTGCAAAAGCAAGGCATTTCTGATTATTTTGCACCCACGGTTGTAAGTAGCAGCAGTGAATCCGGTGCAGGTGGGATTCTCGGCGGAACCAGTATGCAAACTGAAGGCGCAATGAAATCCAATACTGGCGTTCCCTCTGTCACATCTAGTATCACCCCTCCCGATGAGGGGAAAAAAGATGACGCGGATAGTGACGGCCAAAGTGAGATTGACGAAGCTGAGTTTTTAGCCAGGCTCGCTGCAATTGAAGATGCAAGCTTTGAAGATGCCAAAGATCAGATCAAGCAAGCGATAAATGCCGACCCGGAACTCGACGGACTTGCCGACAACATAATAATAGACATGACACCAGAAGGATTACGTATTCAAATTGTCGATCAGTATGACGAGAGTATGTTCAAAAGCGGTAGTTCAACCATTACCGCGCGTGTTAAAAGGCTCATTGGTAAAATTGCAAAAGCGATTGAAAATCTTCCAAATGGCCTTTCAATTAGTGGCCACACGGACAGTTCGGGCTTTGCTGGAAATAGTTATACCAATTGGGAGCTATCCTCTGACAGGGCGAATGCCAGCCGGCGAGCCCTTATCACATCAGGCTTGGATCCAGAACGAATACAGCGCATCTCAGGTAAAGCAGATCAGGATCCCATGATTGAAGATGATCCGTCTAACCCTGGAAATAGACGCATCAGTATTATTTTACTGAGAGAAACACCGGTTTTACCGAGAAACTTGAAGTAACGTCAAAATTCCCAAACCAAAAGCTTCGTTTTACGTCCATCTTTCACAGAAATAGTTCTGCTGGGCGGGACATCTGGCACGGTAAAACTATTGCTGATGAACAAGCTACCCGGTTTCATTTCTCGCTTTGCCTTGGCGTATAAATCCGCCATTGGGACGGGCGATAGAAAACAATAGACGACATCAAAATCTGATAAATCAAGCCGCCAAAAGTTCTTGAACCGAAAGCGAATATTGGCACCTTTACCGAATTTCGCAAAAATCCACGATAAAAGAAACGGCATCAGGGCCCCTTCAAATCCGATAAATTGCTGGTTTGGGCGGTGCTGAGCCAACAAACGCATTGTTCCGCCAAGGCCACTTCCCAAATCTACAATTTTTAACCCCGCCCGTTTCGGAAGACGTTTTGACAGCTCAAGCGCTGTTTTCTCGTTCGTCAAATATAACGGCACACGATCAATAGCGACATTCCAAAAGACCGTAACCATGACAACAAGCACCACAGGCAGTACCCAAAACGGAAGAGATAAGGCAAGCGCCAACACGAGCAATGGCGGTGCAATGAGCTGAATAAGGATCCACCAGTATGGAAATTTTAGGAGGTACGTTATAAAGGATGCCAGCCCTCCCTGTATTACCATCAACCCAAAAAATGGCATGGCGTAGTTTAAGTGGCTTTGCGCAACCGAATGAATTTGGGAGAGCAAAAGATATGTCACCAACTGGACAACAAGGGCAACCAAAACCGGTGGCAGAGAGTGAATTTTATTCATTTGGGTCCATGTCTTACTTGAAATTCAATAAATTCACTACCATCTATAGGGTTGACCATACACTCTTATTTATTGATCCTGTTCACAATTTTGGGGTTTCATATCTGTGACAAAATCCAATAATCCGCTTTTCAAACTCTCCTCAATGGAAAATGTAAAGACAAGCTCGAAAGCATTCGTGGAAAGTTTCGACGGCATCCGAATGAAAAGAATACTGGCATATATTGTTGATGTCGTTTGTATTTTCTTCCTTGGAATTGCTGCCACAACAATTGCTGCTATTTTGGGGATAGTAAGCTTTGGGCTACTAACCCCATTTCTGGCACTTGCCCTTGCATTGGTTCCTTTGGCCTATCATACGCTCACAGTTGGTAGTCACTGGAACGCAACGGTTGGCATGCGCATTTTTGATCTGGAAGTTCGATTGAAATCGTCTGAACATCCCGATTATATAGCGGCTCTCATTCATGCTGCCATTTTCTATTTTACGATGGCCGTCACATCATCTCTTATCTTACTTGTCTCGCTTTTCAATTCTCGCGGTCGTCTCTTGCATGACTATATAACGGAGTGCACTATTTACTCGAAGCAAGATTCTTAAGAGCAGGACTCGTACCCAAAAGATGACAGCTCCGATACATCAGTACAGCGGCGTTTTCACCGACAGCCACAACTGGGACAAATTCGAACATCGCCCAGGTGATATCTTCATTTGCATGCCGCCCAAAAGCGGCACCACTTGGATGCAGTCAATCTGTGGGTTGCTGATTTTCGGCAATCCCGAAGCCGAAATCCCCTATGCAGAGTTGTCGCCATGGATTGAGTTTCGTCTTAGCTCCAAGAGCATAGAGACCCGTCTTGCCCAACTATCGGCACAGACCCACCAGCGGTATATCAAGTCCCACAGTCCGCTGGATGGCGTGCCATATTTTGAAGATTGCACGTATCTGATCGGTCATCGCCATCCCTTGGATGTGCATTTCTCGATGTGGCATCACGTTCAGAACATGAATCTCAACCAGATTGACCACCTTTATACCGAGGACACAGCCGCCAATTTTAAAGCCTTCCTCGCCAACAGCATAGAGAATGAGGGGCTAGACCAGCCAAGCCTTGAATTGATCGCCCACCACTTGAAAACCTCGCGTGCGATGGCCCATCTGCCGAACATCCATATGTTTCACTACGCGGCCATGTCTCACGATCTGCCCAGGCAGATGCAGCGAGTGGCCGCCGCAATTGGTATTTCACATCCTCCAGAATTGTTCGACAAATTAGTTGCCAAAGCTACTTTCAAAAGTATGAAATCAAACGCACTCCGCACTGCCCCTGGCGTTGCAGGTGGTCTGTATAAAGACCCCAGCGCGTTTTTCAATAGTGGCAAAGGGAGCAAGTGGGAAGGCAAATTGAATGAGAGGCAACTCGCCAACTACAATGCAAAGTTAGCGACGTTACTAAGCGTTGAAGACGTGCGCTACCTTGAAGCAGGATTGGTTTAACCATCCGTTATGGGCTCATTACCGCCAGAGGACGCATAGCCGGTTAAAGGCCCTAACCCTAGAGAGCATCCTTGATTTTATTCCACAGCAACGCCAACCGAAGAAGGGGGACTTGTACCATTGTGTTTTGAGGTAAATTCCTATGCCGAATTTTACTAAAAACGTCCAATCGCCCCATATCACCTTCTATTGCATCGGCAAGAATTTCACTCACAACGGCGGATAAAAGAACGCCTTGCCCCGAATATCCGTGCGCGTAATAAATATTGGATTCAATGCGGCCAACATCCGGTAACCGGCTGCTGGTCACGGCAAATCGCCCATCCCACATATAGTCAATTTTGACGTCTTCCAGCATTGGAAAAGTCTTCAACATATTGGTGCGAATGCTGTTATTTTGGAGGGTCTGCTTTTTCCACGACAAATCCTGCCCGCCATAGACCAGTCGCGTGTCCGGTGTCATTTTAAAATAATCCAGATCAACATAAGTATCGGCAACGCAAGCCTTTGTAGACATAATTTGAGCCGCTCGCTCTTCTCCCAACGGCTCTGTCGCCAGAATACTGCTTTCAACGGGAAGTATGTGCTTTTTAGACTCTATGTTAAATTCCTGAAGATAAGCATTTCCAGCAAGAACCAGCGCATTAGCAGTCACATGCCCTGACGCAGTTCGAATACCAATTTTTGATCCTCGCTCAATCTCTAGCGCTGCTGTATTTTCAAAAATCAGCGCCCCCGCATTTACAGCAGCGTCAGCAAGCCCCAAAGTATAATTTAAGGGATGAAGATGGCCCCCTTCGTCATCCAGCAAGGCCCCTACATAGCGATCCCCTGCGATAAAACTTCGAATTTCATCCTGATCAATCCACCGGTATCCTGAATAACCGAATGTCTCTTCACAAAAATTTTTCTCTTCGCGCAACCATTTTAAATGGGATTTTTTCGGGGCGGCATAAATCTCACCCTGACCAAGGTCACATTTAATTTTATACCGGTTAATTCGATTATAGAGGATTTTTTTAGCCGTCTCTGAAAATTCCCAAAGTTTGACGACATCGCTATCCCCGACGATTTTTTTAGCATCCATCATACCAGCAGCATAACCAGAAGCTATCTGTCCACCATTCCTGCCCGACGCGCCAAACCCAACGGTTTTTGCTTCTAAAACAACAACTGATAGACCTTTTGATGCTAGCTCTAAAGCAACACCAAGTCCGGTAAACCCAGCCCCAACAACACAGACATCTGCCTGGACGCTTTCTAGAAGAGGTAAGTAAGACGTTCGCTCATTAGCCGTTGCTTCATAGTAATTTTTTGATTTTGTCAAGAATACCAGTGCTCTCAAAAATAAAAGATATCTTTCTATAAGCCCATGCAAGACATGCTACAATCTACATTATAGGCTGTTGACTTAATGGTGGATTTGTTACTTATCTTCCTTTCAACAGATGATTGCACAATTAACAAAAGAGTGGCTCACTAAATACTATGATTGAATCACATCTTCATATGTGGCTGGTCTTCGGGTTTATTGCCGTAGCAATGTATGCCTTTGCCAGCGAGAAGATAGAGCTAGAAGTGTCGGCTATTGCCGTCATTACCGGATTATTACTTCTCTTTTATTTCTATCCGCTGCTAGATCAGAATGGCAACAATCTCCTCCCCTCTCGCAATTTACTTATGGGATTGGCTGATCCTGCGTTGATCACTGTGCTCTCTTTGCTAGTGGTAGGACAAGGTATTGTCAGAACCGGCGCACTTGAAAAACCTATTCGCGTCCTTGTCACGTTAAGGCGACATCATCCCGTCATAGCGATTGCAGTGGTTTTGACCACAGTTCTTGTTATCAGTGCCATTATGAATAATACGCCGGTCGTGGTCATCTTCATTCCGTTGATGACAGCCCTTGCAGAGAGATTGCACAGGTCAACATCCACTCTTATGATCCCATTGAGTTACGCCTCAATTCTTGGAGGGATGACAACCCTCATTGGATCTTCCACAAACCTATTAGTATCAGCGGCGGCCGTTCAGGCCGGAATGCCTGCCATCAATTTTTTCGACTTCACATTGCCCGGCATTGTTCTTGCGGCAACGGGTTTGATTTACGCACTTGTTGTCATCCCGAAATTGCTGCCTGACAGGGAAGCCGTCACGGATGGCACTACGGCTTTATCTGGCAAACAATTTATCGTTCAGATGGAATTATCTGCCGAAAGCCCACTAGTGGGCGAAAAAGCAGTAGCCGGGCAGTTTCCAAGTTTGAGAAACATTACTATTCGTTTCATTCAACGGGACGAGAAAATGCTTCTTCCCCCCTTTGATGACCTCGAGCTTCGTCCTAGCGATTCAGTCGTCTTTGCTGGAACCCGCAAATCCTTAACGGATTCTTTCTCCGACAACCCTCAAATCCTCCGAGACTTTCTGGAGATTGAAGGGCAAGTGGAACCCGGGGATGCCGAGCTTCATGCCGCTCAGGATCAAACCTTGGCAGAAGTCATCGTCGCCCCGGCCTCCAGAATGATTGGCCGTGCCCTTCATCAGATTAGTTTTCATTACCGAACAGGTTGCGTCGTGTTGGGCATTCAACGTCGCTCCAGAATGATTCGAACAAGCCGCATGACTGACATCCGCTTAGAAGCCGGCGACGTGCTCCTTCTATTTGGTAAGCAGCAGAGTATGTTGAGGCTTCGTAAAAATCCGGATGTTCTTCTTTTAGAGTGGTCGACCCGCGAATTACCTGCCCTTGCTCTTTCATGGAGAGCACGTTTGATTTTTGGTGCCGTTGTCCTTTCGTCGGCAACAGGTTTTGTCCCAATCGTGGTTGCCGCTGTTGCGGGTGCCGCCGCAATGATCGCCTCTGGGTGTCTTAATATCCATCAGGCCAGCAGATCAATCGACCGGCGTATCCTTCTCCTCATATGGGCTGCATTAGGTCTTGGAACAGCTATGCAAGCGACCGGCGGTGCGGTTTTTATTGCAGATCACGCCGTTGCATTGCTTGACGGCGCAGGGACCCCATTTATTTTGTCCATGTTCTTCTTGCTTGTTGCTGTCTTCACCAACATATTAAGCAATAGTGCGACTGCGGTTTTGTTCACGCCCGTTGCTATTGGTATTGCAACAAAACTAAATGTCGATCCGATGATCTTTGTTTTTGCCGTCATCTTTGCCGCCAACTGTTCCTTTGCGACCCCTATGGGGTATCAAACGAATCTATTGGTTATGGGGCCCGGTCATTATAAGTTCATGGACTATTTTAAAGCAGGCGCGCCGTTAGTCATACTCTTATGGATCGTATTCTCCATTTTTGCCCCTATTTATTATGGTTTGGTGTAGGTTTGTTAGTATAATTTTCCGTACTATTTGCTAATATTACGAAAACCGTTACCCTAAAGTAATAGATAATTTGTTCGAAAGCCTCTGAATGAAACGAGTCGAGATACCGTCTCGGTTCTTCTTCTCGACCCCTCCTTCTCCCTGCCCTTATTTAGCAGACAAGATGGAACGGAAGATTGTAACCTTGCTTGCAGGAGAAGATCCCGATCATTTACATAATGCTTTAAGCCTTGCAGGTTTTCGGCGCAGTCAGGACTTGGCCTATCGTCCAGCTTGCGACGGATGCTCTGCCTGCATCCCGTTACGGGTTAATGCGACTGAATTCACATTTACAAGCTCCTTTCGTAGAATCTGGTCGCGCAATAGCACTCTTGCAATCAATGAGAAGCCAGCCATTGCTACGGACGAACATTTTAACCTGTTCCATAAATATTTAAACTCCCGCCATAAAGATGGTGGCATGGTTGATATGAGTTTTAGTGATTATCAAGCAATGGTAGAAGACAGCCCCGTTCGATCTCAATTGATGGAATTTAGAAAAGAGGACGGCACCCTCTACGCTGTGTGCTTGACAGACCTCATGGATGACGGTTTATCACTCGTCTATAGCTTCTTTGACCCAGAAGAGAAAAAGAAAAGCCCAGGCAATTTTTTGATCCTTTGGCATATTCATCAAGCAAAATTAATGTCTTTGCCACATGTGTATCTAGGATACTGGATCGCAGAGAGCAAAAAAATGGATTACAAAAAGAAATTTAGGCCCGCTCAAATTCTTACGAAAGAAGGGTGGCAAACCCTTTCCACCTAAAAATTCCGGCAACTGCCTAATTTTTAGCCATAAATTTGTCATTTTCTGACCAATCGGACATACTAATTCTTGCCTTTATGTGTATATTTTTTATACTCTGCTCCGCGAAGGTGCCCTATTTTTAATAGGCATTAATAATCGCAGGTACTTTTTAACAGGGAGTACCGTAATTGGTATAACAGGGGAGAATATGTAAATGGATCGTCGTTCCGTACTAACCGGCGCTGCTGGGTTAGCTGTAGGTGCTGCAACTTTTGCTGCACCAGCAATCGCAAAAGGCAAAAAAGAACTCAAAATGGTCACAACGTGGCCAAAGAACTTTCCAGGCCTCGGCACTGGCGCACAGCGTTTTGCTGATCGCGTAACTGCTGCAAGCGGTGGAGATCTTACTATTAAACTCTTCGCAGCTGGCGAATTGGTTCCTGCTTTCGAAAGCTTTGATGCCGTATCTCAGGGCACTGCTGATCTATATCACGCAGCAGACTATTACTGGAAAGGTAAATCTGCAGCATACAATTTCTTCACAGCTGTACCATTTGGCCTAACAGCGAATGAAATGGACGCATGGATTCATCATGCTGGCGGACAACAACTTTGGGACGAATTGGGTAGCCAATTTGGACTTAAACATCTTGTCGGCGGTAACACTGGTGTTCAGTGGGGCGGTTGGTTCAAAAAAGAAATCAACTCCCTAGAAGACATGAAAGGCCTAAAAATGCGTATGCCTGGCCTTGGCGGTGACGTCTTGAACCAGATTGGTGCAAACGCTTTGGCTTTGCCAGGCGGCGAAATTTACCCAGCTCTACAATCTGGTGCAATTGACGCGTCTGAATGGGTTGGTCCATGGAATGACTTGGCATTTGGTTTCCACAAAGTTGCGAAAAACTACTACTATCCAGGCTTCCATGAGCCAGGCTCATCACTTGGAATTGGTATCAATTCTAAAGTTTGGGAAGGCTTCACAAAAGCTGAACAAGCTCTTGTTCAAAATGCGGCGCTTGCAGAAAACAACTACATGTATGCAGAATTTAATGCGCGTAACGGTGACGCCCTTAAAACTCTGGTAACTAAGCATGGCGTAACAGTCCGCAAAACTTCAGATGATATTCTGAATGCTCTTGGCGCGGCATCTGGTCAGGTAATGGCAGACGTAGCTAATACAGACAAGATCACACGCAAAGTATATGACAGCTTCATCAAATTCCGTAAAAACGCTATTTCAATGGCTAAATATTCGGACGAAGCTTACTCAAAAGCACGTCGTCTACCATTTAAGTATGGTGGATAAAACCGCTAATTACTTATGATAAAAGGCCTGTACCGCATGTCGGTACAGGCTTTTTTCTTATAATGGTACAGACCTAGATTTAGAGTTGTACCAACCAGATAGTTCTATGATTTTAGACTATCAGTATAAATTATTTTATTAGTATATTATATACGAGGAGTGGTTCTCTTGAATGGTCTTGCCTCAATGGCTCGCACGATCGACAGAATAAGTGAATTTGTTGGAAATAATGTTGCCTGGCTTGCTCTGGCTATGGTCCTTATTCAATTCGCTGTTGTTCTTGCCCGTTATGTTTTTGGTGTTGGTTCTATTGCAGTGCAGGAATCCATCATTTATAGCCATGCCTTACTTTTTCTTCTTGGCTCCTCCTTCACCCTCTTACATGGGGGCCATGTACGTGTTGATATTTTCTACGCGGACGCGTCTCCTCGAAGCAAAGCAGTAGTCGATCTGCTTGGCTCGTCATTCCTGCTAATTCCGGTGTGTATTGCCATCTTTATACTAAGTTGGAACTACGTATCTAGTTCTTGGGAAGTTCTTGAGGTTTCACGGGAAAGCTCCGGCATTGAATATGTCTATGTTCTAAAAACAGTTATTCTCATCTTTTGTGGCATGATGGTCTTGCAAGGTATCTCGACAATATTCCATTCCATACTGTTCTTGACTGGTAACGAAGCGGCGCCTCAAGAAGAAACACACGAGGTAATATAGAACAATGGAACTTGTTGAAATTTTTGCCCTGGGCATGTTCGGCTTAGCCGTCCTCGCTCTAATGGCTGGTTTTCCAGTGGCCTTCACCCTATCAGGTGTCGCGCTCTTTGTGGCCGGTACGGCTTGGGCTGTCGGAATATTTGATATTAGTATTCTTGGTGCAATGCCGTCCCGCGTATTCGGTAACGCCATGTGGAACGAAATCCTCATTGCGGTCCCCCTATTCGTTTTCATGGGAGTCATGCTCGAGCGCTCTAAAGTTGCCGAAGAATTGCTTCTAACCATGGGAATGCTCTTTGGTCAAATGCGCGGTGGTCTTGGCATCTCCGTCTTTATCGTTGGTGCACTCCTTGCAGCCTCTACCGGGATTGTTGGGGCAACTGTTGTAACCATGGGCATGATGGCACTCCCAACCATGTTGAAGAACGGATATGATCCCAAATTGGCGGCGGGTGCTATTTGTGCCTCTGGAACATTAGGTCAGATTATTCCTCCCTCTATTGTTCTCGTCATTTTAGGAGAACAAATCTCAAACGCCTATGTAGATGCGCAGCGGGTAATCGGCAATTGGTCTCCAGAGCCAGTCTCTGTTGGTGACCTCTTTGCAGGGGCCCTCCTTCCAGGCTTGATGCTTGTTGGTATGTATATGCTCTATCAACTTATTTTGGCCTACGTTAGACCAGAATCTTCTCCTGTCGTTCCCCGTGATGATTTTGAAGAAATCGATGGTAGCTTTGTCCTTAAAGTTCTCCATGCACTTCTACCTCCTATCCTTTTGATCCTCGCTGTTCTGGGCTCCATTTTAATGGGCTTCGCAACACCAACGGAAGCAGCGGCTGTGGGCGGGATGGGTGCCATCTTACTCTCAGGCCTGCGACTAGATGAAAAACACGGTAAATTGATCTATGGCGCGGGCATCAGTATTTTCCTGATGCTGATCCTTGCGAATATCTTCGACCTTCGCCTAGGACAGACAGTCTATAGCAGCGGCACAATTTTCGGTCTTATCCTCGCATTTGCATTATTAGCCGTAGTATTGGCCGGTCTTGCCATTAGTCTTAAACGGGTTTATCGCGCGGGCATCTTGAAGGACGTCTGTAAATCAACCATGGAAATATCCTCCATGGTATTTGTCATTCTGATTGGTGCTGCACTCTTTAGCCTTGTCTTCCGCGGCCTTGGTGGTGATGACATGGTGCACGATTTTCTGTCATCAATGCCTGGTGGTAAGTTCGGTGCAATTCTGACAGTGATGCTGGTTATTTTCTTCCTTGGCTTCTTCCTGGATTTCATTGAAATCACTTTCGTTGTGGTTCCGATTGTTGCTCCTATCATTTTGCAAATGGACGTAAATCCTGTTTGGCTCGGTATTATGATTGCTATGAACCTGCAAACATCGTTCCTGACACCACCGTTTGGCTTTGCCCTCTTCTACCTTCGAGGGGTTGCGCCGCCAGAGGTGACAACAGCGATGATATACAAAGGCGTTATCCCCTTTGTGTTAATTCAGCTGTTTGCTCTGGTCCTGCTGTCAATTTTTCCGGAAATTGTAACCTGGCTTCCAAGTGTCATCTTCGATTCTCACTACTAAAGACTGACTGATAAACGAAAAAAGCCGCTGGGATTTCCAGCGGCTTTTTTATTGGTTCATGAAGATAAACTTTAAGAAACAAGCATCCGTTGCTTTTTCTTCAGCTTCCTGAAATCAAAAATCCCATCGAGCTCTCGAGGATCAATGCCGGGTTCAAAAATTTGCGTTTTTTGGATCTTCTGTGTCCCTGTCGTTGGTAAGCTATCCAAAAATAAGACCCACCCCGGTGGCTTGTAATAAGCCATCTTCTTGTAACCAAATTCAAAAAGACTACTTGCAAGTTCTTCTGAAGGCTGGACACCCGGCATTAAAACGATGCAGGCCATCACTTCTTCTTCCCGCACTTCATCTTTCACCGCAATAACAGCAATTTGTGCGACAGCCTCATGGGATTGCAACGTCGCTTCCACCTCAGCAGCGGCGATATTCTCCCCGGCACGGCGGATAATGTTTTTCTTCCGGTCAACAAAGAACAACATGTCTGTCTCATCTTGAATAACGGTATCTCCTGTATGGAACCAACCGCCTTCCCAAGCCTCTGCCGTTGCCTCTTCATTTTTAAGATAACCCGCGAAGAAACCGCGCCTTGGATCTTCTCCTGCGCAACGAATTAATAATTCACCAGGCTCACCGCGTGGTAACTCAGTGCCATCTCCACCAACAATCTTCGCTTCCAGATCATGAATAGGGCGACCGAAAGCGCGCGTATTGATTTGCCGTGGTTCAGAATTCACGCCCAGAATTCGGCCCGTTTCAGTCATTCCCCACACTTCATGCAGCGGGAATCCGTATCGTTGTTCAAAGACACCATGTAGTTCAGGCTCTACCCCGGCACCAATACCAAAGCGCACAGAATGAGATGTCTCCAACTCAGATTCAGGCTGATTGAGCAGCATGGGTGGGACAACCCCCAAATAGTGAATGATCGTTGCACGACTGTCCCCAACTTCCTGCCACCAGCTTCGTGGATGGAAACGATCAGGAATAATCAGGCAACCGCCCGTCACCAGCATACAGCCCAAGGAGACCACAGCCGCGTTCATGTGAAAAAGAGGGAGTGGGTTATAAAGGCGCTCTTGCCCTTCGCGGATATCAATCAGCCCCCCTAATTCGGCATACCAATAGGCAGCTATAAGATGGTAATCATTTGTCAAAACGCAGCCTTTTGGCCGCCCCGTTGTACCGGATGTATAAAGCAGGCTCGCCTCAGTCCCGCGCGAGGGTAGTTCATGCCCCGCAGGCGTTACCGCAGGCGGTAAGCTGCCCAAAAGGTCGTCGACGCAAATAACAGGCAAAGTTGTTTTCCGTACCTTTGCAACAGCCTCCATATCCGACAAGCGATCTTTAATGGTCACAATCAGATCCGCATCCGAATGCTCCATTTGATAGACTACTTCGTCATGCATATAATCTGGATTAATCGGGACGCATGAAATTCCCAGCCCGTTCAAGGCAATCAAGTGCAAGACATATTCAGGACGGTTCTCAAGCAGAAATCCGATACGGTGACCATATCCATAACCGGCTTTTGCATAAGCAGATTTTAGATCTTCAATGGCTTCATCGCATTGGGAATATGTAAATTCGACCCCTTCAGGGTAGTAACTGCGCTTTGCCAATGGCGGAACACACAAAAAGCCATTATCCGCATACTTTATCGCTGAAGCTTTGAACGCTTCGTACAAGGTTTCCACAAAACTTCCTTTGGTTTAGCTAAATTTATTATTCCTGTTAAATCCGCGTGGTGCCAAGCGTCCTGCATTCCCCCGGCGGGTATACCATCCGGCCAAATCAGGTTCAGTTCTCGTGCGCTCGCCTGACTTCCAACTCAAACCCTCTTCTTTAGCAAAAGTCTTAATATCAGACAGCCCGCCATCCTTATAGCGCTGCAAGGTAACGCCGCGCCCTCGGCTCATTTCAGACAGTTCAGATAATTCAAAACAGTTCACTTTCCTGTTTTCTCCGATAACAGCAACAGAATCCCCGGTGGCTTCAATACAGAAGGCCGCGACCACATCGCCAGAGACATTCAATGTCTGCTTACCGTTTCGAGTTTGCGCAATGACGCTATTTTCATCCACGATAAAGCCACGACCATCCGAAGAGGCGACGATCAGTTTTCGATCTGGTTTATGAACGAATAGAGAAACAATATCCTGATCGTTACCCAGATCAATCATCAACCTGATTGGCTCCCCATGACCGCGGCCTCTGGGAAGTCCATCACAACCGAGTGTGTAAAAACGGCCATTTGTCCCAAGTAAAACGAGACGGTCTGTCGTCTCGGTTTGTATCCAGAAACGATTTGCATCACCGTCTTTATATTTCTCTTCTCCCGTTTGCTCCACATGCCCTTTCAACGCTCGAACCCATCCTTTTTCAGAACAGATCACTGTGATTGGTTCTTTTTCAATCATTGCCTCAAGGGTGATTTCAGGAAGTTCGGTCGCTTCGCCGATGGTAGTCCGACGATTAGTAACTTCAGGCACTTTTTTGAAGATTTTCTTAAGTTCCCGCAGCTCAGCAGAAATAGCACTTTGCTGTAAATCTTCGCTGGCCAGAAGCGCTTCTAAACCTAGTTTTTCTTCTGTCAGTTTATCATATTCGGTACGCAGTTCCATCTCTTCCAAACGGCGCAAAGAGCGAAGGCGCATATTCAAAATGGCTTCCGCTTGAACTTCCGTCAGCGTAAAGACACTCATCAAAGATTGCTTCGGGTGATCCTCTTCTCGAATAATGCGGATCACTTCATCGAGGTTGAGGAAAACGATCAAGTAACCGTTCAAAACCTCTAGCCGGTGTTCGATTTTTCCAAGGCGATATCTGGACCGACGCCCAAGCACAACAAACCGGTGATCCAAAAATGCTTGTAAAACAGCACCGAGGCTCATGACACCAGGTGTTTGCGTCGCATCCAGTACGTTCATGTTCAAGGAAAAACGGTTTTCAAGATCGGTTAAGCGAAACAGTCCCTGCATGAGCATCGCGGCATCAATATTCTTACTTTTCGGCTCCAACACCAGACGAATATCTTCTGCAGATTCATCGCGAACGTCAGCAAGGAAAGGCAATTTCTTTGCCTGAATAAGTTCGGCAATGCGTTCGATTAGTTTGCCTTTTTGAACTTGATACGGAATTTCTGTGACAACGATCTGATAGGTGCCGCGCCCCGTGTCCTCCGTCTCCCACTTTGCCCGCTGGCGAAAGCCTCCCCGTCCTGTCAAATAGGCTTCCCGAATACTTTCAGGCTTTTCAACTAATTCTCCGCCCGTTGGAAAGTCTGGCCCTGGAATAAATTCCATGAGTTTATCAACGCTTGCATTGGGGTGTTTCACCAAATGGAGCAAAGCGTTGCAAAGCTCGGTCGCGTTATGAGGCGGTATTGACGTGGCCATACCAACGGCAATGCCAGTGGAGCCATTTGCAAGAAGGTTTGGAAAAGCTGCTGGAAGAACAACAGGCTCCTCCTCTTCCCCGTCATAAGTCGGGCGAAAATCCACGGTATCCTGATCAAGATCTCGTAACAGCAATTCAGCAAAAACGGTCATACGGGCTTCCGTATACCGCATGGCCGCAGCGTTATCCCCGTCGATATTCCCAAAGTTTCCCTGCCCGTCGACCAGCTGGTAGCGTTGAGCAAAATCCTGGGCAAGTCTTACAAGGGCATCATAAACAGATTGATCACCATGGGGATGGTATTTACCAATCACATCACCCACCACACGTGCACATTTCTTGTAACCCGAATTGGGATCAAGCTTTAGCAGCCGCATGGCAAATAACAATCGTCGATGCACAGGCTTCAAGCCATCGCGCACATCAGGCAAAGACCGGGACATAATTGTTGACATCGCATAGGCAAGATAACGCTCGCTTATGGCATCCTTCAGCGAGGTTGGCAGAACCTCACCGGGTTTAATCGGGGACAGATCACTCATACTTTCCTATATACCACCAGAATACTGGTAAAGGACAGATTTTTACAATCGAGATAAGATTTTTATGGCAACGCCAAGGCGTCAAATCTTTTTTAAAGAAGTGATCAAGCGTTCTCTGGCAGGGAGCGTTTCTTCAGTATAGTGAGCAAGTAGAAATTTATGGATGAAATATCCTGATAATTGCATCCCATCCAGCACTTGATCTTTCAACGATTGTTTGCTCGTTGGGCCCATCTGATTTGTCAGTAAAAATGACGGTAATTTGAGCAACCTCTCCCGATAGGCATATCCAGCCCCTTCTGAGACTGCCCGACCAGATTTGGGTGACACATAAATCAGATCCGTCGTCGATCCTGTTGCCGCGCACTCTCTCAGGTCCAATCCATATCCCATTTCGGTGAGCAGACCCAATTCCCATCGCACATATAACGGAGCCCAAATGGCCCTGTCACTGGATAGGGATTTAATTAATAAAACTGTCGCTTCAAAAAGGGCTGGATGCGGCTCTCTTTCTGGCAGGATTTTCATCAGCAAGGCTAAAGCCGCACTGCTGGCTGAAAGGCTTAATGAATCATCAAAAAGCGATGTCCCAATGGCGCTTTTTGCTTCCACCGTAAAATTGCCTAAATGTTCGCTTAAACGTCCTCGCCAGTTTAACCCAACTTCGTTTCCCGGCTGCAACAAACCCCGTAAGCGCTTGGAGGTGCCACCACGAACCATACCAGCATAGCGCCCGTGTTCCCGCGAGAAGCTATGAAGGATTACACTATTTTCGCCATATTTTTGAGCTGAAAGGACCAAGCCATCATCTATCCACTGCATCCCAGATCCATAGCAGACACGCCCTATAAATGGCAACGCCCCTCTTTTATTTTTACCGTCACAATCCTCAACGGCTGCACGTCTTACCCCTAGAATTGAAGGGAAGATATATGCCGATAGATGTCGATATTTCACTAATCAACACCATAGAAGGGCAAGGGCTCGATTATGATAATCTGGAAACAGAGGGAATTTCGTGGGCCTCACCGCCTCCGGTCACCCTACAACCCTTTTGCTATAAAACATGCCAATGTACAGGCCCGTCCTCAGGATACCAAATTGCCTTGAAATACGGGGGGCTCATTTGCAGAATTGATGTTACATCCTGGGGGGTCACCTATAGTAAATCAACTCCGACAAAAAATGACTTGGAGTTGGTACTCGTTAAAGAAACAGCGCCCTACCAACTGGAGATGATTTTCCTTTAAAATTAATCCTCAAAAAAAACCAACCTAATTGATTACGATCAATGCTGCATCTGCGAACAAACAATATGGTCCGCAAAATTCAACTGCAGTATTTTATTGGACTTACTCATGAAAACTGGCTCAAAATCTACTTTCTCAATATATAAAGATACTATTGTGATCTTTTCATTTCCGCTCCTAATGCTTGCTTGGGCCGTTAGTTCCTACCAATAAAAATATAAATTAAGCTGCACTGCACAAAAAAAGAGGACTGAAATTTTCAGTCCTCTTTTTTGTTTACTTCAGGGGCCTCTTTTTAGACACGAACTTTTTGCAAGAATTTAGTCACTTCTTGCAAGACTTGATCCGCATCTTCAACGAGGAGAGTTGTCGCTTTTAACACATCATCTGCTGCCTCACGGGATTTTGAAACAAAGCCATCTATTTCAGATACCTGCCCTTTAACGCTTACAGTCCCCTCAAAAGCGCTTCCTGTGCTATTGGATATTTCGTTTGTAGCGGCAGCTTGCTCTTCCACAGCTGCAGCGACAGAAGACGTAGTCTCACTAATTTCATTGATGATCTGTAAAATCCCGTTAATCTCGCCTGCCGCAAGTTCAGTCACCTCTTGAATACCGGACACTTGAGTCGAAATATCTTCTGTTGCCCTAGCCGTTTGTGTCGCGAGATTCTTCACCTCTGACGCCACCACTGCAAAACCTTTACCAGCCTCCCCTGCGCGAGCAGCTTCGATGGTCGCATTAAGCGCAAGGAGATTAGTCTGTTCGGCAATATCACTGATAAGACCCACAACTTCCGAGATTTGTTGCGCAGCACCCTTAAGTTTCTCCATAGTCGCGCCTGTCGCGGTGGCTCTCTCAGACGCTGATGTTGTCACTTGATTGGATTGATTAACCTGTTTAGAAATTTCCTGAATAGACGCACTAAGCTCTTCGGTTGCCGCACTTACTGTTTGTACGCTATTTGACATGGTGTCGGTCACACTTACCGTTTCATTGACCTTCCCACCAGCATCACTTGATATATTCTGCATATTAGCTGCCAAGCCAGACACTTTACGGGAGTTTTCAGCAACCTTTTTAACAATATCCCCAACCGTGGCTTCAAATTCGTCAGCAACCGCATGGCGCTCAAGACGGGCTCTTTCCTGCTCAGTCTCTGCGGCCAATGCCTTTTCTTCGTTCATGCGCTCTGCTTCAGCTTTCAGCTCCAAAATATGCGTTTCAGATTTTTTTGCAGCTTTACTGGCCTCCTGAGCTCGCTCCATTTCCTGATCAGCCTGAGCCTTTGCAGCGTGTGCATCGTCCACTAATTGGGAAGATGCTTTAAAGGCAACAGCCAGTTTATAGGTAAGCCAACCAAGAACGGCACATTCAAGCACCACGACAACAGCATGAAGGACAACACGAAAGAAATCGGCGCCTTCAGGGAAGACGGCAGCGGGATATGCAAAGTTCAAAATCAGATGATGCAAAGCGATGGTTGCAGTTGCGATTATAACCGTTTTCCAACAGCAAAGAGCCGCGACAATAGCCAGTGCCGCGAAGAAATACATGTGAATGTCAATTTGCCAAGGATGTCCTCTAAAGACATAAACCAAGAGACCAACCTGAACCACATAAGACACACCCACGGCATATCTGAAATTCAACGACACATTGTCTTTTCGTAGCAAAGCAGTCGGAATTGCAGCAAAAACAGCGCTTCCAATCGTTGGAACCAACCATTCCACGCCAATAGACAAGGCCGAAATTGCTTGAAGGGGAACATGCAACCATAGCAAAATTGTAATATTTTTTGAAATTGATTGCCGGAGTTGGTCGAGCGCATTCATAAGAATAATCCTGTCTTTAATCAAACTGACTTCTTGAGAAACAAACACCCACCATTGGCGTAGGCGTCGAGTACCAGCCAAGCACCAGCAGATTTCAAAGCTTCTATTGGCGCTACTGACAGTGGGCGTAAAATAACAATATTATCGATAAAACCAGACCGAACCAGCTGAACAGGCAAAGGTGTAATCGCTTCAACAATATGCGTAAGATTCATAGTTGGTGGGAAGAGAACAGCAATATCTCGGCCATTCTTGACAGGCGTAAAATATAAAAACGCCAAGAAAACAAAACTAACAAGCATTAGGAATAACGCTAAAAATAATGCGTTACGATCCTCATGTTGTCGAGCTCCTATTTCTTCGATCATCTAACCCCCACTGGGCAACCTCAGTTTGCGGAAGTTAGGGTATCAAGCTTAATTTTTAATTAATTTATAGATATCTACTTTTTAATTTTGTAATTCAATGACTTAATTAGAAAAATCATCAAATAATAATTAAAAAAATCGCATACAAAAAGGGCGGATAAATCCGCCCTTTTCTTGCATCTTTTCAAGCCTGTTCGTTAGCCATCTAATTTGGGCTTAAGAAGCTGATTAACCATGCCAGGGTTCGCCTTGCCGCCGGTAGCCTTCATGACTTGACCAACAAAGAAACCAAGCAGTTTATCTTTACCACCACGATATTGCTCAACCTTGTCTTGGTTAGCGGCAATCACTTCATCAATTGCAGCTTCAATAGGTCCTGTGTCAGAAACCTGCTTCAAGCCCTTGTCTTCAACAATAGCGGCGGCGCCTTTTCCAGTGTCGAACATTTCCTCAAGTACTTCTTTGGCTGTTCGATTGGAAATGGTTCCATCTTGCACCAAATCAATGAGCGAGCCCAAAGCATCCGAGGATATGGGCGTATCGCTCAGTGTTTTGCCGGTTCTTTTCAGATTTCCAAAGAAATCACCAATCACCCAGTTTGCAGATAATTTGGCATCACGACCATCGGCAACAGTTTCAAAGAAATCAGCAACTTCTTTTTCTGCAACCAGAACGCCCGCGTCATAGTCTGAAATCTTCAGATCATTGACAAAACGAGCTTTTTTCTCATCAGGTAATTCTGGCAGAGTAGATCTGATTTTTTCAATATAGGCGTCATCAAATTGCAGCGGAAGCAAATCTGGATCAGGGAAGTAACGATAATCATGCGCTTCTTCTTTTGAGCGCATGGATCGCGTTTCGCCCTTCACACTGTCATAGAGACGTGTTTCCTGTTTTATTTTGCCGCCCGCTTCCAAGATATCAACCTGCCGATTTGCTTCATAAACAATCGACTGCTGAATAAACCGCATTGAGTTGAGGTTTTTCATCTCGCACCGCGTGCCAAGCTCATCCCCGAATTTCCGAACGGAGACATTCACATCAGCCCGCATAGAGCCTTGGTCCATATTCCCATCGCATGTTCCAAGATAGCGAACAATGCTGCGAAGCTTTTTCACATAAGCTGCGGCTTCTTCTGGGGAGCGCATATCTGGCTCAGAGACAATCTCCATTAAGGCAACACCAGAGCGGTTCAAATCGACCAAAGTCATACTTGGATGCTGATCATGGATACTTTTACCCGCATCCTGTTCCAGATGAAGACGCGTAATGCCGATTTCGCGGGTGACACCATCTTTCAATTCGATGGTTAAAACCCCTTCGCCCACAATTGGCTGCAAGAACTGGCTGATCTGATAGCCTTGCGGCAAGTCAGCATAGAAGTAGTTTTTGCGATCAAAAACAGAATATTTGTTAATCTGTGCTTTTAGTCCCAAACCAGTCCGAACAGCCTGTTCAACCGCCATTTCATTGATGACAGGCAACATGCCGGGCATGGCCGCATCAACGAAAGAAACTTGAGTGTTTTGACCGGCACCATATTCTGTAGCGGAGCCAGAGAATAGTTTGGCATTTGAGGTGACTTGCGCATGGACTTCCAGTCCAATTACCACTTCCCAATCACCTGTCGTGCCTTGAATAATCATTCCCATATTAGCCCCTCCACCAATCAGTTGGTGTCGCTGTAAAGTCTGCAGCTTTCTCTAGCACGCCAGCGGCGCGCAATACTGTTTCTTCATCGAACGGACGCCCTAGGATTTGTAATCCTAAAGGCAACCCATCAGCAGACAAGCCTGCTGGCACAGAGATGCCGGGAAGTCCTGCAAGGCTGGCCGGTACTGTAAACACATCATTGAGATACATTTCTAGCGGGTCATCCCCTTTTTCACCAAAGGCAAAGGCAGCACTTGGTGTTGTTGGCGTCAAAATAACATCAACTGACTTATAGGCCTGTTTGAAGTCCTCGGCGATGCGCGCCCGTACTTTCTGCGCTTTCAAATAATAAGCGTCATAATATCCCGCAGATAACGCGTAAGTACCGATAAGCAGGCGGCGTTTCACTTCTTCGCCAAAACCTTCACCGCGGGTTTTGGAGTACATATCATCGAGATCTTCACCTTCGACACGCAGGCCAAAACGAACGCCATCATATCGCGCAAGATTGCTGGATGCTTCTGCGGGCGCAATGATGTAATAGGCAGGCAAAGCATATTTAGTATGCGGTAAACTGATATCTACGATCTCGGCACCGGCATTTTTCAGCCATTCGATACCTTTTTCCCAAAGAGCGGAGATTTCAGATGAAATGCCATCAAGGCGATATTCCTTAGGAATACCAACTTTCAATCCCCGAATATCACCGGTTAAAGCTGCCTCGAAATTCGGCACGGCCATATCAACACTGGTGCTGTCTTTAGGATCGAAGCCACACATGGCTTCAAGCATAATCGCAGCGTCTTGAACGGATCGGGTCATAGGGCCTGCCTGATCAAGGCTGGATGCAAAGGCAACCACACCCCAGCGCGAACAACGCCCGTATGTTGGCTTCATCCCCACAATCCCAGTAAAAGCAGCTGGTTGGCGGATAGATCCCCCGGTATCGGTACCAGTGGCACCCATTGCAATGTTGGAGGCAACCGCACTCGCTGACCCACCGGATGATCCACCTGGAACCAAAGGTTGGTCATCGGTTGTCCGACGCCAAGGATTGACAACGTTACCGTAAAAACTGGTCTCGTTAGAAGAGCCCATGGCAAACTCATCAAGATTTACTTTGCCCAACATAACTGCACCCTCGTTCCACAAATTTGTGGTAACGGTGCTTTCATATTGAGGCTTAAAGCCGTCAAGAATATGAGAGGCGGCCGTGGTCAATACGCCTTTGGTACAAAACAAATCTTTAATGGCAAGAGGAATTCCCTCCAGCTTGCCAACGTCGCCTTTTGCTCGGCGGTCATCTGATTGGGTTGCACCATCAACGGCTTTATCCAGCGTTTCAGTGATGTAGGCATTCATGCCTCTTGCGCTATCCATTGCTGTCAAATGGGCCGCAATCAATTCACGAGACGAAAATTTGCCGTCTTTCAAACCGTCGCGTGCTTCCGCGATTTTTAATTTTGTTAAATCACTCATTATTCAATCACTTTCGGTACAGCAAAAAAACCTTCTTCTTCAGAAGGCGCATTGGCAACAATCTCGGCTTGATAGCCGCCGTCCGTGATCTCATCGTGTCGCCAGCGCAATTGCATATCTGCAACTGATGTCATTGGCGCAACATCATCTGTGTTCACTTCACTGAGTTGTTCAATCCAACCCAATATTGCATTTAGTTCCGACGCCATTGGCTCAAGGTCTTTTTCTTCGACCCGAATGCGTGCCAAATTGGCTACTTTTGCTACTGTATTTTTATCAAGCGACATGTGTCACCCTTTTGCTGTATAAGACGCTGATCTGGAAGGTCGGCCCAGACACAAACCGTAAACATTAACTGATGGTCAAACCGACATTGGCCGCAAGTTAGCGCAAGCCATGCTCCTCGGCAACCCCAGCCATTTGAAACATTTAATCGATCTTGATAAACGACTACTCGGTTTAGACCCGGGTACGAAGACTATTGGGCTCGCACTTTCAGACACTTCGCTAAAAGTTGCGACACCTCTACTTACTATTAGGCGCAAAAAATTCAAGGATGACGCAGCGGAAATCATAAAAATAATTGAAGAAAACAGGATTGGTGGTTTTGTTATAGGCTTCCCCTTAAACATGAACGGAACCGAAGGGCCTCGTTGCCAATCAATTCGCCAGTTTCAAAAAAATCTTGAAGGATATGTCGACATACCAACTTGTTTTTGGGATGAAAGATTATCAACCGTCGCCGTCACCCGCACCTTATTAGAAGCCGATACGTCCAGAAAAAGACGGGCAGAGGTCGTGGACAAAATGGCTGCGGCCTACATCCTGCAAGGGGCATTAGATGCAATGT
>JBALXM010000009.1:33050-86459 GCA_036960695.1 Sneathiella sp.
GGCATTAGATGCAATGTAATGTTTTGCCACCGCAGCAAAGTCGGCTCTTTGGAAAAACCATTGTTACGTTTGTCCCTTCCCCTTTGATACTTTGAATATCAAGCGCCCCGCCATGCAAGTCCATTAAATTTGCAGCAATAGGCAACCCTAATCCAGCGCCATCATATCGTTTCGAAAAAGCCTCGGCTTCAGCCTGGCCAAAGGGGGATAATGCAATTTTCACCTCCGGCTCGCTCATGCCAATACCTGTATCAATCACGTTGACCCTAGGCTTATTGCCGTCCCCAACAACGATAGTGACACTTTTGCCTTCAGAAAATTTAATAGCGTTATAAACAAGATTAAGGAGAACCTGTTTTACCCGTCGATTGTCCCCCGTCAAATATATTTCGTTTTTAACGTCAACGCTCAAAACGCATTGATTGTCTTTCGCTTTTCCCCCCACAAGTTTTGCCACGTTACGCACAACATCTGAGATACAAATTTTCTGTTCTTGCAGTTTAAGCTGATTAGATTCGATTTTTGCGAGATCTAGAAGGTCATTGACCAACTGAAGCATATGCTCTCCGCCATCCAAAGCGTAAGATGCATATTCCTTAACTTTGCTTGCAGCGATCTCTCCCGGGGCATTAGCCAACATTGAACTAAAACCAATGATTGCATTGAGTGGCGTTCTAAATTCATGGCTCATATTTGCTAAAAATGCTGATTTGGCGGCACTGCCGGCTTCGGAATGTTTTAAAGCAAGTTCTAGCTTTTCTTCAGATTTTTTTCGCATCGTTATATCTTTAAGAATGCAGATATAATGGCAAATATTATTGTCTTTGCGAAATACTGGCGATACAGACGCTTGCTCCCAGTATTTTTTGCCTTCTTTAGAAAGAATACTGAACTCACCCCGCCAGACACGGCCCTCAGTCACCACTTTTCTCATTTCCGAGAACACATTCTTTTGCACTATTTCTTTTCGGAAAAATGCAAAAGACTTTCCCTCCATCTCATCAAAGCTGAAACCAGAGCGTTCCTCAAAATAAGGGTTCACATATTCAACAACACCATTTTTGTCTGTTATAATGACGGCATCGGGGCACTGCTCCACCGCACGGCTTAAAGTTCGAAACTGTTCATCTTTTTCATATTTAATGGTTAAGTCGCGAACAATCGATTGAACGGCAGTTCTTCCCTGCCAGACAATTGGCTGACCACATATATCAACACGAACTGTATCTCCATTTTTACGGACCAAGGAATATTCGTAAAATGGAAGACGCAATCCCTCCTCCCGAATCCCATCCAAGCGATATTCGATCGCCTCCTGCGCGTTAGGCAGAATAAAATTAAAAACCGATTGCCCAATCATTTCATTACTGGAGTTATGATCCAGTAATTTTACGATGGCCTGATTAGCATAAACAATCTCACCTTCGACGTGAATGACAACGCCATCCGGTGACATATCTGCTAAAGAATGAAAAAGGTGAAAATCTTCGGTCTCGCTTCCCACTTTTTTTGAGAAGTCTTCGAAATTCCTATTGTAAGTTCCGCCTAACATTTCTTGTGATTCTTTTATTTCCAAGGCTGGGTTACGCATACGACTACTCACACATACAAATTAAAACAAACAACACAACTATCACGACCCAAAATGAGCTAGCCAGCTATCTCGCCAAGATCGGTTTTATGCAAATTTCAACGCCTTATTTCATTGATTAGCATCAAGATGTTCCTGAGAAATCAATTTTTTACTTTTGCGACCCAATGGCAACTACTTCAATTTTTCAAGTCATCCTTGCACAAAGACGTGATCCCAACTATACAATTTCCTTTTGATGACACATTCAGAAAAAACACAATTTGCCCATCGGCACCTGCTGGATATTGACCGCCTCAGCGTCACCGATATCAATCTGTTATTAGACACAGCATCCGGATATGTGAGCAAATCCCGCGCCAGAGATAAGAAGCTTTCGCTCTTACATGGACGGACCCAAATCAATTTGTTTTTCGAGAATTCCACTCGAACGCGCACCTCTTTCGAATTAGCAGGCATGCGCCTAGGCGCAGATGTAATTAACATGTCTGTGGGGTCAAGTTCCGTTAAAAAAGGGGAAACCCTGATCGATACGGCCATGACCTTAAACGCCATGCATCCTGACGTGCTTGTCATTCGTCACGGAGATTCCGGGGTCCCTCATCTTTTAAGCCAAAAGCTTGATTGCGCCGTTATTAATGCAGGAGATGGGAGCCACGAGCATCCGACACAGGCATTGCTTGATGCGTTGACAATTCGAAATAGAAAAGGCCGCTTGGAAGGGTTGATCGTCGCTATTTGCGGTGACATCTTGCACAGCCGAGTCGCACGATCGAATATCGCCTTACTGAATATCATGGGCGCCCGCGTTCGGGTTGTTGGACCGACGACACTGGTCCCCTCCAATGCAAAAGCGCTCGGCGTTGAGGTGTATCATTCCATGAAGGAAGGCTTGAAGGATGCGGATATCGTCATGATGCTTCGCCTTCAAACCGAACGCATGCAAGGGGCTTTTGTCCCTTCGGTTCGCGAATATTTCAAACTATTCGGCTTGGATAAGAAGAAATTGGAAGTGGCAAAACCGGATGCGTTGATTATGCATCCCGGCCCCATGAACAGGGGCGTTGAGATTGATTCAGAGATCGCCGATGACATAAATATCAGCGCCATTTCTGAGCAGGTTGAAATGGGAGTTGCTGTTAGAATGGCGTGCCTTGACTTATTCACACGCGGGGGGACTGATTAATGAAAGCACCACATGCTCTTCTAAATGCCCGACTTCTGGACCCTGCAACGAATACAGACATTATAGGCGGCGTTCTTATTAAAGATGGTTTGGTCCTCGATTGGGGGACCCATATCAAAGCAGACATCCTGCCTGAAGGCGCAACTTTTGATGATTGTCGCGGTAAATGCTTGGCCCCGGGTCTTGTCGATGCCCATGCCTATTTGTGTGAGCCTGGCAAAGAACATCGCGAAACTATGGCGACCGCGGGCTTAGCGGCGGCGGCAGGGGGCATCACTACAATCAATGCCTTCCCAGCCACAGAACCTGTCATTGATGATCCCGCAATCGTTGAGGTTATTGCACGACGCGCACGGGAGACTTGCGCCGTCAATATCTGTATCACGGGCGCCTTGTCCAAAGGATTAGAAGGGCGCGAGATGGCCGAACTGGGCCTTCTCAGTGAAGCTGGCGTTGTCGCCTTTAGTGACGGACAAAAAGCCATCGGCGACATAAACCTGATGCGCCGCGCGTTGGCATATTCCACCATGTTTGGCAAACCAATCATTGTCCATGCCGAAGAGCCTGCGCTTGTCGGAAGTGGTGTCATGACGGGCGGGCGCACGGCCACCTCCATGGGTCTTAAAGCTATTCCCTCATGCGCAGAGGCCATTTTGGTGGAACGGGACATTCGTCTTATCGCCATGACCGGCGCGACATGGCATGCCGCTCATTTAAGCACGGCTGATGCATTAAATTCTATCCGCCGTGCAAAAGACGATCATTTGCACGTAACGGCAGGTACAGCGCCGCATTATCATGCGCTTAATGACCTCGAAGTCGGGGAATATCGGACTTTTGCCCGGGTCTCCCCTCCCCTGCGGGAAGAAGATGATCGGCGGGCAGTTGTCGCCGCGATTAAAGATGGCACCATTGATGTGATTTCATCTCAACATTTACCGCAGAGTGCAGACAGCAAACGCCTGCCCTTCTCTCAAGCCAAACCTGGTGTTGTGGGACTAGAGACTATGTTGCCGGTTAGTCTTCGTCTCTATCATAATGGAGAAGTCAGTCTCATGGACTTACTCCGCACGATGACAGTGGCCCCGGCAAAATTGCTAGATCTTGATTGCGGTAAAATCGAAATTGGAAAACCCGCGGATCTCTGCCTGTTTGATTTAGGAAAACCATGGCAGCTGGATGGAACCCTTCTTAAATCAAAATCAAAAAATACGGCTTTTGATGGGCATTTGCTACAAGGCAGGGTATTAAAGACCTTTGTTAGCGGTACAGTTGTGTTTGAACTATAGGATATAAGAATAATGCCGGAACCCTTAGGTGATTTAAGTTTCACATGGCCGTTTTTTGCGGCGTGCCTAATCGGCTATTTGATTGGCTCCATCCCGTTTGGGCTTGTATTGACCAAACTTGCAGGCCTGGGTGATGTCAGGAAAATTGGCTCCGGGAATATTGGCGCTACGAATGTTTTGCGAACAGGAAACAAGTTTCTTGCCCTTGGAACATTACTTCTTGATGGGGGAAAAGGCGCTGTAGTTGTCCTCCTTGCCAATCATTTTCTGACACAAGATTTTGCCGTCCTTGCGGGCGGCAGTGCCTTCCTTGGACATATATTCCCCATTTGGCTTAAATTTAAAGGCGGCAAAGGCGTTGCAACCTTTATTGGTGTTATGCTTGCCATATCCTGGCCTGCGGGCATTGCGGTGATACTGACGTGGCTTTTGATTGCCTTCACCCTCCGCCTGTCATCTTTGGCAGCCTTGGTCGCCGCAGCACTCTCCCCGGCTTTTGTTTATGGCCTTATGCAAATCCCGCTCATTAATGAAACTTATTTTGGAGATTTACAGCGGCTGGAGCTTACGGCCTTTATGGCTGTGCTAATTTTCGTACGTCATTCTGAAAATATTGTGCGGTTGCTTAAAGGACAAGAAGCACGGATAGGGAAAAAATAACCTGCAGGTTGTAATTTATACGTGAATAACTACATATGCGAGAATAGAAATTTAGGATTCTCGCAATGGTTACTTCATCCAACTTCAAGAACTATCAATCAACGATTAATCGGTTAGCGGTAAATCGTACCGTCATTTCTTCCCGGTTTAAACAGAAATCGGCAAACGCCAAGGCGCGTATGATAAAGTCACGTGCCGATATTGAAGCTGAACCTGAAATACAAACCTCAGTCGTGGATGAAGTTCCCGAGGATAATATTTCGCAGATAGATTCTCTGCTCCAAACGGTGGTTCCTGAAATAGAGTATCCTATCGCCTGCCCCGTTCCAAACCTCTCGGCTCTTGATCTCGACAAGGGGCAAGACACTAAAAAAGAGACATGGTTTTCCAAGCTCTTCAGTTTAAAGCCACAAGCTTGACAATAAATCTTATGCGCGAATTAATTTTATTTTATTTCAATTGACGCGTTAGTTTTTTTCCATCAAATTTTCCTTATGGAACATCAAAAAGATTTATCGACTGTAGAAAGATTAGATTGGCTTCGCCTTATTCGATCTGAGAATGTCGGCCCGATTACTTTTTTTCAACTGATTGACAGATTTGGTAATGCAAAGGATGCCCTTGCTGCCATTCCAGAGCTAGCGAGGAAGGGGGGACGTAAAAAACCCATCCGAATATGTGCCAAAAGCACAGCTGAACAAGAAATGGAAGAAATCTTGAATTTCGGCGGGCACATGATTGCGGCATGCGAATCTACTTACCCCACCGGCCTCAAACAAATTGCAGATCCGCCTCCGATCATCAGTGTCAAAGGTCAAAGCCAATTATTAAAAAAAGACATAATTGGTATTGTTGGATCAAGAAATGCCTCGGCCGTCTCAATGAGCTTAACACAACAATTTAGTACCGGTTTAGGACGTGGCGGACTTGTTGTGGCGTCCGGCCTTGCTCGCGGAATAGACACCGCAGCCCACAAAGCCGCCCTGACGGAGGGCACCATTGCGGTCGTTGGTGGCGGTATCAATATAAGTTACCCAAAAGAAAACCATCCCTTGCAAGAAGCAATAGGGGAGCGAGGCTGCTTAATTGCCGAACAACCCTTCAACACTCAACCTCAAGCAAGGCATTTTCCCCGCCGAAACCGTATCATTTCTGGGATTTCCATCGCAATTTTGGTGATGGAGGCAACCCCCCGATCCGGGTCCCTCATTACGGCCAGAATGGCTGCAGAACAAGGTCGGGACGTTTTTGCAGTCCCGGGCTCTCCCATGGATCCACGGGCACGCGGATCCAACAATCTTATCCGTAATGGCGCGATTTTAGCCGAAGATGCAGGTGAGATTCTACAAGAGCTCGCATCAAGCCGCGGCCTGCGCCTGTCAGAGCCAGACCAACCCTTGCTCCCTTTCAACACACCCAGAGTGCCTGATGAGACCGAAATTGAAGAGGCCCGCCCAAGAATACTGTCACTTTTGAGCCCAACAGCCGTCAATATCGACGAAATTATTCGCCTTTCAGAATTGGCTCCAGCGACGGTTATGACGATTTTACTTGAACTTGAACTAGCAGGCAGAATAGAACGCCATTTTGGAAACAGGGTTTCCTTCACAAGTTAGCCTCTCTATATATGGCAAAACGCACTTGATGTGCGAAGCTATAATATTAAGAAAGCCTGTGGTGCCTCTATGAATGTAGTAGTTGTTGAATCTCCGGCGAAAGCCAAGACGATCAATAAATATCTTGGCAAGGACTATATTGTTCTCGCGTCCTACGGTCACATCCGTGATTTGCCGTCAAAAGATGGTTCGGTAAAACCGGACGAAGACTTTGCTATGGACTATCAGACTGATTCTAAATCAGCGAAACATATTAAAGCAATTGCAGATGCCTTAGACGGCGCCGAAAATCTTTATCTCGCAACTGACCCGGATCGGGAAGGTGAAGCCATTGCCTGGCACGTCATGAAAGTGATGGAAGAGAAGAAGAAGATTAAGAACGCTAAAGTCAGTCGCGTTGTTTTTAACGAAATTACAAAAAAAGCCGTTCTGGACGGGATTGCCAATCCGCGCGAACTTGATATGCATCTTGTGAATGCACAGCAAGCACGCCGGGCATTGGATTATCTTGTGGGCTTCACCCTATCCCCCGTTCTTTGGAGGAAACTCCCGGGTGCGAAATCGGCAGGACGTGTTCAATCGGTGGCTTTACGCCTGATCTGTGAGAGAGATCTTGAAATTCAAGCCTTCAATCCAGAAGAATACTGGACGATCGAAGCTGATTTTCTAAATGGTAAGGGTGCCAACATCACAGCGCGCCTCACTCATTTTGAGAATAACAAATTAGACAAATTTTCTCTACCTGACGCTGCTAGCGCAAAATCTGCTGCTGAAAAAGTACGCACAGGTGACTTCTCAGTCGCGGAAGTAACTCAGAAACCAGCAAAAAGACATCCATCACCGCCTTTCACCACATCGACGCTGCAACAGGAAGCCTCTCGTAAATTGGGTTTTGGTGCCAAGCGCACAATGATGGTAGCCCAGAAGCTTTATGAAGGATTTGATTTAGGCGGCGAGACCGAAGGTCTTATCACTTACATGAGAACCGACGGTGTGACGTTGGCAAATGAAGCCGTTGAAGCATGCCGAGAAGTCATCGCGTCCGAATATGGTTCAGAATTTGTGCCCGGTGAGCCGCGTGTCTATAAAACCAAGTCAAAAAATGCGCAGGAGGCCCATGAAGCGATTCGCCCAACTGACCTCACTCGCACGCCAGCCAAAATGGCACAGTATCTGGATAAGGAACATCACCGTCTTTATGAATTGATCTGGAAACGGACCATTGCCAGTCAGATGGAAAGCGCCCAAATGGAGCGCACTACTGTCGATTTCAAAGACGGCGCAGGACAAACTCTTCGGGCAACCGGCAGTGTTGTCCGCTTTGCAGGTTTCCTCAAACTCTATGAAGAGGGAAAAGACGACGCAAAAGATGATGATGGCGGTAAACGTTTGCCTGTTGTCACTGAAGGCGAAAACATGAACACGGAAATTGTTCGTGAAGATCAGCATTTCACCGAACCTGCACCACGCTATTCAGAAGCCAGTCTTGTTAAAAAACTGGAAGAGTTAGGCATTGGCCGTCCGTCCACTTACGCGTCGATCATCTCTGTTTTGCAAGACCGTGAGTATGTGCGTCTTGAACAAAAACGCTTTATGCCAGAAGATAAAGGACAGCTTGTAACAGCTTTCCTATCCTCCTTCTTCACGCGCTATGTTGAATATGATTTCACAGCCCAACTTGAAGAACGGCTCGATGATGTCTCTGATGCAAAATTGGATTGGAAACAGGTATTGAGAGACTTCTGGAACGATTTCTCCCTATCCGTTGAAGGAACATCTGAGCTTCGGGTCACCGATGTCTTGGAAGAACTTAATAAAGTTCTTGGCCCGTATGTGTTCCCTGTCAAAGAAGATGGCTCTGATCCCAGAGCCTGTACAAAATGTGATGATGGTAAGTTGAGCCTGAAAACTGGCCGTTTCGGTGCGTTTATCGGTTGCTCGAATTACCCTGAATGTCGTTTTACTGGCCAACTGGGTGCGAAGGCTGGTGACGGTGACGACGGAATTGACGATGGCCCGAAAGAGCTTGGCCTAGACCCGGCAACCGGTTTGATGATCACATTGCGGAAGGGCCCTTATGGACCTTATCTACAATTGGGCGAGCCTGAACCAAAGGTAAAACCAAAGCGCGTTTCTATTCCAAAAGATGTGCCGCTTGCCGACATTGATTTTGAAATGGCGGTACAGCTTATTGCTCTTCCCCGCGAAATCGGTCCTCATCCAGAAACGGGCAGCATGATCACAGCCGGCCTTGGGCGCTACGGCCCCTTTGTTGCTTGCGATAAAAAATACGGCAGCCTGACAAGCGGTATGGAAGTACTAACTGTCGGCATGAACAGGGCAGTAGAACTTCTGGCAGCATCGAAGACAAGAGGCGCTGGCGGTGCTACGGCTCCCCTTCGCGTCGTTGGGGCTCACCCAGGAGATGGTGCTGATATCAATGTGAAAGATGGACGCTATGGCGCCTATGTTACCCATGGCGGTATCAATGCGACCATTCCAAAGGGATCCGACCCTATGACCATCACATTGGATGAATCCGTTAAGCTTTTGGCTGAACGCGCTGAGAAAAGCGGCAAGAAACCAAAGCTTGCAAAAAAAGCAGCCCCGAAGAAAAAGGCTGCTCCAAAAAAGAAAGCAGCGCCAAAGAAAGCCGCTGCAAAAAAGGCGCCCGCTAAAAAGAAAGCTGCGCCTGCGAAAAAAGACGAAACAACCGAAGAATAACAACGGGCATCGCCCGTAGAAACAAGAAATTTGACACGTAAAGTTGAAGAACCAAAAGCGCTACCGACCAAAGAACAAATACAAGAGTTCATTGAAGGAAGCGAAAGTCCCGTTGGTAAACGCGAGATTGCCCAAGCTTTTAATATAAAGGGCGCTGATCGCATTTATCTAAAGAAAATACTGAAAGAGCTGGTGAGTGACGGGGCACTTGAGCTTGGACGGAAAAGATCTCTGGCAACTGCGGGTAGCTTACCTGCCGTTGCAGTTATCGAACTGATTTCAGTGACCGCCGATGGTGAGGCAATTGCCAAGCCACTTGTGTGGGACGACGAAGCGCCGCCCCCAACCATATATCTCTCCCCCGTTAAAAATCAGCGCGTTGCAGCCCCTGGCATTGGTGACAGGCTTCTGGCCCGCCTCGCCAAGCAAAAAGATGGCACTTACGAAGCAGCTCTTATTCGTCACCTAAAACCAACCGTCGGCCCTGTTCTTGGTGTTTATTCCAGCACCGGTGCCAATGGTCGCGTTCAGCCAACAGATCGAAAGAACAAAAAAGAGCTGGTCATATTGGAGGAACATTCCATGGGCGCCCAAACTGGCGACGTGGTTTTATGTGAAGTTCTTTCGACTAAACAGTATGGTTTACAAGAAGGAAAAGTAACGGAAAGGGTAGGCCCTCTCGGCTCTTCTGAATCTTTAAGCCTGATTGCAATTCATGCTCACGGAATTCCAAACGAGTTTAGCGAGGAAACTAAAGCAGAGGCCCTTGCCGCCAAGCCAGTATCCCTTGGCAAACGAACAGACCTTCGCCATTTACCAATCCTCACCATTGATCCTGCCGATGCCAGGGATCGGGACGATGCCGTCTGGGCAGCACCAGATGATGACCCCGACAATAAGGGCGGCTGGCAAGCGATTGTCGCAATCGCCGATGTGGCCCATTATGTTACCCACGGTTCTGAGCTGGATAACTCTGCACGGACGCGGGGAAATTCGGTCTATTTCCCTGATCGTGTTGTCCCTATGCTCCCCCATGAACTTTCCAGTGACCTTTGCTCTCTCCACGAAAAAGTAGATCGGCCCGTTATGGCTGTTCACATGTGGTTTGATGCAAAAGGAGAGAAACTGCGTCACGAATTTATGCGTGCGCTTATTAACTCATGTGCATCATTGACCTACAGACAGGCTCAAGATGCTGCTGATGGACATCCAGACGCCCAAACAGAGCCGCTGGCACGAGATGTCATCAAACCACTCTTTGCCGCCTATAAGGCTCTTAAAATTGCGAAAGAAATCAGACAGCCCTTAAATCTGGAACTCCCGGAACGTAAAGTTGAACTCAACGACGACGGTTTTATTAAAGCAGTTCATAAAAAGACCCGTTTTACGGCCCATTTGCTGATCGAAGAATTTATGATCCAAGCGAATGTATGTGCGGCTGAAACCCTAACAAAAAAACGACGCCCTTGCATGTTCCGCGTTCACGAAGAACCCGCTCGCGAGAAATTGGAGGGTCTGCGTGAAGTTTTGGCGGAAATGAACATCAGCTTTGCCAAAGGGCAAGTGTTGAATACAGCTGCGTTTAATAAAATACTGGCCCACTCAACAACCGACACAGATAAAGAACTTATCAGCTCCTTGGTTTTAAGATCCCAATCGCAAGCAGTCTACAGTCCCGACAACAGGCATCATTTTGGCCTGCACTTGAAGAATTATGCTCATTTTACATCCCCAATTCGCCGGTATGCGGATTTACTTGTCCACAGAAGCCTAATTTCTACCTTAGGCGTTGGGAATGATGGTTTGCATGACGACGATGCCGACTCCTTCGTCGAAATTGGAGAAAAGATCTCTGGCCTTGAACGCCGCGCAATGCTTGCCGAACGTCAAACTATGGACCGCTTCACCGCTGTTTTCTTGTCCAATAAAGTGAATGAGATTTTTCAAGCGAAGGTTAATGGTGCCAACCGCGCCGGTTTATTTTTTACGCTTGATGACACTGGAGCAGATGCCTTTGCTCCTATTTCGACCTTAGGGCATGACTTTTTTGTCTTTGATGAAAAGAAACACTCGCTTGTGGGCGAACGCACAGGCGTTACCTATAAACTTGCCGACCGACTGGCTGTCCGTTTACGAGAAGTCGATATAGCCACAGGCAGCATGATCGTCTCGATTGAAGATGGGACCGGAAAATCGTCTTATGATGCCCGTGCAAGTCGTCGTCGCAAGGCGAATGTCAAACCAACTAGAGATGAGAAAAAAGCACGGCCAAAGAAGAAAAAAACCATGCCAAAAGGTAAGAAAAGGGCGCTCGCTAAAAAAGCAAAAGAGTAAATTAACACCTTTTGATTTAGATCATTGTGTTCTGCGGCAGAGTGTCGCAGAGCATTGAATTTAACCCAATGCTTAATATTTGTTGCTACATTCTGGTTAACTTAGAATTGGCGATGGATAAATTATGAGCAATGATAGCACTGACCGACCGTTAAAACCGGCCCTCTTGAAAGGGCTTATGCGTCGATGTCCTGACTGCGGTAAAGGCCACCTGTTTAGTGGCTACATAAAAGTAAATCACACATGCAACCAGTGCGGGTTAGAGTTTTTCCATCAACGTGCGGATGATGCTCCCCCTTACTTCACGATGATGATTGTACTTCACTTTGCCGTCTCTGGTCTTTTGATTGTTGAGAAAGCCTATAGCCCCGAGACATGGGTACAAATGGTTATATGGCTCCCCGGCTCCCTCATCGCTGCCATTCTACTCCTCCCTCATATCAAGGGCGCACTCATTGGCCTTCAATGGGCAAAAAAAATGCATGGCTTCAATGATGAAGGCGACGGTTATTCGACGCAACAGATCGACTGATTCATAGTTATTAGGGTGCCGCACTGGACTTGTGGCACCGTTGCAGGCATGTTTAGGGAAAAGTAAAGGATCCCTGTTCATGGAAAAAACCAATAAAAGAAGCGTCGCGGAAAACCGTAGCTCAACAACAAAAGCCCCCCGCCCAAAAGATGCCTCCACAATCGTTATCTACCGCGCTATCGGAGATCGCACAGAAATTTTGATGGGGGAGAGAAGCAGCCGGCATAGCTTTATGCCCAACACATATGTTTTCCCCGGCGGTCGCGTTGACGCCAGTGATGCCCGCATCCCCCCGGCTAAAGATCTGAGAGACGATGTCATGGTGCGTTTGTGTCGTGGTGGCTGCACCCCCTCTCGCGCCCGTGCCTTAGCGATCGCGGCCATCAGAGAAACCTTTGAGGAAACAGGACTGCTAATTGCAGCATCTCATGACCGCCCAAAAAAATCCAAGGTTGATGTCTGGAACGAATTTGGTACCTCCACTTGTGGTCCAGATCTGTCCATGTTGGATTATATTGCGCGCGCAGTAACGCCGCCCATGCGAAAAAAACGCTTCAACACCCGCTTCTTTGTCCTAGATGGTGCGAATATCACGGGAACACTCAAAGGCTCTGGCGAGTTGCTGGATATGAAATGGGTAACAATTGAAGAAGCATTAGAGCTCGATATCCCATTGATCACAGAATATATCCTGACGCAAGTCAGAGACTATTTGGAAACCCTCCCTGGCCCAGATGCCGCCCGTCCCGTCAAATTGTTTAAAATGGTTGGCGGAAAACGGGTTTTTACAACCGAATGAACAATATTTCAGTGACATCAAAACCTGTAAAGCCCAGACATGCTGCCAGTCTAATTCTGTATGAAAAACGCGATACGGAATATTACGTTTTAATGGGGAAAAGGGCGAAAGGGCATCGTTTCTTACCAGACGTTTATGTTTTCCCCGGTGGCCGTGTGGATAGTGATGACTTCACCGCGTCCCATCATTCAGACTTGCAACCACATGTTTTCACGGAACTATCCAAACCCGGTGATATGGCTCATGCGATCGCCACAGCTGCGATTAGAGAAACGTATGAAGAGACGGGCCTTATTGTTGGGAATATGGCTCACGGGCAATTACGAGCGGACTTCTCTTCATTGGAATACATAGCCCGTGCGATCACACCAAGCCATAACCCCATCCGGTTTGATGCGCGCTTCTTAATGGTCGATGCCAAGCATGCAACAGGCTCTCTCGGCGGCTCAGGGGAGCTTGTAGACCTTCGTTGGGTTACACTTGATCAAGCGCTCGGTATGCAGGTTGTTGATGTGACGGAGTTTGTTCTAGAAGAGGTTCGTGATATATTGAGCGACCACACGACCAAAGCGCCCAAAATTCCCTTATTTACCTACCGTGACGGCAAGGCTTTTGTTCGAAGGCAATAAAGCATGAACGGACTAGACCAACGGACCAGAGCCGTTATCGCCATCATTGCTGCCGTAACGGTAATGGCGATGTCGCTCAGCTTGTCTATTCCTTTAGTGTCTCTATCGCTAGAAAGACAGAATATCGGCAGCGATATCATCGGCTTTATGGGAGCTATGCCAGCAATCGCCTTTCTTGTTGCAACACCCTTTATCCCGACCCTCGCACGGTATTATGGAACAGGCCCTTTATTATGGGCAGCCCTTCTTTTGGGAGCGACATCAATAATGGCTTTAGCCATAAGTGGCGCGCTCGTTTACGTCTTTATTTTGCGCTTCTTCTTGGGCCTTTCCATGTCAGTTCTATTTCTGGTCAGTGAAACCTGGATCAATCAAATTGCGGACGACAAGAGCCGAGGCCGAACGGTTGCGATCTATATCACCTCAATGACCTGTGGGTTTGCCTTGGGCCCCATCTTAATTAATCTGCTGGGAACAGAAGGGGCGCTGCCTTTTATCGTATCGGGCCTTATCATTTTAGCCGCAGGGATATTCTTTTACTTAGCCCGTGATACATTTCCAAATTTGTCCGGGCATAGCCAATTTTCCATTCTCTCTTTTGTGAAAATTTCACCCATTATTTGTGCCGCCGTTCTCATCGTCGCCATTTTTGATGGGTCTGTGCTGACTTTGCTCCCCGTCTATGGCGTTAAAAACGGTATGACGGAGAATACCGCCGTCCTGATGTCTAGTGTCTTGCTCGCCGGAAATATACTCTTACAATTCCCTATCGGCTGGCTTGCAGATCGACTGCCGAGAGAAATTGTGATTCTTATTTGCGGCCTTATTGGGCTTGCAGGCGCCCTTCTTTTACCCGTTCTGATCCAAACCCCTCTTCTCCTATGGCCGATGCTGGTGATATGGGGTGGATGTGTTGTTGGAATATATACCCTCGCATTAATAATGATGGGCCACACCTTCAAAGGGGCAGAACTTGTAACAGCCAACGCCGCTGCGGGCATTGTGTGGGGCCTTGGAAGCCTTATTGGCCCTTCTTCCGCGGGACTTGCCATGGAAGTGATAGAACCCCATGGGATGCCATTATCCTTCGCCTTCGCCTGCTTTCTGTTCGTGCTATTAGCAGCCGGACAAGCCTTGAAAATACATCGTAAAAATGCCTTATTGAGAAAAGCTTAGGAAAATGTGTTCGAAGCACTTGACTTGCGCGTTTAAATCCGTATTTTTCGGGCTTCAATATTAAATCATCTGCATTTTGGCAGGCGAAAGACGGAGTTTGAGACATGGCTAAGCCAACCACATTGAAAATCAAGCTGGTAAGCAGCGCTGGTACAGGTTTCTACTACGTAACCAAGAAAAACCCACGCACGCTTACTGAAAAAATGATCCTACGTAAGTATGATCCAGTTGTACGCAAGCATGTTGAATTCAAAGAAGCTAAAATCAAATAAGATTATAGCTATCTGCTAGCGCGTAGCGGCAACCAAATCTAAAAAACCCTGGCATTTGCCGGGGTTTTTGTTTGTTCGGCCAGACCAATCAAGAAAAGACCAGATAGTCCTGAGACTATGTCGGCAGGGATTATACACCTAGAGATACGATGAGAGCTTGCTAGGCAGCGCCTAGGATCACGTTGATGGGAGGGTAGTTACCACACGGTTTCGGCCGTCGCGTTTGGCTTGATATAGCGCTTCATCAGCCCGTTTCAAGATACTATCCATTACGTCCCCTGCGAGTGACGTCGTAACACCAATGGAGCAGGTGATTTCCAGGCTGTTAGTACCGCCTGACACCTCAAAAGGACTTTCGGCTATAGATCTACGCAGTCGTTCAGCAACGCCAGAGGCAACGGCAAGGTCCGTATCAGGCATTACAACGACAAATTCTTCCCCGCCGTATCGGCACGCAAGGTCAATACCGCGAACGCTCTTTCCAATGCGATTTGAAAAGGATTTAAGCACGTCATCACCGACATCATGCCCGTGAGTATCATTTACATTTTTGAAAAAATCGATATCCATAATTAAAACTGAGACGGGCTTAATATCCGTTTGGGTTTTCAGTAATAATGCTTCTAAGTGATTAGACATGTAACGACGATTATAAAGTCCCGTCAATCCATCGGTGACCGCAAGCTCCATGCTTCTATGATAGTTATGCCTCAAGCGGTCCTGATATTTTTTACGCAAAACTTGCGTTCTCGTCCGAACAATAAGTTCGTTGTTATCAATAGGACGCATGACATAATCATTGACGCCAATCTCCAGCCCCTTAACAAGCCTGTCAGTATCTGAATCTTCTACCAAGGTCAGGATTGGAAGCTGGCGTGTTTCTTCGAAAGTACGAATACGAGAGCAAAAACGTAATGGATCAAAACTCGAAACGTTCATACTGACAACAGCCAGATCAAAATCGCCTCCACGAGCTTGGATTTGAGCCTCCTCCAGTTCCCCTTCGATAGTGATATCGTAATTGGGCTCATAAATTTGGCGTAATTGCTGTGACGAGAAGTCATTATCATCAATGATAAGAATTTTCCCGCGCTGACTGATTATTCCCTCTTCATCTTCGGCACTTAAAACACCGAGATCCTGGCTAGTTTCTTCCCGCAAGCGAAATTCATCCATCATCATTTTCAAACGAAGCAGAGACTTTACGCGCGCGAAAAGAGCGACGTCATCTACAGGCTTGGTCAGAAAATCGTCTGCACCGGCTTCAAGGCCCTGAACACGGTCTGCGGTCTCACTCAGCGCCGTGACCATCACAACAGGAATATGAGCAGTAGTAGGATCTTTCTTTAATCGCTGACAGACCTCGAACCCATCCATCTGCGGCATCATGACATCCAGCAGAATCAGATCAGGGGATTTTTCTCGCGCTAGGTCCAGCGCGTCAGGTCCGTTATAGGCAGTGATGACATCATAATACTCAACCGTAAGCTTCGCTTCTAGAATTTTTACGTTTGGGATGACATCATCTACGACAAGTATTCTTGCTGACATATGGTTATTCTAAAAAACTGCTGACAGTTTTCATAAAATTTTCTACCGAAATTGGCTTAGCAACGTAAGCTTCACAGCCGCCCTCCCGGATTTTTTCTTCATCACCTTTCATTGCAAAGGCGGTAACAGCCACAACCGGAATAGATTTCAAGTTTTCATCTTCCTTAATCCATTTGGTTACTTCCAGGCCAGATACTTCCGGTAACTGAATGTCCATCAAGATCAAATCTGGTTTATGTTCACGCGCAAGCGAAAGTGCTTTCATGCCATCCTTTGTTTGCAAAGTGGCATAACCATGCGCTTCCAGGAGATCATGAAACAGCTTCATGTTCAGTTCATTGTCTTCTACAATAAGTACTGTTTTTTTAGTCACCGCGTTCATATCCCAGGTCGCCTTATATTTGTTGTTGGCGCGAGTATTCTTTACTCTATCCTATTGTCCAATTTATCTCAAAATTTATGTATTACTTACTGCGAAAAGCTCGAAACACTGAAAATTTTGTTTATAATGACAATATCATCACACACTAGACAGAAATATGTTTAACATTCTGTTACTAACAATGAGTCTGATTGCATAAAATGAACAAAGAACTTGCTGAAATTACTGCTATTCAGGCCGTTGCCTTTCTAGCCGGTGATGAGAATTATATGTCCTGGCTTATGAATGAAACCGGGCTATCCGTTGCAGATTTTTCATCCCTCACTGATAATTTGGACATATTGGCGGGTGTGCTGGATTTCCTGCTTATGCATGAAAAAATTCTATTGGAATTTTGCGAGGCCCAAAACATAGACCCAACAGTTCCCGCGAGAATACGTCCTTTCTTCCCCGGATCGACCCTGGAGTATTAAATAATGAGTTCCCAAATCCATGAGGATGTTTTACCGCAACTGGCGGCATTATCCATTCAAACTGACCGCCCGTTGATCATCACAGATGCAGATGAAGTGCTTTTTCATTTTATGGAAGGCCTAGAGGTTTTTCTAGAACAGCAGGATATGTATTTTGACTGGTCCTCTTTTGCGCTTCATGGGAATATTCGACACAAAGGTGATAAAGAGCCGGTGGACGGGAAACAGATACCAATTCTTCTGAACCTGTTTTTTGAAGAACACTGTCATACTCTGCCTGCGGCTCCAGGTGCCGCAGAACATTTAGAGCTTTTAAGCAAAGACGCCCAAATCATAGTTCTCAGCAATGTTCCTCCAAAATTTGCGCATTTAAGACGAGAAGGGTTGCAAAAAAATGGCATGGATTTCCCTCTAATCGCCAATATTGGCCCAAAAGGGCAAGTGGTTAAGCACTTAGCAAGCGGAATGGAGGCTCCTGTATTTTTCATCGATGATATTCCGACCAATCACAGCTCTGTCAGTAAGCATGCAAACCACGTAGAACGCGTTCATTTCATTGCCGACAAACGACTGGCGAACCTTCTTGGCCCCGCAGAGCATAGCAATGTGCGATTAGATAGCTGGCCTGAAATCCGTGATCATATTCAAGACATTATGAATAAGGGCCTATAAAATGCGAATTGGGATTGATTTAGGCGGAACAAAAACAGAGATCATTGCTCTCTCTGCTGACGGCAAAGAAGTCTTCCGCAAGCGTAATTCAACTCCCCGCGGCGATTACCAAAATATATGTAAAAACATCGAATTTTTAGTTAATGAAGCCGAAATGGACCTTGGTGAGCAGGGTTCCATTGGCATTGGTATTCCCGGTGCTATATCCCCTAAAACGGGTCTTGTAAAAAACGCGAACACCACAGAACTGATCGGCCATCCATTTCAAAAAGATTTGGCTAAACTACTCAATCGCCCTGTCAAAACAGCAAATGACGCCAACTGTTTTGCTTTATCAGAAGCCATTGATGGCGCGGCTCAGGGTGCGAATGTCACGTTCGGCATCATATTGGGAACAGGCGTTGGTGGCGGTATCGTTGTTAATGGACAGGTTCTTGGTGGAGCTAACGCAATCGCCGGAGAATGGGGCCATACCCCCCTTCCCTGGGCCAATCAGAACGAAAGACCTGGGCTGGATTGTTATTGCGGTAAAAAAGGCTGTATCGAGACTTTTTTATCAGGTCCTGGTATAAGCCGATCCCATAATGCTGTTGGCGCGAATGGCCCCGCCGCCTTAGAAATCGCCTCTTTGGCGGAACAGGGAGATCAAGCGGCCTTGCGCACAATTGCAAGTTTCGAGCGACGCTTAGCAAAGGCCCTAGCGAGCATCATAAACATCATCGACCCTGATGTAATTGTCTGCGGCGGAGGCTTATCCAACCTACCCGGAATTTATGAAAATGTTCCCAAACTATGGCAGGAATATGCTTTTTCAGACGGAATTGAGACCTCTTTGGTAAAAGCAAAACACGGCGATTCATCTGGTGTACGAGGAGCGGCATGGTTATGGCCTGCGTAAGACATCTCATGCCGAAGACAAATCCATGACTGCTATTTGCCGAAATTGCCTTAAGCAAATAAAAGATGACGGCCTGACCAAAATCAGTAGATGTCCTTATTGCCGATCTCCAAAAACCCTACAGCACCCTGAATTGGATAGCTTAAGCCTTGCCCATATGGACTGCGATGCTTTTTATGCATCGGTTGAGAAAAGAGATAACCCAGAATTGCGGGATAAGGCCGTCATTGTCGCTCACGACGGCCCCCGAAGTGTTGTAAGCACCTGTTGCTACATTGCACGAATGTCTGGCGTTCGATCTGCTATGCCGCTCTTTACCGCAAAAAAACTATGTCCTGAGGGTATAATCGTACAACCGCGTATGTCTGTTTATTCAAGCGTCAGTAAGGAAATTCATCTTTTATTCGCTAAATTGACTCCGGCGATTGAACCCCTATCCTTAGATGAAGCTTTTTTAGACTTATCTGGAACCCGGAAATTACACGGCAGAACGCCGGCTCAATCTATGGCTTGGCTTGCTTGTGAAATACAAAAAACCATCGGCATAACTGTCTCCATTGGCCTCAGCTATAATAAATCTCTGGCAAAACTAGCATCCGATTTAAATAAACCAGATGGTTTTGCAATTATCGGTCGAGAAGAAGCGACGAAATTTCTTTTTGCCAGATCAGTCAGTGATATTTGGGGTGTTGGCAAAGCGTTGAATAAAAAATTATCCGCTGATGGCATTACAACAATCGGTCAATTGCAGCACAGGGAAGAGATAGACCTTGTTGCCCGTTATGGCCTAATGGGATCCCGCCTATTCAATTTTTCCCGTGGCTTGGATAACCGCCCTGTGAAAGCCAACCAAAAAGCAAAAAGTATTTCGGCAGAGACAACCTTCAGTACAGATATTTCCGATTTGAACATTTTACTGGCTCGGCTATGGCCCCTTTGCGAGAAGGTATCAATTCGCCTCAAAAAATCTGGAAAAGCGGGTAAGACAATTACGTTAAAACTTAAAACGGGAAATTTCCAAACGTTGACGAGAAGCCACACACTGGATAGCCCAACAGTTCTTGCCGAAACGCTATACCAAGAAGTGAAACCCCTATTAGAGAAAGCCGCCCACAACAAAACATTTCGGCTAATAGGCGTCGGCATCAGCAGCTTTGGAGACATTAAAGATGCCGATATTCCAGACCTTCTGAACGTCAATGGCGCTAAGCATAAAGAGGTTGAGACCGCCATTGATGCGGTCCGTGCCAAGTTTGGAGATAAAGCAATTGGCAAAGGGCGCGGTATAAAGCCCAAACAGAATACTAAATAGCTTTTTTACATATACTTTTAAGGGACAACCACTCACCCTTAGTCAACGGACTACTCTCCCCTGTAGAGCCAATCTCCACTAGCTGGGCAATTCGTCCCTCCATATCCGGGTGGGATGCGAATAACGAAAAGAGGGAAGAGACGTTCTTTTTTGGGACAAGGCTTTGCAAAAGCGGGATAACTTCTGAAATATCAAAATTTAACGTGGACATAATGTCAATGGCACGATTATCCGCCGTTCTCTCAAAATCTCGACTATAGGCAGCACCAAGGGCCAATTGCCCAGCGCCTGCGAAAATTGTGCCCCCGGTTATATCTCCAAATGCCAAGGATAGAATAGCTGCAATTCCCAAGTTTGACACGAACAGCCTTGTCGGATGTTTTTCCTCAACATGACTAATTTCATGGGAGAGAACACCGGCCAAAGCATTTGCACTCTTTGCCCTGTCTATCAATGCGGACATAACGACCATATGCCCCCCGGGCAACGCAAATGCATTCGCCGTTTTACTTTTAATAACGACAACAGAAAGCGGGAACTCTCTAACCCCATCTGCATTGCTAAGCTTTTCGATCATTTTCTCTAGTGCATCTTGTCCGGGAATTGAGTTGCAAACAGCATCTCCCTCTTCTGCCCCCTTAGAAAAAGTGCGGATCATCTGATCTTCGACTGTCAAGCCGATATTTTGACGCGTTTCAACAGGTAAAACATTAGCGATAAAAGAAGCTATTCCAGGTAAGCCTATCGTAAAAAACAGTCCTACCGACACAATGGCAACACTGACGACAACAGCCACGGGTCGCCACCAACCGGGTGCGCCCGCCCGTTTTTTCCGTATATTCGGACAGTATTTTTCCAGCTCGTCAATAAATGTAATATCTTCGCTAATCAGCCGTGCAGGGTTGCCGGTAGCGATGGATAAATTGACGTCTCCCGCTCTAATGGATGCATTCTCATCCCTGATTTCTGCCAGAAGCCAGCGATCGACCTCCCCTCCCTCTTCGTTACTAATCAGCAGGGTCGAACCATAAACTTCAATACGGACAGTTTCAGACTGAGAGCTACGCCCATCAAAATATCGTGCAATGGTTTTCATCGCTAGAAGGCTCCAACATCGAGTGCATCAGCGAGTCCTTCGCCGTATTTCGGCGAGGTTTCACTGCTTGCGGCTACTTCTTCGAAAACTGAATGGTTCGTTGTTTTCAAACTACTGCAAACAGCCTTCATCATAGGTATAAACAAGAAGAAATATTTTAGAATATCAAAGAGTAAATACACACCAATGAAAACTGCTATGCCTGAAACCAGTAGAAGCTCCGGTGTAATCGCAATGGCGCCAACAATTAAGGCGAAGATCCCAATATAGGCCGCAACGGAGACAAGTGCTAAAAGTCCAAAGATTAGCAACATTCGGCTGACTGGCAATGTTGATGTAAAACGCGCACCGGCAAACTGACTCACTTGAACCAGATAGCGAAACTCTTTTACCCGCGCGACAATCAGCATAAGAAAAGCGGCAAATCCCGCAAAAACTAAAACGCCCATGATTTCTATAAGGGACTCATTGACCTCTGTCACGGACCCAATATCCGCTAAATCGGCAATTTGGAAAGACGTCATCATTTCAAGATAAAAGGCTGTGCTGACGAGAACGACCTGCACAAAAACGATAACCGGCCAGTATATTTTGTAAAACCTAGCTGGATCGTTTGTGCACTTTAGTGATTGATCACCAAAAGACACATTATTTAAAAAATAGCTGGCCCGCACAGCCCGCATGTAAGGATAAGCCCATCCGACAGTGACGGCTGACAATAGAGACCAAAGAAGGATTTTCCCCGTATAAACGAGTGCCTTCCCCCTCAAGAAAAATCGAATAGTTCTAAGGGAGGTTCGGCTTAATCTAAACCGCCATAACCGATAACGAGCAAATTGCCAAAATCCATAAAGCAACAGAAAATTCAATACTTGCTCTACTCCTAGAAAATCAGGGTTACTCAAGAACAAAAACTGAAGCCCAATGCCAACAACGGTGAATAATAGCCCCAACAGGGCCATGGCGATTAAAAAGCCAATAAAAAGCTCTTTCGCTGTACCGTGATATTCAAGCCTGTCTTGCTTTATTTTAATGCCGGGCCATAATATTTTACGTAAATGCGTCTTACCCCAAAATCGATAAAGGCCCAAGGTAAGGACCCCAAAGAGCTTATTCTTCAACAACCGAACAACAAGATCCTTGCGGCTCACATCGAAAGAGATAAAGGGCGCGAGAGCATCTTCGTCTCCCCGACTCCAAGACATGTTTTTAAAGCCACTATGATTTGGATGACCCTGATCAGGCATAGAAGAACTCATTTTCACTATTTTAAAACGACAAATATAACCGCATGAATTGTACTATATCTTACTGTTTCGAACAGCCAGATATCTTAATAAAATCCAGTTGCACCAATTTCCCGTTCATAGAGAAATCTTTATATTTGAGAACTAAACCATCAACGATGCCATTTTCGTACATTTTTAGGCCAACTTCATAATCAGGCTCATTCGTTTGCTCACTCAAATCAAAATAGGCCAACTGAACAGGCCAAAACGGGATATTGACCATTTCAGTTCTCTTCGCCATTTCTGCCGACGTGGCATTTTTTTTACCGATAACAGTTAAACTGTCTTGCAATCCATCTTTACCATTTCCGTCATAAATTTTTGCGGAAACAAGGTTTTTTCCGGCCTTAGCGGATTTCAGGATCGCCCTTGTGTGAGCTGTTGGGAAAAGAACACCTTTGGGAAGGACAATCGCCTCGACCTCTTGATCTTTAAAGGTAACAAGACCATCGGCGCCATTGTTCTTCATGGCCGCCGTACCGTTGAATTTTTCAATTTCCTTGCCATTGAGAACGTTTGACATGGAAAACCGCATGAGATCACCGACTTTGTCCTCCCAAGTAGACAAATGATAGTCCGAGACAACAGTGCCACCATCAGTATTACTCAGTTCAACCAGCATGCGTTGATTTAACACATATCCTTCACATCCGTTTTCCACTTGCATCACAATACGGCCGCGAACATTTTGAATACCGCCGTCCCGTTTTAACTCCCGCAAAGAAAGATCGTATACGGCTTTGTATGACGCCAAAGGTATCGCATCCGCAAAAGCAAGGGATTGAGGCAACAAGATACCTAGAATAGTTACCGTCGCAGCAAAATTCTTTATCAGCTGTTTTTTCATTTGAGATGCAATCCGTATCAGGCGCAAAACCTGTGGCAAATAATTAATATTTTCTCTTTCGAAAGTAATAAACCTCATTTGCCTTTCTGTGAAGATGAAAGAGCTCAATTTACATTAGGCAAAAACGCACTATTAGGAAAAATGTTCAGTTACGTTAGGAAATATTTTCCTCTCCAGTCCTTATCCAATACATGCCTCAACGAGGATTTTCTTCTTAACAGATTGAAAATGCTAACAAATTTTATTTTTAAATTTTTGGCATACCCGTTGCATATACTTAGGTTGGAGACGTGAAACAGTCTCTTGGTATTCGACAAATTAATGCGACGAAGTCGCTATAAAATAGTCAAGGAGTATAGTATGTCTGGATCTTTCTTAGCGGCCACAGTTGATCACCATAATACGCAAATTTCTCACGATCGCGATATTACTCCTTACCTCGAAAATTTGGCCTCCCGACTAAAAAACTCTGATTTGTTCGAAGATCAAGTGGACGACCGCAATTGGAACCTTATCAATCGCGTCCTTGCCTATGCCGCCAGCGCAGAGCAACATATTGCAGAACAGAAATCACGTATTAAAGAACTCGAAAACCTGTCGACAACTGACGAGCTGACGAGCCTCAACAATCGTCGCGCTTTAGAGGAATTTTTAACGCGCTCCATTGGATGCGCGAAACGCCACGACGAACAGGGCGTGGTTGCTTTTCTTGATCTTGATCATTTCAAAAAAATTAATGACAAATATGGCCATAATGTCGGAGATGAGGTCCTCAAAAAACTTGCAGAAGTTTTAAAGGAAAACCTACGCGGCACTGATTTCGTTGCTCGGCTTGGCGGAGATGAGTTTGTTTTTGTCCTGCATAAAGCAGATCATAAATGTGGATATTCTCGCGCTCAAGAAATCCGCGACATTTTATGTAACACCAAAATTAAAGTCGCTAATAAGACTTTTGACTTGTCAGTCAGTATGGGACTTTCAAAATACGACGGAAAAAGTACCTACAGCGCGGTCTTAAACGCTGCAGATTCAGCCATGTATGCCGATAAAAGAAAGCGTAAATTCAGCCGATAAAATGCAAATTCGCTTCTTCATAGTCATTTGTGAAAACAGCTCCGCCTTTAATTCGAAAGAGCTCAATTGGTTTTCGAACCCCGCGAAGCGATTGACGGCCGATACTTTCCAGCTGATCGCATTGATGCTCTGACGCCTTCACAAATTCTGAAGAGATAAGGAAGTTCGTATCAAATTGATCACAAAGGCCCTCGATACGGCTGACTTCATTAACGGCAGATCCAACAACAGTAAAATCCAGTCGGTTTTGCGAACCAACATTACCGTACATAACTTCGCCAACATGCAAAGCCACGTCCAATTCCATTGTCAGCAAGCCATCTGCCTGCCGCTCAACATTCAGCTCTTTTACGCCCGAGATCATCTTGAGAGCGGCAATCATTGACGTTTTACACATTTCAGTATGTTCCTGATCTTTAAGGGCGAAAATCGCTAACATACCATCCCCCATAAATTTCAAGACCTCGCCCCCAGCATCTTCAATTGGTCCGGCCATACGTTCAAGATATTGATCCAACGTTCCAACAATATCCGCATTATCAATTTCATCAGATAACGTCGTAAACCCGCGCAAATCAGCATATACCAAGACAGCTGAAATACTTCTTGCCGTGCCGCGCTTGATTTGTCCGGCCAGAACCTGGCGGGATATTCCTCGTCCAACATAGGTCTGCAGCACGGTACCCGCAGCTTCAAAAGACGCGATTCCTTTCAAAGCTAGGGCAAAGATGGGGATAGCCCGCCGTAGTAAGCTAAATTCTTCTTTAGTAAATCCGCCCGGTGAGCTGCTTGCCCAGGACGTAATAAGCCCAGCGGACTTTTCTCGCCAGCCATCCTGAAAGCCCCACCCAAAATCGAAAATTTGCGCGAACCAATCGGTCATTCCCTGATCTTTAAAGTCGACCAATACGGGGAAATCAAGCTCACTTGTAGCGTCAAGCGGGCGACGCATAAAATTAACGCCATTGTTAATCATGAAGAAAAAGGGGCTGGCGAACCACCCCTCCCCTGGATCATCACTGTGCAGGACATTGGTATTTACGACCATGCCTTCGCCCTGGCGCCAAGTATACATAAAGGCACTTACTTGCGGGTGGATCGTGCTTAGGGCAATATTACCGCGTTCAAGTTTAACGCCAAGGTCAACTAATCGCTCGCAAAGCTCAGACAAAAACTGACTCGTCGTCATCCCAGTCATACCAGTCTCAATTAACCAGGAGAATAATTCCTCTTCCCGTGTTCGGGGAGGGAAATGCTCGCAGCCGCGTGTCATATCTTTGATTGTAGCGCCCATGATAAACTTTCGTGGTGCAAGGGGAGAGAATGAGTAGAAGCGTATCAAACTGTTATATAATATATTCTTATCAAACTTGTAGGCTTGACACAAAATTTACTGAAAATAAAAATTGTTTGAAACACAACAATCTTTGTTGGCTCGACCCAATCAAAGTGGTAAAAACCTTCATAAGTATAATCTCCCGAAATGCTGGAGATAGTGAGAGGCGAGAGAAAAATGGCAGAGCAATTAAAAAAATATTGGAAAAACTACATTGATGGCCAATGGGTTGACGGCTTGAGTGGCGATCGGATCAGTATTGAGAATCCCGCCACCGCCCTTCCAATTGCTGAAGTTGCACGTGCACGCCAAGAAGATGTCGATATGGCCGTCGCCGCGGCAAGGCAATGCTTTACCTCCGCTGAATTATATAACATGAGACCGACAAACCGCGGCGCATTGATGTTTGAAATTGCGCGCCATCTGCAAGAGATGTCAGATGAAATTGCTCTCGCTGAATGTCTGGATAACGGAAAGACTCTTGCCGGCGGTAAAAACGAAGCAATGGCAGCGTCACGGTATTTCATCTATTATGGCGGCCTCGCCGATAAGTTAGAGGGGCGCATGATCCCTCTGGGGGCAGATTATGTTGATTACACAATCCCCACTCCTTTTGGCGTTTCTGCACAAATTGTCCCTTGGAATTTTCCGTTGCAAATTGCCGCTCGCTCTGTTGCGTGTGCCTTGGCAACAGCAAATACGGTGGTTTTAAAGTCACCGGAGCTCTCTCCTCTTTCCACTTATTTCATAGCAGAAGCTTGTGATCGTGCGGGCGTGCCGAAGGGGGCTGTCAACATTCTGTGTGGGTATGGTCATGATTGCGGGGCATCCTTGGTATCCCACCCTGATATTGACCATATCGTTTTCACCGGCTCCTTAAAAACCGGACAGTCCATTCTTCATGCTGCAGCAGATCGTGTGATCCCGAGCATTATGGAATTGGGCGGCAAGTCTGCTGGAATAATATTTAAAGATGCGGATATTGACCAAGCTATAAACTCTTCAGCAGCGGGCATTTTCTCTCATGCAGGGCAAGTATGTTCAGCACAATCCAGATTGCTTGTGCCAACATCTCTCTATGATCAAGTTGTGGAAAAACTGGTAGCAAAAGCAAGTTCGCTTTCAATTGGCCCCGGCATAGAGGGACATGACATCACACCTGTCATTTCCGCGCAGCAAGCAGGCAAGATCGAAGATATGTGCCAAGACGCGATTAAGGAAGGCGCAGAAGCCGCCACGGGCGGACATAAAGCCACGGCCTTGGCCGGTCATTTTATAGAGCCTACAATTATGGCTAACGTCACAAAAGAAATGACAATCGCCCAAGAAGAAGTTTTCGGTCCGGTCCTCTCCGTCCTCGCCTACGAGGAACCTGAAGAGGCTATTGCCATAGCAAATGGCACTGATTACGGGCTATGTGCTGGTGTTTATACGAAAGATCTTGCGACTGCCCATTGGGCAGCAGGACAGCTTGTTGCGGGGCAGGTTTACGTAAATGAGTGGTTTGCCGGTGGCATCGAAACCCCCTTTGGCGGTACAAAAAGATCAGGCTATGGCCGAGAAAAAGGACAAGAAGCCTTGCAAAATTATGTACAAACGAAGAATGTAGGCATTCGTATTACAGGCGGTGGTGGCGGACGCCCCGGCGGCTAACATAAGAATTATTGAAACGGAGGCCTATGGTGCCAGGTGAAATAGACGCAAGACTTGAAAAACTTGGAATTACAATACCGGAGGCCGCTTCTCCAGCTGCAAATTATATCCCCTATACGGTTACAGGGAATTTGGTATTTGTCTCAGGTCAAGTTCCTTTTGTGGATGGAAAAATCCAGTATCAAGGAAAAGTGGGCACCGATTTCAGTACAGAAGAAGCGGCGGAATGTGCCCGTGTTTGTGCATTAAATATTGTAGCCCAAGTCAAAGCGGCTTGCGGCGGTGATCTTGACCGAGTTCAAAAATGTGTGAAACTTGGCGGTTTTGTAAATTGCATTGATGGGTTTGCGGAACAGCCGAAAGTTATCAATGGCGCATCGGACTTAATGGTCGAGATATTTGAGGAAAAAGGTCGCCACGCTCGTTTTGCTGTTGGGACAAATGCCTTACCTCTTAATGTAGCAGTTGAAATCGATGCTGTCTTTGAAATCAAAGAATAAAGCCGCACCCGATTGGCTAACCGCAACGCCAATTGCGCATAGAGGGCTTCACGATAAAACATCTGGGGCGGAAGAAAACAGTATGACTGCTTTTCTCCGCGCCAAAGATGCACGCTTGGCCATTGAATTTGATGTTCATCTGTCATCGGACTTTAAACCCATCGTTTTTCATGATGACAATTTATCCAGAATGACGAGTGATCAACGACAGGTGGCCGAAGTATCCGCGGCAGAGCTCGTAAAATTACGGTTGGGAAAAGGGGCTGATACAATACCAGACTTTCAGTCCGTTCTGAATAACATCAAAGGGGATGTCCCTTTAGTCATTGAGCTCAAAACATCTCCCTTTGGATACGAAAAATTGGCATCTACGGTTCGGGATGCCTTAAAAGACTATCAAGGTGATTATTCTATTCAAAGCTTCGACCCCTTCATATTAGGCTGGTTTCGTCGCAATGCTCCCCATATCCCTCGCGGACAGTTAGCAATGAAATCACCACCGAAAAAAATGTCCGTATACAAAAAATTCATAATGAGACATATGCTCCTCAATACGATCAGCAAGCCTCACTATATTGGATATAATGTCAGCAATATTAGCGACTGGGCCGTGAGGCGTGCAATGAGGCAATCAATGTATCTATTAGCCTGGACCGTCAGCACTGAAGAGCAGCTAAACCATGCTAGGCAATTTGCCGACAATATTATTTTTGAGAATTTACCCCTAGAAATGGTCGCTTAAGGTCGCGTAATGTTGGATAATTATACAATAAAAACCCTGCAGAGCATTTCTGACATTTCCGAAGGTGACTGGAACAACTGCCTTGACGATGATCATCCTTTTGTACGTCATCAATTCCTAAAAGCGCTAGAAGACAGTGGGTCTGTATCTGCAGAAACCGGTTGGATGCCCTACCACCTTATCTTACAAGAAGAAGGTCGTACCGTTGGTGTCGCGCCCATGTATATTAAGGGACATAGTCAGGGCGAATATGTCTTCGATCATAACTGGGCTCACGCCTATGAACGTGCTGGTGGAAAATACTACCCGAAAATTCAGCTTTCCGTCCCCTTCTCTCCCGTTACCGGACCTCGATTTTTAACACCGTCCGGGCCCAAACAGACCGCAAGGAAGTCGTGTCTGGCACAAGGTGCCAAGGAGATTGCTGTTAAACTCGGCCTCTCCTCCGTCCACATCACTTTTCATGATGAGGGCGATGCGTCCCTCATGAAAGAAAGCGGCTATTTACTTCGAACTGGTGAACAATTTCATTGGGTGAACGAAGATTACAAAGATTTTGAAGATTTTCTTTCCAACTTATCCTCCAGAAAACGAAAAGCCATAAAGAAGGAGCGAAAAGAAGCAAACAATTCAGAGCTGGAATTTGAAACCCTAACAGGTTCAGACATTAAGGAAGAACATTGGGATGCCTTCTTCGAATTCTATGTGGATACAGGCAACAAAAAATGGGGTACGCCTTATTTGACAAGAGCCTTCTTCAGTCAAATTGGAGAAAATCTTGGTAACAGCATTGTCCTGTTTATGATCAAACGCGAGGGCAGATATATTGCAGCGGCACTGAATTTAAAAAGTGATGACTGCCTGTATGGCCGATATTGGGGTTGTATTGAAGACCATCGGTTCCTTCACTTTGAAACCTGCTATTACAGGGCAATTGATTACGCGATTACCCACGGTATCAAACGGGTAGAAGCGGGTGCGCAAGGCCCTCATAAGTTAGCTCGCGGGTATTTACCAACCAAAACTTATTCTGCTCATTGGATGCAAGATCCTGGGTTTCAGGATGCGATCGAACATTTCCTAAAAGCAGAGACCCGTGAAATGAATGCCGAAATTCAGTATTTAAGCGAACTTTCTCCGTTTAAAAAATCGAAATAATTTTTAGTTCCCCAGCTCGTCCCTACGGAAAGCGAGTTATGCTTCTATTGTACCACAGCCTAAAATAGTGTATGGTTACATTAACGTTTACGTCAACGTAAAGACAAAAATAACAAGTGAGCGAACTGAGAGGAAACTGGAGATGACGACACATATCACCCGCGATCCAATTTATAACGCGGTGGCACCGGACGATTTCCCGGCAATGTTAGACAGCACACGCTATGGCAATAGAACAGACGCATTTGACGCCATTATATCTGGAACACATGATCATTTTTGGGACCCTCTAAATCCTGCCTATATTGATTTCTCTACTCCTTTCGATCTTGAAAACCAAATGCTCATGCCACGGGAAAACTTCCCAGAACTTATGAGTGCCGTTGCAGACAAGCTCACCGAAAAACAACAAATCAAACTGGCTAACGAAAGTGTCCGCTGGTCTTTGTCTGGAATCTTACACGGCGAACAGGGCGCGCTTTCTTTAAGTGCTAGCCTCTGCCATATTTTACTTGATCCAGGCGCACAAGAATATGCATCCAACCAAACACGGGAAGAAGCACGTCACGTAACAGCCTTTAGCCGATACATCCAAGTACGTTGGGGAAGCCCTTATCCGGTTGGCGAGGCCCTTGGCGGTTTGCTCAAAGAACTTGTGGGCGCTAAAGAAGTGTACAAAAAGCTCGTTGGAATGCAGATGCTCATCGAAGGGCTTGCTATGGGGGCCTTTGCCGGTTTCCACTCAAAAACCAATGACCCGCTTCTAAAACGCTTAACTCAACTTGTCATGACAGACGAAGCGTTTCATCACAAATTTGGAAAGATTTGGGCTGATAGAACCATCCCTAATCTTTCGAAGGAAGAGCATAATATTGTTGAAGACTGGGCTGCGTCCTGCTTTGAGACTGTTCTTTTCAACCTGATGAATATCCGCCAAAAACAAGTCATTTATCAACAATTTGACCTGGAATGGGAATGGGTTCGCGACGCCTGCCGCGAAGTATTTACAGACAAAGATCGCCGGGAAAGCCTAAAAGAATCCACGAATATTTTCCGCGTTTTGGTTAAAACCCTGCTCAAATCTGGCATTATTACTGATCGTACCCGCGGTAAATACTCTCATTGGATCGACATGGACGAAATTGATGCGGAAAGTGAAGATATGGTTGGTTATGCCATTGCTGACGAGGGCATTGAGTATCTGAAGGGTATCAATCAGACCCGGAAAGTCATCGGCCAGAAGTAAACCGACCCGAGACTATGATTAAGGCGGAGCTAATGGCTTCGCCTTTTTTTTACACTGCTCACTAAAAAAGGCGACCCGGAAGGCCGCCTTTTCAGAATAACTACAGTGAAATGTTATACTTTTTCACCATCAATTTTTTTACCAGGATTCTTGTCAGACGTGTCTTTTTCCACAGTCTCTCGGTGGCTGACCTCTTGCACACTTTCAATATTAAAAGTGAGCTCCCCCTTCTTAAAGCCGATACTGACATGTCCGCCTTTAGCAAGCTTTCCGAATAAAAGCTCTTCAGCCAGGGGCTTCTTGATATACTCCTGAATAACGCGAGCAAGTGGCCGCGCACCATTTTGAACATCATACCCTTTTTCAGACAACCAGGAGGCTGCAGGATCAGTCAATGACAACGTGACATTACGATCAAGCAATTGAGTTTCCAACTGCAAGACGAACTTTTCAACAACCCTTGAGACAACTTCAGGCGCCAACGGTGCAAAAGGAATAGAAGCATCCAAACGGTTGCGGAATTCTGGTGTGAAAAGGCGTTTAATCGCTTCTTCATCTTCCCCGACCTTCACTTCACTTCCAAAGCCAATGGCTCTTTTACTCATTTCTTGAGCGCCAGCATTGGTCGTCATAATGAGAACAACATTTCTGAAATCAATTTGCTTACCGTTATTGTCAGTAAGCTTACCGTGATCCATAACTTGCAACAGAATATTGAACAGATCTGGATGCGCTTTTTCAATTTCGTCCAAAAGCAGAACAGCATGAGGTTGTTGGTCGATGGCTTCAGTAAGCAAACCGCCCTGCTCATAACCGACATAGCCCGGAGGTGCCCCGATCAGACGACTGACCGTATGGCGTTCCATATATTCGGACATGTCAAATCGGATCAATTCAACTCCCATGATGGAGGCCAACTGTTTTGCGACTTCAGTTTTACCCACCCCAGTCGGTCCTGAGAATAAATAATTGCCGATTGGTTTTTCGGGCTCTCTTAGGCCAGCACGGGCAAGTTTAATTGCGCCGGACAACGCCTCAATCGCTTTATCTTGGCCGAAAACCACACGTTTAAGATCAATATCCAGTTTGCGAAGGCTTTCAGTATCTTCCTTAGAAACCGATTTTTGAGGAATTCTGGCAATTTTTGCCACGATTTCCTCTATATCCTTCACACCGATGGATTTTTTACGCCGACTTTCGGGCTTAAGCATCTGCGCAGCCCCTACCTCATCAATGACGTCAATTGCCTTATCTGGCAACTTCCGATCATTTATGTAGCGGGCCGACAATTCCACTGCGGACTTGATGGCATCGGCTGTGTAGCGAACTTTATGATATTCCTCGTAATAAGGCTTAAGGCCTTTCAGAATTTTAATAGTGTCAGGAATGCTTGGCTCATTCACATCAATTTTCTGGAATCTGCGCAAAAGCGCACGGTCTTTTTCAAAATGACTGCGGAATTCTTTATAGGTTGTGGACCCTACGCACCGGATAGCACCACTGGCAAGCGCGGGCTTCAACAGATTGGATGCATCCATTGCACCGCCACTCGTGGCCCCCGCTCCGATGATTGTATGGATTTCGTCGATAAATAAAATCGCGTTATCCATTTCCTCCAGCTCAGACATGACAGCTTTAAGACGCTCTTCAAAATCACCTCTGTAGCGCGTTCCTGCCAGCAATGCTCCCATATCAAGAGAATATATGATGGCAGACAACAAAACCTCAGGCACTTCACCATTGACGATGCGACGCGCAAGGCCTTCTGCAATAGCCGTTTTACCAACTCCGGGATCGCCAACATAAAGAGGATTATTTTTTGATCGACGACACAAAATCTGAATTGTCCGGTCGACTTCTTCATGGCGTCCAATCAGCGGATCAATTTTGCCTTTGATTGCTTTTTCGTTCAAATTCACACTATAGGCGTCAAGGGCTTCGGTAGACTGATTAGTCTCTTCCTCTTCGACGCTCTCTTTACTCTCCGACGAGAACGTATCTTCGGTCCCAGTAACAACCCGCGTGGTTTCTTTCCCCGCAGCTTTCGCAACACCGTGACTTATATAGCTAATCGCGTCCAGCCGGGTCATCTCTTGTTTTTGAAGAAAATAGGCCGCATGACTTTCTCTTTCCGAGAAGATCGCAACGAGCACGTTTGCGCCTGTCACCTCTTCACGGCCAGAGCTTTCAACGTTGATGAGAGCCCTCTGTACAACTCGTTGGAAAGACAATGTGGGCCTTGCTTCAACAAAACCGTCCATAACCAAGTCATCCAGCTCGTCGGTTATAAATTCATCAAGGTCTCTACGTAGCTGTTCAAGATTTACATTGCACGCCCGCATCACACCGGCAGCTTCCTGATCTTCAGTCAGGGAATATAACAAATGCTCCAGCATCGCAAACTCGTGACGACGAGACGTCGCCAAGGCGATTGCGCGGTGTAGGCTTTCTTCAAGGGAATTAGAAAATCCTGGCACTATTCTTTCTCCATTGTACATTGAAGAGGATGTTGATTTTCGCGTGCAAAATCAATTACTTGAGAGACTTTTGTTTCCGCTATTTCATACGGAAACACCCCACAATTCCCAACCCCTTTTTGATGAACATGCAACATAACTTGCGCTGCAGCCTGCTCATCCATTCCAAAAAACCGTTGTAGAACGAACACCACAAACTCCATAGGAGTGTAGTCATCGTTTAACAGCAAAACACGCCAAAGCGAGGGTTTTTTAACCTTGGGTTTAATCTTGGTTACAACACCCGTTCCAGCGCCGTCATCGTCATTATTGTGGTCGCTACCACTCATCATTTTTTTCAACGAACTATTTTTCCGTAATTACCAATTTTTGCGCGTTACGCTAAAAGCGGACAAATTTGCCCCTCTATACATAGTTAGAGATCTTAACAGCAATTTCAAAATAAATGATAAATTGTGCTCAAAAAAAATAAAAAAAATTTTAAAGAGGCGCAGATATCCTACGTTTTCCTCAACATTAATATTAGAAATAATGTAATGAAATCGTCAATTTTGTAAAAAAAACAAAAAAAGAGGCCCGGGAAAACCCGGGCCTCTATACTGAGATGCTATACTATTTGGCGCTAAACTATGCGCTTTTTGTAAATTTTTCCATGTTGGCGGCGAATGACGCTCCAAAGGGTTCGAACATAGTTTTAGTCGCATCAAAAATCATTGTATTCAACTTACTAACTTCAGTTACATAGCCTTCAACTGAACTGCGTGCATACGTAGTCTGCAATTCAACAGCTTTTTGTACGTCATCAGCTGCAAGCACGGACCGTGCTGCTGCAAAATAGTCAGCGACCTGGCTTGTGCTGAAATCAACAATTTCCGCACCCAATGTTTCAGTTTTTTCAACAGCAGCAGAACCAGCTTTAAGCAAAGATTCCGCGCTTTCGTTGTCATAGAATTTATTCTCACCAAGAGTTTTAGTCGCTTGCGAGATCTGCTCTTTACCGTCTTTAAGCACTTTTTCGTAGTTAGTCTTAAAGGCTTCGCGGCTAGTCTTAAACGCATTTTCAGCGGCATCAGTACCGGACAAAAACGCATCTTGTAGCGTTTTACGGTTTGCTGAAACAAGAACTTCAAGATCTTTAGTAACATCTGCCATTGGTTTTTCACCGAAAACAGTTTTTGTTTTTGTATTGCTCATCAGTTGGCCTTTCGAATTTCATCTCAATAAATGCTGCACCGCAACAATGTAATGGTTATATATTCATCAAGCCTGTTATGTCAACCCTTATTGTGCACTGCACAAAAAAATAATTTATCATTTAACTCTTTGTTTTAAATCATATAATTTAATATTTAATAAAAATATGGGATTATTTTTTGCAACGCAGCAAGATTAATATTCGAAATTTATGATGAAATTGATTGCTTCAACTTAAAGCTTTAATCCGTTATCGCCGACTTCCAGAGAAAAATACCCAATACTGTCTGTATCCCCTGATCCACGAGGACGACCGCCGCGCGTATGAATAATAGGCTCTTTTACTTCTGCCACTTCAGATCCTGTTTTGTCCGCTCCAGACAAGGCTTCAATAAAGGGTAGTGCCGCAATATCTGCAATTTCTTTAGTCCAAGCATAATATTTGAAATTTCCATCCCGGCAAACCATAGCTATCCAGTAAAACTCGTCTGAATGTAAAACCAGCCCTTCCATAGCAGGTTCTTCAAACCCAGCAGAGACCAAAGCCTTATCCAATGATACCAAAGCTTCTAAATCAATATTCTCGTCTGATTTAAAACTACTTTTAAAATCGAGACCGCTGGTACTAACGTCAATTTCACTACCAAAACCGCGGGAAAAAACGCGTGTTTTTTGAAGGCCTACATCCTCACCATACCCTTGGGTGATATCATAAGACCGAACTTGCTGTTCATATAACGCATTAAAAACCAGTCGGTACTGCGACTGCCCCCCAGGAGCGCAGCTGTTTCTAATATCATCCCCATTTAAATAGGAAAAATACTGGAAAGGTCGCGTCAGTGGATTTCCGGGACCTCCCGTTGCACTACAAGCCGTCAAAGATACGAGCGCCAACAATGCCAGCCAATTACGATTAAATTTTCTCATGGATTTTTTTTCGCCCATTGCAAATTACTTACTTATTTTTAACTTTGCCGCCCTACAATACAATTGTTATCTAATTAATTGATTGTTGAATGTATAAGGAATTCTGTTAATTTATCACACAGTTCCAAAAGAGTTTCGAAAATAACTCGATTTAGTTGGACATGATTCGTGTGATTTTTTACACTTAGAAAATGAATTTAAAATTCATGATACGATCAAGCCAAGCTTCGGTGAATAAAGTTGAATTTCGATCCCGTTATTAAGAACAGAAAGTTGATTCGTAAATCGTATGAGTGAAATGAGTCAAAATAAGGGCGGAAAATTTTTGTCGGCGATTAAACTGTTATCGGCTTATTGCGCCCTATCTCTTTTATTCGTCATGGTATCTCCAACGGCTAGTGAAGCAAGATATGCCTCAATTGTGATGGACAGCCGAACAGGACAAATTCTTTTTTCACGAAATGCAGACGATCGGTTATACCCGGCCTCCCTTACTAAAATTATGACGCTTTATATGGCTTTTGACGCATTAAGCCGCGGAAAGCTTAGATTTGATCAAGATTTAAAGGTCTCAAAGCGCGCTGCGGGACAAACACCAACAAAGCTTGGTTTAAAAGCCGGCAGTACTATTAAAGCTAAAGACGCAATCTTTGGCTTGATAACGAAATCAGCCAATGATGCAGCTACTGTTCTTGCAGAAGCAATGGCCCCGACCGAGGCAGCCTTTGCCCGTAAAATGACAGTACGAGCCCGAAAATTGGGAATGAGCCGGACAAGTTTCCGCAATGCAAGCGGCCTTCCTAACCGCCGCCAAACAAGTACCGCACGCGATATGGCCCTGCTTGGCGCCGCGATGATCCATGACTTCCCGCAATATTACAATTATATGTCTTTGGAGAAATTCAATTACAAAGGCAAAGCCTATAAGAACCACAACAACCTGTTAGGCAAATATGCGGGCGCGGATGGTATCAAGACGGGTTATATTCGGGCATCAGGTTTTAATCTTGTGGCTTCTGCAAAACGGGGAAGCAACCGCATAATCGGTGTTGTCTTTGGCGGACGAACGGCTAAAAGTCGTGACCTTCACATGAAAAAACTACTGGATAAGGGTTTTTACAAAATCGAAAACATCAACCCAACAATAATTCCATTACCGCAAGTGCGTCCCGTAATGGCATCCCTTGGGATGCCCCACAGCAAACCCGCTACAACATTGACCACGGCTCGCATTATAACACCTGCTCCGCGCCCGGTTAAAGCTGTACAGGCAGCGTCTAAGGGCAGCTGGGGAATACAGATTGGTGCCTTTTCTCGCGCAACAAAAGCAAAAGACCAACTGCTGAAAGCTGCGAACCTTTCGGGTAACATGATGAAGGGAAGACCTCTCAATATCCAGCGGGTGATGACCAAGGGCAGAGCCATATACCGCGCGCAAATGGTAGGCTTTTCGCAAACTGAAGCTCATAACGTATGCCGAACACTTCAACGGAAAGCATTTACCTGCTTCGCCGTCTCTCCTAAAAACGGGAATTTGGTCAGAGTAGCTTTCAATTGAGATCTACCCTAATCCCTATTCGGCGAGATTTTTAGGTCCGTACATCTTCTAAATTTTGAAGACTTGTTTTAGAAGAAGACATATCAATCTTCTACAGAGGTAGAGATTGCGCCCGACCAAACGCCAAGATCGGGCACATTATCAAAGTTCAGCCTTTTTATCGAGAGATGACAGACGGGCTGCTAGTTGTGCTGCAACTTTACCATTATTCAAAGCCAAAGCCATATTCACTTCACTTGTTTTCCCGTTTGATAAACGGTTTAAGGCACCCAGAATATAAGGGGTGATCGCAGCCCCTTTAGCGCCCGCACCTATAGCCTCTGCCCGCGCTTTCTCGACCAGTATATCAACTTCGGCATTATCCATGGCATATTCTGCCGGGACAGGATTACAAACAAGCATGCCGGAGGGAAGCCCCAGTTTATAATGCGTGTGCACTATTTGGACTAATTCTTCCATGCTTGACGCTGATGCAGGCACTGGCAATCCGCTTGAAATACTATGGAATGCAGGAAATTCCTCTGTTTTATACCCAATCACAGGCACACTGTAACTCTCCAGAACTTCAAGTGTAGCAGGCAGGTCGAGAATGGATTTTGCGCCTGCAGCAACAACAATCACCTTCGAGCGAGAAAGCTCAAGAAGATCCGCAGAGATATCAAAACCGTCGGCGCCCTCTTCTGCCCGATGAACGCCGCCGATCCCTCCTGTGGCAAATACCCGAATGCCAGCAAGTTCGGCTATGTAGGATGTGGATGCAACTGTCGTGGCCCCTGTCCGACCGCTAGCAATGGCAACAGGCAAGTCACGAACGGAACATTTCAGAACATCATCAGATTTTGCTAGCAGCTCGAGTTCATCTTCGGTCAGGCCGCACTTTATCTTGCCTTTTATAATGGCGATTGTCGCGGGGACAGCTCCCTCCGCTGCGATGATTTCTTCCATCTTCGCAGCCAGCTCCATATTTTTCGGATAAGGAAATCCATGACTGATTATGGTTGATTCCAATGCAACGACGGGAACGCCCTTATCAAGAGCTTCTTTAACAGCCGGTGAATACTCGATTTCCATTTAATTTCCTCAAAAGTGCCGTAAGTCGGGCTAATAATATCACATAAGGCCGTACTCTCTCACCCTTCCGGGATCAAGAAAATAATTCTGGGGAGTTGCCATTCAGGGCTATCATTCGCTACTCTCACAGAAACCAGACAAAAACAAAAATAAAGGGCTCAAAATGAAATCATCAAATAAAGTCGCCATCGTTACCGGTTCAGCAACAGGAACAGGCGCAGCCATCGCCTTGGCCCTAGCAAATAAAGGCTATAACGTCCTAATCAATTACACCAAAAGCAAGACAGAGGCCGAGGAGACGTGCAAACGCGTTGAAGAGGCCGGCGCTCAAACTCTTCTTTTTCAAGGCGACGTTTCAAAAGATGCTGATTGCCGGGCAATGGCTGCAGCAGCCGTTGAAAAATGGGGCCGTATCGATGCACTTGTCAATAACGCTGGCCGGACTAAATTTGTCCCGCATCAGAATTTGGAAGATCTATCTTTTGATGACTTTCAGGACATTTACGCCGTCAATACCATTGGCCCTTTTCAGATGTCCCGTGCATGCGCACCTCACCTAAAACAATCAGGTAAAGGTCGAATTGTTATGATTTCGTCCGTTGCGGGCACTCACGGTCACGGCTCTTCCTTAGCGTATGTCGCTTCAAAAGGCGGGCTCAATTCCATGACGAAAGGTCTAGCACGGGCAATGGGCCCGGAGATAACAGTCAACGCCATTTGCCCCGGCATGATTGAAACCCGCTGGTTACGTGAAGGATGGGGAGATGAGAATTACGAAAAAAACAAAGCCGCTATGACAAGGAAGGTACCTTTGCAAAAAGTGGCACAGCCAGAAGATATTGCCGATGCCGTGTTATGGTTTATTGAAGGCGGAGCCTTGGTAACAGGCGAACTTTTAATCGTAGATGGCGGTATGCATCTGGTTAGCTGACCCTAACATAAGGTCCGGATGTTCCCCTTATAAGCGGCATTTTTGACAATATAGTAATATTAAAATTACATAAATATCAAAAAAGTTACTTTTTTTGGTAGCCTTTTTCCGATACTCTCCTACTTGAGAGAAGTGAGCTTGGCCTCGTTACAGGAAATTCATATTAGTGTGCGGGGCCTCTTTCAATTTGGTTTGAATAGTGTCTGGATTAAAAAAAATGGCTCCGCTCCCTGTTACTGATGATAACAAGCTTACAAACACTCGCCGCTTGTTAATTGTGGATGATGAACGTGACTTTGCAGAATATGTGGGCGAAGTCGGCACCAAATTAGGGTATGATGTTGTTGTTACAGATAACGCCATGGATTTCATGTCATCTTACCGCGAAAAAATTCCAGACACTCTCGTTCTCGACATGATTATGCCGGGTGTTGACGGGGTGGAACTCATTGGCTGGCTTGCCCAGCAAAAATGCACCTCAAAGATTGTAATTGTCACCGGTTTTAACGCCCGATATGTAGAACTTGCAGAAAATTTAGGGGAAGCACATGGCTTGCCTTTCATCCAAAGCCTCACTAAACCTATTAAGCTTTCTGACCTGAAAGACGCTTTATCGTAATTTTATGGAAAAACTCTCTCCGTTATCCCAAACTGCGGAATTAGATTTAGCGCTCAACTATCCTTATGATCGTCCTGAACATTCTTATTCTATCACCAGATCTAAAGTTGTCGCATTTCCAACAAATCTAATGCTTTCAGGCAGAATTCCTGTCATCGCTTGCGGATCAAACGCGGCACCAAAGCAATTAATCCGAAAATACAATGCCATCGAGACAGAGCCAATCTATGTATCAAAGGCAAAATTAAAAAATTTCCTGTGCTGTTATTCCGCTCACATCACATCCTATGGCTCTATCCCAGCAACCCTCGCCCACACAGAAGGCACCGCAACTGATTGCCACATCACTTGGCTTACAAAACAACAGTTAGAGCATATGCATAAAACGGAAGCTGTTGGCAGTAACTACAAGTTTTCCAAGCTTGAGAATATTGATCTACTCTGCTCAGAGGCGGGACATTTAACAGAAGCCTACAGCTACGTAAGCCTTCATGGTAATATACAGGATCAAGGAAATCCCATTGCAGTGGCCGGAATAAATACATCCCCCGCCCCCACACTTCAACTCGATCAAATCTCAATACAGGATAAAGTGCGGTCAGAAATCGCGCCGAATTTTTCCGTGAGTGAATTTGTCGCTGGTAATATTTCCAACCTGCAATTAAGACGTGCTAGAGTGGGTTTAGTAAAGAAAAATGCTAGGCCATTTAGCTATCTTTATGAAAAGGTAATCCTGACTTAGGAAATAATTTATGCCCATCGAGAATGAAGAAGCGCTTCGGGAAATCTATAAACAACCAAAAGAAAGTGTTCTGAAAAAAATTCTGCCAAAATTGGATAAACATTGCAGGAATTTTATAGAGCATTCTCCCTTTCTCGTTATGGCAACTGCAAATTCAGAGGGTCAAGCGGACGCCTCCCCTAAAGGGGACGCTCCTGGATTTGTAAAGGTGGCAGACGATTTTACCCTCCTAATACCAGATCGTATTGGCAACAATATCGCTGATTGTTTGACGAACATTTTGCAAGTGCCTGAAGTTGGCCTGATATTTTTCATTCCGGGTATTCGGGAGACGTTACGTGTAAATGGCACCTGTCAAATCACCACAGATGAAGAACTCCTCGCATCCCTTGCTGCGCACGGAAAACCTCCTCGCTCCGCGTTTAAGGTGACGGTTCGGGAAGCCTATATGCATTGCGGAAAATCCATAATTCGCGCTGATTTATGGGGTGAGGCGAACAAAATTAATCAAAATGACTTCCCAACACTTGGACAAATCATATCGGATCAGATAACGGGTGTTGAGGCTGCAAGTACAGATGCACATTTGGAAAAATCATATAAAGACAATCTGTACTAGGCCTTCAAATTTAAGCTCCATACCATGCACAAAACATTAAAATCACTTAGTATCGGTGGGATCGGAGGAGCTGTTTTTTTCCTCCTCGACCTTCCCCTTGCGTGGATGATGGGTTCAATGTGCATATCAACAATTATTGCATTGCGAGGCGTGAAACTCACCGTCCACCCACCTCTTAAAAATATGATGGTTGCTGTTCTAGGGGTAATGCTAGGCAGCAATTTTTCACCAGAGACCGCTGGCAATATGATGCAATGGAGTAATGGTCTCCTACTCTCCTTTGTAAACATCCTCCTTTCCATGTCACTCGTCTATTTCTACTATCGAAAGATAGGAAAGCTTGACCGGACCACCGCTTATTTCTCTGCCGCTCCCGGTGGTTTTAACATCATGTATGAAGTGGGAGAGGCAAAGGGCGGAGATGGGCGAAAAATTGCCCTTATCCATGCGACCAGAGTTTTGCTGCTGGTCATGACAGTTCCCATTGCCTTTCGATATAGCGTTGAAATTCAAGAGACTAAAACCTCTCACCCTTTGCTTGGAAATTTCGAAGACCTCGCACAATATGGCTGGCTGTTGCTAGCGGCAGTCGCAGGATATTGGGGCGGGAAGATAATTAGAATTCCAGCTTATCACCTTTTGGGACCGTTGTTCGTCGCCGCAGCACTTGAACTTAGTGGCTTCATAGATGTTAAACCCCCATTGCTCCTGATTTATGCGGCTCAACTTGTTATTGGCACGTCTTTAGGCTTACGATTTCTGGGTATTTCTGTTCGGGAAGTGCGCCAGACGATCCTCCTCAGTTGTGGATCAACCGCTTTGATGGTCGCAATTGCATCCCTTCTGGCCTTTCTATTTTCCACCTTTGTAGGCGTAAGCATTCCGGGATTAATTCTGGCGTTATCTCCAGGAGGCTTGGCTGAAATGTCCCTTGTCGCGCTAGCCCTTGGGATAGATGTCGCCTTCGTCTCCATTATTCATGCGGTCAGGATCACGTTGATCATTGCCCTGATACCGCTTGCCTACCCCGTCTTTAACCGGCTTTGGACAAGACGTAAAAAAGCCTAACCGATTGCCCCCATAGCTGCTCTTTTCACACGTGGATAAGCAAGGGCCAGTGTCCCTGCTCGCAATGCCATAAAGATGACGAGCGCGGCCCACAGACCGTGCATGCCCCATAAGTCTCCCAGAAAATATATTGCCAGAAAATAGCCGAGAGCAGAGAGGATCATGCCATTCCGCATTTCTTTTGATTGCATTGCTCCCACAAAAATACCATCCAACTGATAAGACCAAACAGACACCAGAGGCATCAGTATTAGCCAAGGAAGATAGGTATAAGCGACATTTCGAACAGCTTCCAGATCGGTCAAGAGGTTGACGGCGGAGACACCAAAAAGCCAATAGATCAAAGAATAAAGAAGGGCTACGCTAAAGGCCCAAAAAGAGCTAACAAGCACTACCTGCCTCAATCTGTCTCCTTTTTTTGCTCCTATGGCTGCGCCAACTAATCCTTCAGCCGCATGAGCGAACCCATCCAGGCCATAGGCTAAGAAATGCATAAAATTCATCAAAACGGCAGTAGCTGCCAATGCCTCTTCACTAATTTTGGCGGCTTCAGCTGTGAAATAGGCGAATGAAAAAATCAACAAAATGGTCCGGATAAAAATATCCAGATTTACTTTCAGAAGCTTCATCGCATTTGAGACAGAAAGAATAGACTCTTTAATCCAAGCGCCGCCCAACCGTTTCAGCTCCTTAACAACTAAAATAAAACCGATAAACACAGCCGAATATTCTGCGATAACGGAAGCAAGCGCCACACCTTGAATCTCAAGGCCTAGCCAAAGAACGAAAATGATATCCAGAGTAATATTTACTACATTCATAAATATCTGTGTGAATAGGGCTGCGCGGGTATTTCCAATGCCTATAAAAAATCCAAGCAAGGTGTAATTGAAAAGAACAGCCGGCGCGCCCCAAATTCGGTAATTAAAATAAGTAGAAGCCCCCTGCTCGACTTGAACGTTCGAGCTCACCACATGCAGTGCAAGTTTTAAAACAGGAATTTGCAAAGCAAAGATGATCAGTGAAATTAGAAACCCAAGCATCAAGGATTGAACAAGAACGGTCCTTATTTCTTCTGCATTATTGGCACCAGCGGCTTGGGCAACGAAACCAGTGGTCCCCATTCTTAGAAAACCGAACCCCCAATAGAGAAAGCTCATAATCATGGCGCCAATTGCAACGGACCCCAAATAGGAGGCGTCAGGTAAATGACCAATAACCGCAGTATCGACTGCCCCTAATAACGGAACTGAGAGGCCAGACAAAATGATTGGCCAAGCGCGGTGCAGTATTTCCTTGTGCATTGGGGACGCAAAAAATGGGGCCACACCAGACATTATCTAAAATCCAAGAGTATCACGCAACTTGTATCCTGCCATAGCAATCGGCAGGAACCACGGCTGGCCTTGATAATATGCTTTACTTTCAAAAGGCAACTTATCAAAAGCGGTCTTTCCATCTTCTGGATTCAAAATTCTTAAAGCAATTTTATGTCCAAGATATCCAGACATCGCCACGCCGGATCCACAATATCCGAGGGCGAAGTAAATCCCATCCTCCTGTCCAATTGCTGGCAGGGCTTCAAAACTATAGGCTACATTTCCAGACCAAACATGGGATACAGCCACTTTGTCCAATTGCGGAAAAATCTCAGACAATCTTCGTTGCAATGCTTTTGCCTGCGTCATTGGCGGGGCGGGTAGCACGGTTGGGCGTCCTCCCAAAAGAATACGGGTTCCATCAGGCGATGGTCGGAAATAGCTCAACATTTTTCGAGAATCTGCAATCATTCTTCCCGTAGGAAACAATTCGGAGACAGTCTCTTTGGGGAGTGGTTCTGTCGCGATCATCGTGCTGCCAATTGGAATTACTTTCTTCTCCAATGACGAATAGAATGACCCACTATAGCCGTTGGTTGCAATCACCACCTTGTTACATTTAATCGGTCCAAGGCTCGTCTCAAGCTCATATGTGCCCGATTGCTTTTTTATCGATTTGGCCTTGCAAGGGGCCAAAATCAAGCCACCATTCTTTTCAACAGCGGAGGCAAGTCCTTTCACGAACTTTGCGGGATGTAATCCTCCCGTATCGAACTGCCGAAAACCACCAACATAAAGGTCAGAAGCAATGTCTTGTCGGCATTGATCTTTGCCAACGATCTCGTCTTCAATTCCTAAATGCTTTTGTTTTAGGGCTGTCTCCCTTTTCATGGAATCAAGGTGTTTTTCAAGAACAGCAGGGTAAAGCCGGCCTGCCAAATTTAGGTCGCACTCTATTTTCTCGTCACCAATGAGTTTTTTGACAAACCCCACTGAATTAAAAGCTTCCTGATATATCGCTTTTCCCTGCTCAGCCCCATATTTAGCCATCAATTCACTTAATCCGGGCTTTAGCAAATTGCTAATCATTCCGCCGTTGCGACTGCTCGCGCCGAAACCAGGTCGTTCTGTATCTAAAACGACGACTGACAAACCGGATTTTGCAAGGGTCAATGCTGCGGAAAGCCCGGTATAACCGCCCCCCACAACGACAACATCTTGCACCCCGGCGGGCAGTTCTTGGATAGTCTGCTTTGGTTCTGCCGCTTCCCACCAGTATGGAAAATATGATATATTCGGACTTTCAGCTATTTTACTCAACGATTTACCACACAATTTAAGGATAAAGACGGATACGTAATTGAATTACGTCACACTTAATCCTAACTTTAACAAGAATGAAACTTTAAAATCAAAGGCAGTACACAATGGGCCGCAACCTTGATGAAAATAGAAAAGGTGGGACTTCAAAAGATGTTGATGCTTTTTTGAAAAAAGTCGGGTCAATCCCAAAGGTAAAAGAAACCGGTACTGCCGGCCGACTTATTTTTGCCGTTGATGCGACAGCAAGCCGTCAGCCCACTTGGGATCATGCTTGCCACCTTCAAAGAGAGATGTTTGACGCAGCCGCGATTGCCGGCAGCCTAGAACTACAAATCGCTTTTTTCAGGGGCTTTGGCGAATTTAAGGCAACAGCTTGGGCACAAAAAAGTAAATCTCTGATAGGCCCCATGTCCCGCGTAAGCTGCCTGGGCGGCCATACGCAAATAGAAAAAGTGCTCAAACATACTTTGCGCCAAACCAAAGAAAAACGTGTGAACGGGCTTGTCTACATTGGTGATTGTGTGGAAGAAGAGGCCGATAACCTGTGCCATATTGCTGGGCAGCTGGGAATGCAGGGGGTCCCGATTTTTGCCTTTCAAGAAGGATCTGATGCAACAGCAGAGCTTTGCTTTCGTCAGATGGCAAAATTGTCAGGCGGAGCATTTTGTAAGTTTGACATGCAAAGTGCTGAGAAGCTTAAGCTTCTCTTAAATGCTGTTGCGGTATATGCTGCAGGAGGGCGCAAAGCGCTTATCAAGTATAGTCAAAAAGTTGGAGGGGAAACGCTTTTACTGGCTCGCCAGATTAAATAGCTAAAAATCATGCTCGCATTTTTTATTATTGGTATAGCCCTGTTAGTGGCTTTAATCATTGGCGGCAAAAGCCTTGCCAATGCTGACCCTAAACACATCATTCGTGCATTTAGAATTGCAGGCGCCATAATATTAGGAAGCCTCGCCGCTTTCTTCGCCTATACGGGCCGTTTTCAAATTGCTCCTCCCCTTGCTTTAGTCGCTCTATTTTTGCTTCGAAAGAAGCCTTTATTTGGTCGAAACACTCCGTCATCTGGTCAGAAATCCGAAGTGACAACCGATTGGCTTCACGCAAATTTAGATCATGATACCGGAGAGATGGATGCGGAAATCCTTCAAGGCGTGTTTATGGGAGAGAGGTTATCGCAATTGACCTACCCGCAACTTCAGGAATTAAGTAGAGACCTTGAAGAAGACGAACAAAGCGCGGCCATATTGGTAACTTTCTTAGAGAGGAATTTTGCTGAGACCGAGAATGATCAACACTCACACTCTGGAAATCGTTCCAATGGGAATTCAAATCATTCTCAGCAATCGGGTATGAGCCGCTCTGAAGCCTTTGAAATTCTTGAACTGGACCCGACTGCTAATGACAAAGATATAAAAGCTGCCCATAAAAGGCTTATGAAAAAATTCCACCCAGATCACGATGGTTCCGCTTACATGGCAGCTAAACTAAACCGAGCTAAAGAAGTACTCTTAAAATCTTAAACAAACACCTCTTGCGTGTTCTTTCGCAGAATGCGATATACGCAGATAAACAAAATCAATCAAGGTAGAACTCATGCGACAAAAAGTTCGTAAAGCAGTATTCCCAGTCGGGGGACTTGGGACCCGTTTTCTTCCCGCGACGAAGGCAATGCCTAAAGAAATGCTTCCTGTTGTTGACAAACCCCTTATTCAATATGCGGTGGATGAAGCCCGAGAAGCCGGCATTGAAGAATTTATTTTTGTAACTGGCCGCGGGAAAGTTATCATTGAGGATCATTTTGACCGCTCCTATGAGTTAGAAAGCGTTCTTCGAGAAAGAGGAAAAGCTGATATTCTGGAAGCATTGCAAGATAATTTACCGCCCACAGGGACAGTGGCATACATCCGGCAACAGGAGCCGGAAGGTCTGGGCCACGCTGTATGGTGCGCCAAGAGATTTATCGGCGATGAGCCTTTTGCGGTTATTCTTGCCGATGACCTTATTCTTTCTGAAAAACCTTGTTTGGCTCAAATGATTGAAGCCCGTGATGAGCTTGGCGGAGGAAATATTCTGGCCGCGATGGAAGTCCCTCACGAACATACCTCTCGATACGGAATTTTGAAGCCCGGATATGATGATGGTAAAAAAATTGAAGTTAAGCATCTTGTTGAAAAGCCAGACCCTAAGGACGCCCCCTCCAACTTAGCTGTCATAGGGCGCTATATATTGGAACCTTCGGTTTTTGATATTCTGGAGAACCAAGCACGCGGCGCCGGGAACGAAATTCAGCTTACAGATGCCCTTTGTTCTCTCCTTAAAACAAGCCCCTTTTACGGCTTGCGTTTTGATGGCACGCGATTTGACTGCGGCGATAAAATTGGTTTTCTGCATGCCAATATTGCGTTTGCTCTTAAGCGTGACGATATGAGTCAAGCTGTCGCAAATATCATTCGTGAAATTTCTTCAGATCTTTAATCACAACTAAATTAAATACATTACTTTTGGAGAATTTCGATTATGAAGATCGCAATGATTGGGACCGGATATGTTGGCTTAGTCTCTGGAACATGTTTTTCTGAATTTGGCCATGAAGTAGTCTGTGTTGACACCAACAAGGATAAGATTGCGCTTCTAAAGCAGGGGACGAGCCCTATTTTTGAGCCGGGTATTGAACCGATGATTGCAAAGAACCTGCAAGCGGGCCGACTTACCTTTAGTACGGACTTGAAAAGTGCAGTAGCCGAAGCTGACGCCGTTTTTATCGGCGTTGGAACACCTAGTCGGCGCGGTGATGGGCAAGCAGACCTGACATATGTATTTGCAGCGGCAAGAGAAATTGCGCATGCGATCAGCCGTTACACCGTTATTGTGACCAAATCTACCGTCCCTGTCGGCACAGGAGCACGCATTGAACAAATTATCGGTGAAATTTGTGACAGTGAACAATTTGACGTGGTCTCCAATCCTGAATTCCTGCGCGAAGGTGCCGCAATCGAAGACTTTATGAGACCAGATAGAGTCGTTGTCGGTACCAGCTCGGAGAAAGCCCGAACGGTAATGGAAGAAATTTACAGGCCATTGTCGCTAATCCAAACACCCATGCTTTTCACGTCTCTGGAAAGTTCTGAGCTCACCAAATATGCTGGGAATGCTTTTCTCGCCACTAAAATCACCTTCATTAATGAAATGGCTGATTTGTGTGAGAAAGTAGGCGCAGACATTCATGATGTTGCCAAGGGAATTGGCTTGGATGGCCGAATTGGTCAAAAATTCCTTCATGCGGGGCCCGGCTTTGGGGGCTCATGTTTTCCAAAAGATACGAGAGCCTTGTATCAAACCTCCGTCGAAAGCAGATCACCCCTTCGAATTGTAGAAGCTGTTATAGATATTAACGAGGCCAGAAAAATCAGCATGGCAGAGAAAATTGAAACTGCTTGTGGTGGATCTGTTAAGGGAAAGAAAATAGCTATTCTCGGGCTGACATTTAAACCAAATACAGATGACATGCGCGAAAGTCCAAGTTTGGATATCATCCCAAACCTACAACAATCGGGCGCCCAAATTCATGCCTATGATCCTGAGGGAATGACGGAAGCAAAAGAGCTTCTGCCCGAGGTAACTTTCTACGAAAATGCCTATGATACACTTGAAGGTGCTGATGCTTTGGTTATCATCACTGAATGGAATGAATTTAGAGCATTGGACTTAAATCGTGTAAAAGCTGCCATGGCAAAACCTGTTATGGTAGATTTACGGAATATCTATGAACCCGGCGATATGCTTTTACAGGGATTTGATTATTCATGTGTTGGCCGGCCGAGCGATACGCTCAAGACATAAACTTGGAGAAAAAGATGAACGTAAATTGCCACCAGTTTCATGCGTCGATCCTCAGAGAGTATGATATTAGAGGGATTGTGGGTGATACTTTATTTCCCGAAGATGCAGAAGCCATTGGACGTGCGTTCGGCAGTCTTATGATAAAAAATGGGGACAAGACCGTCACTGTCGGTTTTGATGGACGAGCCACCTCTCCTGTCCTTGAAAAAGCCTTGGTAAAAGGTTTACTCAGCACCGGGATTGATGTGATCAGGGTCGGAATGGGCCCTTCCCCTATGCTGTATTACTCGACTTATGAGCTTGCTACCAGAAACGGAATTATGATTACCGGGTCCCATAACCCACCAGATCACAACGGCTTCAAAATGATTTTGAACAGCAAGCCCTTTTATGGCCAAGCTATTCAAGATTTAGGTGCAAGCTGCAATGCTGGTGACTTCGAGGTCGGTGCTGGGCAAGTAACGGATCACCCGCTAATGGAGCAATATGTCTCCCGATTGTTGGAAGATTATCAGAACCCTTCAGATTTAACCGTTGTTTGGGATTGTGGGAACGGTGTCACCGGGGAGGCTTTACGTAAAGTTGTTAGCCAATTATCTGGACGACATGTTTTGTTGTTTGATGAAAATGATAGCAATTTCCCGAACCATCATCCAGATCCAACCGTAGAAGAGAACCTTCAGGACCTTATAAAAACCGTCAAAGGGATAAATGCAGATCTAGGGATCGCTTTTGATGGAGACGGGGACCGCATTGGTGTTGTCGACAGCAGAGGCAATATAATTTGGGGCGATCAGTTGCTCGCAATTTTGGCTCGCGAGGTTTTGGAAGAACAACCCGCAGCGTCAATTATCGCTGACGTTAAGGCAAGCAAGGCCTTGTTCGATGAGATCGAAAATCTGGGCGGTAATCCAGTCATGTGGAAAACGGGCCATTCCCTCATTAAAATTAAAATGGCGGAACTATCCGCCCCTCTCTCAGGAGAGATGAGCGGACATATTTTCTACAATGATCATTTTTACGGTTATGACGACGCTATCTATGTTGGTTTGCGCCTGTTGAACTACCTGGGAATGTCAGACAAAGGACTGGATGATCTTTATGACGCTCTTCCCAAAATGGTCAACACGCCTGAGCTTCGCTTTCCATGTGCTGACGAAGAGAAATTTGCAGCAGTCGAGCGTATAAAAGAACAACTCGTTAAAGACGGTGCTGAATTTTCAGATATTGATGGTGTTCGGGTTGCAGCCTTTGGTGGCTGGTGGCTTCTACGGGCTTCAAATACTCAAGCCGTCCTTGTGGCAAGGTGCGAAGCAAATGATGAGGAAAATCTGGAGAAGGTCAAAGAGGACTTGAAAAAACAGTTAAGACTGGCGAATATTGCATTTCCCGAGCTTTAAACGCAATGACGGCACCGTGTAAGAACGGTGCCGACAGAATATCGCCATTTACATTTGAAGGTTAGCTAACTTTCCCCTTCACAGTTATGGGCATTCCCATCCAAGATTCTCCAGAAGCCATTACGCAAGTTGCGCCATTTGGCTGTGTGAGAACGATTGTCCAGGTTATTCCGTCAGGGCTGGTAAAGACTTCAAGTACACTACCATTTGCAGCAAGGCCGGCGGCAACGGGGGCTTCATCAAATTTGCCATCTAGATGTTTGAGAAGTGCTCCGCGTTCAAAGCAGGCATTCTGAGCAGACGCGTCTGTCACTTTAAGAGAAACTATCATCGCTGCGAGTACTAGCACTGAAAGTCCAAAAGAAATGACAGAGCGCATGCGTACAACACTAAAATTCTGATTGCCACTATTAAATAAATTAAACATACGCTCCTCCTATACTAAGGGTTTAGACTTGACCTTTTCTTTGAAAAGGCTCGGGATCAACGATAAAGTTCTTTTATCTCACCCTTTGATTTTCCTAATATACCCAGCAAACGTTAATATTAGATATACAGGTTAATTTGGGAGGAAAATTCCTGTGTAAAAAGGAGAAAATTCGGCGTTAAGTCTTTGAATTTAAATATTTTAAATAATCTAAAAAAATTCAACATTTTTTACATGAAAATGAAAGAATTATGAAATTTAAACCATAAACAGCACATAAAAATCCCGATTTACGCGGAAGTAGAACTATAAACTAATATTTTCATAAATTAGAAACCACAGACAGAAATAGACAAGATTTTTCCTGCATTAAAGAAGAAAAAAACAGAATTCAAATATAGTTTCTAATATTATTGGAATAATCGCCCACTTGAGGGAGAGTCTGCCTTATTCTACAGTTCATCCACTCTGGCATCGACACCAGGCAAGTTGAGTGATTTGATCAAATGCCGTACCTCGTGCCGTGCGGCGACATGGCTCATAGACATTTTAATGCCAACACCCTTTTTCTGCAGATCAAGCATTGTAAGACCTTTCAGAAATAATTCCCGGAAAATGACACGTTCACCAAAGCCCGGTGCGGACCGAAAAGAAATACGATCGGCAAGTTTCTCAAGGATTGTCTCTATATTGCGTTTGTTATGGGCATCCGTATGAGATAATCGGTTACGCATAACGATCCAGTCGATTTGGTGTTTATCTATAAGGGCACGCCTTTTCCGCTGCTCCCACACCATTTCACTATACCAACTCGGCCGCTCCACTTCAAAAGTCTCTTCATCAACCTTTGCCAGCAAATCCAAATCGATAAAACTGTCATTCATCGGTGTTAGAAGGGTATCTGCGAAGGAATGTCCCAGTTTTGAGATAAAGCTATCAGCACCTGGGCAATCCACTACAACAAAGTCATTTTCGTATACAAGTTCTTGCAAGGCAGAAACAAAGCGAGAGCGTTCATCGCTCTGTGCATCATCCATGTTCTTCTTTTCACTCGGCTCAATCACTTTGAGGGCGGGCATTGGTAAATCGAGGCCTCGCTTGGCAATAAAGCTTTCTCTGTTTTCGATATACCGACCGAGGGTCTTCTGCTTCCCATCAAGATCAATCGCACCGACGCGATAACCAAGGGTAAGGAGCGAGACAATGACATGCATGCATGTTGTGGATTTACCCGAACCGCCTTTAGCATTTCCAACCACGATAATATGGGCTCGAGTTGCAGGTGCACTTGCAGCCGGCTTAACCTCTTTAACAGAAACGTCCACTTTGAACTCCACATCCTCGGCAAAATAACAGCCATTTACTTTAACATGAGTATGACCAAGTAATCACATTTAGCCCAGCAATCATCCCATGACAAGTTAGATATTTTTCCCAATTTTCGGTAAATTTTAATAAAATCGCTCGCCAAAACTATTTTGTGATGATCTTTATGGCTGGATGAAAAGCGTGATGGGCAAAGGCGAAGTCGATAGTGTATAAAACATCGACTAACCTATCGCCGTGGCGGCGCTGTACGGTCACATTACCGATATCCACTCCTTCGCCGATAATTGTCGCATCAAGAGCAGAGTTCTGCCCTTTCTCCCATGTGATAATTAATCCATCTGGGGTTTCAAACTTTTTCTCTTTGCGAATATAGTCCAAAGACCAAGCTCTGTCTTCACTTGCGACAACTCTAGACAAGGGCGCCACGGCCTCCGGCATTGCTCCAGCGTAGAGGAAAGGGGTATTCAGACTATCATATCCTCCGTATGGGTTTCGACCATACTGACGCGAAGATGCATCATTTGGCACCAGAACAAGGCCTGAGGGCATTCTTTCTTTAAACTTCGCAAAAGATTCGATTCTAACGGGGAGCATTTTCAAAGAAGTTCCCGTCAGTTTCCCAACGATTGCCTCCCCTAAAAATTGTTGCCACCAACTTTCCGTTTGCCTGTCATACATCACCAAATCAGAATTTCTGAGCTTACCCGTTGTCCCAAAATCCAAAACCAGCTTTTCATCGTTGGGCCCAATAACTCTTCGGTCAAAAACCAAGGAGGCGTTACAGAGGGGGCAAAAAGTAACCGTAATAGGAATATCACCAATGGTGTCATTCACAATTTCGTGCCACATCAGAACTTGCAAGGGATATGCTTTTGCAACACCATTTAAAACAACGCCTATTACAGGCTCAGTCTCTGCTAAATGAGTGACGCCGCTCGCCTTTACAAATTTCGGATTGTCAATCGCGGGGATGCCGTCTTTGGCGGGGCCGCCGGACAGTATTTCATCAAAAATAATACTGGATTTAGAAAAATCAGTATTCGGCCATTGTTCTTTCCAGCGGGAAACGTCCGCAAACGCATCGTAAGATCCGTTGAACTGAAGAAAAAACACAATAAATAAGCAAGATGCGAGATATTTTCCCATTCAGTAACTTTACTGCGCGACTCCGTTGGTGGGAAGACACTCTGATGTCACTCTTTCGTGATAAAAATAACGGATTTCCTTGACCCTTGCTGCGAGAAGGGTATCACAAGAACATGACTTATGATTTCGAAAATGTGGTGATTGGTGCCGGTGTTATTGGGCTTGCCATCGCTCGCACACTTTGCGTTCAGGGACGAGATGTTCTTGTTCTTGAGCAAAACGGTCACTTTGGAGAGGAGACGTCCTCTCGAAACAGCGAAGTAATCCATGCGGGTATTTATTATGCAAAAGATAGCCTGAAAGCCAAATTTTGCGTTGAGGGAAAAGAGCTTCTCTACAAATATTGTGAAGACTTCAATATCCCCCATAACAAAGTGGG